>JAIXSO010000017.1 GCA_027484685.1 Bacteroidota bacterium
ACAAAAATTTCAGTAATTTTATCCCGTAGCATTGTTATTGTTTTGTTTATTGTTTGCACTACAAATTTAACAATTTCAATGCTACTATTTAATTGATTTACAGATTTTTATAAAAAAAATATCAACATATTCTTATCCCGAACTAAGGTTAGTAGTCATTTCTTTCCAAGATTGCTTACTAAGCATTTGGCCCGAAAATAATTTATGCCAAAACTGAACATTATCTTCAGCAGTGGTAATTAATGAGCCTGCTGTATTTGCCAAACTAAACAGGTTATTTAAAAGAGGGGTTTGGGTCATATCGGTAAGTTCTTTTCCATCCATACTGATACTCCAAGGATGCGCAATTGGCAATACTCCTTGTTCGCCATAATTAAAAGTATTTACCAAATTATGAGGTTTTAATAACAATTCATCTATTACTTTAAAAGGCGATTTTTTCATTACACTTTCTATAATTATTCCTGCTATGATATAATTAGTATTTGAGTAATCCCAACCTTTGCCAGGCATAAAATTAGGTGCTTTTACTAAATTTAAAATATCGTTGCGTTGCCACACCTTGGCTGTATTACCAAAAATACTATCATTAATAGAAGAATTTTGCATGTAATCAAATAATCCACTGGTATGATTTAAACATTGGCGAATGGTAATTTTACCACTGATGTTTGAATATCCAGAAATCCATTTTCCAATAGAATCATCTAAGGATAACAGTTGTTGTTCTTGCATTTTAAGCAACACTGCTGCAATATGAGTTTTGGTATTGCTGCCCATGCCAAACAGCATGCTTGAAGTAATAGGAACACCTTGTTCAGAAACACCATTAACACCTTTCCAAATACCAACATTAGGAATTAAAATAGCTGCTGACGTACCCTTAATGTTATATTTGGTACAAACACTATCTAACACAAACTGAAAACGACCTGCTAAATAAGGCGATACTTGTGATTGTGATTTTAAAATCACCATAGCAAAAAACAAAATGGTTATAACTGATTTTTTCATAATTTAGGTTATTTAACTATTTCCAAATCAAGTGTTTTTAAAACTATTAGTTTTTCAATTTAGACCAAACATCAAGAATTTTAGACTACACCATTTCGTCTATATTATTTGCCCTTTGGTCTATTGAATTTGAATAGAATTTGTTTTTTATGCTAATTTGTTAGCATGAAATTAGAATCAGGTGTATTTAAAAGAGTGCTTATACTGGCGGGTTCCAGATTGTGGTTGAATATCTATTTTTGGGTATTTCTAATTATCCTAAAATTCCCCGATGCAGACGATCAAAACATTTACTCAACCCCTTTTTATAATTCAGTAATGCTATTTTACATGTTATTTTTTGCATTACTTAGTTATATAAATAACCTTTTATTATTACCCAAACTTCTTTTTCAAAAAAGACGAATTGCCTATTTTATTTCTGCATTGTTGTTACTTTTAAGTATCTCTTTTTTATACACCTTTACCCTAAAAAAATTACCACAAATTTATCCTGGACTTAATACTGAAATGAGCATTATCATGTCGCCATTAAGTACAGACCATTCTTTTGAGGGAATTGTAAACGATATGCAATCCTATTTTGCCTTTATGTTTATGTGGCTTGTTATTTTCACCTTGGCTGGAATTTACCACCATTCAATAAATAAACTAAAGCAAATGGAAGCGGAATTAAATAACAAAAGGGAGACAGAACTTACATTTTTAAAAAACCAACTTAATCCTCATTTTTTATTCAATACCTTAAACAATTTATATGGTTTAACTTTAAAAAAATCGGACGAAGTACCCTCTTTTATTTTAAAACTTTCATCTATTTTAAGATACATTCTTTACGAAAGTGATACTTACAAAATATCATTTGAAAAAGAAAAAGAAATTATTCAAGCTTATGTAGACATTGAATTACTTAGGGTTACCAATTCCAAATTCAATCAATTTACAATAAATACTGACCAACCTGCCGAAATACCTCCATTAATTTGGCTACCCATTTTAGAAAATGTATTTACACATAACAGAATGTTAGACACTTTAGAAATTGATTTTAGGTTTACTATTCAAAACAATGAGTTAAATGTTTACTGCAAAAACAATATTGCTACAATACCTAGTTTGCCAACAAAAAAAGAAGGTGGAATTGGGCTAAGCAACTTAAAAAAAAGAATTGAGTTATTGTATCCAAATAAACATGAGATACTGATAACAAAAAACTCAGAAAGTTTTATAATTGAACTAAAAATAAACCTAAACTAATGAGAGTAGCCATAATTGATGATGAGCCATTAGCACGCGAAATATTAATAAATTATGTGCAAAAAATAGAGTCAATTGAACTGATTGGTGTATGCAAAAATGCATTAGAAGCATTTGCCCTTTTAGGGAAACAACAAGTTGATTTACTGCTGCTTGACATTAATTTACCTGAAATTTTAGGAACTGAATTTTTGAAAATATTACCCAATCCGCCAATGGTAATTTTTACAACTGCCTATAGCGAATACGCCATAGAAAGTTATGAGTTAAATGCCATTGATTACTTGTTGAAACCATTTTCTTTTGAAAGATTTTTGCTATCAATTAATAAAGGAAAAGAGGCTATTGAAACAATAAAAAACAAAGCTAATCCCAAGTTAGAAAATACCATTTTTGTTCGCAGTGAAGGGAAATGGCTAAAAATTAACTTATCAAAATTATGGTTAATAGAAGGTCTTAAGGACTACTTACGCCTTTGGGTTGATGATGAAAGAATAACCATTCATAAAACCATGAAAAATTTTGAGGAAGAATTAGCCGCATATAACAACTTCTTAAGAATTCATAAATCATTCATAATCAATATTGATTATATAACGATGGTTGAAAACAATACTATAAAAATAAAGGACCAAACTGTAAATATTGGCGATACTTATAAAAATAATTTTTTGACTATTTTTAATAAAACAAAATTATAAAACAAAAAAATCCCGCTCAGGCCTGAACGGGATTTTTTGTTAAGTGTTATTTTGAATTATTCTTCCATAAAATCATTAGTAGTTGTTTTGGAATCAGGTTTAAACTTATCACAATCAAGTTCAATGGTTAAATCGGATTTTGGTGCAGGCCAAGTTTGAACTATTTCGGCTAACTTTTGGTCTTGAACGGCTTTCATATAATTACCAAAAATAGGCATGGCCATGGCCGAACCACTTCCTAAATCCATGCTTCTAAAATGAATGGCGCGGTCTTCAAAACCTGTCCAAATTCCAGTAGTTAAAGTTGGTGTAATACCTATAAACCAACCATCACTATAATTTTGAGTGGTTCCAGTTTTACCACCAACAGCACCTTGAACTCCATATTGGTAACGAACTTTAGCCGCTGTTCCATGTGCGGTAACTCTTTCAAGCATTTTACACATAACATAACTTGTTTGTTCGTTCAAGGCTTCTCTACTTTCTACTTTAGGTTCGTAAATAATATTGCCATTTTTATCGGTAATTTTTACCAAATAATTGGGCTTAATCCATACACCACGATTGGCAAATGTGCTAAAAGCTCCTGTCATTTCGAAAACAGAAATATCGGCAGTTCCTAAAGCCGTTGCTGGGTATGGGCCCATAGCACTTTCAACACCCATTTTTTTAGCCAAATTTATTACTTGTTTAATAGCATCTGGACCTAAACTTTTTAACACTTGTAAAGCAATTAAATTCACTGAAAACTGCAAACCTCCATACATGGTCATATCGCCTTTGGTATATTGTTCATCGGCATTTCCTGGTTTATACTCAGGGTAACCTTCAAATTGAACCGGCTTGTTAGGGAAAATAGTACAAGGAGAAACACCATTATCAACCGCTAAAGTGTACACAAAAGGTTTAAAGGTAGAACCAACTTGGCGTTTTGAGTTTTGGTTAACATGATCGTATTTAAAGTATTTATAGTTATGTCCACCAACCCAAGCCCTAATTTGACCAGTTCTTGGATCCATACTCATCATACCACATTGCATAAAATATTTGTAATATTTTAAACTGTCTAAAGGTGTCATCATGGTATCTATTTCGCCACGTGCACTACTATAAACTTTCATTTTTACAATGGTATTAAACTGCCTATCAATTTCCTCTTGACTCAAGTTTTGCTCTTTACAAATTTTGTACCTATCGCTACGTTTCATAGCCATTTCAAGTAATTCTTTATGAGAGCCCCAAGGCTCGCGACCTTTCCAATGGGCATAAAACTTTTTTTGCATAAAAGTTAAATGATTACTCACTGCTAACTCGGCTTGAGCTTGCATTTTAGCATTAATGGTGGTATAAATTTTCAAACCATCTTTGTATAAATTAAAGCCATTTTCTTCGGCCCATTCCATTAATTCTACACGCAAATGTTCTCTGAAATACGTGGCTAAACCTTCGTTATGGTCGTCTTCTTGGTAATTAAGTTTTATATCTTCTTTCTTAAATTTAGAGGCTTCGCTTGCAGTTAAATAACCATTTTTTTGCATTTGGTTTAAAACAGTATTACGTCTGTTTAAAGCATTTCCAGGATTTTTATTTGGATTAAATTTAGTAATTCCTTTTAACATTCCAACTAACAGTGCAGCCTCGGGTGCGTTCAAATCTTTAGGCGATTTTCCAAAAAATACTTTTGATGCACTTCGTATACCAAACGCATTACCACCAAACTCTACTGTATTAAAGTACATGGTCAAAATTTCTTCTTTGGTATATCGTTGTTCAATTCTAATGGCTGTAATCCACTCTTGCAATTTGGTAACTACTTTTTGATGAATGTGCTTAAAACGTTTGCGCGGAAACAAATTTTTAGCCAATTGCTGCGTAATGGTACTTCCACCTTGCCTGCGCCCAACTAAATTATAAACTATAATGGTAAATAATCGGTTATTATCAATACCGCTATGCTCATAAAAACGAATGTCTTCGGTTGCAATTAAAGCATTTAACAATTGTGGACTTAACTCTTCAAAACTGGCATTGCTTCTGTTTTGTAAAAAGTATTTTCCCATTAAAACACCATCACTGCTATATACTTCGCTAGCCAATAAGGTTTTTGGATTTTCTAACTCCTCTAAAGGTGGTAATTTATACGATTGAGGAACCCAATCTTTCCATAATACTACAATTAACAAAGTTAAAATAGCTATTCCGCTAAAGGCCGAAATCCATAGCCATTTTACATATTTCATGTACTTTTTATCAAAAATTTGTTGTATAAAACTCATTGCTGTTGTTTAACTTGTAGTTTCTTATAAAAATTATTATAGTTTTCTATTTGCTTATCTCTCATGATGTTTTTGTAATTGTTAATCGAAATTACAAAATCAACATACGGCTCAGTTATTTTTAATTTATTAGCCACCAAATTATTGGCCACTAAACCTTTGTAATAATCTTCTGCCTTTTTTTGATTTGGAAACTCTCTTACCAATAAATATTGGTAACCATCGTTACTAACCATGGCATTGATTTTTAAGTTATCATTTGAAGCATACGATTCATTGTAACTATATACTTTTTCAACATAATCGGTAAAGTTAGCTTTTAAATTTTTTACCGCTAAAATATAATAATGTTTTTCGTTTGGCTCCATAGTAAATGGCGCTAAATTAGTATCCTTAGCTATCACTTCTGTTTTTTTATTGCCTTTGTTTAAAATCTCTAAAATTTCGTTGGCTTGTGCAGCCACATCAGTTTTAGGAAACTCTTTACTAACACTTGTTAGCGCTGTTTTAAACTCATCTAGTTTGCCTGTTTTACCAATAGCCAACGCATTTATTAACTCAAATTTAGGTCTAAAATTATTACCTGGATATTTTTTATCGGCTTCTTGTTTCAGTTTTTTTACCTCTTCGTAATTACCTAACTTATATGCTTCGTAAGTACTATCATACAGTTTAACTAAGTCCTTGTTTTGGTCGGTAGCAGCTGTATTTGCAGGTTTACCCATAAGTAAAAGTGCATAAGGATTTTGAGGATATTTACTCAATAAATCATCTTTAAACTTAGTAGCATTTTGTTTTTCATTTAACTCATCATGACTTTTATGCAGGTAATACCAAGTTTCAGGCTCGTATTCGTTTTTAGGAAAACGCTTTTGTAAAATATTAAAGTAATTAATGGCCTCTTTGTAGTTTTTTATTTTAGCATAATAAATAACTCCCAAATTATGCAAAGCCTCCATCATACTAAGGTTTGAATTATCTAGAGCAGCTTGTGTAAATGGAACATTTTTTATCCAAGCATCTTTGGCATTATCGCCAAATACAATGGCTGGTTTTGCTTCATCTTCGGCTGGCTTTGTTTCATTTTTTTCATCACTTCCACCTTGCTTACTTACCACATTTCCATCCTTTTTACCATCACCTTCTTCAGTTGAATCAACTTCGGCTGCTTGTTTGGTTTTCTCCTTGGTCGATAATCGCCAGTAATCTTCGTTAAGCCTATTTCCCCATTTTCGATTGCTAAAAAATTCTGTTATCCCTGCGTTAACCAAATTGGTATTGTAAAAATACCATTGAGAGCCACTAGCCGAATTATCAAAAGCCAAAGGTGCATTGGTAGTGGCACCAGGTAAATTTTGATTAGCAGCCATACTGCTTTCAATTTGTTTACGTTTTTTAGCTTCCTTAGCAGCAATTTCTTTTTGCTTTGCTTCGGCTGCCATCCAAGCAGTTACTTTGCGGTTTAAAGCATCTTTGCTTAGTTTGCTTAACGCTTGTAAACTATCTTCATTTTCGTAAGTTTCAAGGTTATTTATTAAATCGCTTAATACATTTTTGGTTGAAACAATGGTTGAGTATAATTTATCTTTTTTATCGTATAAATTTGCTGTGGTATCGTAATAAGCACGGGCATTTTTATAATCTTTTATATCGAAATAAAGTTTAGCCAACTCATAGCACGATTTAGGTTTTTGCGATGGTACTTTACTTGAATTTTCTATAGATTTTTTAAAGGCTACAATTGCTGGTTGAGTATTTTTTTGACTTAATTCTAACCTTCCTATTTCAAAATAAATTTGGCTTAAATAATCTACGTTTTTATCGTCAGTAGCCATTCTTTTAAGCCTACGTCTTACTTTGTTTACTTCTTTTTTATTGTTTACATCGTAAAGCTTGGTAATGTTTATATTGGCATTAAATGCAAAATCGTAATTAGGAACTAAATTTACTACTTTATTAAAGTTTAACAAAGCATTGGCATTATCGTTAGCTTGCATGTATAGCTGACCCAAAATAAAGTAATACCTAATTTTTTGATCTTTATTTAAGCGACCTTCTTTTACTACTTTGTTTAGGTTTTCAATAGCCGATTTGTATTTTTCTAAACGGATGTTTACATCTGCAGCAGTAAGGTAAACCTCTGTAATGTCCTTTTTTTCAATGTTTTTATTAGAAAGTACCAAACCAATTACTGCTTCGGCTTCTTGTGGTTTACCTAAACCCATATACGATTTAGCAATCCATGCAGTAGCAATATTTTTATATTCTTTTGGATATTTACCTATAACAAATTGCATTGCTTCTTGGCTAGCATAATAGTCGCGTTTAAAAAAGTGTGTTTTTGCAATGGCAAACCAAGCTTCATCGGTATACGAACCAACTTTATGTAACTGAATAGTGCCTGAAAACTTTTTCATGGCCTCATCCAAAACATTAGAAACGCCTTTGGCAGCAGCTTCGGTTCCATAAGGAAAAACATCCAATATTTTATTAAAATCATTTACATGACCAGCGTTTAGTGTTGTGATGGCATCATTTAATTTCTGTTCACCATTAAAATAAATATTATAATGCCCAACTAAACTATGCCATTTTTTATTCAACCATTTTTCCTTATTGGGATTACAAGCCCATGTAATTACCACACTTAGGAATGTGATAGTTACGATTTTGGAAAAATTTCTATTATTATTATATTTCAAAAGCAATCTATTTTTATATTTTTGGAAAAAATACGAGTCCACAATTTTAAGCATAATCATTTAAATTGGAATCAAAAAGAAAAAAGTTTTTACGCAAGTTACAATTACCGCTGCGATTAGTTATCATAAATGACGAAACGTTTGAAGAGAAGTTTTCGTTTAAATTAACTCCTATGAACGTTTTTGTGGGCGCTAGTTCCTTTGTGGTATTGTTTGGACTAGGTATTATCCTCTTGGTATTTTCTACTCCTTTTCGCGAGTTACTGCCTGGATATGGCGATACAGACACTAAAAGGAATTTGCAAGAATTGATGTATAAAACCGATTCTATTGAAAAAACCTTGAGAAATAAGGAAGAATTTTTAAAAAATAAGATTGATATTTTAAATGGTGGAAGCGGTTTGAGCGATACCATCGTAAAAAAATAACAATTTCATAATTACCTATCGTACTCTCTGCGAGCCATATTTACCCTAATACCCAAATTTAAAAACGTATTTTCCGATTTTAAAGCTGTTAACTCACTGTTACAATAACGATAAGTTAAACCACAATCAACAAACAAATTATGGCGCAACATATAACTAGCCATAAAATCTATAAACAAAACCTTGGTTAATTGACCTTGTGTAATATAATTACCATATACATCAGTAGTGGTAGTTCTATAACTTTTCTGAATATTTTGACCTACATTTCCACCCAAAGTATCGTAACCAATGGCATAATAAACGCCTTTAAGTTGCATGGATAATTGATTGGCTGGCTGGTATCTTAAAATTCCTATTGTTTCGTAAAAATTAGCCCCTAAAGGATGCGCCAATGGTTGATTGTAATTGGTATAGGTTTGTAAAGCAGAGAATGAAGTGTACATGTATGGTCGGCAAACATTTAACTCAGCTTGTGCATCTAAATTATTGATGCCAAATACATCAATGTATTTTAAACCAAGTTGGTAAGCCCATTTATTGCCCCACCAACCTCTATTATTTAGTATTTCATCAAGCACCAATTCACTCAAAACCAATTGGCCATAGGCTGAAAAATGGTTGGCAAAATTATACTTAAAATTTGCACCTAATACTGCTTTATCAGTACTATTCAATCCATTTTCAATAGATTTATACATAATAATTGGATTGAGGTAATTGAGTTCGAAACCAGAATTTACATAACCGCTATCGCGCTGAAAAATGATGGTTTCAAAAATGCCGATATTTAGTTTTTTACCAATATTAACCGATAAATGATGTGTGGCCGAATAATGGCGTGATTGAATTGCGTAGGCTCCTGAGGTAAAATCGCGGTATTCACTAAAAATATTGGTATAATTTATTTTCCAAATGCGTGTATTTAATCGTACATAAAAATTATCAACTGCATTATTCGATATAATAAAAGTACGCTCACCATCACCTATAAATTGGCGGCCGTGCCCTAACTGAAAATCCATGTATTTATTAGGTGAAACGCTTACATATCCGCTCGATAAAAAGTGGTTAAACTCGCCTTTACCACCTTTGGTAAAACCAATTCCTTGAAAAGTTCCAATGCGTCTATACTCTTCGAAAAGCTGAGGAACCGGTCTTAAAATTTCATCGCTTATTTGTGTATAAAACCCAATTTTATTGGTAATATTCCCCCTAATTTCAAGTCCTCTATTATTGATTAAAGCCCTTTTTCCTTCAAAATCAACCGTGCTTATTTGATAATTTAAAACAGGATTTACCACCAAGTTAAAATCAGGAATTTGAACTGAATACAAAGCTGCTTTTTGTTTGTAAAACTCCTTTAAAAAAGGCTTTTTAGCAAGTGTTTTGGATGAATTTGCCCATTCAAAATTATCGTTTAGCAAGTATTGTAAATTAAATAAATCTTGCTTCGAAAAATTAGAATCGTTTAACAATAATTCATTGGCATAATCGGCCATGGCTTGTCGCCTATAACTTTTGGTGCTGGTATGAAAGTATTTATTGTTTAACTGACTATTCTTAATTTCGAACCTATCAATTAAATGGGTTGTAAAAGTATTATAAGGCAAATAAGTATGCTGAGCAAAACCAGCAAAACCTGCCAAAAACATAATACAAAACTGAGTATATTTTTTAAAATTCATTTTGAGCAAAAATGCAGCTTTTATGGTATATTTAATAACAAAAATGGCCACCTTTTTATTGGCAGCCATTTTTAGAATATTTATTTTATAAAAATTATTGTTTTAGGAATTTGCGAGTGCTTACAGTTTCACCATTTAAGGTTAAAGTATAAAAATACAATCCATTAGCAATTGACGATACATCAAACACATTTTCTTGCTGACCGCTGTTAGCCACAAAAGTTTGTTCTGCTAATACTTTACCAGTAATGTCGGTAATTTTAATAGCAACTTCTCCTTTTTCTAATAATTGGAAGGGAATATGAATTTGATTTTTTGCTGGATTTGGATAAGCCGCAAATAAGTAATTTTTAGGAGTTATTACTTCTTTGGTGTTTAAAACATTACCAAATTTAATCTTATTGTATCCATTTACCTTAGCGGTAATTGGCTTATAACCTTTTTTTCCATTCATTGATTCTGCTTCAATATAATATTCAACAGAGTCTGCTCTTGTTAATCCGGGCACAAATAAATTACCAACATGATAACCAACACTATCAGTTAAAAGTAAATTTTGCCATGCACCTCCATTTTTACGCCAAATACAATTAACTGTTTTAATACCACTGTGGTTTTCGCATTTGGTTAATATTTTAAAGTTATTTTCAATTAGTCTGTTAAACTGTACTTTTGGGTGCCAAATTCTTAAAGGATTTTCAACTGGAATTTGCATCGTAACGCAATGAATAGCACCTCCAAGTGGGCTCATATCGCGTGAATCGATTGGAATAACACGGTAGCCAGGCATGATGCTTTTAAATAATTCTACTACCTCATTAGTTTGTGCTTGGTTTCCATCAAACTCATCGGAATAAGCCGGGAATAAGAATGTATTATTTACAGTTATTCCATTAATAAAATTACGCGCATCACCATTCAAATCATCACAAGTAACCAAAGTATGTTTTCCATTATCATCAGTTGGATGAGGAATGCGGTAAATGGTGTACGGACGACCATAAGTTGATTGCCATCCAGCCATCTTTTGGTAATTATCTTCAATAGTTTGGCGGTCGGAAGCTGTAATTTCTTGAGGATATTTAGATACAATAATGGTTTCTTCGTCAATAAACTTGGTATATAAATCAATATGACCCGTTCCACCATCGCATAACAAAGTTGGCAAATCTTTCAAGTCGGTTGACGCCAAAGCTGATTTGATAGTATTATAAGTTTGGGTTGTTGTCCATTTTAAAATATCGGCATTAGCATTGCGAATTACCGAACTAAAAACCATTCTTCCATAACCATCAGTCATAAAGTTTCCACCTTCAGCATTTAAAGGCGTTTCGTAATTATTATAACCCATTTTTTGAGCTAAAAATGCTGGAAAAACATTATCCGAATCTCTACCATCGTAGTATTTCATGTCTGTAAAGCCAACACTATCTTTATTTCCATAATAAAATGCCATTGGACCAAAATCTCTCACCCAAAAATCATCACCTTTTTGGTAAAAGAAACGGTAATTAGTTAAAGGCCATCCTAAACTTTCCATAAAAGTTAAAACTTTCACGCTGTCTCCTTTATCCCAAAGTCTAATCCAAACTTCGCATTCTTCTGAAATATAATGAGCCAATTGAGCCGAAATCCAACCATAGCTTGTGCTGGTATCAATTCCAACAATTTGAGTAAAATCTTCATTGTATTCATATGCCCAACTAATTGCCACTGCTCTGCTTTCCTCAAATTCGCCAGGCATTCGCATATTTTCAGGAAAAACTACTGCTTTTCCTAAAGTATTAGTTCTATTCTTAGCATTATCAATCATTAATTGATATTCAGCTTGGGTTCTACCCACTGGCAAATGGCCAGCTTTTCGTTGTTTTTGTGCAAATACGCTTACTGTTAATAAGGCGGCAAATGCAAAAGCGTAAATTTTTTTTGTCATAAATATTGTTGATGCAATTATATGAATTTTTAGCAGTTAAGGCACACTCAGTAAAGTAAATCTTACTAAAGTGTAACAAATGCTTAATATTGCAGCATATTTATATGAAACACATACATAGTTTAAAAGAAATAATTATTTTAGAAGACGAGCACTTTGTATTTATTAATAAACCTGCATTTTACTCAAGTTTAGACGATAGACACGATGACAACCTCAGTATCATTAAACTTGCAAAAAAATATAACGAAGACTTGCGCTTGTGCCATAGATTGGATAAAGAAACAAGTGGTATTTTACTTTTAGCCAAAAGCGATGAAGCCTACCGCGAAATGGCTATAAAATTTGAAAAACGCGAAGTTGATAAAACTTACCATGCCATTGTAGCTGGGCAGCTAATGGTTCAAAATCAAGAAATTGTTTTACCGCTAAGTCAAACGCGCAAGGGATTGGCATTTGTAGATAAAAAAGATGGTAAACCTTCTACTACCATAGTTTCTACTTTAAAATTATATAAGCATTTCACTTTGTTGGCTTGTAAGCCGATTACTGGTCGCTTACATCAAATTAGGATTCATTTAGCTTCGCAAAATTTTCCTATTGTGGCCGATGAAAGTTATGGTGGAAAAAATGTATTTCTATCGCAATTTAAACCAAGATTTAAAGAAGGAAAATGGGAAAATGAAGAACCTATTATAAAACGAGTAGTACTTCACGCCCGCCAATTAAAGTTTACAGCTTTTGATAAGCCCTACGATATTACCGCTGAATACCATAAAGATTATGCAGTATTTATTAAACAATTAGAAAAATACGACAATTAATTGATTTTTAGTTTTTTATATTAAAACAAAAAACTGTTTTCTGAGTTGATATTCGGCAAATAAATACTCATTTTAGTTCCTTTTCCTAGTTCAGAAGTAACTGTAATTTTACCATGGTGAAGGTCAACTATCTTTTTTACCAAGCTTAAACCTATTCCATGACCTTGTATATGCCTTATATTATTTGATCTATAAAACGACTCAAAAATGTGGCTGATATCGTCTTTACTTATTCCTAAACCACTATCAATAACTGTAATCACCATGTACTCGTTATTACATTTAAAGTTTACTTGGCAAGTTGGTGTTTTATTAAACTTACATGCATTATCCATTACATTCATTAAAGCTGAACGTAATAATGCATGGTTTCCTTTTAAGTAAAGTGTATTTTCATTATCGGGCAATTCCTCAATATTTAATACTGCATTGTATTTTTTATTGCGCGATAGTTCGCTCACACATTCATCTAATAAATCAATGATATAAACTTTACTAAAGCTAATATTAGGGAAATTAGCGTTGGCATTAGCTAAATTGCTTAAACCATTTATAAGGTTAATTTGATTATTGATATCGTCAAGTAAAGATGCAAATGTTTTAATATACGTTTCTGTGGTACGTGGTTGTAATAAAAGTACTTCTATTTGCCCTTTCATTACTGTTAATGGCGTTCTAAACTCATGCGAGGCATTGGAAACAAATGTTTTTTGAAGTTTAAATGAATTTTCCAACCTATCTAACATTTGATTAAAAGTAATGGCTAATTGAGCAATTTCGTCTTTACCATTACCAATATCAACCCTTTCAAATAAATTACTTTCGTTAATTTTTTCTACTTGAGCTATTACATTATTCATAGGTAATAGTGCCTGTTTTGCAAAAATGCGCCCAAATAAAATGGTAAGAATAATACTTACAATAAACAAAGAAATTAAACATAATTTTAAAAACCTCATTTTTACCTTGCCAGCTTCATCTACGGCCGATGTAATGACCTTATATTTAACGCCATTCATTAAGTAGTTATAGGCAATAAATGCAGTATCATTATTTACTAAACTAAATTCATTTTTTAAATTTATTTGGGTAATTAAAAACTTAACAAAATCCTTATTTAAACTTTTGGTTTCAAAAAAAACTTTATCATCGCTTTCTAAAATTACCAATACCTGCTTAGGATGAATGTTTAAATTATGCTGAAAACTCGATTGAATAAAGGCATGATCTACCTCATTTGAGTCTAAAATTATTTGAACTAAGTTTTGACTACTCGCTTTTAAACTTTGGTTAAATTCATTTTCTCTAAATGAATTTGAAAACTCAAACACAAATAGTGAAAATATAAGTAACACAACAGCAATTATGCCAGTAAATTTTAAAGCGAGTATGTTTTTTACAATCATTTAAAATGAAGTATTTTTTTGTAAAAATAAAAAAAGCTGCCTAATTACAAGCAGCTTTTTAATTTTATTGTTAACTATATTCTAATCAGGCTCTTTCATAATATAACCCATACCAACCATGGTATAAATTAACTTAACCGAAAACTCTTTATCTACTTTTTTACGTAAGAAATTAATATAAACATCAATAATATTTGTACCAGTGTCAAAATTAACGTCCCAAACTTTTTCAGCTATTTCGGCACGAGAAATAACGCGGTTTTTATTACGTAATAAATATTCCAATAAGCTAAATTCTTTTGCAGTTAAATCAATGCTTTTGCCACCTCTACGAACTACTTTTTTGTATAAATCTAACTCTAAATCGGCTAGCTTTAATACTTTTTGGTCTTGTAAGTTATCGGTATAACGATTGCATAATGCACGTAAACGAGCAATTAATTCTCTAAACTCAAAAGGTTTTACTAAGTAATCATCAGCGCCTGCTTCTAATCCTAACACTTTATCATCGGTACTTCCCAATGCAGTTAGCATTAAAATTGGTGCTTTTAATCCTTCAGCTCTTAACTGTTTACATAAATCAATTCCATTTATATAAGGAATTAACAAATCAAGCACAATTACATCATAGTAATTATCAAGTGCCATTTTTTTACCAAAAAAACCATCGTAAGCAACGGTTACATCAAAAGCTTGTTCTTCCAAACCTTGTTTTAAAAACGAGGCTACTTTTGGTTCATCTTCTACTACTAATACTTTCATTTTTTAATTAAGTTAAATTTACTGAGTGCTAAATGCAAGTAAAAGATTATATTCAAGTTAACCAAAAATTATTTAGTGGTTATATTTTAATTCTATTGTTTGATTAATTGATTCAAATATTCTTCAGGAGTTATGCCATATTTAATAACTTTTCTGCGTTTACCAACTAGTAAAGTTTGAGGTAAACCCCTAATTCCCAATTTTTTATTCAATACTTTATGCCCTAAAGCTACCGTATAATTGGCTTTACTTTGGCTACCATAAATACGCACGGTATAGCTTTTATTGGTATATAAAAACATAATTACCCTGATATTACAAGAATCTATGGCTGCAATTTTCCGTAAAATGGCAGTATCTTTTTCAAAGTTTTTGGAAGTAAGTGAGGTAAAATACATAAACACTTGCTGCTTCCTTAGTTTTTTTAAGTTCTTTTTTTCTCCTTTATGTGTGGTAATGTTTACTTTAGGTATTTTCTTGCCTTCAGCAATTTTTCCAAATAATAAATCACTGTTTGATGGTCTAATTTTTATAAAAGTACCAGCAGCATCTGCTTCTATTATTTCGAATATTTTACCATTTTTTTCAAAATAATTATTCTTTTTATCAGCACTTAATTTACTAGCAAACAAATCGTTTGTAGTATCAAAAATAGAATCATTGTAATTAATTACAATTACTTTATCGGTATCGTTATCGTTAAATTTCCCATTCGAATTTCCATCATGCAAGGCTATTCTAAAGCTATCGTCATTTAATTTTACAATACCCGTTTTGGCTAAATAACGTTGCTCGCGGTAAGTAAAATCAAGCCCTATAAATATTCTATCTTTATAATAATATTGGTAATACTCATCTTTGTATTTGCGTAAATCTAACTTGCCAAAAAGCATGGTTCTTGTGAGCAAAACTTTGTTTCCGCCAGCATTATTCTGCGCATTTGGAAGTACAATCTCAACTCCCTTTTGATAGTAATAAGGCATCACTATTTTTTCGTCATCAGTAAAGTCGAAATTTTGGTTTACATCAACCCACATGGTAGGATTTACCGTATTATAATCGCCTACTAAAACGGTAACATACCCTTGGTTTTTATAGTTATTAGAGCCAGTAAAAAACAAAAAACCATACGCATAATTTTTATACCCAATAGGCTTTTTTATAATAATGTTTACAGCAGGCCTTAGGTCTTCAAAATCTAAACTTTTTATGGTATCGCCCTGCACCTTAAATAAAGCCAAAGTATTTTCGTATTTATGAAACCTATCGTCTTTTCCCCAAGTATCTAAATTTACTGTAGTCACATCGTTTTGGGCTAATAAGCCAAACGTTTTAAACAATAATAATATTAAAAATATACGTTTCATTTTTGCTTAATTAATCATGTTTAAAAAATCTTGCTCACTGATAATGGTTATATTCAAATCGGTAGCTTTTTTCAATTTCTCTGGGCCCATTTTATCGCCTGCTATTAAATAATTTAAATTTTTTGAAACACCTGCAATATTTCTACCACCATTTACTTCAATCAGCTTTTTCAGATCATCGCGACTCATTGTAAATGTACCACTTACCAAGAACGTTTTACCATCTAATTTATTGCTGCGCTCTACGCCAACCTCTTCTTCAATGGCCAATTTCAAGCCCTGTGTTTTCAACTTTTCAATCATTTGCACATTGTCGTTATCAGCAAAAAATTGAGTTAAATGCTCAGCTATTTTGTCACCAATTTCATAAATATCGGCTATTTGTTCTTTAGTAGCAGCCATAATATTATCAATGTTTTGGAAATGTTTAGCCAATTTTTTAGCCACAGTTTCACCAACCATTCTAATACCTAACGCAAACAAAACTCTTTCAAAAGGAACAGCCTTAGAAGCCGTAATTCCCTCAATTATATTTAACGCAGATTTTTCTTTGATGGAACGTTTTTTACTTTTTGATTCATCCAAATCATCACTGGTTTCAATGCTTAAATTTAAAATTTGCTCATATTTCAAATCGTATAAATCGGCATAGGTTTTAATTAAACCAATTTTATAAAATGCAGCTACCGTTTCGCCTCCAAGGCTATCTATATTCATGGCTTTGCGGCTTACAAAATGTTCCATAGCACCAATTATTTGTGGTGGACAATGACTTGCATTTGGGCAGTAATGAATGGCTTCTCCTTCTTTTCTTATCAACTCGGTATTACATTCAGGGCAGTGGGTTTGGTAAATAATTTTAACAGCATTTGGTTCTCTATTTTCGGTATCTACACCTACTATTTTCGGAATAATTTCTCCTCCTTTTTCTACAAAAACGGTATCGTTTTCGTGCAAATCCAATCTTTCTAATTCATCAGCATTATATAAACTTGCGCGTTTTACAGTTGTTCCTGCCAATTGAACAGGAGTTAAGTTGGCTACAGGAGTTATAGCACCTGTTCTTCCCACTTGGTAAGTTACTTTTTCTAATTTGGTAACTGCTGTGGCAGCTTTGTATTTATATGAAATAGCCCAACGTGGATTTTTAGCGGTAAAGCCCAAATCTTCTTGTTGCAAATAACTATTCACTTTTATTACAATTCCATCTATTTCGTAACTCAAGTCGTGGCGAGCAGTTTCATAGTATTTTATAAAAGCCAACACATCATCAATATTATTACAAAGTTTATAATGGTCGCTTATCTGAAAGCCCCAACTTTCGGCTAATTTTAAACTTTCAAAATGGGTTTCGCTTACTTTGTTATCGGCATATAAAAAGTATAAAAATGCATCAAGCGGACGTTTGGCTACTTCCCTACTATCTTGCATTTTTAAGGTTCCACTGGCAAAATTACGTGGGTTTTTATACAACCTTTCTAATATTTGAGTTTCGGTATAAACCTCTTTATCTTCAAGCTCTTTACGGTATTCAGCATTCAGTTTTTCAAAGGTTTTTTTATGCATAAAAACCTCTCCACGTATTTCAAAACTAGCAGGATAATCGTTTCCTTTTAGTTGATGTGGAATTGATTTGATAGTTTTTACGTTATTGGTTACATCATCGCCTTGCGTTCCATCACCACGAGTAACAGCGCGAACTAACTTACCATTTTCGTAACTTAAGCTAATTGCCAATCCATCAAATTTAAGCTCGCAAACGTATTCAAAATTATTGCCAATGGCTTTTTTTATTCTATCATCAAAATCGCGTAAATCGGCTTCGTTATAAGTGTTTCCCAAACTCAACATGGGATATTTATGCTTTACCGTTTCAAAATCTTTGGTAATGCTTCCACCCACTTTTAAAGTTGGCGAATTGGGGTTTTGTAAATGAGGAAATTGTTTTTCTAAATCAATTAATTGATTCAAAAGTTGATCAAACTCCAAGTCGGTTATAGTTGGATTTGATAAGGTGTAATAATTATAATTATGCTTTTCTATTTGATTGCATAAATCATCAATCAATATTTTAGCGGCTAATTCATTCATGCTGCTAAATAAATGCATTAAAGTAGAAGAACAAAAGCAATTTTAAATATTATCAATATATCATTTAGTATTCTTCAAATGAAAATTGATCTATTCTGGAATCTACTATGTTAATTCGACTTATGGGCAAATTATTTTCATCAAAAGTGTATTTATAAATATAATCAGGATATTCTCCAAACTGAATTGATTTCAATAATTTATTGGAAAATTTAAATAAATAAAAATATTCATTCAAAATTGGATTCCCCAATTCTTTTAGACTATTATCGTTTTCATAATAAGTATATTTACATTTTTCAGAATGTAATTTTTCACCCAATAAATTGGTAAGAATTTTTTCACTACTTACCATATTACTATCAATATAAGTATATAAATTAACTTCTCTAATATTATAAAATGAATCAATAAATTCAGATTTTATTAAGTATTCCTCCTTATTGTATTCAAAAAAACCATGCTTATTATTTCCACTTAATGAGCGTTTTGGGTAACGAAAACCTTCATAAAACCACTTAGTAGAATCTGTAGAATAAGATTGTAAAACATAATTATCTTTATAATCCCACTTGCATATTAGTAATGAATTATCTTCATTTTGCTTTTTCCTGTAAATTGATTTATAGTTTGTTTTCTCATATTGATATGAAAAACTATCACCATATCCATTTGTTCGATAAACAACTCTATAGTTTTTATCAGTTAAAACTGAATTTGAAATTGTTTTATTTTCCTTCTTGTTACAAGAAAATATAACAAATAAACAAGTTAATAATAAATGATATCTTTTTGTCATGTCTGTTTATCAATATTTAAATGAAATTCTATCTAAAAATATATTCTTTCACATCTTCCCAAGGTCTAATTTTCATTTCACCATCGTTTAACATTTGTAGTCTTGCGCCAACTTCCTCCATTTGATAATCGGAAATGGTAGTTTCAACTGATACATAATCTAATGTATTAATAAATTCGATAAATGTATTCAATTTATCATCTTCAATATTTAAGATTAGTTGTGTCATTATTTGCAAAATTAATTATTTCAAAAATAGCAAAATCAGTTAATAAAACACCATACCTTTGGGCCAAAATTAGCAGCATGCAGAAGCTCCTCCAAAACTTTAAAAACAAATTTATTCAAATTTTCACTTATGGATTAACGCCTTTTCAACTAGCGCTGACAATCAGTTTTGGAGTAACTTTAGGCTTGTTTCCTTTTATTGGATTAACCTCTGTTTTGTGTTTTATTTTTGCATTTATTTTCAGGTTAAATATCATTGTAATTCAGTTGGTTAATTGGTTAGTTGCACCTTTACAGCTAATTATGTTAGTGCCTTTTTATCAATTGGGTAACTATTTCAGCATCCATTTATTTAAAACCGAGGTGATTAAATTAGAAATTGAATTATTTGCACAAAATGACTTTTTACAAAAAATACTTACTTTAATAAATTCACAAATTTCAGCCATCTTAGGTTGGGTAGTTATTTGTATTCCAATTGGTTTGGTGGTTTATTTTATAAGTTTATTTGCCTACAAACAATTTTTAGCCCGAAGAAAAAAGATTTAGTTAACATACAATATATTGCTATTCAACTCCTTCAGAGTTGAGATAATTAGCTAACATTAAACACCGAATTTCATTCGGTGCTATTCATATTAAACTCCTTCGGAGTTCGTGCTTGTAATACCAAAGGGATTTATTATTAACCTGAGTTCGGTTTAAGCCACTAATGAAAGTTGTTGATCAAACAACATTAACATTTCAGGATTTGTTTCTTCTACATCTTTTCTGATAGATGGCTTTTTAGGAAAAAGAATAGGCAGCAATAGCGCCCATGATATTTAATAAAAAGCCACTAATTGAGCGATGTCTCGTGTGTTCAACTTGGCAAATATTCTTCAATTCATCATTAACAGTTTCTATAACAGAACGTTTGCGAAGCAATATTTTTTCTTCATTACTTAAAGCTTTACTTTTCATATTTCTTCTAA
>JAIXSO010000038.1 GCA_027484685.1 Bacteroidota bacterium
ATTACCACTTTGAAAATTTGTGCAACAGGAGAAAAACGAAGGTGGCTGGATGCTCTTTTTGATACGGTACCTAAAACAACTGCTCCTTATATCTTTTCTAATGCATAATTTGGGTTTAATAGTTGTTTAACAATAGCTTTTAAGTAAAGTTTTATAAGTGATTGATTCATTGTTTACTTAAAGTAGTATTATAATTCAAGCATTTATTGTTCATTTAACCAAATTGGCTTTAAAATATTTCTATAAAATACCCAATTTGTAAAAAATCTCTTCCTGTTTCATCATTAATTTTATAGTCGAATTGGTGTAAATAACCAACTTGCAAAGTGGTTGATTTTGATGGTTTGTAATTAAATGCAACTTGCATTCTGTTTCTTTCAAAATAGGGCTCATTATCGGTAAAGAAAATTTCGTTGCTTGTACTAACTTGATAAGGTTTATAATTATTTTTTTCTTTACCAAATGGGTAAGACAAACCTAATCTATACCTAAACCTATTTCTATAACCATTGGAAGTAAACCTTAATTCTGTGCGATATCGTTGCTCAATTTTTAATTTTCCTAACGATTGAAATAAAACAATTTGCGGCCAAATTCTGAATTCATTGTTATTTTTTGGAGTTACAAAATCTCCACCTTCCCTATAGGTTTGATAACTTCCTGCACCTAAGGTAAATGTGGCATTACTATGAAACTTATAATTAAACCCTGCCTTGTATTCGTAATAATGGAAATTATTATAAAATTTTAAAGAACGCAATTGCGATTCGCCAAATAAACTCCATTTGTTATTTACATTCAATTTTAAATTGACAATATTCCAACTGCCTAAATCAAAATTTTGAGCTATGATTATTGGAGTTGACAAAATGAATATTAAGGTAATTAGTGAAACTCGTTTCATACTTTATTTAAAAACAACTTACTTCTTTTCAATCGTTGAAATTGATTTTTGAAATATATGAGAATTTGGAATGGTAATTAATTCGCCACTAGTTGTTTTTAAATGAACAAAGAAATAAGTAAGGTCAATTACTTCGCCCTCAAAAGGGCAATCTTTATCTAGTACTTTAATGGTATCGCCTATTTTTACAGGGTGATTAAAAAACAACAATAAGCTAGAAGTAATATTCGATAACAACGACCATTGAGCAAAAAAAGCAATACCTAATGCTGTTAAAAGTGTTCCAACAAAAACAGCAATTTCGCTTTGTTTTAGCCCCCAAATAGCCGAAAGCAAAATGGTAACAGTTAAGAAACTTAAAATATGAACCGACTTAATAATCATTTTTCTTCTACCCCTTTGTAAGTGGGTATTCTTAAGTGAATTATTTACAAATGTTGTTGTAATATAATACACCAAAAAGTAGCTGATAATAACTAAACTGCTCTCAATAAGTTGAATTTTGAATGGCTCCATTGCTTTGTTTAAAATGAATTATTTAAAGAAACAAATTTAATTATTTCCAACCTCCACCCAAAGCTTTGTAAATATTAACACCTGCTAGTTTCAAATTCTTATTATTTATAATTAACTCCAATTCGGCCTGCAATGAACCTTGTTGAGCAATTAACACCTCTAAATAAGTGGCCTTTCCAACCATAAATAATTGATTGGATACTTCAACTGATTGATTCAAAATTTGCGATTTTTGTTTTTTCAAATTATTCATTTCTTTCAAATTTTGAATATTGGAAAGCTCGTTTGTTACTTCTACAAATCCATTGAGAATTGTTTTTTGATATTCGAAGATGGCATTAAGTTGTGATGCTTTTGCTGTATTAAAATGTGCCTTTAAAGCATTTCTATTTACAACAGGAGTAACTAAATTTCCAAGTGTATTGTAGGCCAAAGATGCAGGTGCTTGAAATAAATACTGTGGGTCGAAGGCTTGAAAACCAAAGCCTGCCGTAATATTTAAATTTGGATAAAAAGCTGCCTTAGCTGTTTTCAAATCAAAATTACTTGCCTGAACCATTAATTCCGATTTACGAATATCAGGCCTGTTTTTCAATAATTGCGAGGGAATACCTGCATTAAAATCTTGAGCAATTTCGTTATCAAGCAGCTCTTTATTCCTACTAATTGTTTGTGGGAATCTTCCAATTAAAAAATTTATTTTATTTTCAAATAAAACTATTCGTTGTAAAGTTTCTTTTTCTAAAATTTTTGATTGTAACAAATTAGCTGAAAACTGCTGCAATGCCAATTCATTAGCCAATCCTGCTTCCTTTTGTGCATTTACAGTTTGCAGCGCATCTTGTTGTTTTAAAATGGTTTTTTGCACCAACTCCAATTCATTATCTAAAGCAAGAAGTTCGTAATATGCAGTAGCCACCTCTGCTATTAAATTTGAAATAATAAAATTAGTTCCTTCAATAGTTGCTAAATAATTGGAAACTGCCGATTTACGTTGGTTTCTTAATTTACCCCAAATATCAAGCTCCCAAGAAGCTTGCAAACCAATATTCATATCGGGTAAATCGATGGGAACAATTTGGCCTGGAGTAATTTGGGTAGAGATATTTCCAGCTCCATCCATAGTATACAAACCAAATTTACGTACTCCACCACCAATATTTAAACCAACTTGAGGTAATAAAGCGCCTTTAGCTAATTTAACACCCGCACGCGAAATTTCAATTTTTTGAAGTGCCATTTGCAAGTCCAAATTATTGATCAAAGCCGAGTCAATAAGTTGTTCCAATGTAGGGTCTGAAAAATATTTTTTCCAATTAATATTAGCAATATTTAAACTATCGGTTGAAGTATTATAACTTGTGGGTAAAACCTTTTCTTTAACAGTGGCTGCCTTGTATTTGGGGGCGCACCCCACAAATACAGTTACCACCAAATAAAAGGCCAACCTCATTTTATTAAATAATAAATATTGCACTCTTTTCTCTATCATCTTTATGATTGTTTTTTTAATTAATAATTGTTTTTATGGGCGATATTTTTTTTATTCAATTTATCTTCAATGGTGGCAAATACCACATACAAACCTGGAATAATAATAACTCCAAAAATGGTTCCAAATAGCATACCTCCTGCCGATGCAGAACCAATGGTTTTATTTCCAATAGCCCCAGCTCCACTAGCCAACATCAATGGAATTAATCCTGCCACAAATGCAAACGAAGTCATTAAAATAGGCCTTAACCTTAAGGTAGCTCCTTCAATTGCGGCTTGTAAAGGAGTATAACCTTCGCTGTGTTTTTGTGAAGCAAATTCCACAATCAAAATGGCATTTTTTGCCAATAACCCAATCAACATAATCATGGCAATTTGGGCGTAAATGTTATTTTCTAAACCCATCATGTATAAAAACAAAAAGGCGCCAAATATTCCAGTTGGCAACGATATAAGAACAGGCAGCGGTAAAATAAAACTTTCGTATTGAGCTGATAGCAATAGGTACACAAATAACAAGCAAATGGCAAAAATAATGATGGATTCATTGCCTGCGTTGGCTTGATCTCTTGACGAACCTGCCCAATCATAATCAAATCCTTTTGGTAATTTCTCTTTAGCTGTTCTTTTAATGGCTGCAATGGCATCACCACTACTAAATCCTTTGGCAGGCTCGCCAGTTAACATGGCAGAAGTATACATGTTATAACGAGTAACTTGTTCGGGTCCGTATGTTTTGGTTATGCTTACAAATTCTGAAATAGGCACCATTTCGCCTTGCTTGTTTTTTACAAACATTTTTAAAATATCTTCGGGCATTGCTCTATACTCAGGAGATGATTGAACCATAACCCTGTACAACTGTCCAAATCGAATAAAATTTGTAGCATACTCACTACCTAAATAGGTTTGTAAAGTACTTAATACATCCTCAATTACAACCTTTTTTTTTTTTTTTTTTAAGTAATCAATATTCACCATTAGCTGAGGAAAGCTTGCATTAAATGTGGTGAAAGCATTTATAATTTCTGGCTGTTTATTCAGTTCTTTTACAAATTCGTTGGTTACCTTTTCAAGTGCCTTTAAATCGCCTTTACCCGATTTATCAAGCAATCTTAGTTCAAATCCGCTTGAATTACCATAACCAGGAACTGGAGGTGGTGTAAAAAATTCAATTTTTGCATCTTTTATATAGTTTGTTTTTTCATTTAACTGTTGTATGATTTCTTTGTCTGACAATTTGCGTTCTTTCCATTTTTTCAAACCAATTAAATTCATGCCATAAGTGGCACCTACACCCTCCGAAAGAACACTAAATCCTGCCAATGTAGAAACAGAAGCCACTCCTTCAATACTAGCAGCTACTTTTTGAATTTCATCTGCAATTTTTTCAGTACGTTCAAGTGTTGCACCTTCTGGAGTTAAAATATTGGCATAAATGGTTCCTTGATCTTCGTTTGGAATAAAACCAGTAGCTATAATCTTACCAAATAAGCCAGTACCAAAAACAAAAACAAGTAAAATACCAAAAGTAACCACACGTCTATTGGCTACTAACGAAACAAGCCTTTGGTATTTACCCTCCAAGGCCGAATATTTTTTATTGAAACCATCAAAAAATTTGGTTAACCAATTTTTACTTTTTTCATCATTATGATGATGGTTATTTTTTAGCATAATAGCACACAAAGCTGGCGTTAATGTTAAGGCTATTACTCCTGAAAGTACAATAGATACAGCCATGGTTAATGAAAACTCACGATAAAAAACACCCGTTGGACCAGAAATAAACGAAACAGGAATAAAAACAGCCGACATTACCAATGTTATAGATACAATGGCACCGCTAATTTCAGGCATTACCTCTGATGCTGCTTTTTTAGCACCTACATTTAACTTAACCATCTTGTAATGTATGGCTTCAACCACCACAATGGCATCATCAACTACAATTCCTATTGCCAAAACCATAGCAAAAAGGGTAATTAAATTCAAAGAAAAACCCATTAATTGCATAAAAAAGAAAGTACCTACCAACGAAACCGGAACTGTTAAAATAGGTATAAGGGTAGAGCGCCAATCTTGCAAGAAAATAAATACAACTATTGAAACTAAAATAAACGCTTCCAATAAAGTTTTAATTACTTCATGAATGGAAGCATCTAAAAATGCAGAAACATCGTAACTAACAGTATAATCCATGCCCGCAGGGAAGTTTACTTTTAGTTCATCCATACGTTTTTTTATATTTTTTATAACTTCACTTGCATTACTACCTGGTCTTTGTTTAATTAAAATGGCAGCCGATGGTTTTCCATTTTCTTTCGAAATTACATCATACTCCTGCGAACCAAATTCTACAGTAGCTATGTCTTTTAGTTTTAAAACTTCACCATGTTCATTGCTTTTTATAATAATGTTTTCGTACTCTTGAGGGGTATTAAATTTACCAGTATATTTTAATACGTACTGAAGTTGTTGGGCTTGACGGCCTGAACTTTCACCTACTTTACCCGGAGCAGCTTCAATGTTTTGTTGTTTTAAACATTTAATAACCTCATCGGTAGAAATAGAATAGGTGGTTAATTTAGCGGGGTTTAGCCAAATTCGCATGGCATAATCGCGCGAACCCATAATATCGGCAAAACCAACACCATCAATCCTTTTTAACTCAGCTAATAAATTAATATCAGTATAGTTGTATAAAAACTTTTCATCCATTTGTTCATTATTACTTAAGATATTTAAGTATAACAACATACTATTTTGAACTTTTTCTACAATAACACCCGCTTTTATGGCTTCTTCTGGCAACTCATCTAAAGTAGAAGCTACCCTATTTTGAACATTTACAGCAGCAATTTCAGGGTCTGTTCCCGATTTAAAAATAATTTGAATAACACTGGTGCCGTCATTTCCAGAAACTGACGACATATAAGCCATTCCTGGCACTCCATTAATAGCACGCTCCAACTGTGTTACCACAGCCTTTACACATGCTTCGGCATTAGCACCGGTGTATTTTGTGGTAACATTTACTTCTGGTGGCGCAATATCCGGAAATTGGGTCATGGGCAATTGAGTTAAACCCAAGCCACCCAATAGTAAAATAAATAATGAAATAACAATTGATAGAACAGGACGATGTATGAACTTTGAAACCATTTAAGTTGTTTTTTATTTATTAATTAATTGATGCTTTTAATAGCTTGTCGTGAAGGAATTAACTGTGTAAGGATTTTCTCACCTTCTTTTACCAATTGAATGCCTTCTAATAGTATTTTTTCGTTTGGATTTAAGCCTGAATCCACAACGTAAACATTCTTCATGCGTAGTTTTGGTATAATTCTTTTCATGTGAACTATATTGTCGCTATCAACAACAAAAACATAAATATTATCTTGAATTTCGAAGGTAGATTTTTGAGGTATTAGCATGGCTTTTTTCAGCGCTTGTTTAATAATAATTTTACCACTTGAACCTTGCTTCAATATTCCGTTAGGGTTATAAAATCTAGCTCTAAAAGCTACATTACCTGTTTCTTTATCAATTTCACTTTCTACTGTTTCTATTTTTCCTTTGCCCGGAAAAAGTTGATTATTTGCCATTACCAATTCTACTTCATTGCTGTGGGCATTTTTATTGCTTGCAGTCATGTTTAAGTATTCGCTTTCCGATACGTTAAAATAAGCAAAAATTTCTTTATTGTTCGAAAACTCAGTAAGCAAAGTTCCTTCGTCAATCAAACTTCCAATTTTATTTGGAATACGATTGATAATCCCATCAAATGGAGCAGTAATTCTAGTTAATGATAAATTTAATTGAGCGGTAGCCATATTTGCTTTTGCTTCATCAATCCTAGCTTTGGCAGCTTCTAATTTTATTTCCGCTACTTGCAATTCGGTTTTAGAAATAATTTTTTTTGCTAACAAAGTTTGCATGTTTTTAACTTCAAGTTCAGCTCCTTTGGCTTCGGCTTGGGCGTTTTTAAGCATGGCATTTGATTTACTCAACTCTTCTTTGTAATGATTATTGCTCATAGCAAATAATAGCTGACCAGCTTTTACTGGCTTTCCTTCATCTACATAAATATTTTCAATAAAACCTTTTACACGAGCGCGTATATCAACATTATGCATGGCGTGTATATCGGCCACATATTCTTTGCTAAATGAGGTATCAACCACCAATGGTTGAGCAATAGGAAATTTTTCTTCTTTTTCTTTGGTTTCTGTAGTAGAGCAGGCTGCTATAAATAATAATGCAACCGAACTCAATTGCAATGCAATTTTATTCATTTATTGGATGAGATTGTAAGTTAGTTTGTGATAAAGGATAAAGACTAAGCCAAAAGTATATTGGCTTCTTTTTGTTAATTTAATGAGCGTAATCTTTCAATTACAACTTTGTTTTCACCTCATTTCATTATAGGAAGTTATTCCAAACAAATCCCATTAGTAAAGCATTATTTATTTAAATAATCCAATGTAAAATGATTATTAAATCATTTATTACAATGGTAATAAAACTATAAAACTTTGAAAGTGGGATGAATCTAAAAACCTATCTATTGTTTAAAATTAACAAAAAGACTTTTGAAGGCTTATTTTAGGTGGAGGAACGGTTAGTTCAGGATGGTAATATTCAATAAATTTTTCTTCATCAATTACATTAACCAAATAAGTTGGTAAAACCTCAAAACAGAAAATTTCTGGATAATATTGAGCGGTAAAAAAATCATCTTCTTCTTCCCAATTAATACTTGGAGATTCCATTTGATTACTGTTTTTATTTACAGGCACATTTTGATGATGCGAATTTTGAATATTTAAATAATGTGTTTTATTGTTACCATTATTTAAATTGGGTGTATTTGTTTTATAGTTGAAATTAACAAAATTGAAACCAATAAAAAACAACAAAACAGATACCTGCAAAGGCAGCAATAAGTTTATGATGAATTTATTATTTGTGTATTTCATTACGGCCGCAAAAGTAGGCTCTTTAAAGCTTTATAATTGTCAAAGATTAGTAAAAATAAGGCATAGGACATCGTTAAACAAACAGGAATTATTATTAATTTAAAAATCAACAACTTTTTAGTCCTTTTATAAGAGAGAATTGCCATGTATGGAGTTTTGTTTTGAAGGTAGAAAAAGGGGTAATAAAATTGTATTCAATAATTTAAAAAATATGAAAACACCTTTTAACAAGTTTCTTTACATCGGCTTCATCATCATGGGATTATACCAAACTTTTTTTACTAAAGATTATATGCAAGCAGCCGCATCTATGGGAATTGGCTTAGCTTTTGACCCATTTGATACTGAACAAAAATGGAACGAAAGACCTATTTGGCAAAAAGCCGTTTTAATTATTCATTTAGCTGCAGTGGCCGCTTTATTTGGTTATGGAGTCGGTTTAAATGATAAATAAAACCAAACATTAATTACTTGAAGGTTCCCAAAGTTCTATTTTATTGCCTTCATTATCCATAATATGAACAAACTTTCCGTAATCAAAAGTTTCAATCGAATCTAAAACGTTTACACCATTTGCTTTTAATTGAGCTACTAATCCTTCTATATTTTGCACACGGTAGTTAATCATAAACTCTTTTTTTGAAGGCGCAAAATATTCACTTCCTTTTTTAAATGGGCTCCATTGCAAAGTGTTTATTTCATCAGGTTTATCTTTGCTCCTCGATTCAAAGCTAGCACCATAATCATTGGCATCAATTCCTAAGTTGTTTTTGTACCATGCCCTTATTTCCTTTGGGTTTTCAGAGAAAAAGAAAATACCACCCACACCAGTTACTTTAGGAGAGGTATCGTTAGTTGGGGGAGTGTTGGTTTTTTGTTCCATGTTTTGTTTTACTTTATATTCAAAGTTGCAACTTACAAAAGTTACATTCATAACAAACAAAACTGCTATTAATATGAGTGCGTTTTTCATTGGAGGTTTTTGGTAGTTTTTATGTTGAGTTTTTTTCTTCCTTATTCATGCCCAAATCTTCCTTAAGTTCGTTAAAATCATGCATATCAATTATTTATATAAACAAACTTGTGCGCCTTATCAAATTATAAATCTTCCTAAAAGCAAATTTTGCACTTTTATCTTTGAAGGTTAAACTTAATTTAAAACAAAAGTATTTAGTACAATCACTAATGCAAGCAAAGCTTTTAAAACAAGCAAGTAATTAGGCAGTATTTTTCATTAGAGTTTATATTAGTTACTTTTTATGTTTTCCAATTCTTCCAGCTTTAACATCAAATCCTTTTCTTTATCTCTATACATAGATGCCAATTCGTATGATTGGGCAGCAACCGCTTTCATTTTCTTTTCTGTTATTTCTTTAAGCTGCTCAGTTAATTCCTCCTTAGTGTATTCCATGAGGTTGTAATATTATTAAATTTTACATTCGTTATCATTTATTAGTAAATTCGACCCTTTTAGGGTCGTAAATGCATATTTATTATAAACCCCCGAATTTCATTCGTGGCTATTAACATTAAACCCTTTCAGGGTTTTGATAACCTTGCTTTTATTCATTTATAACGGTATTTATATTCCGCATTCAACATTTCGAACTTCGCATTCCGTATCTTCTCTTTATTACCATATAAACAAAAAACCAAACACCACTTAAACCGCACAAGTGTGCTTAATAAAATTTTAAATTAACTTGTTTTAATGACTGTAATAAATATGTTTGTAATATAGAAAAGTAAAACAAACCATGCCAAAAGGTATGGTTTGTTTTTTGTATTAATAAATAAATATAATTAACACCTGCAATTAAATTCACAAGTTTCAAACTTCGTTTATTTATGGGTTTGTGTCAATTTAATAACAACAGAACTATGGACAAAACATCAATACTATTTGCAAAGTTTGCAGGACTTCAAAAGAACTTCAAACAAATTAATTGGGCTAATGGACGAACACGTGGTTCAATCATTGAGCATTTATTTAAACAATATGAAAAATGCACATTTGAGCTCAAGGAATTGCTGCCTGAACTTTTTTCTGATTTACCAGAAGTAAAAATTCCTGAACCATTAGGTAATGAAATTAAAGGCGATACAATTTACACAATTAATCAAGCAACACCGATTATTCAGAGCATTGATTACATTCTTGAAGTCAGAACAAATTATCGAGTAGGAGAAAATATTATGAATGAAGAGAGACCGAAAAGAATTTTTATTAGTCATGGGCGAAGTAAAGAATGGTATAAACTTCAAGCCTATATAGAAAAGGTTATTAAGTTAGAAACACTTGAACTTGCTCAAGAACCAATACTTGGCCGGACTGTTTTACAAAAACTAAATGATGAAGCTGGCAGATGTGGATATGCTGTAATTGTAATGACAGGTGATGATATTGTTAATGAAGAAGTAAGAGCGCGCGAGAATGTAATGCATGAAATTGGATTTTTTCAAGGCAAATATGGATTACAAAATGTTACTCTTTTGCATGAAGAAGGTGTAAATATCCCAAGCAATATTCATGGGTTAGTTTATATTCCATTTCCTAAGGAAACCGTTGAGGCGACTTTTGGGGCGTTAACAAGAGAACTTCAAGCACAAATAATATAAAAAACCAATTTTAATATGGCACAATACACTATAAAGGACTTTACAATCGGTGATAAAGTTTATCATTTAAGCAATACCAAACTCTTAATGGTTGCAATTGAAATTCATAATGAAATCAATGAAATTTCCTGTCGTTGGGTTGATAATGACGGAAAAGTTCAATGTATAGAGTTTATGGCTGAGGAGCTTGGTAAAGCTAAAGATTTAGGTCCGAGAGTTTCATTTATATGAAACGAGAAAAAACTACCACTAACATATAACCATTAAACACTTCTCCACTTTTCGTAGAGTTGCGTTTAGTCATTGTTAGTACTTTCACCTATCCACTTTTTTTTAAAAACAAATTCATTCCCAAATCAATAGTCATGCTGCAAGCATCTTCCTTGAGTTTGGAGGTGGTAGGCTAATGGAATAAAATCAATTAACAAGTAGTCCCGCTTGGCGGGACTACTGAATGACTTTTTTATCCTTTTTAGACCTTATCCAATCCACTTTTAACCCACCCCCACCTCATAAAATACGCTTTAATTTGTATTATTGCGGCTGCAAGTAGTTTTAAGTATAAGTAGTAAATGAAATATAAAAACATTAGAGAAGAAGAACTTAAAAATAAAGTGGGTGCCGATTGGTTTAAAGCATTCGATACTACCGAAATTTTAGGAAATATTGACTTTACAGTATTGCCAAAACAAGATAGTTTATTTGGCAGAACACCGCTACTTTGGGCCGAAGCAAAAACTGGTAATTTTGATGTGGCTACCATGTTTGTTCAGCTAGTGTTAACCATTGGTAAAGCCCGCACTTTCGATAAAACTCTACCACCTGCTTTTTTGGGTGCTTTCGATTTTAAAAAAATTGCCTTTGTGCCATACATTAGCATTCAAGATATATTTTACCTTAACGACTTTAACTGGAACGTAACCCCAAGTAACCACGAAACAAAGGAGTTTAAACTCATTAAGGAAAGAATAGAAGCTACCCTTAATAAAAATAGCTCCGTTTACGATTACCAAACTGACGAAAAAGAGCTAAAATTTTTTATAGCCAATAACATAGCCAAAGCCACCGAAGCAAGCAAAATAAAAATAGATAAAAATAATTTTATTCCTATTTATATCCGTTGGCTCGAAATTGTAAAACCCATAATAGATGTAAATTGGGACGACCTAAAAAAAGCAAATATATTAGACAGCGATTTTTACCTAGCCGATTTATTTGTAGATGATAAAGACACACAAAAAATAGACGATGATGCTTCTATTAGAGACAACTTGTTTGTGGTGTTTCAAAACCAAGGTTACACCATAGCTAAGGAAAACATCAAGCAAATGTTTGATGCCACCATCAATATAAAAAACAGAGAAGTTTATCAGCATTTTTGGAAACGATACAAACGCCCTCCTATTAAACAGTTTCAAGATTATATAATTGAGCGCAGAGACTTACTAGTGCCGCAAGATATACGCGAACGCAAAGGTGCATTTTTTACACCTAGGCCGTGGGTTGAACTTTCTCAAAAGTATTTAACCGATGTATTGGGCGAAAACTGGCAAGACGAATATTATATTTGGGATTGCGCCTCGGGTACAGGAAACCTATTAGTAGGCCTCACTAACAAATACAATATTTGGGCAAGCACCTTAGACCAAGCAGATGTAAAAGTAATGCACGAACGCATAGAACATGGGGCTAACCTTTTAGAAAGCCATGTATTTCAATTTGATTTTTTAAACGATGATTTTTCTAAACTACCGCAAGGATTACAAGACATTATAAACGACCCTAAGAAACGCAAGAAGCTAGTAATATTTATTAATCCACCTTATGCGGAAGCAACCTCTGCAAAAACGATTTCAGGTACAGGAGAAAACAAAGCAAACACTTCAAATAATAATAAAACATATGAAAAGTACAAAGGCATAATAGGTAAAGCTAGTAACGAACTTTTCACACAATTCCTTGCCAGGATATACGGTGAAATCCCTAATAGCAAGATTGCAAATTTTTCAAAGTTGAAAAATTTGCAATCTTCAAACTTCTCGGATTTCCGACAATTCTTTCGAGCGAAGCTCGAAAAAATTTTTTTAGTTCCAGCAGATACCTTTGATAATGTAAATGGTAAATTCCCAATTGGGTTTTTTATATGGGATTTAGAAAAAGAAGAACTTTTTAAAGAAATTCTAGCAGATGTTTATGACAAGAATGGAAATTTTATCAGTCAAAAAACACTTTCCAATGATTCAACACAGAGTATAAACAAATGGATAAAATCATTTAATGACCCTATCAATTCTCAAATAGGATTGATAGTAAGTTGTGCTCCAGATTTCCAACATAATAATCAATTAGCAATCCTTTCTAAACAACAAGAACGATATTGTTTTCAAATTACGGCAACTAATTTATTAAAAAGTTGCATTTATTTTTCTGTCCGTAAGGTAATTGATGCGAACTGGTTAAATGACCGTGACCAATTTTTATATCCTAATGATGGTTGGCAAACAGATACTGAATTCCAAAGCGATTGTTTAACTTTTGCGATATTTGAAAATAGCAATAGCATTCAAAGTAAATTTGGTATAAACCATTGGATACCATTTACCGAAAACGAAGTAAACGCAAAAGAAAAGTTTGAGAGCAATTTTATGACTGATTTTATAAAAGGAAAAATAAAATCAGGAAAACAAGATGATGGTTTATTTAACCAAGAAAATAAAACCAAACTAGCAAGTTACAGCACCAATCAAGCTTTACAATTTTCACAAGAAGCAAGCGATGTTTTTGATGCAGGCAGAGAACTTTGGCGTTACTACCACTCGCAAAAAGATATTAACGTAAATGCTAGCTTGTACGATATAAGAGAGTATTTCCAAGGCCGCAACGACAAAGGCAGAATGAACTCCAAAAGCACAGACGAAACATATACAGAACTAATTGGCAACTTACGCCAAAAACTAAATGTATTAGCACAGAAAATTACCCCTAAAATTTACGAATACGAATTTTTGAAACAATAATTTGATTGACCTTGAAAAGGTCATATGTTTATAGCAATACAAAATTAGGGTTTCCAGTTCGACCCCTTCGGGGTCGCATGTTTACGTAATATTAAACTATAAACATTTGACCCCGTTGGGGTCATTTTCGCCCTCGCTAGCATCTTGCTAATGACAGTACAAAATAGCTTTCGGCTTTATTAAACCAAAACACTTTGGCTAAAACCGAAAGAGATTTCTCCATTTAAACCCAAACCCATATTTCCCGCTTTTAAAATCCTTTACAAACAATATATTTGAATGCATAAAATATATAATTGGTAATGAACAAAATTTTTATACTCTTATTTTCTCTTTATTGCTTCCAACTAACGGCTCAAACCAACGATGCTGCTGTTATTAAACAAATTACTGACGAAGTATTGCTTAACGGAAAAGCATATTCAGACCTGCGTGATTTATGTAAAAAAGTAGGTAACCGAATTAGTGGTAGTCCGCAGGCCGAAAAAGCTGTACAGTTAATGTATAACAAAATGAAAAGTTATGGTTTTGATAGTGTGTGGCTTCAACCTGTTATGGTTCCGCGTTGGGTAAGAGGCAGCAAACAAACCGAAATTGGTAAAATTATCAATGAAAATAAACCTTATAAAGTAAATATTTTAGCTTTAGGTGGCTCAGTATCTACTCCTAAAAATGGCATAACAGCCAATGTGATTGAGGTAAAAAACTTTGAAGAATTAAAAAGTTTAGGCAAAGAAAAAATTGCTGGTAAAATTGTGTTTTTTAATCGCCCAATGGACCCAACTCAAATCAGTACAGGAAGTGCTTATGGAGGTGCGGTGAACCAACGTGGGCGCGGAGCTACCGAAGCTGCTAAATACGGAGCCATTGGTGTAGTAGTGCGTAGTATGACTTTAGCTCACGATGAATTTGCACATACAGGCGCTATGTATTACAATGATTCGTTTCCAAAAATTCCTGCTTGTGCCATTAGCAGTAACCATGCCGATGCATTGAGTAAATCTATCAAACAAAATAGTCAAACCAAATTTTACTTTAACTTAAATTGCCAAAACACCATTGATAGTGTATTGAGCTATAATGTAATTGGACAAATAAACGGAACTACCAAAGCCAACGAAATTATATTAGTGGGTGGCCATTTAGATAGTTGGGATGTGGGCGAAGGTGCTCACGATGATGGGGCAGGTTGTGTGCAAAGTATAGAAGTATTGCGTTTGTTTAAAACCTTAAATTTAAAACCTCAACGTACATTGCGTGCAGTACTTTTTATGAACGAAGAAAATGGTTTGCGTGGAGGCATAAAATATGCTGAGTTAGCGGCTTTGAATAAAGAAAATCATTATGCAGCCATTGAAACTGATGCAGGAGGTTTTGTTCCGCGTGGTTTTGGCATTAGCGATTCTACCGTTTATAAAAATATGGCCGCCAAAGCACATTTGTTTAGAAACTATGGTTGGGATAAAATAGACCTTGGTGGCGGTGGGGCCGATATTGGTCCTTTAAAAAACAATTGCAAAGCATTAATTGGTTATGTACCTGATTCGCAACGTTATTTTGATTACCACCATACCGAAAACGATGTATTTGAAGCTGTAAATGAACGCGAGTTGCATTTAGGTGCTGCCGCAATAGGCAGTTTAGTTTGGCTTCTTTGTAACGAATAATTTACAATAGCAAAATATAAAATACAAACTAAAATATACATTTGCAAACCTAGAAAAAGAAAAACTATTAATTAATTAAATAAGATGAGTGCCGAGACAAAAGAATTAATTTTTAAAAAAATTGGAATAGCCATTGCTTTTTCGCCAAGGCTTGAAGCTATTATAGCTGAAGCTGTTAAAATGCAAAAAGGATTTGTATCCAACTTGTTTTTTATACATGTTGGAAAACAAAGTGCTGAAGACGAAAAAACATTAAATGAACTTTTTGATAAATACCATTTAAACAACTCGCAATTAATTTGGCGCGAAGGCGAACCTGTTGAAACTATTTTACAAATATGCGAAGATGAGCAATTTGATTTATTAGTAGCAGGTGCTTTAGAAAAAGAAAGTTTAATAAAATATTTTATGGGCAGTGTGGCTCGTAAATTAAGCCGCAGGGTAAAATGCAGCATGTTAATGCTTACCGAACCTATGATAGAATCGAACCCTTTAAAACGCATTGTGGTAGAAGGTTCTGATAATCCAAAAACAGTTAACACCATTGCCAAAGCCATTGAAATAGCCAAAGCTTTTGAGGTGAAATATGTAGATGTAATACAAGAAACTGATTTAAGCAAAGCCGCTTTAATACGCAGCGATGAGTTTAAAGAAAACGAAATGGCTCATCACAAAGAGCAATTAATTAGCGAAGAAAATAAAAAACTAGAATACATTTTAAGTTGCAACGATTGTGGTGGTTTAAAAGTAAATGTAGAACGTATAGAAGGAAAGCCAGGATATGTAATTACCAAATATGCCCGCGAAAATGAAGCGGATTTATTGGTACTAAACTCACCTGATAGAAAACTAAATTTAATTGACCGTGTTTTTCCTACTGATATTGAATTTGCCTTAGCCGATTTGCCTTGTAATTTATTATTGGTAAACGAAGATGGGGTTTAGTTGTTGGTCCATAGACCATGGTTAATAGGCAATAGGTAAAAAGCAATAGACAATATGCAATTTAACAATAAAGGAAAATAACAATTCAGCAATCCAACACTTTAACAATCAATCACGCCTTGCGTGACTCCAAATCAACAAGTCAAAAATCAATAAATCAATAAATCCTCCCAATGAAAACCTTAAACCACCACGAAACAATAAGTTTAATATTAAGCTTAGGCATATTGCTTATTGTGGCAAGGCTTGTGGGCGAATTTTTCAGGAAATTCAAAATGCCATTGGTAGTTGGAGAATTGATGGCGGGAATTTGCCTTGGACCAAGTTTATTAGGTCAATATTTTCCGCAGGTAAGTAATTTAGTTTTAAATAAAGAAAGTAATTCGGCTATTGCGTTTAATGGCATTACTTCTATATCTGTAATTATGTTATTATTTGTAGCAGGTATGGAAGTTGATTTATCCATCATTCGTCAGCAAGGTAAAACAGCTTTAAAAACAAGCTTTTTAGGTTTAATTATTCCTTTAGGATTGGGTTTTTTAGCAGCTTATTACTACTTTCCATTATTTGGCGAAAACTTTAATTCGCACACCCAATTAATTTTATTTAGCTTATTTTTTGGAACAGCTATGGCTGTTTCGGCATTGCCGATTATTGCGCGCACTTTAATGGACTTAGGTTTATTTAGAACCAAAGTTGGTATGATAATAATAGCAGCCGCCATGTTTGACGATATTATTGGTTGGTTGTTATTTTCGGTAATTTTAGGCATGATGAAACCTGATACTGGCGCCCATGGTTTTATTTACACTTTAGGTTTAACCATTCTTTATTCGGTTGCCATGCTTACTGCAGGCCGCATAATTATCAATAAATCATTGCCTTGGGCACAAAAAAACTTTAGCTGGCCGGGAGGATTTTTAAGTATTTCGTTAGGTTTGGCATTTTTAGGTGCTGCCTTTACCGAATTTATTGGCATTCATGCCATTTTTGGTGCATTTATAGTGGGTATTGCTTTTGGCGATAGCGTTCATTTAACCGAAAAAACCCGCGAAATAGTAAATCAGTTTGTTACCAATATTTTTGCACCATTGTTTTTTGTTTCTATTGGATTTAAGGTAAATTTTATTGCCAATTTCGATTTCCAAGTAACTGCTTTGGTATTAATTATTGCTGTAATTTGTAAACTATTAGGAGCAGGATTAGGCGCATTGTGGGGTGGCTTAACCAAAAAAGAAAGTTTGGCAGTAGGTTTTGGAATGAATGCCCGTGGTGCTATGGAAATTATTTTAGCATTGTTGGCTTTACAAGCCGGATTAATCAATCAAAAACTGTTTGTAGCTATAGTTATTATGGCTGTAGTTACATCGGTTATGGCAGGACCAGCTTTACAACTTTTGGTTAAACGCCAGTTAGACCAAGACAAAGAAGATTTAGACAAAGAACAAGAAGAGATGTTTGTGTAGCTGTTTGAATTTATTGATTTGGAGTCACGCAAGGCGTGATTGATTTAAAGATTTTATTGCTGAATTGCTGAATTGCTAAATTGTTTAATTGTTAGTTTTTGAATTGTAGGCAATACTCCTTGCAAATTGCAATTTTTTTTCTCTCATTTCCCAAATCTTTCATCTCAACTCTCCTTTCTCACTTCTCAGTGCTCATTTCTCTTCTCTCAAATCTCATTTCACATCTCTCATCTCACCTCCAAAAAAAGGCCTAAAATGAATTTAAACAATAAATAGTTAGAGTTTTAAAACAAAACCTTATTTTCGCCCCCATTAAAAATTATAACAATAAATGAAGCAATTGATAGATGCCATTAAAGCAACTTTGGCAAAAGAAGGATTTGAAGGCGAAAAATTAGTGAATCAGTTAAAAGAATTACGCCAATATTTTATTGAAAACTTAAACCAACCTGGCTATGTACGCATGATTAGATTGGCATACGAAAACATTCAAGAAAATGGCGATTACACCTTTGAATATACCGAAGATGATGGAAAAGCTAACCTTGATTATTTGTTAGATTTATTGAGCGATTATAGCAACAAATACAACAAAGAAGAGTTGGTAGAATACCGCAAAATGATGGAAGGCGAAGAGTGGACTAGCCCTGACCAAGAGTGGGAAGGCGAAGAGGATGACGAGGAAGAAGTAGCTTAGTTAAAAACTATCGGGGGGATTTTAGTTTTCTCACTTAAAAATTGTACCATTGAATACACCAAAAGGAAAACTTATATCTATTGGAGGTGCCGAAGATAAAGGCACTGAACCAGAAAATGGATATGGGCACACAGTAAAAAGTTTAAACTTTTTTAGCTTAGCTATTTTAAAACGATTTGTTGAAGAAGTAGGCGGATCAGATAAAAAAATTGAAGTAATTACTACCGCTTCTTCTATTCCGCAAGAAGTAGGACAAAATTATATAGATGCATTTGGCAAAATAGGTTGCAAAAAAGCAGGCGTTATGAATATTCGTAACCGCGAAGACGTGCAAAATCCTGAATACATTCAACGCGTAAAAGATTGCGATGGTATTTTGTTTTCGGGTGGAGACCAATTGCGCCTAACCAGTATTTTTGGTGGAACCGAAATTTACCAAGTATTGCACGATAGGTATTATGCCGAAAAAAGTTTTGTAATAGCAGGAACAAGTGCAGGTGCCATGGCTATGAGCAATACCATGATTTATAGTGGAAAAAGCGAGTTGGCGCATTTAAAAGGCGAAGTTAAAATTACTACAGGTTTGGCTTTTATTCCAAATGTTATCATCGATTCGCATTTTGATAAACGTGGACGTTTTAACCGATTAGCACAAGCGGTAGCAAGCAATCCGCAATGCACAGGAATTGGTCTTGGAGAAGATACTGGAGTAATTGTTATTGATAATAATTATTTAGAAGTAATAGGTAGCGGTGCTGTTGTAATTGTCGATGGCCGAGACATAAAATTCTCTAACATTACCGATGTAAGCGAAAGTTCACCTATTTGTATTGAAAATATTAAAGTAAATATTTTAGTAAAAGGAAATGGCTATTTGCTTAAAGAACGTAAGTTTTTGCCTAATGCCAATGAAGCACACGCCAAAGCATAACACTAAAAATCAAATAATTAAAAGCCTTCTAAACTTGAATTTAGAAGGCTTTTTTATGCCTAGAATTTGTTTTAAATACTACTATTTTTTTGAAATTTATTAATTAATATTACAGCCTTATATGTATGCAATAGTAGATATTGAAACAACCGGTGGACATGCATCAACCAATGGAATTACAGAAATTTGTATTTTTATTTTTGATGGCGAAAAGGTTGTAAATGAGTACGAAACATTAATTAATCCGGGAGTTGAAATTCCTCGTTATATTGAATCATTAACTGGAATTAGTAACGAAATGGTAGCCCATGCACCCCCATTTAGCCAAGTAGCCGATGAAATTTACCAACTGCTGAAAGGCAATATTTTTGTGGCTCATAATGTAAACTTCGACTATTCGTTTATCAAACATTCATTACAAACTTGCGGTTATCAGCTTAATACCAATAAACTTTGTACAGTAAGGCTTAGCCGTAAAATTATTCCGGGTTATGCAAGTTATAGTTTAGGAAATTTATGTGGTTATTTAAATATTCCAATGTATGCTAGGCACAGAGCCAAAGGAGATGCAGCAGCTACTGTTAAACTTTTTGAAATATTACTTTCGGAAGACCATAATGGCGAGATGGATAAAATGCTCAAAAAAGGTTCTAAAGAGCAAGTTTTACCACCTAATTTACCTAGAGAACAATATGAAAAATTGCCAAGCAAACCAGGTATTTATTATTTTCATAACCACGATGGAAAAGTAGTTTATGTGGGCAAAGCAGTTAATATAAAAAGCCGTGTGAGCAGCCATTTTTCAAACAATTCGGCTAACAAACAAAGACAAGACTTTTTAAGAGAAATACACAGCATTTCGCACGAGGAAACTGCAACTGAATTAATGGCTTTATTACTCGAATCGCACGAAATAAAACAACATTGGCCTGAGTTTAACAAAGCTCAAAAGCGATACGATGCCAAATATGGCTTATATGATTACCAAGATAGAAATGGACTAATTAGGCTTGGAATTGAAATTATTGGTAAACATCGCCATGCCAAACCTTTATTAGAATACAGTTCCAAAACCGAAGCCATTGAACATGTAAAGCAATTGGCTACCATTTTTGATTTATGCCCACAATTTTGCGGTATTCAAAAAAATTGCATTGACGAAAATTGCGCGTGTAAAAAAATGGAAACGGTTTTTGAATACAATGCCAAAATGAACGATTTGATTGTACAATTAAGCAATAAAGAAAGCTTTTTAATTGTAGATAAAGGCCGCAACAGAAATGAATATTCGGCTATTTATGTAAGCAAAGGTAAATTAATTGGAATGGGCTATGTGCCCAATGAAGTGCCTCAAGATAATATTGATGAGGTTATTCATTTTATAAAAAAGTACAAAGAGAACTTTTTTATGATTAATCAAATTGCTGCATTTGCTGCCGAAAATCCTGAAAAAATTATTCTATTGGAAGAAATTTAAAGCTATTACCTAACCAACATTATATTTCCATCAACAGCTTTTTTGCTTCCATTTAAACCAGTAATGGTTATAATATATGTATAATTGCCCGAGGAAGCTTGGTAACCATTATAATTTCCATCCCAACCTATATCGGTTCCTTGGTAAACCAAACCTCCTAAATGATCGTAAATTTGCATATAATAAGATTTATAATTGGCACCAATTGGTTCAAAAATATCGTTTAAATTATCATTGTTTGGCGTAAAAGCGGTTGGTACATAAAAGTTAAGCCTATTGTAAACGTATCTAGAAATAGAAAAAGTATCAACACAGTTAAAACTATTATATGCTGATAAAACTACTTGATAAAAACCAATATTTTCAAATACATGTCCAAATGAGGGTTTGTTAATTCCCATATTTTCTGAATTAATTTCCCAAACCCATTTGCGTATGGAAGTATCGTTAGTTGAAAATATCACTTCTTCGTTTTTTATCCAATCAATTGGAGGATTAGCAGTAAACACAGGATTAGGTTTAGGAACTACGGTTACCTTTTTAAATGCAGTATCGCTAGCACAAGCCAAATTAGTTCCTATTACAAAATAATTCATAGTACTTGTAGCTACTTCAAATATGGCATTACCCCCATTGCCATTACTCCAAGTATAATTGGTGGCACCAAAAGATTGCAAAGTAAATTTCTGATCTTTACAAATGGAGTCTGGACCTGTAATTGAAACAATGGGTTTATCTTCAATTAAAACTTTGGCTATGGTTTCATCACCCACACATTTAGCGGCATTACTTTCAGTTACGGAAATTTGAAAAACGCCAGCAGTAGTTCCCCAATCTACCCCAATATCATTGGTTCCTTGTCCGTTAACAATAGTTCCTCCAGTAACCAACCAATTATAGCTGGAGCCAGTATTTAAGGTTACTTTATACCTAACATTTTTCTCACCAACACAAGCAGTATCAATGTATTGCGAAAAACAATTAGAATAATAAAATAACCCTAAAACAAGGAATAATATATGAGGTTTTATTTTCAACTAAAATTTTAGTTAGCAATAATTGGATTGGCTACAGGCAATGCATTAATTAAAAATGATTGGATTGTAATTGGCGAAGCCGCAATGGAACTAACTGCACCTGCTTCGGTTGAAGTTGGGGTTGTTGGCGTACTAAAACCATAAATTTTTAAAGTATAAGTACCAGCAACTTGACTATTTAAAACAGTGTAAAGTGTTGTTAATTGACCTGCACTAAGAGAAACTGTTCCACTTGACGCTGATGAGCCCGCGGTCAAGGTTAAAGTGCCGCTTGTACCTGGAATTACTGAATTGGTACTGTTGTATAATTGATAGCTTAATGTAAAGCTATTTCCATTACCTGTAATGCTTTTTATATCCGCAAAATTAGCAACAACAGCATTTAATGTTCCAGGAGCAGTAGCTTGGCTAAAACAATAAGTTAATAATGAATTTGCAGTAAATGTTGGTGTAGCAAAAACTTCTAAACCTAAGGTATTGGTGGTGGCACAATTGGTTACTGTTTCGGTTACCGATAATGAGCATGATTTAGAAGTAGCTGTACTATTGGTAAAAGTATTGGTGTACGATGAGCCTCTGGTTCCGCCAATTGTAGCAGTTCCTGGAGTTAAACCAACTGGTACCGTTGTTTCTGTCCATGAAATAGTTGAAGAAGAGTTAGTAGCTGAGTTAATGGTAAAATTATAACTATTTCCTGACCACATTTTCTTTTGAGCATTCGCCATAAAAGCCAATAATGTAAAGGCTAAAAGTAAAGTTGATTTAAATGTAAATTTGTTGTTCATAATTATATTTATTAAATTTTTTAGTTTGCATTGATTGAATTTGCCGCAGGCAATGAGTTTATAGTAATATTTTGATTAACTGTTTTTTGGCAACCTAAGTCACTAGTGGCTGTTAGTGAAACAGTGTAATTGCCAATTAGATTATAAGTTTTGGTAAATGAACTTGCACTTGATGAAGATGTACTTCCATCGCCAAACGACCATGAATAAGAGTTGATACTTCCAGACGATATGGTGGAAGTATTATTAAAAGTTGTTGGCAGGCCCACACAATAATTTAAACTACTAAAATTAGACGAAGGAACTGCTGCTGAAATTACTGTGAAACTATAATTACTATTGCTATTATTGTTAATGCTTAAAGTACTTAAATCGCAATAACGTTCATTCACTACCCCATTTGGCGCTAATTTAGTTAAACTATATTTTGAGGTAAATACGTAAAAATAAATGGAATTGGAAGCAGCAGGAATTGGAATTTTTACTGAGCCATTGGTTCCATTAAATGTTAATTGCACCAAAGTTGATGAAGCAAAATTATTGGTTAATGAATAACGTAAAAAGGCGTTTTCTACTGCATTTAAAGCCTGATTAGATGTTACATTAATGGTAACTGAATCGCCACCAGCGCAAACTATGGTTGGGTTTTGAGTTACGACAGAAAGTACTGTTGGATTAAAAGTGGTTTCCCAAACAGCCATGAAGTTATTACCTGTAGAGTCACCTATATTAAATGTGTAGTACCTTCCACTGGTAATAGCGGGTAATTTTCCAGAACTTCCATTACCAAAGCCACCAGCAGTATTATTATACATGGCTCCAACTATTGGTGTAGAGTTAGGGGAAATTATTGAATCGAATGAGAATAATGTTTGATTGGCTGAATAAGGACGCCAAACAATATTGTAATTAGCCGAAGTAGCAGTGCCACTAGGAAACTCCCAAATTGCACTTCCACTAGTTGCGTTACTATCAGCCTGAAATCTATACTGTCTTAATTTACCAAGATTGTTTAAGTTGAACCTATCATAAAAATTAAATCTTTTAGCATCGGTTCCAAGCACTGTAGGTTGCGCCATTGTTTTAAAACAAAAGCCCAAAAACAGAAAAAAAATAATATTTCGTAACGATTTAGCCAAATTTTAAAATTTGGTGCTAACATACTTATTTTCTTACAAAAGTTTATGTTAAATTTAAAATACCTATTTTCCTTCGGTTTCGGTTAATTTCCAACTAAATAGCATGGCCAATTCTTTAGCCTTGTTTATGGCTTTGGTTGCTATTTCTCCTTCAAAATTTTCATTTATTGTTTCACAAAAAAGTTCAATCCAAGTATCAAAATGAGGGGCTTTTATGCCTCTGTTACTATGCGAATCGTAAATATTTCCTCTAAAACCTGGTTTATCTAATAAAATAAAATACCAAAATTCTTTCATACGCGGTAAGTGGTGCTCCCAATTGGTATTGGCAAAAAAAGGAGCTAAAGTAGTATTGGCTTTAATTTTTTCGTAAAATAGGGTTACCAATAAATCAATATCGTTTTCTGCATTAATATCTTTCTTCATAAAAAAAGGCTGTTTGAATTTATTCAAGCAGCCTTTTCCAAAGTAATTTATACCTAAAAATTACAATTTAGGAATTGGAGCTAACTGCTGAATATTGATAGCAAATGTAGCGTTGAAAGTATTGAATTGTTCTGCCGAAAACGCATGATTATACTCAGCGCCTAATGCGATTGGGCCCATTTTAAATCTTAACCCTAAAGCAGTTCTTAACGAAGAAACTGTGCTACTTAAATTTACTGGATCTTTTACATTTTCAATATAATTTTCGGGTAAATTAGTGGTACTATTTAACCTTACTGACCTTACTGGATAATAACCTTTCATACCAATTTCGGTTGTAGCACTGTTTTGAGTAATGCCTAAATATGGTGTAAAAAATGCTAATTTTTTTGAAACAATTAACCCTACTTGGTAACCTTTATTGTTAATGCTTAATTTTTGAGAATTTTTATACTCACTGTCAGAAAGTGAACCCGGATCTCCATTGGCTTTTAAATAATTATCTCCAAATGAAAGTTCTAAAGCATTGTTTGTAAATGTAAATAACCCAGAAATATCAATTGGTAACTTTTCTACTCCCCAAATCCATTGCGAAATAGAATGTTTTACCCCAAAACCAAAGCCACTAGAAGCAAAATCACCGCTTTGAATAGGTAAAACCCTAACCATGACCTCAGTATTTTTAAATAAACCCAAACTAACTTGTAAAAATGGCATTGCACCAAGCGAAATTGGACTATTTTTACCTTCGAATGCCGCAATGGTATCAGTATAAATACGTTGCGGACCAATACTTGATGGATTTAAAACCGAAACTGCAAAACGTGTACTTGAACCATCGCCTGCTATAGTTGGTTGTTTGGTATCGCCAGTTCCACCCACAGGAGTTAATAATACTTGACTATTAGGATCTGTACTTGTACCAATACCGTTTAAAGTAAAAGTTTTTGAGTCATCTCTAACAAACGACCCTCCTACTCCCATTCTAATATCAAAACCCAACAATCCCAGAGGTTTTGCTGTGCTGTACCAAGCATCGTTTACACCACTAGCCAATCCACGCGTAACAGGCTGTAAATAAGCTCCAACTAGTTTATTAGCTTCGTCTTTACCCGCGCGAATAAAGCTAGAAACATCGTTTTGGGCAATGGCCTGATTGCTTAAAACTGCCAAGCTAGCCAAACCTAAAAATTTTTGTATTTTGTTTTTCATAAAAATAGAATTTAAAACAAACATAATTGGTTATTTATTGCCAAGCAATTATTTAATATAATTTCTAAAAAAGCAGACCAAACTTATGATTGGAATAGCCTATAAATTACTTTACTTTGCAGCCGAAAATTTAGAAAGCATTTTTATACTGTGTCGAAAAAAATAATAATAAAAACTCCTGAGCAAATAGAGGGAATTAAAACCAGTTCTATATTGGCAGCCAAAACATTAGAAACTGTGGCTCCATTTGTAAAAACAGGAGTGACTACCAAATACCTAAACGATATTTGTAACCAATTTATGCGCGATAACAAAGCTATTCCAGCTACTTTGGGCTACAGAGGTTATCCTGCAGAAACTTGTATTTCGGTTAATGATGTAATTTGTCACGGAATTCCAGGACCTTACGTATTGCGCGATGGCGATATTTTAAACATTGATGTTACCACCATTTTAAATGGTTACTATGGCGATACTTCCAAAATGTTTACTGTAGGCCAAGTGAGCGAATATGCTCAAAAATTAATTGATGTAACCAAAGAAAGTTTGGCTATTGGCATTGGTCAATGCAAAGCGGGCAATAGAATTGGCTTTATTGGCAATGCCATTGATAAATATGTAAGTGCTTTTGGTTATTCAGTTGTTTACGAATTTTGCGGACATGGTGTTGGTATTAAATTTCACGAAGAACCCGAAGTTGGCCATTGCCGAACTGAAGATTTAGGACCAGAAATGGTTCCAGGAATGACATTTACCATAGAACCAATGATAAATGCAGGAAAAGCAAGAGCTAAAGTAGATAAAAAAGACAAATGGACTGCCAGAACTATTGATGGTAAACTATCGGCCCAATTTGAGCATACCATTTGTATTACCACTTCAACTCCATTGGTTTTAACCGATATCAACAACGAGTTTCCAGTACCAACCAGTATTTTTTAACAACAATATTTTTTAGATAATATGAAATTTTACAACCATAAAAAAAACTTTTTGGCCATAGCCGAAGAAGAATTTTGTAGCTACAAAAATTCAAAATATGTCATTCAATCAGCTCCTTACGAATACACTTCAAGTTATTTAAGTGGCTCAGATAAAGGCCCGGCTGCTATTATTAAAGCGAGCCAATATGTAGAGCTTTTTGATGAAGAGTTAGACCAAGAAAGTTACAAATTGGGCGGTATTTGCACTTTGCATCCTATGGATTTTAAAAACAAAGTAGATGCAAAAGCGGTAAAATTAATTGAAGAAGAAACTGCAAAATTAATTAGTGATAATAAGTTTCCGGTTACTTTAGGTGCAGAACATACCATTAGCTTAGGTTGCGTAAAAGCGGTAAAAGCTAAAACGCCAAATGTGCATGTATTACAAATTGATGCGCATAGCGATTTACGCGAAAGTTATAACGATAATCCTTACAGCCATGCAAGTGTTATGTACCGTGTGCAAGAATTAGGAGTTCCTTTAACCCAAATTGGAATTAGAGCTCAATGCATTGAAGAAGCTAATCTAATTAAAGAATCGAGCCATATACATACTTTTTATGCTCACCAAATTCGCAATAACCCAAATTGGGCAGATGAAGCATTGGCTACACTTGGCGAAAACGTATATATTAGCATTGATGCTGATGGTTTTGACCCAAGCATTGTGCCTGCTGTAGGAACTGCCGAGCCTAACGGAATGCAATGGAACGAAACCATTCAGTTTTTGAAAAAAGTAATTGCTACTAAAAATATTGTTGGTTTTGATGTGGTAGAAATTGCGCCAGTAAAAGGCAATATTTTAACCGAATATACCATGGCCAAATTGGTTTATAAACTAATTGGTTACCTAACTTTAAAATCAAAATAATTTATAAAAATTAAACCTAAACCTTCATGTACGCATCGTTAAGTGATTTATTAAGAGACCTTTTTGGTTTAAACATTCCATTGCCTATTCAAACCTTTGGTTTAATGCTTGGATTATCGTTTGCAGGCGCTTTTATTACTGCCGTTAACGAGTTAAAAAGACGCGAAGGTTTAGGTTTATTAAGCCCAACCAAAACCACAGTTTGGGTTGATAAAAAAGCTACTTCAACCGAAACTTTTTTTGCCATTCTTTCTTGGTCGTTTATTGGTTTCAAATTTTTTGAAGCTTTAACCAATTACGATTCGTTGGTTCAAAATCCACAAGATTTTATTTTATCAATGCAAGGCAGTTTTGTAGGTTTAATTATTGGTGGTGCGTATGGCTATTACACCATTTATGCAGCCAATAAAAAATTAGCCGATAAAGAACCAAGAGAAGTTATTCGAGAAATGTATCCGCATAACCACATGTGGAATATTTTATTCATTGCAGCTATTTCGGGCATTTTAGGAGCTAAAATTTTTCATAATTTAGAAAACATTGATGAACTAATAGCTGATCCAATTAATTCTTTGATATCGTTTAGTGGATTAACTTTTTATGGTGGTTTAATTGTGGCTGCGGCAAGTGTCATTTTTTATGCACGCAAAAATCAAATTGACCCCATTCACCTTTCGGATGCTATTGCACCAGGATTGATGTTAGCTTACGGAATTGGGCGTATTGGCTGCCATTTAAGTGGCGATGGCGATTGGGGTGTAATTAACTCGGCTTACCATTTAAATGCTGCAGGCGAAATGTTTAAAGCAGCTCCCGGTTACTTCGAATCAAGTGTATTGCCGCTTTACAGCGATTACTATGCACATGAATTTGGTGGAATTCAAAATGTGAGAGCCATTTATTTTGAAGGATTTAGTTTTTTACCCGATTGGTTTTGGGGTTTTAATTACCACAATAATGTAATAAAAGCAGGTGTTCAAATGAGTAATTGCACAGGCACACATTGCTACATGTTACCAAATCCTGTTTTTCCAACTGCTTTATACGAAGCCATAGTTTGCATTTTAATGTTTGCTGGACTTTGGAAATTTAGAGCCAAGTTTACCAAACCAGGAACTTTAATTAGTTTTTACATGATAATAAACGGCATTGAGCGTTTTATTATTGAAAAAATAAGGGTTAACACTACTTATAATATTTTTGGTTTTCATCCAACTCAGGCCGAACTTATTTCTACTTCTATGATATTGGTTGGCGCCATTATGTTTTATTATTTTAGCAAACGTAAAACCCAAAGTATAGCGTAAATTTGGATAATGTAATCCATTCTGTTTTTAACCAAACTTTTAGATTATTGCCTCAAAAAGCAATATTTTGGGAAGAGCAACAAACGCTTATTCTTGGTGATTTGCATTTTGGTAAAGCCACTCATTTTAGAAAAAATGGCATTGCGCTAAGCCAAAGCATTGCCACCAACGATTTTGATAAGTTTACTGCATTACTTGACGCGCTAAAACCAAAACAAGTTTATTTTTTGGGTGATTTATTTCACTCTGATTACAATTCAGAAGTATTTGAATTTCAAGAAATTATAAAAACAAACAGCTCAGTAAAATTTGTACTAATAAAAGGCAATCACGATATTATTAAACAAACTCATTTTGAAAAAATGGGCATTCAAGTAGTTACTGAATGGATAGAAAATACTTTTATTTTTACCCACGAACCAATACCTAAAGCAGATTTTTATAATATTTATGGGCATTTACACCCAGGAGTAAGGCTTAAAGGCAAAGCCAAACAAAACTTAAGTTTACCTTGCTTTTATTTTGCAGAACACTTTGCAGTATTGCCCGCGTTTAGCGATTTTACAGGTTTAAAAATTTTAGAAAACAAACAAGCAACAGCTATTTACTTGGTAACAGATAATAAAGTGATTAAAGCTAAATAGCGATAGTTTAGAAAGTGTGATTTTAAAAAATGTAGTTAACGTAATAAGTACTTGTAATACAAAAAATCAATGTTGTAAATTATATTTGTTAACAGATTAGCATGACAGCGCATTTGAATCAGCGAAGAAATAAGTTACAAACTTATTTTATATTGCCTCACAAGTGTCGCTGCGCTTAACACTTGAGAGAGCGGGGCATTTTTATGACTATTTTGATAGATATTTACCACCTGCACCCAAAAAGAGATGAGAATTTTAGATTACTTATATTATAGGTTTTATTTATTGAACCTAAAAACTACAATGGCTGATATAGCTGAATATGGAGCTGTTATTAATTTGGTTGTTATATTGGGGTTCAATCTTATTGTTATTTGCGGAAATTTAGGAATTAACTTGTTAGTGATATTACCTTCAAGGTTATTTAGTTTGTTTTTTGGAGGTGGTACGATGGTGATTTTTTATTTTACATTTGTAAAAAGCAAACGCTATTTGCAAATAATTGAAAGATATAAAGATGAATCAAAAAAGGATAGGTTAATAGGGAAAATTATTATAATTTCATATATAATAATATCATTTCTCTGTTTATTGTATTTTTAGAATGAATTATAATAGATTTTTAAGTATCCTACTGTTCGTAGTTTTGTGCGCTTGAGCTTAGCAAAGGATAGAACTAATTAATAAGCTTTGCTAAACATGTAAATAGTTGAGAATACTAAAAAAACACAAAAACTACCCCACAAAAAAGGGAGCATTTAAAAATAAATGCTCCCTTTTTTTATTCGTAAAAATTATTCCATTCCTCTAAACAATGGCGATGTGCCCCACGGAATGCGCGACAAAATTAACAATAAACCCAAACCATAATATATTAAACTACGGTTGTGTTTAACTGCATCTTCGTAAGCTTTCTTGCTTTTTATTCTACCAATTTGAATTAAAGCCACAGCTATAACATTGGTTAAAGGATGTTCTAATACTATTAAGCGCATATCTTTATTTTTCATAAACACACCTGCGCCTTGAGCCAATGCATTTTGTACATTAGGGCTCACAAACCAAAGTATTAAACCCAAAAGCAACATAGTATGCGTAAGTGCTATTAAAATTTTGGCAGCAGTAATATCATCTTTGGTAAAAGGTTTGTTACCCAATTTTCCGTTTAAAGAGCGAACTATTGCGTATAGTGCGGCTATTAAAAAAGCCCAACGCAACCAACTGTGAATAAGTAATAAGTAATTGTAAGCCATATCTGTTTCTTTGTTTATGCAATTATATAACATTCAAATTGCTATATTGATTTGATTAATAAACAGTTTTATACACTTTTTTATTTATTTGTATGTAATATTTATTCATTTTTATTTAATTTGTTTTTGTGTTAGCAGGTTACTGGCATCAAATACCGTTTGTACGCATTGTTATTCCAATGGCCATTGGAGTTGGTATAAACATGTTTTTTCCTGCCCCATTAACAGTAAGCATAATTGCTTTAATATTAAGCAGCTCAATACTTTTATTATGCTGGAAAATTTTTCAATTCAAATTTCACAATATCGTTTTTGGAATTTTTTTTAACTTAACTTTTGGCTTAGTAGGAATTGTATTACATAACAGTCATAATCATTTAAACTACCAACAGCATTTTACCAATTACCAAAGCCAATATTTGGCAGTAACTTTAACCGAACCTCCCCTACTTAGAAAAAACTCCATTAAATGCAAAGCGGAGGTTTTACAAGCTGTAAACCCTAATTCAACCACACAAGTTGATGGTTATGTAATGCTTTATTTTGAAAAAGATTCGAGCTTGCTTAGCAAACTTGGCTACGGAAGTAGGTTATTGATAAAAAATACAAGCCAAGAAATTAAAGGACCACAAAACCCTTATGAGTTTAACTATAAACGGTATTTGGCATTTAATCAAATATATAGGCAAGCTTATTTAACCGCCAAAAACTTTATTGTTATTGATGAAAATGGAGGAAATATATTATGGAAAATAGCTTACCAAGCTCAAGCTTTTTTTAACCAAACGTTGCTTACTTATGTAAAAAGCAGTTCAGAAATTGCCATATCTAAAGCGCTACTTTATGGCTACGATGATGATATAGACCCAGAATTAGTAAGAGCTTATTCCAATACAGGAACATTGCACGTTTTAGCTGTTAGCGGAATGCATGTAGGTTTAATTTTTTGGCTCATTAATTTAGTGCTCAAATATTTTGATAAAAAGAAATACCAACGCATTATAAAAGCCATTGTTTCACTACTAATAATTTGGGCTTACTCCCTGCTTTGCGGGCTTTCGCCTTCTATTTTACGTGCAAGTGTTATGTTTAGTTTTGTTGCACTTGGCAATATGGTAAAAAATAAGCCAAACATTTATAACACACTAGCCGCATCGGCTTTTACCCTGCTTTTGTTTGATAGCAATATGCTAGCAAGTGTTGGTTTTCAATTGAGTTTTTTAGCAGTATTTGGTATAGTAAGTATTCAAAAATATTTTAAACAATGGTTTACTTTTAAGTATTGGATAAGCAACCAAATTTGGAATATTATTTCGGTTTCTATAGCTGCGCAATTAGCTACTTTTCCTTTGGGATTATTGTATTTCCATCAGTTTCCGGTTTACTTTTTAGCCAGTAATTTGCTTATTATTCCTTTAACTACAATAATTATTTTTGTGGCCATAGCCATGATATTTGCAGCTGGCTTAGCCCAACTTATTCCAATTTTCAGTTACTTAGCTTTGTGCTTTGGTTTTGTAGTAAAATGGCTTATTTATTCTACCAATATCATTGTGCTTTGGCTCGAAAAGCTCCCATTTTCGTATATTACTGGTATTCAAATTACCGAAATAGAAACCATTCTAATTTTTATTGCGGTAGCATATACATGCAATTATTTTATTACACGCAAACAATATTTAGCTAAAAATGCCCTGTTCTTTTTTATCATGGTTTTTATAGTAAATGCTTACGAAGATTTTAAAATAGAAAATCAAAAGTTTATTACCATTTATAATATCAATAAAACTTTGGCTATGCAAATAGTAAACGGCACACAAAGTACCATTATAGCTGATAGCAGCTTATTGCATAATCCCGATAAATTTCATTTTCATTTGCAACAACATATTTGGGCAAGCGGCATAACCAAAGTTGATACCATTACTTTTAGCCAAAATTTACAAGTTAACATTAACCAACTCAATGTAAATATTGGAAATAAAATACTGCCCAATTATACCAATATTTTAACCGAAAAAATTTTTATTGACACCAATTTACTAGCAAGTAACACACCTATTGTTATAAGTTCTAAATTAAATAATCTTCAATCTCAAAGCATTGCAAAATTTTTAAAAACAAAAAATATTTTAGCTGATAATGTGCTTGAAAAAGGTGCAATTACCATTAATATTGAACCATAAAACCAATCCAAAACCCATGAACGATTTAGTATTATACCATGTAAAAGAACGTGTAGGTTATATTACCTTAAACCGCCCCGAAAAACGCAATGCATTAAGTTTTGATTTTGTGCAACAAATAAAACGTGTATTTGTGCAAGCCGAAAGTGATGAAAACTGCAAGGTTATAGTATTTAAAGGCAATGGAGAGGCTTTTTGTAGTGGTGCTGACTTAAGTAGTTTGCAAACCATGCAAAACAATACTTACGATGAAAACTTAGCCGATAGTAAAAACTTAATGGAACTTTTTGCCATGATTTACCAATCGAGAAAAGTAGTAATAGCGCAAGTAGAAGGTGCTGCCTTGGCTGGTGGTTGTGGTTTGGCTACCATTTGCGATTTTTGTTTTGCTACAACCGATAGTAAATTTGCTTACACCGAAGTAAAAATTGGATTTGTACCAGCTATAGTAATGGTATTTTTATTGCGCAAAGTTGGCGAACAAACAGCTAAACGCATTTTATTGACAGCCGAAATTTTAACTGCTGAACAAGCTAAAAACTTTCAATTGATAAACGAAGTGGTAAACTTTGAAGAAATAGAAGAACATGTGTTCAATTTTGCCCAAAAATTGTGCAAAGGTGCGTCAGGACAAAGCTTGGCTTTAACCAAACAAATGATTGACGAAGTGCAAAACAGAAGTTTAATTGATGCCTTGAACTATGCTGCCGAAATGAACGCTTATGCGCGCCAAACCAACGATTGCAAGAAAGGTATTAATGCGTTTTTGAACAAAGAAAAACTAGTTTGGTAACCAAGCTACTAGGAAAACAAGCCAAACACAAACAACTACCAACCAGCTGTTTAACAAGAAATTAATGCAAAATACCTACTTATAGGTATAGGATATACTTTTAAATTGTACTTACTTGCGGTAAATATTACAATATTTACCTATGAAATACACTTTACTAAAAATTTATATTTCAAGCCTGCTACTTTTTTCTGTAAATGCTTTTGCATCAGCACCAATAACAGTGGCTATTGCCAATTTTAAAACACTTGGCGGTGGAAGCGAAAAGGACTTTTTAGGCGCTAGTTGTACTGAAGCTATTTTTGAAATACTTACTAACGACCACACTGTAAGAGTAGTTGAACGCGAGTATTTAAACAAAATTATTGAGGAGGTAAAACTTCAAAACTCAGGTTTGGTTGATGAAAAAACAGCCATTGAAACAGGGCGACTTTTAGGTGTTCAGTATTTTGTATTTGGATCAATTACAGCACTTAACGAAACGGTAAAAATTAGTACACGAACTGTAAGTGTAACTACAGGACAAGTAATTAGTAGCAATTCAGTTAATGGAAGTTTAAATAACCTTTTTAACCTACAAAGCGAATTAGCTAAAAAAATTACTGCTTCATTCAATATTGGCAATAGCCTTTTACAAGCCTCTAACAATCCAAAAGCCGATTTATCAGACATTCCAATTCAGGTTTATAACAAGCTAGATAAGGTGAAAGCATTGGCTAAAACCTTTCCAATATTTGGCCTTGACCCAGCTAGAGCAAGAAAAAAAGCTGAATATCAAAATGGAATAAACTACTGCGATGAAATGATAGAAACATCGCCAAAACTTTATTTGGCCTATTATTATAAAGCACAGTTTTTGTTACAATTAGAAAACAATGAAGAAGCTGAGGCTGCCATAAAAATTGCTAAAAAACTCAACAGTTCAGATCTAGATATAATGCTTTTAAACGCCAATTATTTAATGATAAATAATGAAGACAATAAAGCATTAGATTTACTTACTTTTTTATCGAACAAATATCCTGAAGATGCCAGGGTTTGGTATGGAATAGCAAAAACTCAAGCATCGGCACTTAACAACCATGCTGCTATAGAGGCTTGTATCAATGCATTAATTTATACACCAAAAATTCCTCAAGTTGAAAAATTATTGCAAACTGTTTTAGGTGGCATGCAAGGCATAAGTGCATCTCAATTTTCGAGCAACGATGTGTATGTATTTGCTCAGTTTTATAAAACATTTTTTGATTATGGAGTTAGCAAAACCACTGCCGACCTAGCCAAACAAGTTAACCAACTTTGGCCTGCCATGTATTTGCCATATTATGTTATGGGTACTTATCAAGCCAATTTAAACAAAACCGAACTAGCTGAAATTTTGCTAAATGATGGTTTAAAATACAACAACACCTACCCTTACTTACACCGAGAACTAGGAAAATTATTAGTAAATAACAAAAAATGTAAAGATGGAAAAATGCATTTAACCATTTATATGCGCACTGAAACCAGTGTAGACGATTACGACCAAATTCAAAAATATTTAAACAAGTGTAACTAAAATAAAAATGAAACTAAAAACTACCATAATTACATCATTATTAGCAATTAATAGTTTGTTGGCTCAAAACTCAGATTTATTTTATAAAAAAACTGAGACCAAGCAAGAGCCAAAAAATAATACTACAAGTACAAATAAACCTATAAGTTTAAATAAAGGTCAAAAACCATTTCAAATTAATATCGGTGATGCACGCTCTTGGATAGGAGCGAGTTATAGATTAAACTTATCGAATAGCCTAAGTTTTGGACCAGGTATTCATTTCGGAAAAATGAGTTATGATGAAGGGGACGAAAACCTTAGTATTTTGGGACTTTCTGGATTGTTTAGATATAAACCTGAAAACGGGTATTTAAAATTTGGGCCGTATGTAAACTTACCAACAGGATCCAACAAGGATGAATTTGAAGAAACACCTATTCTGCCTGGCTTAGCACTTGGTGGGGGATACGAATTTAAAAATGGATTTGACATAGGATTGGTTCAACACTTAGATGTATTTTTTTTATTAGAAGTAATTGATGGAGATTATAACCCCTTATGGATGTTACCTTCCTTAAGCTTGAGCTATCATTTTGGAGAACAAAAACAGAATGCTGAAACTTCTTACAAAATTGTGCCAAATTACAACTTACCGACTGCCGAGGGCAATTACAAGACAAAAGAAGTCCCTCCAATAGTAAAAACCGACTACGCTAAATACAATGATGAAGAACTTAAAAAACTTTTAGACCAAGCTACTGCATCAGAAAAATATAATGAAGCAAATGATATTCAAGCTGAAATAACTAAAAGAACTGAGCAAAATAAATATGCCAAACTAAGCACCGAAGAATTAAAGAAACAATTAGAAGCTGCTTTAAAAGCTGAAGATTATACCAAGGCAGAAGCCATACAAAAAGAAATAGACAAAAGAGCAAGTCAGAAAAAAGATAAAACAACAGAAAACAGCAATAAACAACCAGCTAAAAAATCGGTAAAAGATTTAGAAGAGGAGCTTAAAAAGGCAATGGATGCTGAAGATTACAAGAAAGCAGATGAAATTCAAAAAGAAATAAACAAACTTAAAAAACCGTAAACTAAACTGATATGAAAATTAAATTTTACACCATTTGGTTAGCTGCACTGATAATTGTAACTATCAGTTCATGCTCAAGCACTACCTCTACTGCTAGACTTTATTCTGAACAAAGTATTTCTCCAGATAAAGTAAAAATGCGCACAGTGGCTATTATTCCAAACAGAATGCCCATTACCATGCAAGACCCTGAATATTGGAGAAATTACAACTGGCAATTAATAGCTAATGATTTTACTGCAAGGGGATTTAGAGTAATTGATTACAATACCACTGTAAACTTATTTACTCGTTCTGGCTTGCCATTGGAAGACACCAAAAGCTCACGCGATAAATATGCTGACTTTGCAAATGAAATAAATGCTGAGCTAGTGGTAATTCCCTATTACGGAACTTCATATAATATGCAAAGTGGTTATTTAGAAAACACACACAAATACTTAAGTGTAGGTTCATTACAATTTTATTACGCACCAAAAAATGATTTTATGGCAAGGATAGATTTTGAAGGTACTTTTGAAACTGCAACTAGTGGGCCAGCTGCGTACGCATACATGAGCGTGTTTCCAATGTTAATAGCAAGTGCTAGTGAAGAAGCGGATGCAGCCACAACTGCAAGTACTGTTACTTTAATTGGAAATATTTGTTTATTGATTAGAGACATGAGCGCTCCAACTGACCCTGTAGCAAATTGGAAAACTGCATTTCAAAGTGGCATTTCAAAAGCTACCAGTGCTTTTTTTGATAAATACAGCCCAAGTGTAAGTAATTATAATTACGAACCAACCAAACAAAATGCTGCTCCTGCTACCAGTAATTATGCCAGTTTTAGCATTGAAGAATTAGAATTACTAAAGAAAAATGCTGTTGAGAAAAAAGACTTTAAAAAAGCTGCTGAAATAAAAGCTGAAATTGATAATAGAAAAAAATAACACCATGAAAGCAATTATTAAGTACCTATTGGTTTGTGCATTTGTTTTGTTTAAAATAAATACACAAGCTCAAACAGAAAAACCTGAATGGATTTTGAAATATCCAATCAATTCAGATTTTTTTGTTGGCATAGCCTATGCCGATAAAAAACTTGATAATTACATGGAAGCTGCAAAAAGTAAGGCTTTGCAAAGTTTGGCTAATGAAATTACAGTAAAAATAATTGGCCAAACTTCGTTACAAACCATTGAAATAAATCAAAAGGTAAAACAAAGCTATATTAGCTCTGTAACTACCGAAACCATTAAAGAGCTAGAAGGCTACGAATTAGTTGATAGTTGGCAAGACAAACACCAATATTGGGTTTACTACAGACTAAGTAAAAAGGCCTATTACCGAGCCAAAAAGGATAAAGCAAATTCAGCTTTACAAATTGCTAAAAACTATGTAATGCTAGGAATGGAAAGTGTTAATGGAGGCAATTACAAACAAGGTTTGAACTATTATTTTATGGCTACCAATCAAATTCAAAACTACTTGTACTTTGAATATGATATAGAACTAAAGCAGCAAATAAATGCACTGTATCAGGATGCTTACAAAAATGTGAGTAATTTTTACGCTCAAATTAACATTAAAGCACCAAGTCAGCATATTAAGCTTAAACCCTATCAATTAAACAATTATATACTAAGCTTAAATATTCAAAACAAACAAAGTTTAAAACCCATTACCAATTTCCCTTTCGTAATAAAAGTAGTTAGTGGCCAAGCCATTATTGAAACTAACAACAAAACAGCTAACGAAAATGGAAATTTAAATTTTAAAATAAATAGTTTTGGAACCAAAAGTAAAGTACACAGTTTTAAAATAAGTATTGATAAAGACGATTTGTTTAACGAATACATTAAATCGAATAACTTATTGGCAATTGATTTATATAAAAAGGTAAATTGCGAAAACACCATTGAAATAGAAACTGAAAATTTGTTTGTAATTATTAAATCAAACGAAAAAGCATTTAATGTAAAAACAAAAGAACAGTTTTTAGCCAGTGCTATAAAAAGTTATTTATTACAAAATGGCGTTAGCATTACCAATAATATAAATGAAGCTAACTATTATTTAACCATCGAAGCTAACACCACCAAAGGAAACGTAGCATATGATATGCAAGTAGTTTATTTAGATGCAACAATTGTACTTAATGAAAATAGAAGAGCACCAAGTTTTACTAAAAACTTTAACGGAGTAAAAGGCCTGAAAGCTACTGAAAGTGCCGCTTCGTACGATTCATATCAAAAGCTAATTCGTAAGTTTGACGATGAACTTTATGTAGATTTACTAAAAGAAATGGGCTTAACTAACAATACCGAAGAATAAAACAACAAACAAAATCAATATAAACAACAACAAATTAAGCACTTGCCAATTAAAATTAAACTTATAATAAGTTTGGCACAACAATTGGAAGTATTAAAAAAAATTTATTAATTGCAAAAAAAACAACTAAAAATTATGAAAAAGTTTATTTATGTATTTGCTGCCGTATTAGTAGTAGCAGCTGTATCTTGTAAATCGAAAAAAGGTGCTAAAACCACTGTTGACAAAGACTCAGGAATGGAAGTTTTAAACTTACCTTGCGATGAGTACAGAAGTTCAACCGAAACCGCTTTTAGAGCCACACAATCACAAAAAAGTTCTGACTTATCGTTATCGCGCGAAAAAGCTTTAGTAGTAGCTAAACAAAGATTATCTGGATTAGTAGAAACTAAAGTAAAATCGGTAACTGATAGATATGTAGATGAATATCAAACCAATGGTGGTTTAGAAATGAAAGGTAAATACAATAATTTAACCCGTGAAATCATCAACCAACAATTAAACGATGTGAAAATTCTTTGCGAAAAAACTGTTCGCGAAAAAGATGGTTCGTTTACAACTTATGTAGCAGTAGAAATGAGTAAAGATGCTTTGAAAACTGCTATGGAAAGCAAACTTTCAGACAAAGCTAAATTAGCTGTAGATTACGACAAAATGAAGTTTGAGCAAATCTATAACGAAGAAATGAAAAAATTAGACGAAAAATAAGTCTAACTACTTTATAAAACTAAAAGCGACTACCCTTTAAAGTAGTCGCTTTTTTTATGCAATAAAACTTTACTTTTGTTTAAAATTATGGCAGGTAACTCGTTTGGAAATATTTTTAAAATAACCACTTTTGGCGAAAGCCATGGTAATGCTTTGGGTGTAGTAATAGATGGTGTTTTACCTCAAATTGAATTTGATTACCAATTAGTTCAAGCTGATTTGAATAAACGTAAACCTGGCCAATCAAAAATTACTACTGAAAGAATTGAAGACAATGAATTTGAAATTTTAAGTGGATTATTTGAAGGAAAAACAACCGGTGCTCCTTTAACCATTATTGTAAAAAATACAAACCAACAATCAGCTGATTACGAACATTTAAAAGATGTTTTCAGACCATCGCATGCCGATTATACTTACCAACAAAAATATGGCATTAGAGATTATAGAGGCGGAGGCCGCCAATCAGCACGCGAAACTGTAGCAAGAGTTTTAGCAGGTTCGGTAGCCAAGATGATTTTACAAAAGGTAGGAATAACAATACATGCATTTGTAAATCAAATTTATAATATTAAGCTAGAAACTGCTACTAACGAAATAGATTTTAATTTAACTGAACAAAACATAGTAAGATGCCCAAATACTGAAACTGCCAATAAAATGATTGCTTTAATAGAGCAAGTAAAAGCCGAAGGCGATTCAGTTGGTGGAATAATTACTTGTGTTTGCAAAGGTGTTCCTGTGGGATTAGGCGAGCCTGTTTTTAATAAATTACATGCGGAATTAGGAAAAGCCATGTTAAGTATCAACGCTTGCAAAGGTTTTGAAATAGGTAGCGGTTTTGAAAGTGTGTTATTGAAAGGAAGCGAGCATAATGACGAATTTGTATTCAATAATGAACAAATTGTAACACAAACCAATCACAGTGGCGGCATTCAAGGAGGTATAAGTAATGGAATGGATATTATTTTTAAAACCGCTTTTAAACCAGTTTCTACCATCAAACAAAAACAAAACACCATCAATTCTGCCTTTGAAAACATTGATTTTAAGGCTGAAGGCAGGCACGACCCATGTGTGGTTCCGCGCGCAGTGCCAATTGTAGAAGCCATGGCCGCCTTGGTTTTGGTAGACTTTTACCTTTTAAATAAGGTTTACCAATAGCTCAAATAGCTTCGTGACTTTTTAGTTTATTTTAGAATTTTACTCACTTCAAACAAAGTACAGTTTATAATTTAAAAATTTAGTACTTTATTTACAAACTTAAATAATTGTAAATGAAGAGAATTTTAATTGCAGCATTTTTATTGTTTTCAATAAATAGCTTTGCACAAACTGTAGTGCCTTGTATTACAGACGAGCTTTATGTAAAATCTATACAAGAAAATCCACTATTAAAAGTTGAAGAAGAACGTGGTAATGAACTTGCACGTCAATATGCCTCTCAATTAAGCTTGGCAAAAAAAGGAACTGTAATATATGTGCCTGTAGTTTTTCATGTAATACATAAATATGGTTTCGAAAATATTTCGCAAGCACAAGTAAATGATGCATTGAGAGTTATGAATGAAGATTTTAGAAAGATGGCAGGAACTAAAGGAGGAACAAGTACCGATAGCCGCGCTGCTGATGCTGAAATTGAATTTAGATTAGCACAAATAGATCCTAATGGAAACCCAACTGATGGTGTTAACAGAATTTACAATGCCTCTGAAACTGATAATGGAACCGATGTAACCAAAGCTTTAAGCTATTGGGATAGCAATAAATACTTTAACGTTTGGGTAGTTAATGTAATTAACAGCTCTTCAGCCCCATCGGGCTCTATAATTTTAGGTTATGCTCAATTTCCTTTTTCGAGAACATCAAGACCAAGCACAGATGGAATTATAGTAAGAGCTGACCAAATTGGCAACACGGGTGTTGCCCAAACTAGCCAAGCAGGAAGAACAGTAACTCACGAAGCAGGCCATTGGTGTGGTTTATTTCATCCGTTTCAAGGTGGTTGTGTAGGCGGTACTTCAAGTAATTGTGCTTCACAAGGCGATCAAGTGTGCGATACACCTCCTGTAGCAGCATCTACAAGCGGTTGTCCTAACAGCCAAAATTCTTGCACCAACGATGTTCCTGATTTACCAGATAATATTAAAAACTATATGGATTATGCTGATGGAACTTGTATGGATATGTTTACAGAAGGCCAATCAACAAGGATGAAAAGTTTAATGCAAACCTTTAGATCAAACATTTACTCTACAAATAACTTAAGCGCAGCAGGTTTAAATGCTGATGGTACATATAAAATTTTAACTCCAGCATCAATTAAAGCTCCTTACTTAATTGACTTTAATGGCAATACACCTTATTGGTTTATTGAAAATTATATGAGTGAAAACAATGGTTGGAAAGTTAATTATCAAGTAGGTTCAAACGATGGAACAAGCATGTTTATAAATAGCTATGCTAATGGTGCTGCAAGTACTTTAAATACACGCAATGCTTTTCATACTATAAATGTTGATATTACGGCATTATCTCAAGCTACATTACGTTTTAAAGTAGCTCACGCCAGAAGACTTACCAACTCTAGTGATAAATTGAATATTTTTGTATCCGACAATTATGGTAGAACAGAAATTTTAGCTAAAACATTTTCGGTTTCAGAAATGGAAACTGCTGATGTATTAGGAACAGCTGCTTTTGTTCCTACTGCTGCGCAATGGAAAACTTTAAGCTTAGATTTAACTCCTTATAAAACTTACACAAACTTTAGAGTTAGATTTGAATTACAAGCTTTAAGAGGTAACAATACTTTTATTGATGATATTCAAATTGGAGAATTTGTAAATGGTTTAGACGATGTTAGAAATAATATTAATTTAAGCATTAGCCCCAATCCTAGCAATGGTTTATCAACTATCTCGTTTAATAATATTAGTAAATCAAATATAAATATTAACCTATTTGATTTAAGTGGTAAATTTATTAAAAACATTACCCAAAGTGAGTTAGCTGCAGGTGAACAAGAAATTGAATTAAATGCTAATGATTTAGTAAAAGGGGTTTATTTTATTAAAGTTGAACAAAACGACTTAAGTTATACTACTAAGTTTATTGTTAACTAACTCAAATAATTACACAAAAAAGCCGCTAGAAGCGGCTTTTTTTATGTCTATTTTATTAACGGTGTATCTACACATTGATTTTTTTGCTCAGGAATTTTTCCTTTAATTAAATCAAACAAAGTTTGCGCAGCTTTTAAGCCAACACTAAACCCTGATGTTTGTACATAAGGAACATTAAAGCTAAGTATTTTAGGCAAATAACCATCGCTTAACGCAACAATTTTAAGTTCTTCTGGAACATTTATTTTAAGTTTATAAATAGCTTTAGCCACACCTTCTAAAATCTCATCACTCATAATAAAAAGCATTTGAGGTTTTGAAGCTGAACTCCACAGTTTTATAAATGCTTCTTCAGCAGCTATTGCACTGCTAGCAAATTTAATTTTAGGTTCTTCAATTTTATATTTTAGTTCAGTTAATGTTTCACGATAGGCGCTTAGCCTATCTTGGGTTATAGATAACCTTTCATCACCGAAGATGCCTGCTATATTTTTACTTTTGCTTAATCTAGTTAGGTAAATTACCGCATCACTAGTGGCCTTTTTATCAGGTATGGTAACTTTATGCCAATAGTTTTCGTGCAGGGTTTTATCAAAAAAAACGATTTGTGTTTCTAAATGAACTAATTCCGAAAAGTGCTCTAAATCTGTACTTTCTTTAGTTAACGAAATCAATATACCTTCTACTCCAAGCTGAGCACAAATTTCTACATTTTGTATTTCGCGTTCTACACTGTCGTTCGATTGTAAAATCAATAAATTATAACCCATATCGTGAGTTATATCCTCTACAGCCCTAATTACTGAAGGAGCAAAATAAGTAGATATTTCAGGAATAATTAAACCAATGGTATTGCTTTTGCCTTTTCGCAAATTAATGGCTGCATAATTAGGTTTATAACCAAGTTTGTTAGCTAATTGAGTAACTTGTTCTTTTAGCTGAGAACTCACATCAGAATGGTTGCGTAAAGCACGCGAAACCGTTGATGGATTGATATTCAAATACTTGGCAATATCCTTAATAGTTATTCTCTTCATGTTATTCAAATATGACAAAAAAATGTCAATTTATCAACAACAAACGTTTGCACAACCGTTTGCATTCAGTTGCATTAGGAAGTTCAACTCATTGAATCTAATGTTGTTTTACATAAAAATAAAAATTGATATGAAAAAAATTTACTTAAATGTATGCATGTTTTTCATGCTTTGCTTAAGCTTTAATATGGCTGTAGCTCAAAACAAAACTATTAAAGGAAAGGTAACCGACAACAAAGGTTCCGCATTACTAGGAACAGTAGTTTCTATTCCAGATTTACAGTATTCAGTTAGTACTGACGAAAATGGAAACTACACTTTATCGTTCGACTCAAAAGGGCTAACAGAAGTAACTTTAACAGCCAACTTAATGGGGTTCGAAAAAGAAAAAGCTGTAGTAAATATTGTTGCAGATAACAGTATTCAAAACTTTACATTATCGGCAGATGCATTGGGATTGAAAGAAACAGTAATTACGGGTGTATCAAACCCAAAATCAAAATTAGAGTCAAGTGTTTCTATTAGCTCAATTAGAGCCGATCAAATGTGGCAATCAGCCCCAAGAACAACGGCTGAGTTATTCCGCGCTATTCCAGGTATTCGCTCTGAAGCTTCGGCAGGAGATGGTAATACAAACATCACAGTTCGTGGTGTGCCTATTTCATCGGGTGGTTCAAAATACTTACAATTACAAGAAGATGGTTTACCTGTTTTACAATTTGGTGATATTGCTTTTGGAACAGCTGATATTTTTTTAAGAGCAGACCAAAGTGTATCAAGAATTGAAGCTATTCGAGGTGGTTCAGCATCTACACAAGGAACCAATAGCCCTGCAGGTATTATTAACTTTATAAGCAAAACAGGGGCCACCGAAGGTGGAAGTGTAGCAACTACTTTAGGTTTAGACTACAATAATTACAGAACCGATTTTGATTATGGTGCACCTATTTCAAAAGATTTAAGTTTCCATATTGGTGGTTTTTATCGTTTAGGCGAAGGTGTGAGAACTGCTGGATATAATGCCAATAACGGTGGTCAAGTTAAAGCAAGTATGACTAAAAAATTCAATAAAGGTTATGCGCGTATTTACTTAAAATATTTAAATGATAGAGCTGCTGCATACATGCCAATGCCTATTGAAGTGTCAGGCTCTAATAGCAACCCAACTTATAAATCAATGAATGGTTTTGATGCATTAACAGGAACTATTCATAGCCCATATATGTTGCAAAATAATGGTTTAGGAGTAGATGGTGGTAGAAGAAATGTAGATGTAGCAGATGGTATGCACCCAGAATCAAAAGCTTTTGGCGCTGAGTTTGTATTTGATTTAGGCGAAGGTTGGACAGTAGAAAACCGTGGAAGATTTTCAATTAACTCTGGACGTTTTATTGCTCCATTTCCAGCTCAAGTTGGTTCAAACGCGGAAGTGTTAAAGTCGGTTGGTAGCGCTATGGGTTTAAGTATGGCAAATGCTAACTTAACTTATGCTAATGATGGAACTGCATACACTGGTCAAAATGCAATGATTATCCATATGTTCGATACTGAACTAAAAAACTTCAACTTATTTGCAAACGACTTTAAAGTAAAGAAAAAAGTAAACGATAACTTAACCATTAATGGAGGTGTTTACAAATCGTACCAAAATATTTCAATGGCTTGGTTATGGAATTCATATTTAGCTGACGTAAATGGTAATGGAACTCGTGCATTAAATATTGATACTTTTGGAACTAAATTAACCCAAAATGGTCAATTTGCATATGGTGTTCCTGTTTGGGGTAACTGCTGTACAAGAAGCTATGATACCAAATACGATATTACTGCTCCAAACATAGGTGTGGCTTACGAATTTAAAAACTTATCGGTTGATGCGAGTGCACGTTGGGATATGGGTAAAGTTACTGGTTCATTTGCTGGTGCTTCTCAATCAACTATTGATGTAAACAATGATGGTAAAATTACTGCTAACGAAATCAGTGTTTCTTCAATCAACCACACAAGTGCGCAAGTGGTAAATTACAAATACGATTACTTATCATACTCGGTAGGTGCTAATTATAAATTAAACAATTCTACAGCCGTATTTGGCCGTTACAGCACTGGTGCTACTGCTAAAGCTGATAGAATTTTATTTAGCAGCTCAATTTTAACCAATGGTGATGCAAGAGCTACATTAGATAAAATTAACCAAGGTGAATTAGGTTACAAATACAAATTTAAAAAAGGTGGTATTTTCGTAACTGGTTTTTATGCTAGCGTAAACGAAGAAGGTGGTTACGAAGCTACTACTCAAAATGTAATTCAAAACGATTACCAATCATTTGGTTTAGAGTTGGAAGGTGTTTATTCATTTACCAAAAACTTTGATTTAAGAGGTAGTGCTACAATAACCAAAGCCGAAATTACTTCTGGTGCTAATAAAGGTAATGCTCCAAGACGCCAATCTCCATTAATTTACACAGTATTTGCTAATTATAAAATAGGCAAACACGCTGTAGGATTAAACTTTATTGGAACTATGGCAGCATACACGCAAGATGATAATAAATTAGTTATGCCTGCTTATACCATTACCAATGCTTACGCTAATTTCTCAATTGCTAAAAACCTAATATTCTCTTTAAATGCTAATAACTTATTAAATAGTTTAGGCATTACAGAAGCAGAAGAAGGCTCAATTGCTGAAAACAAAACCAATATTATCCGCGCTCGTTCTATTGCTGGTCGCTCAGTATCGGCAACTTTACGTTTAACTTTCTAAGAGTAGTTTTAAATAAATAGTAGGAAAACATCAAGTATCAAACCTTAGCATTTTTTCATTGTTCATGGCTAATGGTTTGGTACTTGTTTCCTTTTTTGTATTTTTATAATTAAATAAAATAACACATGCACATAAGTCAAATAGATATTGCCATTATAGTAATTTACATTATCGGAATTATTATTTATGGAATCAAATCAGGTAAAAAAAGTACATCAGAAGAATACTTTTTAGGAGGTAAATCAATGACCTGGCCTGTTATTGGCTTATCTATGTTTGCAGCCAATATTTCAAGCAACTCATTAGTTGCTATAACTGGAGGAGCTTATACAAATGGCCTTTCAGTATTTAATTACGAATGGATGGCATCAGTCATTCTCGTAATTTTTTGTATTTTTATTTTACCATATTACATAAAAAGTGGCATTTATACCATGCCCGAATTTTTTGAAAAGCGCTTCGATTACCGTAGCCGTTTATACTTTTCAATTATTACTTTAATAGGAAACATATTTATTGATACTGCAGGAACACTTTATGCAGGATATAAAACCATTTCATTCATTTCAGGAGATGTAAACCCTTATTTAGTAATTGGTGGCTTAGCATTATTTGCTGCTTCTTATACAGTTTTAGGAGGCCTTTCAAGTGTAATGAAAACCGAGGTAATTAACACCTTGATTTTACTTTTTTCAGCTGTTACTTTAGCAGTAATTGTTTACATACATGCTGGTTCATGGACAGAAGTTTGGGCCATTGCCAATTCAAAATCAGAAACCATGACTCACTTAATTTTACCAAATACCGATAAGAGTATGCCTTGGCTTGGTTTAGTTTTAGGCGTACCTCTACTCGGATTTTATTTTTGGTGTAATAATCAATTTATTGTACAACGTGCTTTAAGTGCAAAAAATATTGACGAAGGTCGTAAAGGCGCATTATTTGCAGGTTTGCTTAAAATCCCAGTTTTATTTTTATTAGTAATACCTGGCATTATGGCCATCAAACTTTTACCTAATTTAACTGATAGTTCAGCTACCTACCCTACCCTTTTGTTTCAATATTTACCAATAGGCTTAATAGGTTTAACCATTGCTGGATTTTTAGCAGCTATGGCATCAGCAGTAAGTGCCACATTAAACTCGGCAAGCACTTTAATTAGTATGGATATTATCCAAAAAGTTCGTCCTGATTTATCGGGAACACAAATGGTAAAAGTTGGACAAATTTCTACCATATTCTTTATGATAATTGCTGTTTTATGGGCTCCGCAAATTGCAAAATTCAATTCATTTATGGATTATATGCAAGGCGTGTTAGCATTAATATCTCCGCCAGTTGTAGCAGTTTTCTTATTAACCTGAGTTCGGTTTAAGCCACTAATGAAAGTTGTTGATCAAACAACATTAACATTTCAGGATTTGTTTCTTCTACATCTTTTCTGATAGATGGCTTTTTAGGAAAAAAAG
>JAIXSO010000040.1 GCA_027484685.1 Bacteroidota bacterium
AATTAGCTCAAAAGGTGTTTTTTAAGGTAAGTTTTCATACTTTATTACCATTTATTATTATTTTATTTCAGTTTAGGCAGTAAGGTGACCGTTCGCTTTTTAGGAGCAAATAATTAATTGTTTTTCGGTAATAGGTTATTGTTGTTTGACTCTTGATTTGTGGCTATGAACACAGGTGGCGCATTGGCACTAAAACTCATTATTCGTATCAATGTTCCTGTTTTACAACGCTACTATCCGTAGTCTGAAGCTAAGCCTTGGCAGAGGGACTACGGATTTTAAAATGAAAAAAGAGTTTATAACTCGTTTTATTAGCCGGTGTCGGAGACACTACAATTCATTTTAAATCCTTAGAGCGCTTCGCTAACTCTCTGGATAGTAATGTGGTGGAAAGGTTGATTGGTTTATAGACAATGGACGATAGAAAAAAAATACGAACAAACGTCTTGCTGAAAGCATCTTTATAAGGAGCGGAAAAAGCAAACAACACCATATAAAGTTCCTTCATCCGCTTTGGCGGAATCAGGATGACGCTCCCGCACCTTTTTATGCTGAATTACTTTTGAAATAATGGACATGGACATCTTCTTGGCTGTAAATGATGACTTGCCATTAGCCAACTTGGTTGCCAAATAAAGGAGATGCACTGCATGACTCGATTTTTTGAATAATGGCCATTAATAAGGTTTTCTAAAAGCGAACATAGTAAAATAATATCACTAGCAATAGGCAAGCTAATGTATAAAAATATAGTTTTTGATATTAGCGCCAACAAAACAATTTTTTAGAAAAGAGAAACAAAATTAATTGGGTTTGATAAGTGTAATGAATATGTTTGTATTGATAGAAATAATTCTTCAGTAACAATACTTTCCAACATCAATAGGCTTAAAATAACAAAGAATTAGCCACAGCAAAGACAACTAATTAGGGCAATGAAAAATGCAACAAAAGAATAAAATATACAAAACAGGTTTTTACATTATAGTACTTTTAAGTTGCTTGCAAGTTTATGGGCAAAGTAAATTGCCAACAACTAATTTAGATATTACTAAACTTCCAAAAGAAATTAAGTTTACTGGCAAAATAAAAACCGCTGTTAGTTGGAAAGACAAGCTAGGCAATAATATTGTTATTACTACTAAAACTGGAACAACAACCAGCAAAAATGCTAAATCGGAAGATTACAAAAGTGCTGCCCTTTACACTTACCATTATATTACTAATAAAGACAGTACCTATTTAACTTGGAAAATTTATGACTTTATTAAAGAATGTCCTTTTGATATTGAAGTCAGTTTCATAAAAAATACCTTCCAAATAACCGACTTGAACCATGATGGAATAGCAGAAATATGGTTAATGTATAAAACTGGTTGTAGAAGTGATGTAAGTCCGTATGACATGAAAATAATTATGTACGAAGGTCAACAAAAGTATTGTTTAAGAGGGCAAAACAAAGTACAGGTTTCAAAAAAAGAGTTTTATGGAGGTGATTATAAAATTGACAATAAATTCAAAAATGGGCCAAAAGAATTTCTAAATTTTGCAAAAAAGCTATGGAATAAAAATATAATAGGATTTTAAATAACTAATAAAAACCTACTATCCGTAATCTGAAGCCGATTCTTAGCAAAGGTGACTAAGGCTTTTTTAAATGAAAAAAGAGTTTTTAACTCGTTCCCATTAGCCCGTGTCGGAGTCCGATAGCTATCGGACACTACAATTCATTTTAAATCCTTAGAGCGCTTCACTAACTCTAAGGATAGTATTGGAACATCCTGTCCTGCTAAAGCGGGAAAGCATCTTTATAAGGAGCGGGAAAAGCAAACAACACCATATTAAAGTTCCTTCATCCGCTATGGCGGAATCAGGATGACGCTCCCGCACCTTTTTATGCTGAATTACTTTTGAAATAATGAACATTTACATCTTCTTGGCTATAAATGATTACTTGCCATTAGCCAACTTGGTTGCCAAATAAAGGAGATGCGCTGCATGACTTGATTCTTTGAATTATGGCTTTTAATAAGTTTTTCTAAAAGAGAACATAGTCAAGTAATATAAATAGCAGTAAGCAAGTGGATATATAAAAAAATAGATTGTTTGATATTAGCACCAACAAAACAATTTTTTATTGATTTCCTTAACTTTTATATGCATGTTTACATCCTAATAAAAATGAGTATCACCCATGACTGAAAAGCATTTTTTAACAACTATTTTTAACGAGCAAAACTTTAGTAAAGATGACCTTGAAAATATATTGAATCAATACCAAAGAATTGAATTTGCCAAAAACGATTTTTTGATACAAGAAGATTCAACTGCTAATTATTATTACTTCATTGAAAGTGGTTATGTTCGCTCGTATGTAATAGATTTAGAAGGTAATGATATTAGCACTAAGTTTTTTAGTGCTACCGATATTGTTATTGATTGGCATTCGTATTTTTTAAAAACTAAATGTCGTGAAAATGTGCAAGCCATTACTGCTTGTGTAGCTTGGAAAATTACTTTCGAAAACTTTATGAAGTTGTTTAAAATAGAAGCTTTTAGAGAGGTTGGACGTACCCGTTTGGTTAATAATTATTTTGAACTAAAAAATCATTCCATCTCCATTATTGCTGACCCTGCAAAGGACAGGTATTTAAATTTACTCAAATCGAAACCCGATATTGTTCAAAATGTACCATTGAAACAAATTGCAACATATTTAGGCATTACCGATACTTCATTGAGTAGGATTAGAAAAGAAATTTTAGCAGAAAAATAATGAGTACATTAATACCCTATTTTGTTCCACAATGGATTTCAATATTGTTTATGATGGTGATACCAATCCCTTTTATTTTATTGGTATTATTTGTAAAAAAACATGTAAATAAAACTGACTATCCACTAGCACTGCCAAGTACTGTTGTATTTTTTATTTTGTACTTATTATACATTGCCTTGGCTAGTAATTTGGGCTTGTTTAACCAAGTTTTATTTCCACCAAAAGTACTTTTGTTTACTACTTTTCCGTTTGCGTTTTTACTTTTTGTAGTTATTTATAATACTAAATTTTATGCCAATTTATTGCTTCATACAGCCCTTGAAAATTTAATTAAGCTGCATATTTTTAGGTTAATTGGTGTGTTTTTTGTGTTGCTTGCATTACATAATGCTTTACCCAAACCGTTTGCATTTATAGCAGGTATTGGCGATATGTTAACAGCTATTACAAGTATTTTTGTAGCCAAAGCTGTAATAAATAAAAAAAGTTATGCTTTAAAACTTACTTACTATTGGAACATATTTGGCACTGTTGATATTTTATTTACAGCCATTGCAGCCAATGTTTTAACCAAACTTTCAATTGATACAGGCTCCATGGGTGTTGACACCTTAGCATTTTTTCCATTTTGTATAATACCTGCTTTTGCTCCACCCATTATTTTATTCTTACATTTTTCTACTTTTAAAAAATTAAAACAATTATCCCGCTAAATTCACTTCTTGCCATATGGCAAGATTAAATTGAAATCACCCATATACTTTTGTACCACAATTAACAACTAAACAAAAAAACAAAATGGTACAAACAAATGAATTTATGCTGGTTTTCAGATTCGAGCCAAACAACAATTATCAACCAACTGAAGTTGAATTAAACGAAATGCACCAACATTGGGGCGCTTTTATTGGTAATATTGCCATACAAGAAAAATTAGTGAGCACTCACCAATTAAGTTTTGAAGGCAAACAAATTTTTGCCGACAAATCGGTGGTAGAAGGTATTCATGTTTCAAACAGCCAAACCCTTGGTGGTAACATGATAGTTAAAGCCAATTCAATAGATGAGGCCACAGAAATGGCTAAAAATTGCCCAATTTTAGCAATAGGCGGCACAGTAGAAGTTAGGGCTATTCAACCCATGTAATCAATAATTTAATAATTAATTTAAACAGAAAAATGAAAATGATAATTTCGATAATAATAATAGCTTTAGTAGCATTTATAAGCTTTGGTTTATACAAAGCAAGTTCTTTAAAAAATATTCAAATAGCAAAATCGGTAACTATTAATGGCTCAAAAGAAGAAGTATTTAATATGGTGCGTTACTTAAAAAACTTTCCCAAATGGTCGCCATTTTTAGCCGAAGACCCAACCCAAAAATATGAAGTAAAAGGTGAAGATGGAATGGTTGGAGCGCAATACCATTGGGATGGAAATAAAGGCAAGGATTTAGGTTTTCAAGAGATTGTAAAAATAGATACCTTTAGCTTTGTAGGTATGAAATGCGATATTCAAAAACCTTTTGTAGCTAAACCCACATTTGACTATTACTTTACTGAAACGGCCAACGGTATAGAGGTAAAACAAGACTTTAAAGTAGAATCTGACCTAGTACCCGCATTTTTTATGTGGTTGTTTGGGGCAAAAGCCGAAATGGAAAAAACCAATCAAAAAGGATTAGACCTATTGAAAAAAGCTATTGAAAAATAAAAAATAAAGCTAACCTCAAAACTATTGCTGCTGTTGGGATTTAAAACTAAACCCAACAGCAGCATTTTTTATTTAAACTAAAACAATACACTCTCTAACCTCAATAGCGAAACCCTAATGAATTCAAAAAAAACAGGCGTTTCGGCTACTTTACCCAAAACGGAAAGTTAGCACAAGCTACTTGATCGTGAGTATCGTAAATGTAAACGAATAAACGGTAAGCTCCTTTTTGAAATGGTGCTTTAAAGTTATAGCCATCTTTTAAATTTCCTCTAACTGCTATTGGCACTGCATCTGGTCGTTTTTCGGCATCTCCCCCACTTTTGGTAAACTCGCTTTCGGGTAATAATTCCCATTTGTATTTTAAGCTTTCCAAATTATTGTGTGTTATATTTAATTGTAAATTGACATTGGCACCTTTTCTAAACTCCAAACTTTGATAAGGCAATTGTTTATTTAACAAAAATGAATCAATTTTAGGAGCCCAATATTGCGGAGCACTTCCACTCCAAACTTGCTGTAATACATTCACCGCTTCAGTTTGTTTTCCATCTACAAATACACCATACCAAGTAGGTGTGGTTTCTTGTTTTTGTCCCCATAAAAAGGCATACGAACCCATACACAAAGCACTATCCTTTTGAATAAAATTTACGTAACGGTCTTTATAAGTAATGGCTTTTTCTGTTGATGTTTGTTCAATAGCAGCACCCCATTTGGTTTTAGCTACTTCCCAATGTCCGTTAGGGCCCCACTCGGTAACCAAATAAGGTTTTTCCCATCCAAACAACCTAATTTTTTCGGGCAGGGCAGGTAAATCGCCATAAGTGTTAACACCTAAAATATCAATATCAGGACAAGTTTCTTTAATTAACGAAACCTCAGGCGCATCAATTCCAGCCGTAACAACACATGTTGGATGGTTTTTATCTTCTTCATGAATCATGGCTGCAATATTTTGCACTGCTTTCCAAACCGAAAAATCGGTGTATTCCAAATCCACTTCATTGCCCACACCCCAAAGTAATAAAGCAGGATGGTTCTTAAACCTATTTACAATGCTTTTAAATTGCTCTACTTGATCTTGGCAAGCCCATTTATCGCTGTAATCAAAACCATGACGCTCAGGAGGCATCCAAAGGCCAAGCATTACGGTTAAACCACGTTTTTGTGCTTCGTCTAAAACTGCTTGTGCATTTTCGGCACCCCAAAGTCTAACTGAATTTCCGCCAGCAGCTAAAGTTTTGTCCATAAACACATCGCCACCTGCACCTTTTACATAAAATGGTTTTCCACCTCTTAACAATTGAAAATTACCAGTAGCTGTTTTAGTAATTTCCACTTTAATAACTTGCGCCCATACAGTATTTACAAGCACCAACAAAATCCATAAAACTGACCCTTTTTTCATATTAACTATGGATTGTTTTTTAAAATTTTAAAATAAAAATATTGCCCTTCATTTTCTAATCGAAGCATATAAGTTCCGGCATTTAACAATGGTAATTGTTTATTTAACTCATCAGTATTTTGCACTGAAATAATTTCTTTTCCAACCAAGTTAAACAATGAAATTGAACTTGGAACAAAAGGAGCATCTATTTGGATATGATTATTAAAAGGATTTGGATAAACCTTCACATCGTTTTTATCAAAACCAAACTCTTTAACACCAGTGGTAACAGTTTTGCAAGGCGTTTCTTCTAAAGTAAACTCATCAAAATAAAATACATCTGTGTTATTGGTATTGGGTGCAAATAAAACAACCAATTGATTGATACTTCCTTCTGGAGTTTTATTATCGGGTTTCAAAATTAATTTAAAAGTCAACTCTTCCCAAGCTCTGGTTTTAGTGGTTTTGGCTTGCAATACACAACGTCTTCCTGAAGGATAATCCAATTGAGATAAAGCCCTGTTTTCAAAATTAATATTTACCTCAGTACCAATTGGGGCTGTGGTGTACAATTTCATTTTTAAAATCAGTGTACCATCTTCAAATGCTTTTGCATTGCGAATCACATCGGCATTTAGTATTAAAGCATCGTAAGTTACATTACCATTTCGGTAATATCGGTTACAAAATAACGTATTGTTAACACTATCTTTTGCAGGATTGGTAATGGCCGCACGGTAAGTACCATTTCCTCCAACCCAATAGATTGTTCTTAATGTTTCAATATTATCAATTACACCTTCACAAGTATCGGGCAAAGCTTTAACAAATCGACTGATGGTTTTGGTTATTGATTGGTAATTAATAGTTACTTTAATACTATCGCTTTTTAAGCCCCAATTTACTTTTACATTAGGTGTTCCTTGACCTGAAACTATTTTAGCATTGGCAGGAACAGTCCAATTATAAGTGGCTCCATTTAACTTTTGCGTATAAAAATCTTTTTGCAAATCAGCTCTTAAAACTGCCTCAGGACCCGAAATAAAAATGTCGTTTAAATTTTGATATACTCTAATATAATCAACTTGCAAAGAAGCAGTATCAGGCGTTGATGCATTAGGATAACCTAAAAAATAACCACCCACAGCTAAGTTAACAATAAAGTGAAAATTGCGGCTATATGGCCACCAAAAATCGGGTAAATCTTTTTTAGTTTTAGTACTGTAAACTACATTATCAACCAACCATTGAATGGTATCGTTTTTCCAAATCAATGAAAAATTATGAAACTCTGTGGTAAAATTTCCGGAAGGCAAAGTATAAGACGTACCTGTATATTTATTGTTGGGCGAATGAGCGCCATAATGAATGGTACCATAAGTATTTTTAGGTTCTTGCCCTTTGCCCTCTATCAAATCTATTTCTCCACTTAAAGGCCAACTACCATAATAATTTTCTGTAGGTAAAAACCAAACAGCAGCCCAATAAGCTTGCCCAAATGGTAAACGAGCTCTTACATCAATTCTACCCGAAGCAAAATCAAATTTGTTCATAGATCGTATTCTGCCAGAACTGTAAGCGCTATTTCCAATATTTTCCTTTTTGGCATTGATATTTAACATTCCATTAGCCACTGTAATATTTCCTTTTTGGTATGATTGGCGTTCATCATTACCCCAACCGCACAAGTTTGGGCAGCCATCACCAATTTGGTATTCCCAAAAATTGGTATCTAATTGTGTACCATTAAACTCATCGGACCAACGCAAAAAATCTTGAGCAAATAGACCTAATGGTGCTACAAAAAGAAGAGTAAAAAATAGTTTGTATTTATTCATGCTGTTAGCTTGATGTATTATATTCATAGCATTTTATTTAACAATAATAGAATCTTGTAAGTTTGCCACGGTAATAAAAAACTTACCCGGTTCAACTATAAATTTATTTTCAAGGCCTACAAAAGCAAGATCGGAAACAGCAATTTTAAAGCTCACTTCTTTCTTTTCGTTGCTGTTTAAATCAATACGTTTAAAAGCACGCAATCTTTTAATAGATGGTGTAATGCTTGCATATTCATCGGCTGCATAAATCAAAACTGTTTCAGTTCCATTTTTAGTTCCTACATTTTGTACATTTACCATTATTGAAATACTATCATTAACACTTAAGTTTCTGTTAGCAATGGCTAAATTACTATAAGTAAAATTAGTATAGCTTAATCCATATCCAAAACTAAACAATGGGTTAAAGCCTAAAGGTTTAAAATCATTATTTAAGGTTTCTGTAAATTTACAATCGTAAGTAGTATGAGTGCCTGCATATCTTGGGAAAGTAAAAGGTAATTTTCCGCTTGGATTTACCTTACCTGTTAATATATCAGCAATGGCTAAAGCTCCTTCATTTCCTGGCAAATAAGCATATAAAATAGCATCGCACAAAGGCTCAGTTTTAGCAAAAGTTCTTGGCCTTCCTTCTAATAAAACAACCACTACTTTTTTACCTGCTTTTTTATAAACTTTAATTAAATTTTGTTGGGCTTCATCTAATTCCAAATCGTTTATATCTCCAGGCTTTTCGGTATAAGTATCTTCGCCTAAACATAATACTACAGTACTGGCATTTTGAGCTGCGCTCAATAATACATTTTCAGGTAAATGTTGCGAATAAGTATTACCTTTTAAATAACTTACTTGTGAATTTCCCATTACATTTTTTAAAGCATTTATAACTGTAGTAACTTTAGGGTTAAAGCTAGTATCTCTGCCTTGCCAAGTATGTGTCCAACCACCATTTAGCGCATTGATATAATCAGCATTTGGACCTGTTACCAATATTTTTTCATTGCTTGATAGTGGTAAAACATTATTTGAATTTTTAAGCAATGTGATACTTTGACAAGCCAATTCATAACTTAATTTTTTGCTTTCTATTTGCTCTGGTTCTTTAAAGTTTTCAACTGGAGTATTAGGTTGGTCAAATAAACCTAATTCGTATTTTAAAGTTAGAATTCTTAGTGTAGCTTCATCAATTCTTTCTTGTTTTACTTTACCTTCTTTTACATTTTCGATTAAGAATTGTGTAAACTCTAAATCGAGCGGAACCATTGCCAAATCAATACCTGCATTGATTGATAAAGCAATTGCTTCTTTATAACTTACAGCCACTTTATGACGTGTAGTTAAGTTTTTTATATCTTCCCAATCGGTAACAGTAATGCCTTTAAATTTTAACTCATCTCGTAAAATTGTTTTTAATAAAAACTTGCTTGCATGAACTGGTTCGCCATTTATTTCTGACGAATTGATCATGATGGTTTTAGCGCCTGCAGCAATGGCTTTGGCAAATGGCAGTAAATAAATTTCGCGTAATTGGCGTTCAGGAATATATGCTGGTGTTCTATCGTGTCCGCTTTGTGGGTTGCTATAACCTACATAATGTTTTAAACAAGCAGCAAAAGGTTTAACTGTTCCATTATTGGTGTTTTGGTAACCATTCACCATAGCTACGCCCATTTGCGAAACTAAGAAAGGATCTTCGCCAAATGTTTCCCAAAACCTTGGCCACATTGGATTACGAGCTACATCTAACACAGGAGAAAAATTCCAAGGAATACCACTTCCTCTTACATCGTTAGCTACCAATTTAGCCATTTTAGTAGCCATTTCAGGATTAAAAGTAGCTGCCAAACCAATTTGTTGCGGATACAATGTAGCCCCAACAGTATAATTAGCGCCATGAATAGCATCTATACCATACAAAACTGGAATTTTTAAACGTGATTGTTGGCTATATTTTTCAATATTGGTAATTATTTCTTTCCAATGATTTACATCGTAAGTATGTCCACCAACATTTAAAATGGAACCTACTCCAAGGTTTACAATTACATTTTGCAATTTAGCAGTATCCAAAGCATGAGGCTCTCTGATAGTCAAACTATCGTAAGCCGAAATCATTTCAATAGTTAATTGAGTCATTTGACCCACTTTCTCCTCTAAAGTCATTTGACTTAAAAGTTCCTTTGCCTTTTGTTCAGCCGTTTTGTTTTTATCAGTGTTGCATTGCATAAGCAATAACGAAAACAAACCTACTAATACTAAATATTTTTTCATGTTTAATTGCTTTTTTGTAAAGATATTTCGTCTAACCAAAGCTCGCCTGAGCCAGTAAATTCAACCAAAAATTGTTTAAATCGGTTTATGTCAAAACCACTTGTTTCAAAATTAAATTCGCTAAAAGGAATGGTTACTTTTTGCCAATTACCATTATTACCACTACTTAAATAACCTTGTTTTATTGGTAATAAAATTACTTTTCCATTATATGATTCAAAGCCAATTTTTAAATTATTGATTGTATTAACTTCATTGGTATTGATATAAAATTGCAAGGCATAAGTTTGCACAGAATCAGGTAAACCAATGGCTTGCCAATGCTCCCAATTCATTCCAAATTGTCGTAATTGCTTACCACTTTCGGCATCATTCCATTTTAAATGAATGGCTTGATTGCCACCAAAAGTTGGATTGCTTACCATTTCAATAAGTTTACCTTTATAGTTACCAAATCCCCATGAGTATGGAGCAGCATCTTTAAAAATAAATGCAGGGAAATTTTGAGTAATGGCTTTACCAAATTTTACGCTGCTTCCATTGTTGGTATTGGCTCCGCCAATTTCAATTTTATCAATTAAAAAAGCACCTTCACCTTGGCATTCTACATTTAAACTTTTTATATTACTAAAATCGCTTAAGGGTTTTGCAGCTTGTAAAAATGTACTTAATGGAATGCTTACTTTTTGCCATTCTTCATCAATTGGATAATGCGTTAAATGTTTGGCTTTAAGCAAAGCCGCAGTTTGTACACCTGAATAATCTTCTAATAAAAATATAAGCGTTGGAATAAACTGTTTGCCTTTAATGGCTCTGATGTAAAAATCAATGCTTCCTTTTTCCATTACTTCGGTTAAATCTTTAGCAGCATAACCGTTCCAACCAATTCCAAAGCCAATCCAAGGGCATTTACCTGTTCTGTTCCAAGTTAAACTCAAACACGATTTTCCACTAAATGAAATGGTATCAACTCTTGAAAAGTTTTTACAATCGGTTTGTTCCATTCCCCACACATCCACTGTTTGGTCGTTGTAAATTTCTTTTTCTTGAAATTCTTTTACAGCATTGTTGGCGTAAGTTCCTCCCCATTCGTCAGTTAGTTGCTGAGTTTGCATGCGTATACCGCAACCAACAGTTATGACAGAAAGAAACAATATATAAATAATTGCTTTTTTCATTATGGTTGAAATGGCGTAAAGTAAGTGAATGAAGCAAAATCTAACCCAACACGTGTAACCCCTGAAGTACCAGGCTGAGCCAACAATAAAAACTGAACATTGCTAATTCTATCCAATTCTTTTTTTCCGTTTCTATCGGTGTTTCCAAAGCCTCCCGAGGTTGAAATTTTGGTATCATCGTATGAAAAACTTACTAATTTCCATCCTAACCAATCTATTTTCATACGGTAATTATAAGTTCCTTCTTCGGCCGGTTGGTAAATACCATCTAGATTATCATCTTCTTGAAACTCCACACTTAATTCCGATTTATTATCGCCCCAACCATAAACATAAGCATTGAAGAAAACTTTTTTAGGATTATCGGTTGCAAACTTAAAGTAGTTATCGTTTGTTCCTTGACTAATTTTTGCACTTAAAGCCATTCCACAAATAAACAAACTGGCAGTTGGCCCATGATTTCCAGCCATCACAAAGAATCTTGTTTTTTCGGCAGGCGAAGTTCCGGAGAAATTTACTGATGTAGAATTAAATGACTGTTGACCTTCAGTAAATGTATTATAAGCACGTTGTGGACTTTCAAAATCATCAATCAAAATATCAACTGTTGGCGTTGGCCTTGCTCCAATAACAGTTATTGTATCTGAATACAAAGTATCAGGATAATCTTCAAAAGTCATTCGAGCTACCACAGGTTCATTCCTTCTAAAAAATGGCGCAAAAGTAATGCTGCCATTCCAAGTAATTTGGTTGGCCGAAAAATCTTTGTCATTACCTGTAAACACTTTTCGTGCACCACTATTCAAACCAATTACTTCAATAGTCCACGTAGTTCTTATAGATAATTTAGTAGAATAAACTACCGTGTTTCCAACACTAAAATCTGGGGTCTTATTAGATGCTCTTAAAGGCTCAAGTACTTTAAATTCACCAAAAATATCAACCAACTCAGGCCCTTCAATGGCGGTTTCTTTTTTACACGATGATATAGCTATCAAAGTAAATAGGGCTATGTATAATATATTTTTCATGTATGTATTTATTAAAAGAATAAGTTATAAAGAACAGCTAATTTGTTAATGTTATATTGGTTATCGGCCAATAATTTATTGTTCCAATCAGCTTGCTGATATTGAACTTTTAAACAGTTGTTTTTGCTAAATTGATAATTGATTCCACCTAAAAAAATGGTTTCTTGTAAATCGGCATTGAATGATTTATAAAAAATAATTTCATTGAATGAATTACGTTGCGCTAAGAACTCGTTTCCTTTTGCATTTAATAAAATACCTGCTAACTGAATTTCAAGATTTGGAATAATTTCATACTCGGCACCTACTTTTATTTGTGTTGATTTTAAATCAATTTTATCAATACCTTCAGTGCCCGTTCTACTAGTGTTTTGTTGTTTTACAAATACACCAACATGCACTTTCTTTTTACCTTTGTATAGTTCATTTAAACCTAAATCAACCATTATTTCTAAATTGGTAAAATCTCTTAATGCAGTAGTTCCTTGTCCTGTAATTTCATTATAAACTGCTGCACCTCCATTTACTTTTAGCAAGTTTTTATTGCTATGGTTCCAACCAAATTTAACATCAGCACCTTGGCGATTTGGAGTTGCTTTTCCATAAGGTAACATATTTTCATAAGCAGGGTTATAATCTCTTAAATTAGGACTCAAAAACATATTGTAATAGTTACCATCTGTTAAAACTGAAAGAATGGTTACTGGCCTAGCCGATTCGCGGTTGGTATAATAAGGATATTCGCTAGCAATGGCGTTAAAATCAACTCTTCTGCTTTGCGCGCCCACACTTCTAAAAGTAGTTTCTACACTGCGAAGGTTAACGCCAATATTCCAAGTACTTTTTTTGTTTTGAACTTGAATACCGCCATCCATAAACATACCATCTTTAACAGTTGGTGCGTTAGCCATGTTTTTAAAATTAACATTCGATTGGCCAAACTCGCCACCTAAGTCAATTTTATAATTATTCAATACCAAATTTTCTTTTATTTCAAAAGAGTTCACGCTATTGTTAAATAAAGCATTGCTAAACATAGCTGAATTTTCTACATCAAAAGTGTTGGTATAATTATAAGCTATACTCAATTGTTTAAACATTTTTGCTTGAATGGTGCTTCCTGCAAAAAGCCTATCAGGACTACTAAAAAAATCAGTTTGGCGATTTTTAGTAATTAAACCTGTAACATGTATGTGGTTTAGGTATTTGTTAAAATCAAAGCCCACATCGGCAGTAGCACCTTGTTGGCGCCATGAATTTTGTCCATAAAACTTATCGTAATTAATTACTTCGGTAAATGTATTGAAAGCCGCAGGATTATTTTGGCTTAATTCACCATAGTTATTAAACAAAGTATATTCAGTCATGCGGGTATTTAAATCGCCCACTTGATATTTTATGCGATTAAACATTAAGCCACGTAAATACAGCTCACGTAGGTTAAAAATAATTCCACCACCCCAAAATCCATTTATTTCGTTTTGAACACGGGTGATGGCTTTTATTTCGGTATTTTCTGATGGACGAATATGAAAACCTAAATCAAATAAAGTTCCGCCAACCATTTGCTTACGGGCAGTAGTAGTATCTTTGTCAATTAATTTACCACTTAAACTACTATTATTTAAAGTAAACCTTCCTGAGCCAAAAAAATCTATCTTTTTTTCTTGTGCTTTTATTGCCAAAGGCAATAAACCCAAACACAAAAATAGGTATGTATAAAAATGCTTCATGTTAAAAATATAATTTAAGTTCAATGGTTGTTTCTGTTCCTTTAATATTGTCTTTTACAAAACTTTTGTCTTCTTGGCTAAACCAACGTTTTCTAATGTATAAGTTGGTATTTTTTGCTACTGCTAAATCTAATCCTAAGCCAAATAAATTAGATTCTTGGTTAATGGGTGCATTAACTGCGCTTCCCAATTTTCCATCCACATTATCGCCCTTATTTAATTGGTTGTTACCTGTAATGTATTCTTTACCAAATGTGGTTATTAAACTAATGTCTTTATTTACCATAAAAATGGCATCAAACTCGTGGTAAGTAGTTCGTAAATAAGCCTTACTGCTAAATTCAGGTATAAAGCTAAAATCAGATTGCGCTGAACCAAATGAACCAACATATAATAAATAAAAAGGAAGCAAAGGAAAGTTCACTTTTTGTTTTACTTGAACTTGCAGCATATTAAAGTTAGTAAGTGTTTTAGGCATTCCCAACGAGTTGGTATCGGTTATTTCCATTGATTGAGAAAAACCTCGGAAGTAAGAAGTCCAATTGCTGTAAGCACCCACATTATTTACAAAAGGTACAAAACGTGAAAAAGGCAAAGCATTAATTTTATGACCAAAAGCCAATGAGCGTCCCATTGATTTTATTTCGCTTGAAACCATATTACCCACATTAATTTTAGTGCTTTTTGTAATATCTAACCAAAAGTTAAAACTAAAACCTTTGCGGTTATTGCTTATTTGACCAACATCAGTAATAGAGCCTGCAAAGTTGCTTATACCACCACTTCCACCGGTTGTTGAACTTAATTGATTTACAGAGGCCGAACTTAAAAATGCTGTATTTGAACTTAAAAAATTACCATAATAATTTACAAACTGAGGACTCATATAAAAACCTTCAATATCAAAAGGAATTTTAGTGATTTTGGCAGGCGTTTTAATTTTGACTCTTACTGCTTCTCCCCAACCATCGTTTTGTATTTTTGAATACAATTGTCCTCGACCAAACTCAGCAGATAAATCAAAACCTTTATAGGTTAAATCGTACGATATGGTTTGTAATTGAATTCCTGCCTCTTCGGTAGCCAATGAATCTAAAAACGAAGTGTAGTTCATGGAATTGAAGCTGATAGTTTGGTTTTTCATTTGCTTGCGCAATCTAAAACCAACAGTGTATGCTGGAATTCTGCTACCAATTACTGCTTGCGTAGGTGTAACCCCATATAAAAAACGGAAAGAAAAATTATGTGGCAATTCATTTCCATCTATCATCATTCCTTTAAAAGCCTGCATTCCAAAACGCATATCGCGGCTAATATTTCCATTTTCAAAATAGTTGGAAGCCCTATCGAACGATACTGAATTATTTTCCCAAGGAATTCGTTCATAAATACTGAAACGTTGGTAACCTATAAAACTACTAAAAAGCATTCCGCTCATATCAGTCCAATTGATACCGCCCATGTGAGCTGTAAATTTCCCAACATCTGTTTGAATACTTCCAGTTAAATTAATTCCTAAGTTTAAATTGATTGGACTAGTACCTGGATTGCCTGAAAAGTTGTGATACAAAGCATAGTCCATTCCAATATAAGTTTTTGAAGTTGGCTGAACCGACAAGTTCAATAACATCAAAGGTGGATCGCGGTATACATCGCCCGTTCCTAAAACAAATGGAGGAGCACTAGCAAAAGCGTTGCCAGGTATTACTACAAATGGCTGCTCAAGGTTTCGATTGATACCAAAAAATCGGTAATAACCACTTACGTTTAATTTTTTTAGTGGAGCCAAACCCGGAGGGCCACTAGCAATTAGCTTGCTTATAAAGCTGCTATCGCTCGTTTGAGCAAAACTATTAAGGTTACCAAGCCCTAAAAGCAGCAAAAACAAAAGGCATAAAATTCGGTTGAAATTGTAAAATGTTTTCAAATTCTATAATTTATGAAAAACGAATATATCTTGTAATTTATCAAAACAAATTTTTAGGCACCCAACTAGCATACTTCACCCAATGGGCGCATGCCAAAATGCTACTACATTGCTACTACACAAATTCGCAAATAATTGTAAATAAATAATTTAAATAAATTTTATTTTTCTAATATTTTGTTATTTTTGACCATTAAGCATGCATAAATTTTACTCGTTTTTAAACAAAAAATTATTCGTTTTAGGATTTATTCTTGTTTTGAGGTTCCCCATTTGGGCTCAAAACATGACTGCTATTCCTATGATAAAGAATTATCCTAAAACCACCTACAATGGTGGTACACAAACTTGGGATATTTGTGAATCGAACAACGGCTTGGTGTTTTTTGCCAATAACGATGGCTTATTGCTGTTTGATGGGAACAAATTTTCAAAACATCCATTGCCTAAAAATACCATTTTACGCTCCATTTACTACGATGGCAATAAAAACAGATTGTATGCAGGCGGCCAAAACGAAATTGGTTATTTTCAAATAAATACAAATGGATCGCTCCAATTTATTTCATTGGCAAATTTATTACCTATTGGTTTTAAAGGCTTTGAAGATGTTTGGGGAATTAAAGAGTTAAATAATAATATTTATTTCCAAACCAGCGGACAAGTGTTTATTTACGATGGACAATCAATTACAACTACCACTCCTTCAGACAATTCACTTGAAAATTTATACAAAGTTGGTAACAGGTTATTACTTACTGATGTATTAGGAAATATATTTGAAATAAAAGGCAGCAAAGTGCAAAAATTAATAAAAGAAAGCCGACTAGATATTTCTTCTATTTTACCTTATCACAATAATAAATTACTAATTACCACCTACAAAAATGGTGTTTTCATTTTAAACAATAATACCATCACCAAAGCAAATTTTAATGACAACACACTGAAAACCAACAGAATATACAGAGCTTGTGCTTATGGAAATTTCTATATTTTAGCAAGTAATAGAGCCGGGGTTTATTTTTTAGATAGCAGCGGAAAAATATTGAACAATATTGATATAAAAGATGGATTACAAAACAACAATGTGCTATCGGTTTATAAAGATAAGAACAACAATATTTGGCTCGGACTAGACAATGGAATTGACTTAATACGACTCAATTATCCATTTGGATACATTCAACCTGATGGGCTGCTAAAAGGCACTGGATATACTTTAGCCGAATACAATAACAACTATTATTTTGGAACCAATAATGGCTTATACACTCGTGCTAAAGCAGATAATTCGGCAGATGCATTTCAATTAGTAACCAATACCGAGGGACAAGTTTGGTGGGTGCAGCAAATCAATGGAAAACTATTTGCCTGCCATCATGAAGGTTTGTTTGAAATAAATGGCGCTACAGCTACAAAAATAGCTGATACCCGTGGTTGTTGGAAATTAATTTCTCTTGAAAAACATCCGGGCTACTATTTAATGGGTACTTACAATGGTTTGAGCTTGTTTAAATGGGAAAATAATAGTTTGGTTTTTGTTACCAAATTAAGCCGATTTAAAGAATCTAGCAGGTTTATTGAAGAAGATGAAGCTGGAAATATTTGGGTTGGACATCCATACAAAGGAATTTACAAAATAAAGATTAGCAATGACTTACAAAGTGTGCAACAAGTGCGTTTGTATAACAGTAAAGATGGATTGCCTATCGAAACAGAAAATTATGTTTTCACTACCGATTTGGGTTTAAGCTTTACCACAAGCAAAGGCGTTTATAAATACAGAGCCGATTTAGATAAATTTGAATTGTTTAAAACTTTTGCTTCGCAACTTGATACCTCAAAAGCTTACAAACGCTTATTCAATGGCAAAAACGGAAATATTTGGTTTATTAATGACCAAGAAATTGGCTATTTAAAACCTAATTATAATGGTGTTGATTACGCATATTCGAAAGTAGTATTACCCAAATTAGATCAAAACTTAGTTGGTGGCTTTGAGTTTTTAAGCGAATGTAGCGATGGTAACCTATTTATTGGAGTTGAAACTGGTTTTGTAAATATTAATTTGAAACAAATAAAAAAGTTTGTTCAACAGCCTCCAACAGTTTTATTGACCAATATTTCATCATTAACTCAATTAGATTCAGTTTATTACAGGTATATTTCAAACACCGCAGAAATGTTAGATATCAATGACAGGTCAATTGAATTTGCGTTTAGTTCGCCCAATGCTTATTTTTATAAAGATTTATCTTATTCGAGTTATTTAGAAGGTTGGGAAAAAACTTGGTCGCCATGGAAACCAACAGATTCTAGGGAATTTAGCCGCCTTTCTTACGGAGACTATGTATTTCATATAAAAGCTAAATGTATGGGCTTAGAAGGTCCAGAAACAGTTATTAAAATCCATATTCCAGCACCATGGTATTGGACCAAATTTGCCAAGTTCTTCTATATGCTAATTGCCTTATTTTTAGTACTTTTAATAGGTTTTTTCCCCCAAATGTTGGTGCGTAAAAAAGCCTCAAGAGTTATTGCAGAAAAAGACAACCATTTTAAACAACAAACCGAATTATTGCGCTTAGAAAAAGAACATCAAGAAAAAGAATTGATTGAACTAAAAAACCAACAACTGCAACGCGAGTTAGAACACCAAGCTAAAGAGTTGGCTTCTAGCACCATGCATATAGTTCAGAAAAGTGAAAAACTGCTTTCCATTAAAGATAAACTAAAACGAATTTCTCAAATAAGCAACGACCCTAAAATAAAACCAGAAATTAGCGAGTTGATTAAAGATATAGATAACGACACTTTAATAGATAAAGATTGGGAAAAATTTGAGTTGTATTTTAACAATATACACGAAAGTTTTACCCAAAGTTTAAAAGCCAAATTCCCAGTGCTTTCGGCCAACGACATAAAAATGTGCGCTTATTTACGCATGAATTTATCAACCAAAGAAATTGCTTCAATTTTAAATATTTCTACTCGTGGTGTTGAAATCAGTCGTTACAGATTACGCAAAAAAATGGAACTTGATGCAGGCACAAATCTAACAGACTATCTGTCAAGACTTTAAAACAAACAACTATTACAATACTAACTCTTCAAATAATCGTTGAGCAGTTTTTTCTAAATCAGAACACAATCCTGGATGTGGACGTGATAGCTGAATAGCTGAACTTCTTACTGCTGTAAGCCATCTAAACCTTGAAGGTACATCTAATTCAGCAATTGGACTGCTATTTTTTATGCCATGTGCAATATTAGATAACGATTGTAAATTCAAGTTAATTTGCTCAATATCAATTTTTTCTGAAAAAACTAATAGTTTAACTTCATTTACCGTATAATGCACTTTTATAAAATTGGCCTTTTTACAAAATAAAATAATGCCCACGTTTACAAATTCTTCACGTTCAATAACCGGCAAAACACGAATTACAGCATATTCATATATGTGATTATCTTGCATTTTGAGCTTCGTTTATAAAAATGTGAGAATTATTTAAACGAGTAACCAAAAACTGTAAATACATGTTTTTCAGCTCTTCAGGAGTTTTATTAGTATCGTTCCAAACCAACCATTCGGCAGGAATTAAATTTACAATTTCAGTAAGTTTATCATCTGTTAAAACCTTTTTTATTTCTTCATCTACTTGGGTTAATTCTGTGGCCTGCGGCAATAAAACATGGCTTTTAATAATGGCAAAAGGTGTTTTAGCAGCATTTTCCCAATCGGTTCCTGAATGGTGAAAATAAAAACTTGCCCCATGATCTATCAACCATAACTCCTTATTAAACAACAACATATTAGTATTTCTAAATGTTCTATCCATATTGGTAATAAACGAATCTAGCCAAACTATTTTAGAAGCCAAGTGAGATTCAATGGTTTTAACTGCTGGATCAAAATTAATAGAACCTGACAAAAAATGTAATGCTAAATTAAGCCCTTTGCTAGCCTTCAATAAATCTTGAATTTCTTCGTCAGCCTCGGTTTGACCAAAGGCTTCATGCAAATTAGCAAACACCAATTCTGGCACTTTTAAACCCAAGGCACGGGCAATTTCGCCACCTAATAACTCGGCTACTAACACTTTGGTGCCATGGCCAGAACCATTAAATTTGAGTACATATTTAAAATTGTCATCTGCTTCGGCCAAAGCTGGCAAAGAGCCACCTTCGCGGAGAGGCGTTATATAACGTGTAATAGTTACAGTTCTAAGAATAGGTATAGTCATTAAAGATTTGGATGTATAAATCCAGTTTCAAAAGTAGTATATATTTTAAAAAGAAAAAGGCCGGATTGCTCCAGCCTAATTCTTACTATTATATATAAAACTTGAAAACTAGTCTCTTTGGAATTTGATAGTTTTAACAGCATTACCTGCTTCAACTTTCAATAAATAAATGCCTTGTTTTAAAGAACGAGTATCTAAGTTAATAGTTCCTGTTCCGTTGTTTTGAATATTAGTTTTGGTAATCATTACCTCTCCTAACATATTGTAAACGTAAACTTTAGCATCTTTTTCCGAAACTGTTCCTAAATCAATAAATAATGATTCAGAAGCAGGATTTGGATAAACTTTCATGCTATTTAAAACATTTTCGTTAACACCAATTACATTACAAATAGTACAAGTATTCCAGCAATAAGCACCAACTATTTTAGCCGATGAGTCTGAAATTATAACATTTCTATTAGTAAAGTTTCCAACTGTTTTAGTACAAGGGTCAGAAGCACTAAATTGCTCTTGATCTTCCCAATTTCCGATGGTGAATTTAAAGTCGTATGAACCAGTATCTAAAGTTAAAGTAACTGCATAAATGTTTTGACCAATTGAATCCATTGGAGTACAGCTACCACACCAGCCATTAAAACTACCATTTAAAGTAACACCTTTAGATAAATCACCTACGTAATTTTTCATATTAACTTTAAAAGTAACTTTTGCTTTAGGAGCAGTGTTTTGGCAGCTTAAGCAACTTTCCCAGCATACTGTAGGTAATGTATCGTTTAATTTAGAAACAGTAATTGTTCTATTAGTAAAACCAGATTTAGTTGTAGTACAAGGTAAGCCTTCTTTCAATAATTCTTGTGACTTCCAAGCACCAATTACATATTTGAAATCGTAAGTTGAATCTTTATCTAATAAAACCGAAGCACTCCAAACATTTGTATTACCAACTTTAGTCATTGGAGTACAAGCACCACACCAGTTGTTAAATGTTCCGTTTAAGGTAACAGTATCGCCAGCAGCAGGAATATTTTTGCTCATATCTACACTGAAAGTAACATATGTTTTAGTTGGCCCACCAGTATTACTACAAGCTGAACAATTTTCCCAACAAACCATTGGAATAGAATCGTTATTTTTTGAAGAAGTGTAAACACGGTTAGTGAAACCGCCAGTTGTTTTTGTACATGCTGTTAATGCAGGATTTAAAGTTTCAGATGATTTCCAAGCGCCAATAACGTATTTGTATTCATACTCAGTATTAGTATCTAATTCAATAGTAGTAGTCCACATTTTAGTTCCAACAATATTTGTCATTGGAGTACAAGCACCGCACCAACCATTAAAAGTACCATTTAAGGTTATGGTATCGCCAGCATTCAAAGGCAAATTTTTAGTATCTACAGTAAATTTAACACTTACTTTACTGCTTCCTACAGGACCACCCGCAGCACCAAATTTTACATCATCAAAATAATAAGTTTTTTCACCAGCAATTGCGCCAGTTGTGCCAAAATTACAGAAAATAGAAACTTTGTTAAATGGAGTAGCAAGGTTAAACGGATTGGTTCCTACCACTACATTAGCAAAGTTAAACTCTAATGTTTGCCATCCAACTACCGTAGTAACGGCTTCAGTTTCTGCTGTTTTAGTATTATCAGTGCTCATTTCAACTTTTAACCTTACTGGAGTACCAACAGTTGGAGACCAAAAACGTAAGTTCATTCTTTTTTCGCTAGCAGTAAAAGGAATAACTGAACTAAAACCCGGTTCTGGAGTTCCAGCAACAGAAATAGTAGTACCGGCCCATGATTCAGCAGTATTGGTTTTAATTACTTTAGCAACTTGGTTATTTGCATCGGTTGGGTCAACTACAATAGTAGAGTTAGTTCCACCAAATGATACCAATCCATAATCAACCGTTGTTTCATTAAACGTAACAGGCAAACTCATTTGAGCTAGTGGCGGAGGGGGTGCTGCACCAAATTTTACATCATCAAAATAATAAGTTCTTTCGCCAGCAGTTGCGCCACTTGTTCCAAAATTACAGAAAATAGAAACTTTATTAAATGGAGTTGCAAGGTTAAATGGATTGGTTCCTACCACCACATTTGCAAAATTGAACTCTAATGTTTGCCATCCTACTACAGTAGTTAATACTTCAGTTTCAGCTGTCTTCGTATTATCTGTGCTCATCTCTACTTTTAATCTAATTGGAGTACCAACTGTAGGCGACCAAAAACGTAAGTTCATTCTTTTTTCTGTTGCAGTAAAAGGAATTGCTGAACTAAAACCAGGTTCAGGATTTCCTGCAATAGAAATAGTAGTTCCTGCCCAAACTTCGGCAGTATTGGTTTTAATAACTTTTGCTACTTGATTATTTGCATTTGTAGGGTCAACAACTATAGTAGAAGCAGTTCCACCAAAAGATACTAAACCATATTCTACTGTACTTGCATTAAAAGTAACAGGCAAGTTCATTTGAGTTAAAGGGCCGACAGGAGCAGGACCAAATTTAACATCATCAAAATAATAAGTTCTTTCGCCAGCAGTTGCGCCAGTTGTACCAAAGTTACAGAAAATAGAAACTTTGTTAAATGGAGTAGCTAAATTAAATGGATTAGTCCCTACCACAACGTTCGTAAAATTAAACTCTAAAGTTTGCCATCCTACTACTGTTGTAACAGCTTCTGTTTCTGCTGTTTTAGTGTTGTCTGTACTCATTTCAACTTTTAATCTTATTGGAGTACCTACAGTTGGAGACCAAAACCTTACATTCATTCTTTTTTCAGTTGAAGTAAAAGGAATTGGGGAACTGAAACCAGGTTCTGGGTTGCCAGCTACAGATACAGTAGTTCCTGCCCATGATTCGGCAGTATTGGTTTTAACAACTTTCGCAACTTGATTTGCCGAGTTGGTTGGATCAGCTACAATTGTAGAAACTGTACCACCAAACGAAACCAATCCATAATTTACATTAGAGGAATCGAAAGTAACGGGTAAATTCATTTGCGTTTGTGCGTTACTTATGTATGTAGCCGTGAGCAACATAAAAAGTAATTTAATTTGTCTAAGTGTTTTCATCTTTTTATATTTATTTTAAATTTGATGTTGTAAATTTACTCTTAACCAATTTACTTCCTAACATACTACCCCCTACTTAACTTTCACCACTAAAAACCACTTAACAAAACTATACTACATTGCTACTACAAAAGCATATAAAAAATTGGTATTCAATTATATAAAAAGTTAAAAAAGTTAAAATTCAAGCCAATAAATTTTATACTTCCAGAAACAAAACTTTTCAATTTTCAAGTTAAATTGACCTAAAACTAACCTGAAACGGCTTTTTTATTCACTTATTTCATCCTTAACAATTAAGCAAAAACATAAAAATTAGAGTTGATTTAAGAAATAATAAAAAAAATAGCTTTATTTGCCTAAATAACACTTTAAAGCAAAGCCAATACAAATTTTGACTATAGAAATACTAAATAATTTATTAGAAAAAAAGCAAAAAAAGCAAAAGCAGTTGGCTGTGTTAATAGACCCAGATAGTGTTGATGAAAATCAACTAATTAACCTTTGCAATTTATGTAATCAAGCCAAAGTTGACTTAATTTTAGTTGGAGGTAGCTTAATAACTAATGGATTTTGGAATAAATGTGTTTCTTTAATAAAATCTTTGACGAACATCCCTGTTTTGCTTTTTCCTGGAAATATTATGCAGGTGCATGATGAGGCAGATGCTATACTTTTTTTAAGTATGATTAGTGGGCGAAATGCAGATTTATTAATTGGTAAACATGTTTTGGCAGCTCCTGTGCTTAAAAAATCAGGAATTGAAGTTATTCCAACAGCTTATATGATTGTGGATGGAGGAAATATTACCAGTGTAATGTACATGAGTAACACAATGCCTATTCCGCATGATAAAAACAACATTGCAGTTTGTACAGCCATGGCTGGTGAAATGTTGGGATTAAAAGTTATGTATATGGATGCTGGAAGTGGCGCTAAACAACCCATTTCATCATCAATGGTGCAGGAAGTGTCTAATTGTGTGGAAGCTCCTTTATTTGTAGGTGGAGGAATAAGAACTGCAGAACAAGCAATAATAACTGCACAAGCTGGTGCTGATGTGGTAGTAATTGGCAACGCATTTGAAAAAAACCCTCATTTAATTTTAGAAATTGCTGACGCCATAAAAGATATTTAAGCAATGAAATTAATTTTCAAAATACTGCTTAAATAAAACTTACATCAATTTAAATACAAATAAATGTATTAAAAACTCACATCAATTTCTTTTTTTGTGGGTAATAATCATTTGGTGTTTACATTGGTAATTATATTTTTGAACAAAATTAATTTTAAACCCCATTTAGCATATGAAAATAGCAGTTATAGGAACAGGCTATGTAGGACTAGTTACAGGAACATGTTTCTCCGAAGTAGGAATTGATGTTGTTTGTATTGACGTAGACCAAAAAAAGATTGACAATTTAAAAAAAGGCATTATGCCTATTTACGAACCAGGATTGGAAGAAATGGTTCTTCGCAATGTGGAGAAAGGTCGTTTGCAATTTAGCACTAGTTTAGCTGAAAGCATTAAAGGCTGCGATGTAGCTTTTATAGCTGTAGGAACCCCTCCAGGTGAAGATGGAAGTGCAGATTTAAAATATGTATTAGCTGTAGCAAGAGAAATTGGTCAAAACATTGACGAATATTGCGTAGTAGTTACCAAAAGTACAGTACCGGTAGGAACTGCTAAAAAAGTTAAAGATGCGGTTCAAGAAGAACTAAACAAACGTGGTGTTGACATTCCTTATGCAGTAGCTTCTAACCCTGAATTTTTAAAAGAAGGTGCAGCAATTGATGATTTCTTAAAACCAGATAGGATTGTAATTGGTGTAGAAAGCAAACAAGCTGAAGACATGATGCGCAAATTATACAAGCCATTTTTGTTAAATGGTCATCCAATTATTTTTATGGATGTACCAAGTGCTGAAATGACCAAATATGCTGCAAACAGTATGCTTGCAACTAAAATTAGTTTTATGAACGATATAGCTAACTTATGCGAAATAATGGGTGCTGATGTAAACATGGTTCGTAAAGGTATTGGTAGCGATGGCCGTATTGGTAATAAATTCATTTACCCAGGTATTGGATATGGTGGAAGTTGTTTTCCTAAAGACGTAAAAGCTTTAATTAAAACAGCTAAAGATAATGGTTACACCATGCAAATTTTAGAATCGGTTGAAGCTGTTAATGAAGCTCAAAAATCGGTTTTATTCAATAAAATTATTAAGCACTTTAATGGCAATTTAAAAGGTAAAACTTTTGCAATGTGGGGCCTATCTTTCAAACCAAAAACTGATGATATGCGCGAAGCTCCATCGTTGGTTATTATTGAAAAACTATTGGCAGCAGGCGCTAATGTTAAAGCTTACGATCCAGTAGCTATGAAAGAAGCTAAACACATTTTAGGTGAACAAATTGAATACACCAAAAATGAAAACAATGCTCTAATTGATGCAGATGCGTTATTAATTGTAACTGAATGGCCTGATTTCCGCTCACCAGATTTCCAAGTGGTAAAAAAACTAATGAAGGGCAATGCCATATTTGATGGACGTAATATTTACGATATTACAGAAATGAAAGAATTAGGATTTGATTACTATTGTATTGGTGTAAAAACTAACTAATAAAACATAAATAAATAATCCATACAGGTAAAAATGTATGGATTATTTGTTTTATAAAACCATATTTGCATTGGCTAAAATTAGCCATTAAGAAATAACAAAATGAGTAAAAAAAGAGTATTAATTACAGGCGCTGCGGGCTTTTTAGGCTCTCATCTTTGCGATAGATTTATAAAAGAAGGATACCATGTAATTGGTATGGATAATTTAATTACTGGTGATTTAAAAAACATTGAACACTTATTTAAACTTGAGCAATTTGAGTTTTATAACCACGATGTAAGTAAATTTATACATGTTCCAGGCCAATTAGATTACATCTTGCATTTTGCTAGCCCTGCAAGCCCAATTGATTACTTAAAAATTCCAATTCAAACTTTAAAAGTAGGTTCGTTAGGTATTCATAATTGTTTAGGTTTAGCTAAAGACAAAGGCGCCAGAGTTTTAATAGCCTCAACATCAGAAGTTTATGGAGACCCTTTAGTGCATCCACAAACTGAAGAATATTGGGGAAATGTAAACCCTGTTGGCCCTCGTGGTGTTTACGATGAAGCTAAACGTTTTCAAGAAGCCATTACCATGGCTTACCATACTTACCATGGATTAGAAACACGTATTGTGCGTATATTTAATACTTACGGACCACGCATGCGTCTAAATGATGGTAGGGTTTTACCAGCATTTATTGGACAAGCTTTACGTGGTGAAGATTTAACTATGTTTGGTGATGGCTCACAAACACGTGCATTTTGCTATGTAGACGATTTAGTAGAAGGAATTTACCGCCTATTATTAAGTGATTATGTACATCCAGTAAATATTGGTAATCCAAACGAAATTACTATTAAAGAATTTGGAGAAGAGATTATAAAACTAACTGGTACCAACCAAAAATTAGTTTCAAAACCACTTCCTAAAGACGACCCAAAACAACGCAAACCAGACATTACCAAAGCTAAAGAAATACTAGGTTGGGAACCGAAAGTAAGCAGAGCAGAAGGTTTAAAAATAACTTACGAGTACTTTAAATCATTAAGTCCAGAAGAGTTAAAAAAATCAGCACATCACAAGTTTGATTAAATAAATAAAAAGTCTGTCAATACTAATCTTGGCAGACTTTTTTTATGATTACATTTTAAAAGAAAACAAACAATGCCGATTGTAGAAAATAAATTTAAAAATTATCAAGTAAGCCCTCAAACCGAAATACTTATTTTAGGAACCTTTAGCCACGATGTAATTGATGGTGCGGATTTTTTTTATGGAAAACCGCGCAATTTTCTTTGGCACTTGTTACCAATAAGTTACGGACTAACTAGTTTAAAAGAGTCTGATTTAGAGGTAAAAAAAGCATTTATGGCTCAATATAAAATTGACTTTGCAGATATTATTGAAACGCTAAACGTACCCGAGGGAGAAGAAAACAATTTAGACGATACGTTTATTGATAACCATGCTTTTGAATGGAAAAACATTCACACTTTAATTGATAGTTTACCAAACCTGAAAGCAGTTTATTTTACACGTAAAACATTTAATGGAATAGCCAATGCCAAACAGCAAATAATGCAGATTGCAAAATATTGTAATCAAAAAAATATTAGGTTTTGCAAACTAGAAACACCAGCAAAATACTTTGATGATACTAAGCAAAAACAATGGATTGATACCATAGTAAAACAAACTACTTGCATGAGGGCATAAATAAAAAAGCTACACCAAATTTGATGTAGCTTTTTTTATTAGAGAAATAGTTTTTAAAAAATAAACTCATTATCAAATCCAACAATTCTCACTTTAACATTTCCATCTATTAAGTATTTAAAAGGTGCTATATCAAAGCAAATTTCATCTGTAAAATAAGCTTGACACAATTCTTCCTTTTCATCAATTAACTTTACTTCATAAGTTAACATATTTGACTCATTGGTTGGTTTTGCTACCAATTTAAAGCGGTCTTTAGCTTTGTTATTGCAACCACCAAAACCCACCTTTAAAACCAATTTACTTCCTACTATTTTAGCATCAATTATAGAAGCCATAGCAGTTTTTAGTTCATCGTAATTAGGTGCCATTTGTACATAAGGACAGTTTACATTACCAATAACATTAATAAAATCAATGGTAGCTCTAGTAAAACGAAAATTGGCTATTTTACAATAAATTTCAAATGATTTCATTTCACCTTTGTATTTGCTGTATTTTAAATCTACCCTATCGCCCTCATGCAAAATAATAGGACATAAAGTTTTAAACGACTGAGCACAAGGTTGTAATAAAGTTCCATCATCTAATTTAATCCATAAGTTTTTACCATAAATACTTAAACCACATCCTTGAACAACTACAGTTCCTTTAGCTGAAATGCTCACTCCATTGCCACCGCCACCGTTTCCATTACCATTTTCTTCATCGTAACCCCACCAGCCTTTTTTGCAGCTTGAAAGGCTTAAACTTAAAATCATTGCCAATAACACAATTGGCTTCATTGTTAAAATTAACTTTTTCATAAATAGTATTTGTTTAATTGTTTATGGATTAGACAAGCCTAAATTTAAAAATGCTGCACTAAAATTTAAAATTCATTCCAGAGTTTATTCCAATATAAATTGGAGCAGATCTATTAGTAAATTCTTGTTTGTAATACTGATTAACATGTAACTTAGCAATTGGTCCAATGTAAATAGAAAAATGTTTACTTAAATTATAATTTACCAAAAATGAAGCCTGACCAGCTAATTGAAAATGGTTAAATCTATTATTACCAACATGGTTTTGAGAGGTGTAACTAAATTCATTTGCATCTGAAGTAAGCAAATAAGTATTGGTTTGAATTAAATATTGAAAAGCAAAACCCGTTTCTAAAGTATAATTTATTTTTTTACTCCCAATAGTGTATGCAAGTAAAATAGGCATCTCTATAAATGAAAGTGATTGATCAATAACATTTATATTATAACCATAATCGTTTACCAAAGCTTCTTTTTTTATATTAGATACAATTCCTAATGAACCTGATCTATCGTAAAGTTTATCGAATTGAACATTATTATAGGCAATACCCACTTTTAAAGATAGTTTTTTACGAGTAAAACCCATTATGAATCCAAGTGAATAAGATTGTTTGGCCTGTTCATTATAATGCAAGCCAAACGTACTATTTATAAAGTCATTATTAGCTCCATTATAAGCCGTATTTAAAAGCATATAATGATTAAATATTGATAAACTAAAATATATAGGCTCTTTGGTTTGATAATTATTTTGATTGGCAGATAACGCTTTTACATTAATACCATTTTGTAGTGAATCTTTTATTTCATTCACTACAATTATTTTATCTACTAAAATGGAGTCTTCATTTTTATTAGAGTCAATAACTTGTTTTGCAACAGAAAAACTATCCAAATAAAGTGATGCGTTTTTTACTTCTTGCAGTTTATAATCATTCAACAATGCGGAACCTTTAATTAAGCTAACTTCCTTATTTGGGATTAAAGTATTTGTTTTATTGGAGATGGTTTGATTAGTATTTGAAATTCCATCAACTAATTTTTCACCTTTTAATGTATTGACTATTAAATTATTATTTTTCATTCCACTCTGTTCAACAATAATTTCATCATCACTATTTTTAGTTACCTTGTTAGTAATAATTGGCACTTCTACTAAATTTGGTTTGCTTTCTAATTTAGTAGTTTGTTTAAAATTGTTTGAATTAATGTTTTGAATATTTACTAAAAAAATGGTTGAACTAAGTCCTACTAAAAAGATAAAAACTAGCGCAAAGATAGCTTTACGCTTGCGTTTAGCTTTTTTACGATTGGCCAAAATAACATCAAAAGCTTTTACATTGGGCAATAAAACAAACTCCTTGGCTCTATCTTTCAATATGTTGTTAAATTTATCGTCCTGCATACTTTTTAATATCAAATCCAAGGGTTAATAATTTTTTTTCGAGCAATACTTTAGCTCTAGCAAACTGTGAGCGAGAAGTACTTTCGGTAATATTTAATTCTTCAGCTATTTCCTTATGTGAGTAACCTTCAATGGCAAACATATTGAGTACAATTCTATAGCCAGTTGGCAATTGTTGAATACAATCCATCAAAACTTTTAAATCAATTTGATGCAATTGCTCCACCACAAAATCGTTATTTTCATAAATGGTTTCAATGTTGGCTTCCCACTTTACCTTTTCATTTGCTTTTAAATAATTGAGTGAAGTGTTTATCATAACTTTTGTAAGCCAAGTAGCTAGGCCTGATTCGAAACGAAATTTAGAGAGATTATTAAATATTTTGATAAAACCAATTTGCAAAATTTCATGGGCCTCGGCTTCGCAATTAGCATACCTAAAACATACACCCAAAAGCATAGGCGCATGTTGCTCAAAAAGTAGTTTTTGAGCAACAGCATCATTTTTAATACAACCTTGTACTAGTTCATGATCGGTAATTCCCGATTTTTTATGCTTCAATATTAAAGGCAATTTTTTATACTCAATAATGGTTAGACAGCTATTATTTTGAAAACGCTGCTTTAGAAAATAAAATTATTCAAAACAAAAATAAAACATTTATATTCAGGTTAATAATTATACTTATTTTACTTAAATACATGTACTATTTTATGCAAATTAGTTTAAATTTAAACTTGATGCTTTTTATTTAAAAATAGTTTTTAATATTTGCTTTAAAATGAAAGACCAATCACAAATTATTATTAACGAAGAAACGCTACGCGCCATATTTAACAATGCTGTAGATGGAATGATTGTAATAAACGAAAGAGGAGTTATTCAATCTATAAATGGTGCTGTAGTCAAAATGTTTCAATTTACTAATGTTGAGTTGATTGGACAGAATATAAAAATTTTGATGCCTGAGCCTGATAGAACTAACCATGATGGTTATTTAAAACACCATTTAGATACTGGAGAGAAAAAAATAATAGGCATAGGACGAGAGGTAGAAGGTAAACGAAAAGATGGAACCATATTTCCGTTTTTTTTAAGTGTTTGTGATGTTCAATTAAATGATGGAAAAAAACTTTTTGCAGGCGTTTTACACGATATTTCGGTACTAAAAAAAGCTCAAAACGACATAGAAGCTTACAGCAAAAAACTGGAACAAAGTAATAAAGACTTACAAGATTTTGCTTATATATCATCGCACGATTTGCAAGAACCATTGCGTAAAGTACAAGCTTTTGCCGATAGGCTTCAAAAATCGGAATTTGCAGCCTTAAGCGAACAAGGTCAGGATTATTTGCAACGTATTATTAATGCATCAAACAGGATGCAACGTTTGATTAATGACTTGCTGGAACTTTCACGTATTTCGAGCAAAGGAACTTCGTTTGAAAGAGTTGATTTAAGCATTGCACTAAAGGATGTGTTAGAAGATTTGGAACTATTAATTGAAAAAACTGGCACCAAAGTGAGTTATGAAAAAATGCCAGTGATTTTAGGCGATGAAACTCAAATGCGTCAATTGTTTCAAAACATGATTAGCAATGCCATTAAATTTAAACACGAAGAAAGAAATATGGAAATAAATATTACGGCAAATGATGTGAATGCTAAGTATGTTGAAATATTTATAGCAGACAATGGCATTGGTATTGACGAAAAATATTCAGATAAAGTGTATACCATTTTCCAACGATTGAACGGTAATAAATACGATGGTTCAGGAATTGGTTTGGCAGTATGTAAAAAAATTGCTACTAGACACGGAGGAAATATTACATTTACAAGCCAATTAGGAATTGGCACTACATTTAAAATAAAATTATCACGCATTTAATAACTAAAATAACATGGATTTAAAGGCAAAAAGTATTCATATAGTAATAGCTGAAGATGACGAAGAAGACAGAATGTTAACCCGCGAAGCTATGATTGAAAGTAGGGTTAAAAATACCGTTCATTTTGTAGAAGATGGAGAATATTTAATGGACTACTTGCATAACAAAGGTGATTATGCAGATAAAAGTAAATTTCCAGCTCCTGGCTTAATTTTATTAGATCTCAACATGCCACGAAAAGATGGTAGAGAAGCATTGAAAGAAATCAAATCGAGTGAACAATTGAAACGAATTCCTGTAGTAATTTTAACTACTTCAAAAGCCGAAGAAGATATTATTAGAACTTACGATTTGGGTGTAAATTCATTTATAACCAAACCTGTAACATTTGAAGGTATGATTAACGTTATGAAAACGCTTGGCACTTACTGGCTCGATATTGTAGAACTTCCTGCTAACAATTAGTAATTATTTTATGAAAAACACTTGCCGCATTTTATTGATTGACGATGACGAGGAAGATTTTATAATTACTAAAGATTTACTTAGAAGTGTACAAGGTAAAAAATGCGAAATAGACTGGAGCGAAAGTTATGAGGAGGCTATAAAAAATAATACTCCTTACGATATTTATTTGGTAGATTACAGATTAGGCCTAGAAACTGGTTTAGATGTAATAAAAAAACTCAGAGCTCAGTTTCCTGATGTGCCTGTAATTATTTTAACAGGACTAGCTGATAGTGAAGTAGATTTAGAAGTAATGAAAGCTGGCGCATCGGACTATTTGGTTAAAGGAAAAATTGATGCTGAACAGCTTGAAAGAGCCATAAGATATGCACTTGAACATGCCAAACATTTACAACAAATAAAGGACCTAAATCAAGACCTTGAAAAACGTGTTGAAGAAAGAACCTCGCAACTAAGCTCAGCAGTAATTAAACTGGAGGAAACCAATCAGGTACTGGCAAATCAAATTGAAGAAAATAAACGAACACATAAAGAACTTGAATACCGAGAACTGATGCTGCGCGAAACCCAAAGAATTGGTAAATCGTCAGGTTATAACTTAAACTTGGCTACCAATGAGCTAGAGTTTGGCAAAGAGTTTTTTGATATAATAGAGACACCACCAGCCCAAATTGGAAATCATTTTGAAGGTTTAAAACGTATCATTCACCCAACTGATTTAAGTCTATTCGAAAACTATTGTAAACAAGTAGTAGCAGGCAAAAATATTTCAAGCATTGAAGTTCGTTTTGTATTGCCAAACAATAAAACAAAATACATTTATATTGAAAGTAAAATTAGGTATAACGAAAACCACGAACCTCAGTTTTTATTTAGCTTTACGCAAGATATAACGCAGCGCAAAATTGCTGAAATTGCATTGATAAAATCGCAACAAATGCTAGCCGTAGTTGCCAAAAACTATCCTAACGGAATAATTGCAGTTTATAATAAAAACCTTACTTGTGAGTTTATTGAAGGGCAAGAAATTGAAAAATTAGGGCTCAATAAATCAGACTTTTTAGGAAAAACAATAGGTGAAACTTTTGGCGAAACTACTGGACAAATACACCATAATTACTTAAAAAGCACCTTACAAGGCCATAACGAGGTGTATGAAATAAACTTTAGCAACAATAATTATTTATTTTATACCACACCCATAAAAGACGATCATAATAAAATAGAACGCATGGTGGTAGTGGGTTTAAACATTACCCAAATTAAAGAAGCCGAAGAACAAATAAGGCAAGCCTTAGATAAAGCAAATGAACTGAGCGAAATGAAATCCAGGTTCATATCAATGGCCTCGCACGAATTTAGAACGCCATTGAGTACCATTCTTTCATCGCTTAACTTAATGACCAAATATTATGAGTTAAAGGATGATAATAAATTTAAATCGCATACAGTTAAAATTAAATCGGCCATTACCAATTTAACCGAAATATTAGAGTATTTTTTATCAGTAGAAAAACTTGATACTGGACATTTTAAGATAGAACCCGATACTTTTAACTTGGTTGAATTTATTAACCAACATATTGAAGATGTAAAAGATATTATTAAGGAAAAACAACGTGTTGTATTGCAGCTTTCCCCTACTCATTTACAAATTCATCACGACAAAAAGTTAATTAGAACTATTTTACAAAACTTAATTTCGAATGCCATTAAATACTCGCCCGATAATGGGGAAATAAAAATTAGCCTAACTAATGAAAACAACCAATTTATAATTAGTGTAAGCGATAACGGAATTGGTATTCCTGAACATGAACAAAAACACTTGTTTGAAAGATTTTATAGAGCCCAAAATGCTGCCAATATTCAAGGAACAGGTATTGGGCTAAATATCATAAAAAAATACATTGAACTAATTGGAGGTAATATTACTTTTACAAGTATATTAAACCAAGGAACCACGTTTAAAGTAAATTTACCCATTGTTTTAACACCAAAATTGAACTAATACCCCTATGAAAAAAATATTATTAATAGAAGACAATAAAGACGTAAGAGAAAACATTGCTGAAATACTCGAAATAGCTGGCTACAAAGTAGAACAAGCAGTAAATGGTAAAGATGGTGCAGCTAAAGCCAAATACCTAATTCCAGATTTAATTATTTGCGATATAATGATGCCCGAATTAGATGGATATGGCGTGTTAAATGTATTATCGAGCGAAACCACAACTGCTTCTATCCCGTTTATATTTTTAACAGCTAAAGCTGAGTTAACCGACATGCGCAAAGGCATGAATATGGGCGCAGATGATTATTTGACCAAACCCTTTGAAGATGCCGATTTATTAAAAGCCATTGAGGTAAGATTAGGTAAAGTAAGTGCTATTCAAACCGATTTTCAAAAATCAATAGAAGGTATTGAAACATTTATAGAAACAGCCATTACTTTAGATGATTTTGATAAAATATCGAAAGATAGAAAACGATTGGTTTTTAAAAAGAAACAACCTATTTATAGCGAAGACAATATTCCACGAGGTATTTATTTTATTGAAAAAGGTTCGGTAAAAACTTATAAAACCAGCATAAACGATAAAGATTATATATCGAACATATATAAAGCAGGCGACTTTTTTGGATATCTAAATTTGTTAGAAAATGCAAATTACTCGGATAATGCAGAAGCAATGGAAGAAACAATTACCTACTTTATTCCTAAAGATGATTTTTACGAATTGATTTCAAAAAACCGCATGGTGGCTAATACTTTTATAAAAATGTTGGCTGGCAATGTAGTAGAAACTCAAAACCGAATGATTAAATTGGCCTACAATTCGGTTAGAAAACGTGTGGCCGAAAGTTTAATCATGCTTGATAAAACCTATAATACCACAAACGAAACTCCATTTACGTTTTCGGTTAATAGACAAGATTTAGCAAGTATAGTTGGCACCGCAGCCGAAACAGTAATCCGCACTTTATCTGACTTTAAGGAAGAAAAAATTATTGAAATAAAAGGCAGTGCTATTACCATTTTAGATAAAACCAAATTGATAAATATGAAAAATTAGTTGTTTGTTTATATTAATTTTTTACATCAAAAAAAGGCTGTCACAAAAAATGACAGCCTTTTTGTTTTTACAATACAACACTTTTTATAAAAATAAATCTCTTGAGAAAATTTGACTTTAAACATTCATACAACAACTATCTAATCCATGTTTAAAAACCACATAGAATATAGAAACAAAAGCAATAAACTATATTTCTATGTTCTATGTGGTTCAGTTTTTTTAAGAAAATATAAATTGAACTCAAGTTATTTATAACAATTTTTAAAAAGGAACTCTATTAAATACTCGCCAACATTTGTTTCATAGCTTTTAAGTTAACCGCTACAGGCTTAGGTGTAAACACTGTATTTTTACTAAACTTGGTTTTATGAATTTGCACCAACGGACCATTTTCTTTATTCAACGCTACAAAAATTACTTTTACTTCTAAGTCCTTCGGAATTTCTACTTCGTAACCTTCCATGGTTCTATTGGCATACATATAACTATTGATAGAAGGTACAAATACTGAAACGTTAGCACTTTCTTTAAATGGAATTTTGATAGTAGCCATTTGGTTTTTAGGCGTATTGCTAAACCTATCGCAGTTAAAGGTACCAAAGCCACTTAGTGCTACCGTGTATACATTGCCAACCCCCTTTTCATCAAATATTTTATCTTTATCTCTTAAAGTTATCAATTCATCTTCCGCCTTTAACAACATTTGATTAAGCTGCGGATTGCTTGCAATTTGTGCATTGGCAAACTGGTTAGTATTGGCATTGTTAAAATAATGTTTTTGGAAATATACTTCAAAGTTAATTTCCTTTTTGTGTCCGCATAATTCGTAAATTTTACTAATGCTCATATTGTTAAACTTATCAATTAAATCAACAATATTACGTAGGTTATTTATTTCAAGTCTTACCCCATAATTTTTATAAATACTCGCATAAAAACAACCTTTAATATCTAACATGGTTAGTTCATTTCCATCGCTTTTATAAATCATTCGTTTAATGCCTTCATTCCATTGTACCTTTTCTAAAACTTCTATATTAGCCAAACTTGTTTGTTTGGCTTTGCTTAACCAGTCAAATAATTGAGCTTTTTCTTTGGCTTCAAAATTGGTTGAATCAGCTATGTATTGAGCCATATTAGCATCAAACTTTTCTTTCTTTTTTAAGTAAGCAGTCATTAGCTTATCAAAGGTTTTTTGTCTGCGAGCTCTTTCGGTATCTAGTTTTTTATTTAAGTACTTATCGGTATAAATTAAACGCTCCCACCAAGCAAACTGATTTTTTACATTCAGCTCTCGTAACACAGGTGCCTTGCCTATTTGAGAAGGCTTTTGAGGCAAATTAGCCAACTTATAAATTTTTTCAAATGCCTGTTTTTCGGCTATATTATTTGCCAATAAAGTGTTTAAATATTTGGTATCGAGTTTTACAAAAGGCAATGGTTTTCTTACTTCATTCTTTGGTCTAAATTCAGTAGTGGTTTGTTTCCACTCGCTAACACCATTGGTATTTTTTACTTCGGTAAATAAATTCATACCATTGCGCATATTTATAGTAGGCATATCCACTTTTAAGTTGGCACCTTGCTTTAAAGATAAAGCTTGCCCATTAGCCATAGCCGATATTTTAAACATGCCACCTGTTTCCAACATTTGTCCATTGCTTACGGTAGAAAGTTGGTTAAATGCCGCATCTGTAGGTTTTAAATACTCTTCTAACTCAATATTTACCATACCTGTAGCCGCAGTTCCATTAGCCGTTAATAATGAGTTGGCAGGAATAAATATAACAGTTCCATTTCTGCCCTTAATGGTATTATCTTTAGTAGCATCTATGGTAAAAGTTTGTTTGTATTCAGGTGCAGCTTGCTTTAACAAATCGCCAATTGAGTTGGCAATAAAGGCCTTTAAAGTTAAATCTACCCTGCGGTTAATGGCTTTATTTTCGCTGTTTTTATTGGCTACTTTGGGTTTGCTTTCACCAAAGGCTGCACTTCTTATAAAGTTGCTATTAAGCTTTTGATTTAATAAAAATGTTTTAACAGAAGTGGCTCTTTTGTTTGATAAACTGATATTATAGCCATTGTCTGCATCGTTATCGGTATGTGCAGTTATTTCAATTTCGTAATAAGTAGCAGGAAGCGCAGCAGCAATCAGTTCGGTTAACACAGCCTCATCATCGGGGTCTAAAGTAAATTCATCTACTTTAAAATGTACACTACAGGTTTTGGTTACTTGCTGCGCTTGTGCTTGAACAACATAAAGCAGCAAAAATAGGATTGGTAAAATAAGTTTATACTTCATAACTATTTGAATTAATTAGAAATAAAACGCAACCCTTCCTTTTTTTTGTATAAAAATATTTCAGAAATTTTACAAAAGCTTTGTTTAGCCTAATGTTTATTGAAGTAAAAAATTACTTCAACCTAAAATTATATAGTTGGGGTTTTAGTAAAATATTTGAATAAGTTTGGCTGATTAAATCGTAAAAGATTATATTGTAGTAAAAATCAATTGCCAAACAAATAAACATCTATTTCATCAATTAACTTTTTAAAAGACTCTAATACTTCTATTCTTTTTTCTATTGGCAAGCTCAATATATACTTTGATAATTCTTCTTTACAATCATCCTTGAAAGTATATAAATACAAATTTTCTTTATCATTCAATCCTATCGTCATTAAATAATCCTTTAATGACAGCTCAAACTTATTCCATTTTTCGGGATTAGAAAGTAATGATTCTGCATTTGTTCTTAACTCTAACCAAGATTTATCTTTTGCATGTTCCCAAATCTCCGGACAAAACATTTCTTCAAGTGTCACTGGTAAATCCAGTCCCTTTTGTTTAATTGGTATTATATGTTTTGCATACTTAGGTGTCAACCTAAACATCTTATATGTTTTACTTTCCGCTGAATCTACCTTAACCACCCTATTAATTTCATCTAAGGCTTGCTTACCCGCAATATCACCATCTAATAAACCTACAGCCCTCAAATAATTAGAATCTTTCTTCTTTAATGAGTGCGCCCAAACAATTATTTGTCTAGAAACCCAACTAGCACCAGCACTTTTTTCGGATTTAATTGAAATTTTTTCTAATAAACTCGGCTTAAATAACTTTATAGCTTCAGTTAGTATTTTCTCATCTGTTTTCCCTTCTAAGAATAATGTTGGTCTAATTGTAATTGAATTATTTATTAGAAAATTACATTTTAAAATATGTTTAATAAGCTCATTAATAGACAGATGCCAATCTATATTTTCTGGAGAATATTTAACTGTTTGCCAAATACTACTTAGATTTTCACAATCATCAGAATATTGACTTAAACTAATTATGTAGAATGGTGATTTTATATTTATTTTACGATTTATTTCTGCCAATAAATTCTTACCAGTTTCTAAAGTTGGTTCTTCTCCAGCCCTCACAGGTAAATTTATATCAAGTATCAACAAATCATATTGAAACGAAATTAACTGCTTTTGGGCAGATACAAAGTCTATTGCAATTTCTACAACTATATCATTTGATATTTCACGAATTACTTTTATAATTTTGGCTACTTTATCATTACTATCATCAATAATTAATATTTTAAGCATTTTCGACATTTTGAATTAACGCTTTTAACTCTTCTTGCCATTTATTCTCTCTTGCATGGTAAAAAACAGAACCTATATATAATTCAGGAAACTCCACCTTTAATGAATTATCTATTTGAGGCAATGTTATTGACAAATCACTTTCTCCAAAATCATCAAACATAGTAATCAAAATTGTTTTTAAAGGTCTCTTCTTTCTAATTATTTCTCTTAAAACTTTATACCCGCCAAATTTTTCATAAGGTCCACCTGACTCTAAAGGTGTTTTATCAAAAGTAGGAATACTCATATCTAGAAGTAATAAATCAAAATCATTCTTTAAAATTTCCCTTATGCCGCTTTGGTAAGATTCTCTTATAGTAAAGGTATTGCAACCTAAAGTATTGATAACATATTCCTTAATATCTTCTATTTTTTTGGAATCATCTTCGATTAATATTGTTCTAATTTTCTTCATCATATTGCGGGATATTAAGAAATTCAATAGATAGAATTATTGTTAAGTAGTTCTCCTCTAATCTAAAATCAAACTTATAAAATTCGCAACCCAAATCAAAGGCAATTATCCTTCTAATCTTATCAAATCCACTTCCTCCTTCCACATCAATATTCTCAAAATCACTAGATGAAATATCCCATTTGTTTTTAACCTGTTGCAGCTTTTCTTTTAAAACATTTGTATCAATAGTATCTGATAAATTATTTTTAAAAGAAATTTCCAAAAAATGATCTTCTGTAACCTTAGAAGAAATTTCTATATCTAACTCAGAAGGATTAACTTTAGAATGAACTATAATATTATCTAATAAAATACGGCAAATATAAATTAAGTGGATCGTCCCTACCATTGGGATTGAGTGTTCTTCAATAATTTTTGGATTTAATCTACTATTTGGTGAAATAGTGTTTGTAATCTGAATGGCTGTTTGAATTAAAACCTTTAAGTCCAATATCAAATCTTTACTTGTGTTTGAAAGAAAAAACCACTCTGATATGTTTTTAAGCTCATTCTGCACCCTGGTGCCACACAGACCAATTGCGTTTGTTAATTCAGGAAAATTATTCAAACCAATAATTGCCTTAATTTCAGTATTAAAATCTTGCAATATTCTATTGTAATTGTCTTTAATTTCGCTATTGAAAATTTCTCTAATACGTGCAAGTGTTTTCTCTGTAGATCTTTGTAAATAATCAAAAACAAAACTTAAAAAAAGATTGTGATCTTTAATATTTTCTCTAGCAGCTGCAAATAAAATTGCCAATTCTTTATTTGATATGCTAAAGTCGAATAAAGCATTTGTCTTTTTCAAATGCTTTTCTGTTCGAACTTGAATTAATTCTTTTATTATAAATTCGGTATATTCATCAATTAAACGTGAGAACTTCTTAATTGACTCCTGAATTTTGGGTGTTTTTTCTTGCAAATAATATGGAATATTATTATTCCAAAAATCGTTTTCGAGATACACATTATCTTTATCTCTTTGTGAAATGATATTCTCAGATTCAAAAGTACTTCTTATGTGATTTAATAAAGTTCCATGCCTAATTCTAGTGCTCAGGTAGCCATCTAAACCGTACTCTTTACTTAAAAGAAATTTATCTCTAATTTCAAGAAATATTACTTTAAAAGATATAAATGCAGGGTCATTAGTATAGACAATTTTGTTACCTAACAATTCATCCAAATTAATGTTAGCAAATTCATTTACCAAATTAGCAGAAGTATCAATACCAAGTATTTCTTTTGTCTTACTATATCTTTCAATTTCTTTATATCTGTTAAAAGCCTCTTTCACATTATTTGTTTCATTATTACGAAGCTGTTGCACATTAACAGAAATTCGTCCCTTATTTACTTCACGAATTGCTCTTCTAATATTTGAGTTTTGATTTAACTCGGTAATTTCTTTAATATAAATATCCTCATTAATATTATCAATTACAATTAGTTTATTTAATATTTCTAATCGCTCATTTTCAATATCATCAGTACCATTAAAATGATAAGAATGATGCATAATTTCAATAGAACAGACCTCTTTCAGAAAAAAAATAATTTTATTATCAAACTCTTCCAATTCATTAATAAGTTCTGTTGGCCTTGTAACAGCATTACTTTCAATATATGTATCATATGCGACATATTGTTGGTATGAATCAATGGATGCTATTTGATAAAAAATTGGCAATTCAATTAAATTTCGCAATTTTTCAATTTCTCCATTTTCGAGAATTTCAAGTAACTTTATCTTATCGAGACGCTTTGTTGTTTCTTTATTTTTAAGGTATTGTTTTACAAATAAACAGCAAGCTTGAGTACATAAATTCAGCTTTATATAGCACCTAAAAAGATTAACGATTAGCTCTTCTTCATACAAAGTACTTGGGTATCTTTCAGTATATAATAATTCAAAGTGGTTTTTAGCATCTTCATATTTTAATGCTTTCATTAAGGCCCTTCCATAGTACAAATTCTTTTTATTAAATGTTAAATTACTACTAGTTGTTATTGCATTGTAATTTCCCGTTAAAATATTTCCAATTATTTTAGTCGTATAATCTATATCACTATTTTTTGATAAATTCAAAATATATTCATTAACATTTTCAATTGATGAATAGTATAAAACTCTTGGATTTACAATTTGAGAGTTAACCAAATAGTGTATTGTGAATAGTTTATTACCATTATTTATTGAATTAGCAGACTGTATTAAACTTAAAAATTGCTTAGCCCAATTTGTAGAAGAAAAAGATGTACATATTTTCAACCCAAAATCAATAGATTGATCTAAACTACTATTACTAGAATATATTCTAAATAAAGTTGTAAGTATATTTTTAATATTACTTGGATAAGACTCAAAGTTCTCTTCAATTCCCTCTTCTATTAGTGATTTTATATAAATTTCATAAACTTCAATAATTGTAGGCTTTTTAAATATTATATCACGAGCATTATTTACACAATAATTATAGTTACCTAAAGTATATTCTTTTATCAAAAAGTTTATCTCCGAATCAATTGGTAATTTATTTATATAATTTGGACTAATAAGACTTAATATTTGACAAAATTGAACATCATTCGGGAATAATTCATAAACCTTTGTTATTAATATCTTCAATGTTTCTTTATGTTCTTTGAACTTTAATGAAAGCATTTCAGATAGCACATCTTTTAACAAAATATATCTATCTACTAAAGAAGATGTACTTTCTAAATATAGTAAATACGCTAGATTTTCATAGCCAACAAAGGCAGAATAATTTAAACGAAAACAAAAATATTCATAAAGCAAAGGATGATGAACTTGCACTTCATTCAATTGATTATTAAAAATATTTAAGTATCTAAAATATGAAATTTTCACCTCAGCCTTTTTGCTAAGATTTTCAATAAAAAAAAGGACAAGCGGATCTTTTACTTTTTCAGAAAGCTCACTAACTTCATTCCAATTTGATTTCACTCCATCTCTATGTTCTTTCAACAAAATTTGATTTTCAATCAACCAAAAAGACTTCCCTGTTTTTTCTTCTATTAGAATTAAAATAGTCTCCGCTTTTTCATAGTCCCCTAAAAGAAATGCCTTTTCAAACTCTTGCTTAAGTCCAATAAAAGTAACAATAATATCCTTATTGTCTCTTAGATATAGTAAATAAAAAGACACTTCTCCAATAAAATTGCCAGAAAATGGAATTCCTTTTTGCCGTCTAATGTCAGAATATTCTTTGGGAATTAAATTACAATTCAAAACAGATTTTATAAATGGATGTCCAGATATATTCTTTATTATCTTAAATATTTTGTCAATATCACCTTCCTGCTTTAAGTGACCTAATAATTGATAATTATCTGTCTTAGGATGAAAAAGGTGTTTTCTATATTCTTCAGTATTCATATATCTTTATTTAAATTTTTTCCGCAACTATATAAACAATAGTATATTTAAATTACTAGACTAAAATTTTATCTGAACAATTCTACTATTTTAAGATGACTTTATAATAAAAAATTAAAAACATATATTTAACAATAAAAACTTTCATAAAAGTAAAACACAAATCAATTCATAGATTATCAAATTTTAAAATAAAATAAATGAATATTGAAGAAAAAAGGAGTGTTAATCCTTGCAACTTGACTATTGCAATCAATTATATTACTATTAAATTATTGTTTTCTAAACCCCCTATGTTCTAAGGAATTCAACAATTGGATTTACTTCTACTTAAATATGATTAGTTGTTGCTATAGAATCTATTACTAACATCCACTATCCTACCTTTTAATTATAATAGGGCATTAATAAAATTAAGTAGAAAAAGGTATTCATGATATTTTCTTATACTCAGATACAACAAATAAAAACTGCCTATTAAACAGTTATTTAAAATAACTCAATTATTAAATAATTAACTCTTTAAGGTTTTGGAGTGATGTCATTTCTATACCTATAATTGCATATAGAGTTATTCCAGTCAAATCCTTAAAGATTATTTTCCTTTTCCTCTTTATCTAATTCTGGTGTTGCCATTATTCGAGATAAAAACTGAATGGTTCCTTGTTTTTTATAAATTTTGGTAGCCCAAATGACTCCAATTACCAAACCACTCAAAGCAATTAAAACACCTAGCACTCTACCCAAATCATTACCCAAACCAAAATAACATAATGCTCCAATAATTAAGCCCATTAAAAATGGAGATAGCATAATTTTTATCCAACCAAAAAGTTCTAACAGCGTATAAAATAGTTTTTGCATAAAAATCAAAATTGGTTTAATTAGTTAAGACATTTCGACAATCTAGATGTCCTTTGATTTTGACAATATCGAAATTGTTTGTTTACAACGAAATTAACAATTATCGCTAATAAATTTAACCACTGAATAGCTAATAACATAAAAAAGCCCATCAACAATAATGCTGATGGGATTTAAAAAAGTTTATCTTTAGAAAACTATTGTTTGTTTATGGTCGGTGTTTTTACCGACCAATTTAACATATAAGTTGGTGAGAACACCAACCTTAGGCAAGTTGAGGTCCTATTGAACTTGAAAGTCCTAAGTCGTTATAATTTGGTTTTGGTGTCTGCATAGCATTGGGAATAACGGTTTGTCGCTACAAGAAGGGAGGGAATTTTAACGCAAAACCTGATTTGAAAAACTAATGTTCCATTAACTACAAAACTGTCTTTGTAACACGAAACCCTGCCATTTTGGTTGGTGCTGTTATGCGTTGCCATTCTTTCCATTTAGATATTTGTCGAAGTCAAACAGTCCGTTATTTACATCGTCAACAAATTGTCTTACAGATTTATTTATAAGCTCAATTTTGTATGGGTCGTGAATGAGTCCAAACACTTTTCCATTGTTGTCAATGGCGATATAATTCCCATCTTCCAAGTCTTTAATTTGATGATAAAGTTTTCCGTCAACTTCAAATTCACCAAGATTGATTAGGTCAAGTTGTTCACAGGTAAGTCCGTTTAAGAGTTTTTCAATTTTTGTATCTACTGCAAACTTGCTTTTACTTTTTTTAAATAATGATAAGTCAACTTGAAAGCTGTTAAAGTCGAAAATGTTTTTTTCAATTTCAAAACCTATCCAAAGTCCATCGTAAATCGTAATATTTAATTTGTATTCTTGTTCGTCCTGATTTATTATAATGTTCTCCAACTCAAACTGCTTTCCTTTAGTCATTGATTTATCAGATTGAGAAGGATCAAAACCAATTGAGTAAAAGTTTCCTTTCATTGCGTGATTTACAGAAAAACTTCTATAAAGTCCTTTGTCAAGCCCAGTTGTCAAAAATTGAAAGTCAACAGATAATTGTATAAAAATTTGTCGGAAAAAGTTAAGTGCCTTTCCCTCAATTTTCCAACTTGTCTTTTTAAATAGTCCGAACATTGTTGTCTGTAGTTTTATGTTTAGGCATAAAATTTTGGGGCTTGCCGAAGGTGGGGAATTAGAAGCAGAAAGTTTCAATTTAGCACAAATGCTTATTAGAAGCACAAATGTTGAATGAAGCACTTCAGCCCCACTTTTGGCAAACCCTTGTTAGCCGTTCGTTGTTTTTATCTTGATAGTTTCATTAATATATTGTCTATTTTTTCTGTTAAATATGAATTTGGGTCGTCACCATCGTCTTTCATTTTTAACATTTCACAAATGTCTTTTTGATTTAGGCTAATAATTAGCTTTCCTGATTCTCTTAATGAACCTTCCATTGCTGTTATTGCATTTTTTTCAGCACCTTCCCTTGTTAGAATAATTGCAATATTTCTTAATGCTGTTTTATAAAGGTATTTTTCTGTGCTATAAACTTGACCTTGTTTTATTTTTTTTTTGTAGTTCTTAAATTCAAAGACTACAAACCTTGAATGAAAATCACGAGCCAATGATTTCCAAAAATCATTTGTCGAAGAAATTTTTGCTATTAAGTCAAAAATATGAAGAGTGTCAATTGTCTTTGTTTGATTTTGCCAATTTGAAAAATCATTTTCAAAGATATATTTCAATATTTCTTCGCATTGAGTTTCATATTTTTTTGCATTGGCTCTTCCTTTTGATAAGACAGTTAATTCTTTACATAATTGTTCACCCTTATTAGTTTTTGGTAAAATTGGATTTTTGAAATCAATAAAGTTTATGTTATACTTATCTGCTGTTGTATAAACACCATCATAAATATCTTCATCTCCTGATTGAGATAATTCCAATAAAATTGCTTCTAATTCTTTGCGAAGCTCATCATTTCCGCTTGTCAAAGAGATTAAAATCCCTCTATCAACGATTTCTATTTTAAATTCACTTTTAAGTTCTTCTCTTATTGTTGGTTCTATATTAGCTGTTAAAACTAAAAAGCCACCTTTGTAATCGTTATTTTGTAAATTATATTGTAACTGTATTAGCGAAGTTTTAAAAGTTGAAATTGGTATCCTACGACTTCGATAAGTTTTAACTTCAATTCCGTATTTATTTGAATTTTTATTTATTTCAATATCAACACCTCTATCAATAGGTTGTGAAATGAGTTTTCCGTCTAACCCAAAAGAGTTAAATAAGTTATATGTAAATTGTTCAAATCTTTGTCCAATGTTTCTCATCTTGTTGGTTTTTTACAATGACGGCTAACTCATAAATATGCGCAATACGCATTTTCAATTGTCGTTGGTTTTTAGTTGTTTAATTAGCGACAATTTAAAAAACGAAGTTTTTCAAGACCATCCCTTTTAAATTACCCTTCAATAATAATTTATTTTTATAGCTATTTGTACTCTTCAAATAAAAAAAATCCCGAAATTACCAATTCATGGTTAGCTGCGGGATTTTTGGTTAAATATCATTCTTACTTACAATCTTGCATTATTTGTATTTTAGTCCAACTACACCAACAAAAATAATTTAGTTTGTTGGAGTGAAACCGCAAAAGCTATCACGAAAAAACTAATAGAAAGGTACAAGTTAGTTAAGGAAGATGCCTACGGCATGACTTTTTTCTTTTTTAGTATTGTTGCCTATGGTCGGTGTTTTCACCTATCAATTTCACATATAAGTTGGTGAGAACACCAAGCGAATTTTATTTTTCAAGATAAATTATTCCATTTCTTGGGTTTGATACTGTTTTTGTTTTGTAACCAATTTTCGAAAATTCAACTGTCATATCTTTACATTTATTAAAACAAGGACCAAATGGCCCTTCCAGATAATATTTCCCATTTGAATCTGTAAATTGTTGACTTCCTGTTTCTATAACCTTACATAAAACACTATCCAATGGCTTATTTGAAGATAAATCATTTACAGTTCCGTTTGCTATACTCATACCCTCGCAAGATGTCAAAAAAATAATGAGCAAAAAAAATAATGAAATATTCGAAGTTGATATTTTTTGCATTTTCAACTGGCTATTCGTTTTAAAATATCTTTTTAAGTACCTACTTTCAAAGTTCATGTTTAAAGTACATTTATATTGTTTTAGTTGTTATTGTTTCTAACTAACCTTAGTCCTAGTTATTCCCATTTCGTCAAAGGATTAAATTCTTTGTCAATATATAGTTTTAAGCATTCCCCTTTCTCTATGCGTGGTAATCTCAATTCTACTATTTGGTCGTATTTTTTTGTTTTTAAAATCAGCGTTATTGGTTCAATTTCTGAGTAGCTATCTCCACTTCTTTCGTTTATATATTTTGGGTAATAATAAAAAACCTTCGAGTTTAAACACTCCAATTCTCCTATGTTTTTTTCAAAGTAGCTACTTTTTAATTTCAGTTCCGATAAGTCAACAACTCCACTTTTGTAGTAGATTTTTACATAAGCTCTCTTGTCAAGATCAGCTTGTTTTTCTAAAACCCAATAAGCTGTGGGAATATTTAACAAAATAAGACTAAGTCCGAAGATTGATTGCCGAATGAAGTTTGGATAGTTTCTAATTGCAAAAATTGCCTCCAAAAGAAGTCCGATAGTTGCGATTGGAATTGAAATTATTATCCATAAAAAACCATATTCTTCAAAGCTATTCAAGTCAATTGCAAAAAACGCTCTTGCTATCCACCAAGCGAAGAAAATAAAAAGCCCAACCGTCAATGGAATAATTCCACAAAGAAGTCCGATTTTGTATATAATTTTATTTTTCAAGTTTGTCTTTTTGTTTGTTTGAGTCGTTTGCTACTTTTACACCTAACTCATAAATATACTTACTTTAAAATAGTTCGTTTTTTACTTACTCTTCAATTATAATTTATTTTTATAGCTATTTGTACTCTTCAAATAAAAAAAATCCCGAAATTACCAATTCATGGTTAGCTGCGGGATTTTTGGTTAATATTATACTTATTTACAATTTTGCCGTTGTTGTTATTTTAAGGTGGCTTCAACACCAACAACAATAATTTAGCTTGTTGGAGTGAAACCGCAAAAGCTCACACAAAAAAGCTAATGGAAAGGTACAAGTTAGTTAAGGAAGATGCCTACGGCATGACTTTTTTTCTTTTATAGTATTTTAGCGCTGCGTCATCATCAAACAGTAATTCAGCTTGCAGCGTAAAAGTTCGCAGCATAACACCAACAATTGTGAAATCAAGGGCATCAATTGCCGTTCGGCTTTAGCCAACGGAGACAAATAAACAAGTTTCTAAAACAAAAAAATCCCATCAGAACTAACCAATGGGATTTAAAATATTTATTTACTAAAACTATTGCGCAATAATACTAATTGCTGTTCCTCCACCTGGAGCTAATTTTAACAATAGTTTTGATTTATTGGTAACTGTAATTTTTTCAATTACATAAGCTTCAGGGTTTTTATCCCAACTAGCATCAGGTGCATCGCGGTAAATGGTAGCAGTGTATTTTTTACCTTTATCTAAAAAGCTAAAATCCATATTTAACTCTCTTGCATTTTCATCGGTAATACTTCCTAAAAACCAATTATTAGTTCCTTTAGCTTTACGAGCTATGGTTAAATATTCACCTGGTTCTGCATGTATTACTTTGGTATCGTCCCAATCAACAGCTACATCTTTTATAAACTGGAAAGCATCTGGTTTAGCCTCATAATTTTCAGGTAAATCAGTTACCATTTGAACAGGACTATACAATGTTAAATACAATGCTAACTGTTTGGTTAAAGTAGTGTGCACTTGTTCTTTAGCACCCGGATAATAACTGCTCTTTTTAATTTTAAAAATACCTGGTGTGTAATCCATTGGACCACCCATTAAGCGGGTAAATGGTAAAATGGTTTCGTGCTCAGGTGGATTACCTTCGCTCCAAAAATTAAACTCTTGTCCGCGAGCAGCCTCAGCAGCCATAAAGTTAGGGTAAGTGCGGTGCAAACCGGTAGGGCGCACTGGTTCGTGAGCTACTACCATAATATTGTAATCGGCTGCTTTTTTAATGGCACGTAAGTAATGGTTTACCATCCACTGTCCATCGTGAAACTCGCCACGAGGAATAATTTTTCCTACATATCCTGACTTTAAAGCATGGCTACCTACACTTGCCATTAAACGGTAAGCGGTATCCATATAACGCTCGTAATTGGTAGCACTTCCGCTTGTTTCGTGATGAGTAATCATACCAACACCTTTGCTTTGTGCATAAGCATTTAAACCTTTAAAATCGTAATCAGGGTAAGGAGTAACAAAATCAAACACATCTTCTTTCCATTTGCCAAACCAATCTTCCCAACCATCGTTCCAACCTTCTACTAACACGCCACCAAATCCATTTTTAGCAGCAAAGTCAATATAGCGTTTAGTGTTTTCTGTAGTGGCACCATGTTTGGTTTTTACTTTTTGTTTTCCATCCGAACCTGCATCGCTAGCAGCTTGTGTACCTGCATAATCCCAAGTAGAAAGGCCCAAGTGCATTTCTAACCAAATGCCAACGTATTTCATTGGTTTAATATAACTGGTGTTGGTTAGTTTTGATGGTTCATTTAAATTTAAAATAGTTTTTGAAGCAATGATATCGCGTGCATCATCGCTTATAATTATTGTTCGCCAAGGAGTGTGACAAGGAGCGCGCATATAAGCTTTATTACCTACCGCATCATTAGCTATTTTAGTAGTAGCTTCAAATGTGCTTAAATCAAATTTTAAGTCCATTGCAGGGTAATTAATTAACGCTGCTTCGTGAATGCTAATGTATAAATTATCTTTGGTTTTAACCATTAATGGAGTTTGTACAAAAGCACCCTTAATAGGCGTAGCTGTAAATATAGCACCATCACGTTTTTTAGCTAATTTTTCAATTTCAGATATTTGCGAAGTATTGTAAGTATATTCATTGGTATCAAAATCGCCTGGCATCCACCAAATTTTATGGTCGCCAGTTAAATTGATAGTAGTTTCTTCATCTGCTACTACAAAATGGAACAAATTAGGTTGCTCTGGAAAAACATATCTAAAGCCCACACCATCATTAAAAACCCTAAATACTATTTGAACTATGCGAGGTTTTTCGCCTTTTTCTTTTAAAGTAATGGCTATTTCTTTATAGTTATTTACAATGGTTTTTGTTTCGCCCCATACAGGAGTCCAAGTTTCGTTAAAGGTGCTTGAATCAACTTTTAAAACACTAAAGTTGTTCATTAAATCGGCTTGTTCGTTTATTTTAAAACCTAATTTGGAGGTTTCAACAACCGGCTTTGCCTTAAAATTTACACTATAATTTAAAGCACCTGCTTCATTTAATTTAAGCGACAAGGAAATTTTTTTGTTTGGAGAGTTTACTGTAAAGCTCTGTGCAAAAGCCGCATACGAACTTGTTAGTAAAACAATACTTAGTATTTTTTTTATTTTCATTGATGTTATTCTTTGAAAACAAAAATAACTTTTTTAGCCGTAGTACAAATTATTTAGTACAATAAAAAAGCCCAATTGAAAAATATCCAATTGGGCCTTTTATAAATATTCAAAACTTTTATTGAATCATTATTTTTTTATGCTTAGTAACACCATTGGCAGTAACTTGTAAAAAATACACACCAGTTTTTATTTGATTTACATCTAGCTGAAGGTGATGTTTACCGGCCGACAAATCATCATTAAACAAAGTACTGATTTGCTTACCTTCCAAGTTAACTAAACTTGCCGTTACATAACTTCCTGCTGACAAATTTAAGTTTAAAAACATATTTCCTGTAGCTGGATTTGGGTAAGTACTAAAAGTTTCGTTCTCACCTAATCGAGTTTCAATTCCAGTTGAAGTTTGCTCATTTACTGTTAACACTTGTTTGGTAATATTATTTTTATTACTTACAAATGCACCATAAAAATTAACAGTTCCAGTTCCCGCTGCAGGTGCTGTCCAAGTAAAGGTCCAAGTTCCAGGATTAGTTGTTGATGGCGCAGTATGGGTTACATATTTAGAATTCACCACTTTATTTCCAGTGCCTGCCGTTAATGTTCCCATTAACACACCTGAACTATTTTGAGGAGAAACTTGAAATCCTTTTCTGGTAGAGGCTCCTGTAATAGCAACTGTAATGGTATAATTAGTTCCAGGAACATAACCAGTAGTAGGAACATCACTTGTTAATACATTATTGACTTCCACAGCCGATCCACCATGGCAGTTAGCACAAGTTTGACCATCGGCTGGAGATCCACTATAACCAGCAGGTGCACCTAAAGGGTTTGATGTTAACTGATTATAGCCAATAAAAAATATGGCTAATGCTAATGTTGAAAGTATTGTTTTCTTTTTCATTAATTTATTTTTGGGGCGTAATTTAATTATTTATTTTAAGCCATAAACAATTATGCAAAAAATTAACAAATACATTAAATACTTTTACACTAAACATACCTAAAACTCAACTGGCCATGAAAAATAGAATTTGGCACCATGGCCTTTTTCTGATTCAATCCAAACTTTGCCTCCTTTGTCTTCCACAATTTTTTTAACAATTGCTAAACCAACTCCTGTACTTTCATAAGTATCGCGCGATTGAAGCGTTTGGAAAATAACAAACACTTTTTCATGGAATTGTTTTTCAATTCCTTCACCATTATCGGCCACACAAAACTCATACATTCCTTTATTGATGGTATAACTTACCTCTATAACTGGATTTGCATTATTATTGTATTTTATACCATTACTTATGTAATTGGTAAAAATTTGCTCAAACGAAATGCGCTCTGCGGTAACAGTTGGCAAATTATCAGGTATAATTATTTTTATATTTTCTGCTGGGCTTAATGATTCAACCAACTCATCCAACATTGGTTTTAGTTCAAATGTTGCCGATTCTTGTTTGATACGTCCTGCACGTGAGTATTCCAAAATACCATTAATTAACAACTCCATGCGTTTTACCCTACCACGCATCATGTCAAAACTTGCTTTTATTTCCCCTTCTATTTTATCGCCTAAATCTTCTTCAATCCAAAGCGAAAGGTTGTTTATACCGCGTAAAGGTGCCTTTAAATCGTGAGATACTATGTATGCAAATTGGTCTAATTCTCGGTTTTTTTGTTCAAGTTCAATTGCATATTCTTTTAATTGACGTTCAGCTTCTTTTTCTTTGGTAATATCTTGAAATATACCTCTTATACCTATTACTTTTTCGTTTTCAACTACAGGAACACCTTTGGTTCTAATTTCAACAATATTGCCTTTAGCGGTTTTAATTTTAGCTTCTAGTTCAAATTCTTCTAAATTATCAATAGCAGTTTTAAACTTTTCTACTACTAAAGCTCTAGTATCGTCAGTATAAAAATCGTACGAAGTGGCAATGGTGGGCACATAATCAAACGGAAGCTCATGTATATTGTACATTTCGCTTGTCCAATTAATACTGCGTTTTTCTCTATCTATTTCCCAACCACCAACTTTTGCAATATGCTGAGCTTCTTCAAGTTCTCTCTGTGCTTTTAAAATTTTAAACTCAGCAAGTTTAGCCTCTGTAATATCAAAGTTAACACCAATCATTCGTTTGGCAGTTCCGTCTTCGTTTCTAAATGTTTTTGAGAAAACTGCTACATATTTAATATTACCTTTTCTATCTAAAATTCTAAAATTATCAATGTAATCATCAGGTCCAACTAATGCTTTGGCAACACCCTCATTCACCCTGTCTTTATCTTCGGGATGTAATGTGCGTTCAAAGGCATCGTAATGTCCGTTAAAATCTTTAGGATCCACATCAAACACTTTATACATTGAATCGTCCCAAATCAGTTCATTTTCTTGTATATTCCAATCCCAAATACCTAAATTAGCCGAATTAATGGCAAGCGATAAGCGCTCTTCACTTTCTTGTAGTTTTAGTTCTGATAATTTTCTATCAGTAATATCTAGTCCAAAACCAATTACATTAATAACGTTCCCTAATTCGTTAATTACAGGGAACATACGCCTTAACATCCAGTTTCTTGAACCATTTTCTTGCAAAACAGATTCTTCAAACTCAAATTGTTTTTTACTCTCAACCACTTCGTTAAATAAAGCCCTGCGCTTATCGGCTATTTCCTTTGGTCTATTTCTATATTCGCAGTATTGGTAATCGTCTTTACCAATCATCCATTGCCTTAACTCTGTATTTTTAATACTTAATGGATTAATGAATAAATAATTATGGTCTTTATCAAAAACTACTAAATCGGCAGGAATTTCATTCAGAATTTTTTCGTAAAACTCTTTTAATTTTTGAACTTCTTCCTGTGCTTTTTTACGCTCTGTTATATCGCGCGAGTTAATTACTATTCCGTTTATACCTTGCACATCAAGCAAGTTATTACCAATGGCTTCAATATAAACCCAACTGCCATTTTTATGTTTAAACCTAAACTCAATGGCATCAGAAACACCACCTCTTTCTAATCCTTGTTGAAACTCATTTTGAACAATAGAAAAATCGTCAGGATGCACAAATTCAAATATATTATGACCAATTACCTCATTTTCTTCATAACCAAAAATTCTGAAAAATGATGGACTCTCATAAACCGTTATTCCATCAGGTTTTAAAATGGTAATAATATCGCTCGAATTTTGAGCTAATGACCTAAACCTAGTTTCACTTTCTTGAAGTTTAGCCTCAATCAATTTTCTATCGGTAATATCTAGTGCAAATCCAACCAAACCATCTTCTTGGGTAATATCTTTAAATGTAAAATTATCAAAGAACCAATTACCATTAGCATCATTACCCTCCATAATGCTATAATTTGGTTCAAGCGATTTTAAAGCATGTTGGAATTGTTTGTTAACTTCAGGGTAATCTTTTTCGTTAAATACATCAAACACATTTTGACCTAAAAGTTGACCATCAACCATACCCAAGCGCTTAGTACCTGCGCCTTGTAATTGCGTAAAAATTCCATCTTTATTTAAACGAAAAAGTACCGAAGGCATTTCAGTTAGAATGGCATTTAAAATTTGACTCTTATCTAAAATTTCTTTTTGTTGTAATTTCCTTTCAGTAATATCTCTTACAGCAGCTACTATTAACTCATTGCCATCAACATTTATGTATTTAACACTTGCCTCTATTGGATATTCGCTGCCATCTTTTCTAATATTAATACCTTCAATTAATAATTCGCCTTTTTCTTTTACTTCGTTAAAATGCTCTCGCCATTCATTTACAGTTGGAAATAGTTTTTCCATTTGCATTACAGTTGAGCCAATCATTTCCTCGCGAGTTTTACCTAAAACTTTAGCCCTACTTTCATTTACATAAATCATTTTACCATCGTAATTAGCTACCGAAATGGCATCGCTAATTTGCTCAGTAATTTTATTCAATAAATAAATTTCGTTCTGTTGTTGTCTTATTTCGCTAATATCGGTAATAACACCTACTAAAAACTCCTTTTTATCATCGCCAGAGAACAATGATTTTTTAATAAATAAAGTTCGTTCTTCACCTCCGCCTTTAAACGATGTTTCATAAGTATCCTCTGCTTTGGTTTCAAATAATTTTTCGTCTTTTTTTAAGAAATAATCAGCTTCATCAGCCTCTAAAAACTCTCTATCTGTTTTACCAATAATTTGATCTTTGCTTAAATTGATTAAATTAGCGTAAGCATCATTTACTAAAACCCATTGGTGTTTTTTATTTTTTACAAATACTGGGTTAGGAATTGCATTTAGGATATTATTTAAAAAATTCTTAGAATTAATAAGCTCATTTTGCGCAACTTTAAGAGCTGTAATATCTCTAGCTATGGCTTGCACCCCAGAAAATTTTCCTTCTTTATAAATTAATTGTACGTTTTGACCTACCCAAATTTCTTTACCTTGTTTGGTAACTATGGGAAATTCTAAATAAGTAACACTATCGTCTATATAAGCTTGATTTAAATAAAATGCTTCTACCGTTTTTTTATAATCAGCTCTAACTAATTGAATATATCTTTTATCTAAAAGTTCGTCAATATCATAGCCAGTAACTTTGGTAGCTATTTCATTAACATAAGTAAACTTACCTGTTGCATCAGTGTAATAAAACATATCTGTTGCACTTTCAATCAATAGCCTAAATTTACCTTCACTTTCTTTCAGCTTCTGTTCCGCTTTATGGCGCTCCATAGCACCACCAATATTATTAGCTAAAGTTCTTAATACACTTTCATCGCTGCTAGTCCAACTGGTAGCAATAGTGCAGTTATCAAAACCAATAAAACCCCAAAATTGTTCAGCTATAAAAATAGGAACTACAATTAGCGATATGATATTTTGTGGTTCTAATAAACTTCTTTCTACTTCTGGAAAATCTTTAACCAAACCTTTTATAGCTTTGCCCTGCACCAATGAGTTATACCAACGTTCAAAACCAGTTTCAATATAAGGAAGGTTTTGCAACTCTGGATTATCAATTTGAGCCTCTATACCATCCCTACTCCACTCATATCGTTGGCTTAAGGCATGCACATTTCCAGGCAATAAATGATTTTCGAAAATATAAACCCTATCTACTTTTACCTCAGAGCCAATGCACTCTAAAGCATTGATAATAGCATCGTTAAAATCAATATTGGTAAGCAACATAGATGAAGCTTTATTAATTGCTTTGAGCAACCTATCATTCTCCACCAATTTGTTTTCAGCTAATTTTCTATCGGTTATATCAACCACAAATTTTACAATGCGTTTTACCTTGTTATTTTCATCAAGTACAGGGTTATAACTTCCAATTATCCAAATAGCTTCCCCATCTTTCTTAACGCGTTTGTATTCCCCTCCTACTATTTTACCGCTACCAATTTCTTCCCAAAACTTTTTATACTCTTTGTTCTCTACCTCATCTTTATGAACGAACATTTTATGTTGTTTACCAATTATTTCATGTTTATCGTAACCCATTAAGTTTAAAAAAATTTGATTGGCTTCAATAATAGTTCCATCTGCCTCAAACTCAACAACAGCTGTAGTTCGGTTAATGGCTGTTAATACTTCGGCTAAATTTTTTTCACTTTGTATGAGTCTTTCCTCGGCAATTTTACGTTCTGTAATATCAAACCTAATGGCTATAAATTGATGAGGAATTCCATTATCGTTTAATAACGGAATAATATTGGCATTGGTCCAATAGTAAGTTCCATCTTTTCTTTTATTTCTAATTTGACCCTGCCAAACATTACCCCTTTTAATGGTTTCCCACATGTTGTCAAAAAAACTTTTAGGGTGATAATCAGAATTAACTATATTGTGATTTTGTCCAACTAATTCGCCAATTGAATAACCAGAAATATCACTAAAATTTTGATTTGCAAAAACAATTACACCTCTAGCATCGGCAATAGATACTATTGCAGCTGTATCAACAGCCGACTTAAAGTCGGCTAATTCCTTAAACGACTCTTTTGAACTTAACTCAAGTGTTCTTTCTAATTGGTTAAAGTCATCCTGATATGATTTGTAAGATGAATCGACCAACTGAATAAACTCTAATATTTCTTTTGAGAACTCAGGGTTATCGCCAAACAGTTTTTTAATTTGTCGTTTTAGTAATCTATGCATAATTCACTAAATGAAAAGGCTTTTTAGGGCGTTAATTAAATTAGGTAAAATTTTATTTTTTATTACTATAACTCTTTAAAAGTAGTTATAGTCATGGTTTGGTTATGCAGCTCACATTTTGCATCTTTCGAAAACGGAGATATTTCGCCATAAGAGTAAAACCCACAAAGTGTTGTATGGCTTCCTAATACTTCTCTTACACCTTCTACTTCCTCTTCCACCAATTGTTTTAAAACCAATTTTCGGCCAACACAACTTATAAGAACCGCTAAATCTGGATTAGTAGAGTTATTACCATTTAATGTGCTATTGGCAGCACCCACTGCACCATCAATCAATCTATCAAAATTGGCTTTCATTAATCGTACATATGAACCTTCTGGAATATCGCCAGCAAAAGTTAACGATTGAGCCTCTTCATCTACAGCCAAAATAGTTCTTACTACAGGTGTATCATCCTGTTTAATGCGTAAATTTAATGGAAATAATAAGCCAGATGCAGGTAATTCTTTTGCGTAATCTTCGCCAAGAAAAGATTTATATAAATCTAACGCAGGTTTACCATCAAGCTCATAGAGTACATTGTTTTTTGATTTAGAAACCAAACGCTCAATTCCAAAACTATCCCAACCTCCAAGCGAACCATAACCAATGCTAATACTTGAACCATAAAAACCTAATGCTGCAATGGTTTTACTTTTACTACTGGCATTATCTATAACTATAAAAGTTTCTTTAAAATTGGCGCCATCCCCTGCTAAACCACCTGTTACACTTACACCTTCGGGTAAATGAGCTCTAAGTCCTTTTACCAATTCTGAGCCATTTACATTTAATCCATCAGATAACACAAATACATGAGCTAAATCTTGTTTATCAAGCATTTCAATTAACTTACTTCCTGCTTCATAACTATTTGAGGCATCAACAATTTCAATACTTTTGTACTGTAGTTTAGTTTTTTCAAATAAAATAGCTGTAGCTATTATGGTATCGTCAAAAACGTTTACATCACTAATTTCACCAGAGGTAGAACTTCCTAAAAATATAGCTTTTGAAAACTTGTTTTTTATTTCGTTTAAATTAGTGGCATCTTTAATATTGGAACTAGAGCCAAAAACCAATACCAAATTGGCATCGTTTATTGAATCATCACCATTAATAAAATTCCAACCTTGTTCTTGGGTAAATTTGTATTGAGCTGTTTTCATAAGTGTATGTATTTAATTCAAATGTAAATTATTTGAATTATTTAATAAACTTATTTTACCTCAAATTTTAAAATATAAATCGCCTAGTGTATAGTTTACTGTATCTTGCTCGCTAAGTTCGGTTAAAGCACCAGCTTTTAGTCCAAAACCCTTATATCCCAAAGGTTTTAATAAATCTAAAATTTGTTTTCTGTTTTCGGCATTGCTAATTTCTATTTGAATTAGCGGCTTAAATTTACTAATTGTATTAATTAAGTGAGGGAATAAATGTACTTCATAACCTTCTACATCGCATTTTATGAAGTCTAATTTCTCTATATTAGCAAATAATTCGTCAGGAATTTTCATTTCTGCCTCAAATGTTGCCAATGCTGAATTATCATCTTTCGAATCTAACACATGTGTTAATCCATGTCTAAAAACACCATCAATTACAGGTGTTCCCATTTCTATTTTTTTATTTTCTGAACCAAGCGCAGTTTGGTATAAAGTAATATTTTGTAACGCAAATTTATGTGCATTGCGTTTAAAAACATTTGCAAATAAAGGCACTGGCTCTATGGCATAAACCTTACCTGTGGAACCACTTAATTTTGAAATATTAGTACTATAATAACCCACGTTTGCACCAATATCAATGCTTACAAATCCGGGTTTAATAAGTTGTTTTAAAAAAAATAGTTCTGGATATTTTGCTTTTAAAAATCCTGCGTTGGTAATACGTAAATACGCATCGCTAACAATGGCTAAGTAACCCTCTAAACCTAGGGTTTTTAATAAAATACTACGTATTGCTTTCTCCATCTGTACTACTTAATCTCTTCAAAATCAACATACTCTCCAATATTTGAGCTATTGGTTTTGGATTTACTTTTATTGGAAGTTTGTTGATCTGGTTTTATTTTTATTTTACCTTCTTCGTTATTCGGTTCATCGTTAAAATTTTGTGTTGTAGCATCTTGTTTAAAATTTAGCAAGGTGCCAAACAATAAACGTGATACTACGTAAAATAAAAACAAATACACTAAAAATTTAAACATAACAATTTACAATTATTGATAGAATAACTGTTATACAAAAATGATACAATTATTCATATTTTAAAGTAATTATTTATGATTATTGCCTTCAAATGCCTACAAAAAGCTGATATACTGATAATAACCAAAAATAATTTAGCTGCTATTTTGTCAAAAAAAATGGCAGCTAAATTATTTAACCCAATCTAAAAGGTTTATTTTTTATCTATTAATTTATATAATTCGTCTAACTTAGGAGTTAAAATAATTTCTGTTCTGCGATTTTTAGCTCTTCCTTCTGGTGTATCGTTGCTTGCTTTTGGCATGTATTCACTACGACCAGCTGCGGTTAAACGCTTTGGATTAACTTTACTTACATCGCTTAAAATACGAACAATATTGGCGGCACGCTCTGTACTTAAATCCCAATTATCTTTAAAATTAATGGTGCTGCGCAATGGCACATTATCGGTATGGCCTTCAATTAGCACATCAATATCCAAATTTTTGTTCAATACTTCACCTAATTTTTTTATGGCCTCTTGTCCTTTTTCTTCTATATCAGCACTTGCTGACTTAAACAATAATTTATCGCTTAAAGAAACATATACTTTACCATTTTTCATTTCTACCGTTAACTCATCGCTATTAAAGCTAAGCAATGCACGTTTTACAATTTCGTTTAATGCATTGGTAATTGAATCTTGTCTGCGAATAATGGCTTCTAATTCAGTCAAACGTTTTTCGCGAGCCGAAAGCATGTCTTCTTTTTGCTTAAGCGCTAAATTTAATTGCTCGGTTTTGCTCAACGATGATTTTAACAAATCAGTATAACGCTGATTCATTTCGGTATAATCGGTTTGCAAAGCTTTGTGTTTACGGTTTAACTCGTTATACCTTGCTAACAAATCGTTGTAAGTTGAGTCTAATGTTCGGTAGGCTATACCACGGTTGGTAGTATCTTGGTTAAAAACCACATTGATGGTGTGCAAGGTATCGCGCTGACCAGTAGCCGCTTTTAAACGTTTGCTCATAAAAAAATTATGCGCTTTTTCTTTAAATCCTTTTGGGTTTTGAATAACCCCTTTAGGTTCATCTACTTGTGCAAAAAGCGAAATAGAACTTATCAATAAAATGGCAGCTAAAATGCTCTTTTTCATATTAATATTATATTTTATTACTAAAAGCGAAGTACTTTTAAAACAACTATTAAAACAATGCAGCTAGTAAACAAATTTTATGTATAAAATGTGGGTATAAATGGAATTTAGACAATACCAAAGGCACTGCAAGTGAGAAAAAATTACCTTTTTTTAATATTTTAAAGTTAAAATGGTAATAAACTAAATCACTTATCAGCTCAAAAAACTAAATTACCACATAAAAAAACAGGTAAAACTTACAAAACATTAATATACCGAATTTGGTTTATAATTATACATTTGCATTGCAAAACTGATCATTTTGTCAAATTCAAATAATTAAATATTTAAACCGTAAAAATAAAATTATGTCATTCGAATTACCAAAATTAACTTACGAATACACTGCGCTTGAGCCACATATTGATGCTCGCACAATGGAAATTCACCACTCAAAACACCACCAAGCTTACGTTACCAATTTAAACAACGCTATTGCCGGTACTGATGCTGAAAATTTAAGTATTGAAGATATTTGCAAAAATATTTCAAAATACCCAGCACCTGTGCGCAATAATGGTGGTGGACATTTTAACCATAGCTTATTTTGGAAAGTTATTGGGCCTAATGCAGGCGGAAGTCCAAGTGGTAAATTATTAGATGCCATTAATGCTGATTTAGGCGGAATGGATAAATTTAAAGAAGAATTTACCAAAGCTGCAACTACTCGTTTTGGTTCAGGATGGGCTTGGTTATGTGTTAAAGAAGGTAAACTTTGCGTTTGCTCTACTCCAAACCAAGATAATCCTTTAATGGACGTAGTTGAATGCAAAGGAAAGCCAATATTAGGTTTAGACGTTTGGGAACATGCTTACTACTTACATTACCAAAACCGCAGACCTGATTATATTGGTGCTTTTTGGAATATAGTAAATTGGGCAGAAGTTGAAAAAATGTACGTTGCTGCATTGTAATATTTAACTTAAACAATACTTTAAAAAAGCCATTTCAAATTATTTGAGATGGCTTTTTTTGTGAGCCATTAAGTCCTCGCGTGCAATTTTGTATCAGTACTTTTATATGTTGGCGGGAAGTCAACATTGGCTAAAAGTTGTTCGGATTTACAATTAAATAATATTTGTACTAACTTAATTCAATAGATTAGTATTACAACTTATAATTATATAACATCATTTTATATTGTTGGGTATTGGATATAATTTAATAGTTTTTATAAAAAGTAATTCTTTACACTCCTTTTATCTGCTTAAAATGTAAGTTCAACTATCAAATAATCAAGTTCATCAAAATAATATTTTAAAAAAGTGTAACAATTCACATTTTTGTTTCGTTATAGTAACATAACTACAAAACATGAAAACAAAAATATTTATTTTACTATTTGGTGGATTAACATTAGGAACATTTCCCAAAGGTTGTGGCTCTAGTAGCAAAGCAGAAAAGCCAACAACAGAACAGCAAGACAATAAAAACAAATAACACATTTGTGTAAAAAATTATAACAAACTAGGGTGTAAGTTTGTATAATATCTCTTCATAAAAATAATACCTACAGAAGCCAGCTTTCATGCAAATGAAATGCTGGTTTTTTGTTGTGTAAAAACAGTTTTTTTTCATGCAAATGAAACTTAAGTTTGCCCGTAAATTTAAAGGTTTATTAAATGAAAAAAATATTGGTAATAGGCGCTGGCCTTTCATCTTCGTACTTAATAAAATACTTACTTGCTAACGCAAAAAAAGAAAACTGGCATATTACCATAGCCGACCAAAGTTTAGAACTAGCAAAACAAAAGTTAGGAAAAAGTAAACTAGGAACAGCATTATTATTTAATATTACCAACGAAAAAGAACGCCAAGAAGCCATAAAAAATGCCGACATGGTAGTTTCTTTACTTCCTCCTACCCTTCATATTTTAGCAGCACACGATTGTATAAAATTTAAAAAAAACTTACTAACAGCTAGTTATGTAAGTACCGAAATGCAAGCTTTAAACGATGCTGCCCAAAAAGCCAATGTATTGTTTTTAAATGAAATTGGTTTAGATCCAGGAATTGACCATTTATCGGCCATGGAAATGATTCATAAAATTGAAGCTAAAGGAGGTAACATAATTTCGTTCAAATCATTTTGCGGAGGTTTAATAGCGCCCGAATTTGATAATAACCCATGGAACTATAAGTTTACTTGGAACCCGCGTAACGTAGTTTTAGCTGGGCAAGCCACTGCTAAATATTTAGAAAATGGTTTATTAAAATTTATTCCACCCAATCGTATTTTTAGCCAAACCGAAACTATAAACGTAACTAATTATGGTGCTTTTGAAAGTTATGCTAACCGAGATAGTTTAGGTTATATTGAGCCTTATGGCTTACAACATGCAAAAACAGTTCTACGAGGTACTTTACGCAAAAAAGGATTTAGCCAAAGTTGGAATTTATTAGTAAAACTAGGATTGACAGACGATAGTTATACCATAACCAATAGCGAAAATTTAACTTATCGCAGTTTGGTTACCTCATTTTTAAGTGGGGCAAACGAAAAAAATGTAGAAGATAAATTCTGCCAATTTTTTGATTTAACAAAAAACAGCAAGGATTTTAAACGTGTTAAATGGTTAGGATTATTTGAAAACACTGTTATTGGTTTAAAAAATGCCACACCAGCACAAATATTACAACAATTGTTACAAGAAAAATGGCGATTAGAAAATACTGATTTAGACATGATTGTAATGAAGCATGAAATAGAGTATAGCATTAACAATAAAAAATATAAAGCCAACAGCACTTTAATAGTTAAAGGAGAAGACAAAACTTATACCGCCATGGCAAAAACTGTAGGATTGCCAATGGCCATAGCCACCAAATTAATATTACAAAATAAAATAAAGGCTAAAGGTGTTCAAATACCTATTACACCCGAGTTTTACGAACCTATATTAAAAGAATTAGCTCAAAACAATATTTCGTTTACAGAGGAGTAAAACAAAAAAGGGAAGCAATTAATTTGCTTCCCTTTTTTAATTTTACAACTTTCTTACTGCTTATTGATAAGTTATATTATTGGTAGTAACAGTAATATTGCCACCGCTAATCCAACCACAATTTTTGGCAACTACTCCCATATCCAATAATTTGTTAGGTTCAATAATTGAGTAACTTTGATACTGCCATGTGTTTCCACCTGCTACATAAGTAATGGTGTAATCAAATAATAACTTTTTTGCGGTAGCATTTTGAATAGATAAATTAACGCTACAATTAGGTTTCATGGCTTTGCAATTAGTGTCTAGGTAAGTTTCTAATTCTTGCGAAAACTTAAAAACCGCCACCACAGGCTGATTACCGGCCGAAGTATTTGGATCACTTAAGTTAATACTTTTCATTAAACTTGGCAATGGAGTTGGCGTACACTTATTTGAAAGTGTAACCGGCTCAGTGGTTTCTTTTACACAACTTACCATAAATAGCAAGCTGATGAATGCAAAGCAAATTTGCATTGTTTGAATATTGTTTTTCATATGCTTAAATTTTGTTCAACAGCAAATTTACTATACGAAAGCACATAATTTGCGGCAGTTTTCCTATATAAATAGCGGTTATGACAAAAAATTGCAGGTGAAAACAAAAAATAACACTTTAAATAATCAGTTAAGCTATCTATATCAAATTAAAGCTAATTCACCTAGTTATTAACACATGTATAAAATAATAGAATCTTTACAAAATAGCACAAAATATAGGCTCCAATAGCGACATTTTTAGGCACCTTTATTTTTTTGAATAAATTGTATAAATCTTAAAGCAAAAATATTCCAAAATAGGAGCAATAAAAAACAAAATGCGACAAATGACAACCTTGTTTAATACTAGGATAACTAGCAGTAATCAAGCACTAACCTGCTAAAAAAATCAAAATAAGTTATTCACAAAACCAGCTATAAATATGTGAAGATGCAGTACTGGCAGGGCTTAAAAAGAATATTTTTCCAAATAAGCAATATTGTATTTTTTTATATTAATTGCGCTATGCAAAAAAAATTACTGGTTATTTTGCTTTTAACTGTAAATAATGCTTGGGCACAAGTTGATAATTCATTTTTAAGCGAACCTATAAATGTAAATAAAAATGATAGCAACAAATTTGGCTTTTCGGGGCAAGTATTTAATTATATGCGAAATACCGAATACTTTAACAATGTAGAGTTAGGTAGAACATTATTTGGTAACCAATTCAGTCCATCAATTTCATATCAACCAAATGGAAATATAAAAATTCAAGGAGGTGTTTTTATTCGAAATGATTTTGGTGGAGAGGCATCATTTACGCAAGTTATTCCAACATTTACTGTAAAAACCAAATACCGTAATTTTGAAATGCTTTTTGGTACTTTGGAGGGGGCAACAAGTCATAGAATGTTAGAACCTATGTTTGATATAGCACGTAGCATTGAACATAGAATTGAAAATGGTTTTCAGGTAAAATACATTACCGAAAAAACCTTTTTAGATGGTTGGATAAATTGGGAAAAATTTATAGAAAGAGGTTCGCCTTACAAAGAAAAGTTTACAGCAGGGTTAAACTACACTCATCAACTCAATAATCCTAAAAACGATTTTAAAGTTTATAGCATTTTACAAGGAATGCTTAGCCATGCTGGTGGGCAAATAGATAAAGATACTGTTAACCCACTTACCATGCAGGCTAATTACACCTTCGGCCTTAAAACTGCCTACCAAATAACTAAGAAACAAAGTATTACTTTTGATGCTTACTTTTTAGGATATAAAGATACAGGCGACAGTACAGCTATTCCTTTTAATCAAGGTTTTGCAGTTTTTTCAAACCTTTCTTACCAAATTAGTAATTTTCAGCTAATGTGCAGTTTGTACTCAGGTCAAAAGTTCATAGCACCGCGAGGCACAGCTATTTACCAATGCAATAGCATTGATTTTCCACGCTTTTATCCACCCTCAAGAGAATTGGTATTTATTAGATTATTTTATAATAAAGTACTGTTTAACCAAATAAAAATGAGTGCTAGATTTGAACCTGTTATTGATTTGCAAAATCCTTATTTTGATTATTCTTATTCATTTTATTTAAGCTATAATTTTGACAAAATAATTAAATAAATTTTACCTTTACACATACATAAAATTTATATTTGAAAAAATTTATGAAAAAAATAATCACATTTACATTCATTGTTGTAGCAAGCTTAGGTAGCATATTTGCTCAAGATAAAAAAGAAGAACCAAAGCCAGAAATAGCTTTTGACAAAATAGTACATGATTTTGGAACCATTTGGGATGGCGTATCAAAAGAATACAGTTTTGAATTTACTAATAAAGGTAAAGTGCCCTTAATATTAAGTAATGTACAACCAAGTTGTGGATGCACAGCTCCTGCTTGGCCTCGTGAACCTATTATGCCAGGACAAAAAGCTAAAATTGTAGTTGTTTATAGCCCGGGTGGCTACAGAAATGCATTTTCGAAAACAATTACAGTTACAAGTAATGCAAGTAACAATAATGTGGTACTAACCATTAAAGGGGTAGTTAAAGATAAACCAAGAGACCCAGTTTCGCCAATTAAAACCCAACCTGCAGAAGGTGGTTTTTAATAAAAAAAGCACATTCAAAATTGGATGTGCTTTTTTTATATTCTTTAATATTTAACTCTTATTTCTTTACTTCAAATAAAGATTCTTTGCTAACATGTACAATTCTATCACCATGTTTAAGCGATTTAGAAACAATAGCATAAGGACCACTAATTACTTTATCGCCTTTTTGTAAACCGCTGGTTATTACAATTAATTTATCATCTTGAATACCTGTAGTAACTTTCCTAATATTGGCCACATTGTTATTACTTACAAAAACTACTTCTACCTCATCCTTTTTTGAATCAGATACGCTTGCTACATTAAAATCATCCTTTGATTCACTCTTAGTAGTATCTAAATCATTTTGTTGGCGAACAGTAACAGCTTCAATTGGGATAGCCAATACATTTTGTTCAACTTCTGTTTGAATTTCAACACTTGCACTCATACCCGGGCGAAATACTGCTTTACGTTTTCCAAATTTAGCCGTTAAATCAGCGTAACTGCTTCTTAATATTTTTATTTTTACCACAAAGTTTGTTACTTGATCGCTGGTAGTGGCAGTTGTGGTGCTAGCACTGTTAGCTACTTCAGCTACAATTCCTTTAAACTTTCGAGTTCCATATGCATCTACTTCTATTAATACCGTATCGCCTAAACCTACTTTAATTATATCATTTTCGTTCACATCTACATTAACTTCCATGGCGTTTAAGTTTGCTATTCGCATCATTTCAGTACCCGCCATTTGTGATGTTCCAACAACTCTTTCACCTTTTTCAACCTTTAAAGCCGAAACAATACCACTAACTGGGGCAAAAATTTCGGTTCTTGTTAAATTTTTTCTGCTTTCTTTTAAACTTGCTTCAAAACTCTTAATGGTATAATCGGCCGCTATCACACTTTGTTTAATAGCGTCTACCTCGGCTTTTGCATTTTTATAAGTAGATGTAGCAGTTTCAACCTCGGCATCACTAACTAATTTTTGTTCCGCCATTTTTTTTGTTCTGTTGTATTGTTTTTCAACTTCGGCAAAACGAGCCTCAGCTTGAGCCAAACGCGCTTTAGTTGTTGCAGCATTGGCCTTTGCATTGCTTAATGAAGCACTACTCCTGTCAAGTGCAGAAGCATATAATTCAGGGTCTATGCGAGCTAATAATTGTCCAGCAGTAACCGAATCACCTTCTTTTACATAAAGCTCTCTTATTTCACCACTAACATCAGAACTGATTTTTACTTCGGTTTCAGGTTGAATTTTACCATTGGCACTAACTGTTTCAATAATAGTTTTAATTTCAGCTGTGGCAATACTTACTTTTGTTTCTGGCGGGCCGCCAAACCAACTTTTCTTTTTCCCAACTACAGCAATTATAACTAGCAATACAGCAGCTATACCAAGCCATTTCAACAATTTATTATTCGATTTTTTCATGAAACTGATATTATAACACCAAATAGCAAAGCTATTATTTGAGTGCGAAAATTACATTTATTTTATAACAATGCTTATTTAGCTGAAAGTATTTTTATAAACGGCATTTTTAAGCAAAAAAGCTACCCTTTTGAGGTAGCTTTATATTACGAATTAATAAATTTTACTTGATTTTAGAAGTTAAAGGATTTCTAATCCCACTCATTTCGGCAATATCTACTTTAATACTTCCCACAAAAATATCGCTTTCAACACGAATAGGAATTTTGTTTTCATCATCAGTAACCCAAAGAGTTAATGCTTCATTATCTTTAAACACACGACCTTCAATTAATTGTGGTTTTACTTTAATGGTTTTAAAAGTACCAATATCAGTTTTTAAAACTTCGCGGCTCACAAATTTAAAACGCAATTCATAAGTTTTACCATCTAAATAAAATGGAACAGGAAATACATCGCCAGCTTTTGCACTGGTCATATCCATACTACGTGCATAATAAATAGCGCTAATAATATCTTGAGTATTGTTCAAAATTTCAGTTTTACCACGTTTACCAGAAGCAGTTTTTGCTGCATGGTCAAAAATGATAAAATCGCTATCAGTATATTTACCCTCTTTAATTTTTTTAGTTGCTTTTAAAGGTACTAAAGCTTCTTGATCTATATAACTTTCAAACTCATCTTTTACCTTAAACATCATATCAACCAAGCCAGCCGATTTACCGTTTACCTTAACGTAATAAGTGCTACGGTTATTTACCATTTGAGGTGCATTATCAACACTAAAATATGCTTTACCACCATCAAGCGGACCATAATGAACTCTATAAGTAAGTTTTTCGCCAAAGGTAAAAGCATTATTTACTTTTTTCATTTTCGACAATACATCATCCAATTCTGATTGTTGACTCTTTATCTGTGGCATAAAAGAACACAGAAACAACAATGAAATAAAACTAAAGCGTTTCATATTTTTAATAATTTAGAATACAATATAACAAAAGATGAGCCAAATTTTACATTTTGGCTCATCTTAAAAAACTTGGCTAAAGCAATAACTACAAAATATTAATAATCAGCATATTAATTTCTGATAATTTTTGTGGTAAATTGGTCTTTATCATTATATAATTTTAAGAAATAAATACCGCTACTATAATCCATTAAATCAATTTGATGAATTTTTTGAACTTTAGCTCCAGATAAAATCTCTTTTCCACTCACATCATAAACAGTAAAATTTAAGTTTTGGTCAGCATCAATATTCACTATTCCGTTATTTGGATTTGGATAAATATGAACTGAATTGATTAAATTTTGACGTTCATTGATAGAATTATATTTCAACTCAAAATCATCACTCATGGTACCACAGCCATTTGTACTATCAACCCTAACAGAATAAAAACCATATCCAGTAGTTACATAAGTATCAGAATTAGCACCACTAATAGGCGTTCCATTTAAGAACCATTGGTAGTAAACACCTTGAGTAACTTTTAATGTATTTCCAGCAGTTAAAGTAATAACAGGTTTTTTAGGACCAGGGTTAATGGTAATCACTTTTGAAATGGTATCGAAACAACCATTTGAAGCTAGCACACTTAATTGAACTCTGTAATCACCAGCTTGTGCGTATCGTTTGGTACTTGGGAATGTTGAAGTGGATGTAGTTGCATCACCAAAATCCCATAATACACTAGTTATCCAACTTACTGTTCCACCTTGAGAGCTATTACTAAAGTCAAATCCGTTATCAATTAAGCATTGTGTAAATTTATTTACATTAAAAATAGCTGCCGGCTTAATACTATTTACAATTACTTGACTAGCAACATTTTCCAAACATCCATTAGCACTACTTGCTTTTAATTTCACATCAAAAATACCTACTTTTTTATATGCATGAATTGGATTGGCATTTGAAGAAGTTTCACTATCACCAAAATCCCATAAATAATTATTACCTAAACTTGTAGTGGTATTAATAAAACGAACAATTGTTGAATCGCAAGTAGCTAAAACTGTTTCAGTTGCAAAACTAACTAACGAATCTTTAAATTGTACAGCAATATCATCAAAGCCAGCAAAACAAGGACCTATAGGATCATCTGTAGTTATTGAAATTTGAATTGATTTAGCAGCTAAATCGGCAGCACTTGGCCTATACACAGTATTTAAAGCTGTAGGATCATCAAATGTACCTGTACCATTAGTAGTTACCCATAATATAGATGCGGCTCCACCACCAAAACTTCCGCTTAAATCTATACTATTTGCTGTAGCACAAAGTACTTGATCTGCACCAGCATTGGTGGTTACAGGTTGGTAAAATTTAACATTAACACTATCAACTACAGCAGGACAAGGACCAACGGGATCGCTAGATGTTAAGATAAAGGTCATTTGTCCATTTGCTATATCAGCTGCAGTAGGATTATAAGTAAAAATTGAATCGTAAGAGTTAAACGCTGGAACACTTGTATTAGTCCATTTTGCAAAAACTGCTACACTATTATAACTACCAAAAAAATTAACTGGACTATTGCCGCAAATATTTTGGTCAGGGCCAGCATTAACCACAGCAACTGGACTTAATACAATAGTAACAGTATCACGTTTTAGAGGACATGGGCCAACAGGATCGTTGGTTGATAATACTAAATTTACAAAACCTCTACTTTTATCAGAAGCTGAAGGAATATAAGTTGCCGTATCGTTAAGTCTATTTACAAATGAACCAATACCTGTTGTATTCCAAAAACAACTGCTAGCTGCTCCGCTTATTGTTCCTGTTAAGGCTATAGATGTAGCGTTAGCACAAACTGTTTGATCCATACCGGCAGTAACTTGTACAGGTTGATTGATGTTTAAAACTAAAGTATCTGTAACATTTGCACAAACATCGTTTGCATCAAAATTAGTATAAGCAATTTTTATACTTCCAGCCGCAATATCGGCTTCACTAGGGAAATAAGTAGGTGTTAAAGATGTGTTATTACTGAAGCCTCCATTACCAGTGGTAGACCAGAAACCGGTATTTCCTGTAACATTGGTTGTTACACCAAGTAAAATGTTATCAGCAGCACAAATAGTTTTATCAACTCCAACATTTGCTGTTGCAAACGGTCGGTAAATTAATTCTAAAGTATCATTAACCGAAACACAAGGACCAGCAGGATCATTGGTAATTAATATTAATTTAGTTAACCCACTCGCTTTATCGGCTACGCTTGGTGTATAAATAGCACCTAATAAATTAGAGTCATTAAATGTTCCTGTACCAGTAGTTTTCCAATAAGAACTTGTGGCTGAACCACCTATTAAACCAGAAAGTGTAACGGTACTTATATTTGAACAAACGGTTTGATCGGCACCTGCATCAACAAGTGGAATTTGATTTATAAAAATCTGAACTGAATCAACTGCCGCATCACAAGCACCAAAGGGATCGTTTGTTTTAAATGTTAAAACAACTTTTCCATTTGCATATTCAAGCGCATTTGGAGTGTAAGAAGTTGAGCTATTAAAACTTATAAAACTTGAGTTGGTAGATGAAGTCCAAGAACCAAAACTTGCTGCACCACCTGTAGTTGCAGCAACATTAATAGTTCCATTTGAACAAATAACTTGATCTAAACCAGCATTTACAGTAGCAGATTGATCAAAAGTAATTTTTACAATGTCTTGTATTGGTCCGCAAGGACCAGCAGGGTCATTGGTTGTTAATACCAAGTTTACAAAACCAGTTGTTCTATCAGCTATGCTTGGAGTATAAATAGCGTTTAAATTATTACTATTGTTAAATGTTCCAGAACCCAAAGTTGACCAAGTTCCCGTTGAAGCTGAGCCACCAACTGAACCTGATAAATTGATTGCAGTATTGCTTTCGCAAACGTTTATGTCGGTTCCTGCATCAACCAACGGCAATTGATTGAAGTTAATCAACACATTATCTGAAGCAAACGAACATGGAATGCTTGGATTAACAATACTGAATGTTAAAGTTACATTTCCATTTAAAATATCTGCATTACTTGGATAATAAGTTGGCGTTAATGAAGAATTATTATTAAAAATACCAGTTCCACTTGTGGTCCAAGTTACGTTACCCGAAATATTAGCCGAAGCCGATAAATTTATTGTATCGTTTGCACAAATAGTTCTGTCAATACCAGCATTTGCAATGGTATTATAAGGCACAAATTGAATGTTAACCGTATCACTTTCGGCCGTGCAAGGGCCAGTTGGATTGTTGGTGGTATAAACTAATTTAACCAATCCATTATTTTTATCGTTAGCCGAAGGTGTATAAATGGCATTTACTAAGTTGATATTATTAAACGTTCCAGTTCCAGTAGTGCTCCAAGTAGCACTCGAAGCTCCATTGCCAAAAGAACCTAACAATGAAACAGTAGTAGCATCGTTACATAAAATTTGGTCATTGCCAGCATTAACGGTAACAGCATTATTTATAAAAATTTCTACTGAATCTTTAGCAGCACTACAAGGACCAAAAGGATCGTTAGTAGTAAATGTTAAAACAACTTTTCCATTTGCAATTTCGTTAGCAGTTGGAATGTAGTTAGCAGAATTACTAAATGCAATAAAATTAGAGTTGGTTGAAGAAGTCCACGAACCAAAATTAGCAGAACCACCTAAGTTAGCAGTTACATTAATAACTGAATTAGAACAAACAGTTTGATCTAAACCAGCATTAACAGTAGCGGCAGGGTTAAAGTTAATTCTTACAATATCTTGGGTAGCTGCACAAAATCCACTAGGATCAATTGATGTAAGCACTAAATTAACAAAACCAGCATCTTTATCTGTTTGAGCAGGCGTATAGATAGCATTTAAATCATTTGCGTTGTTAAATGTTCCTGTACCTAATGTTGTCCAACTTCCAACAGATGCTGAACCTCCAATCAATCCATTTAAATTTACTTGATTATTATTGGCACAAATGGTTTGATCTGAACCTGCATTAGCTATAGGCTGAGGATTAATATTAATAACCAAGTTATCAGAAGCAAATGAGCAAGGAATACTTGGATTATCTATAGTAAAAGTTAAAATAATACTTCCACTATTTTTATCAGCATTACTTAAATAATAAGTAGGATTTAATGAAGAGCTATTGCTAAAAGCACCTGTGCCCGAAGTTGCCCAATTAATTATTCCGGCAATGTTTGCAGAGGCTGAAAGTTTAACGCTGTCAACCGAACAAACCAATTGATCAGGTCCAGCATTTGCCACAGTTAAAAAAGGAAGTATTGTTATTTCAACAGTGTCTGATTTTGGTGTACATACACCACCTGGATTATTTGTTGTTAACACTAGTAAAACAGAACCATTACTTATATCATTATTGCTCGGGAAGTAATTGGTATTTAAATTATTGACATTATCAAAATTGCCTGTTCCTAAAGTAGACCAAATGGCACTTGTAGCCGTACCACCAATTAAACCCGACAGTGCTACATTCGGAGTTCTAACACATATTGTTTGATCTAAACCTGCATTTACTTGTGCTCCTTTATTTATTACAACTTCAACTGAATCTTTGGTAGCACTGCAAGGGCCAAAAGGATCATTAGTGGTAAATGTTAGCACAGCTCTTCCATTTGCAATTTCAGTTGCAGTTGGGAAATAAGTAAGGGGGTTAGTAAATGATATAAAATCTATGTTAGTGGAAGAGGTCCAAGAACCAATATTAGCAGAACCACCTAAAAGAGCGGTTAAATTAACTGATTGATTTTCACAAATATTTTGATTTAATCCTGCGTCTACAATTGGAGCGGGATTAAACACTATTCTAACTGTATCAGCTGTTGCAACGCAAGGACCAGCAGGATCATTGGTATTTAATATCAAATCAACAAAACCCCTATTTTTATCTACGGTACTAGGTGTATAGATGGGATTTATAATATTTACATTATTAAACGTACCCGTTCCCAAAGTTGACCATTTACCAGAACTAGCTGTTCCTCCAACTGAACCTTTTAAACTTACAGTTGTGTTAGTTTCACAAACTGTTATGTCTGTACCAGCATTTACAGTAGGTAGTTGATTAATTGTAACAATTAAATTATCAGAAGCAAAAGAGCAAGGAATTGTTGGATTTTCGATTGTGAAAGTTAAAATAACATTTCCATTTATTACATCTCCATTGCTTGGAAAATAAGTTGGTGTTAAAGAAGATGAGTTATCAAAAACACCTGTGCCAGAAGTTGTCCAGCTAACCGTTCCAACTATATTGGCAGAGGCAGATAATTTAACGGTTTCAGTAGCGCAAATAATTCTATCTGTTCCAGCATCGGCCACTGTTGAAAACGGAAGTATTCTTAATTCTAAAGTATCAGTTATTGCTTCGCAATTTCCATCAGGATCGTTAGTAGTTAAAATTAATAAAATAGAACCTTTTTTTACATCATCATTACTAGGAAAATAAGTAGCATTTGGATTACGCAAATCATCAAAAGTACCTGTCCCAGTGGTTGACCAATTGGCTTCGGTAGCTAATCCACCAATAAAACCAGATAAAATCACTTTTGAATTTTTCACACAGATACTTTGATCAACGCCAGCATTAACAATTGCCCCTTGTTCAATTAATACTTCTACAGAATCTTTTACTACACTGCAAGGGCCAAATGGATCATTAGTAGTATAAGTTAAAACCACTTTTCCATTTGCAATTTCACTTGACGTTGGAGCATAATCAATTGGATTACTAAAAGATATAAAACCAGGATTGGTAGATGAAGTCCAAGAACCTATTGTAGCCGAACCTCCCAAACTCGCATTAATAGCTACTGTTTTATTTGAACAAATATTTTGATCAGGTCCTAAATCAACCCTTGCAGCCGGATTAAATACAATTCTTACAATATCTTCAACAGGTCCGCATGGCCCAGCAGGATCGTTGGTAGTTAATGTTAAATCAACAAAACCATTACTTTTATCTGCTACACTTGGTGTGTAAATTGCACTTAAATCGCTTAAGTTATTAAATGTTCCAGAACCTTTTGTTAACCATGTTCCAAATGAAGCTGAACCTCCAATTGCACCAGCTAAATTAACTGTAGTATTGCTTTCGCAAACAACAATATCAGTTCCTGCATTTACCGTAGGTATTTGATTAAATACTACTACCATATTATCACTACCAAATGAGCACCGAATACTAGGATTGATGATACTAAATGTTAAAGTTACATTTCCATTTAAAATATCTGCATTACTTGGATAATAAGTTGGCGTTAATGAAGAATTATTATTAAAAATACCAGTTCCACTTGAAGTCCAAGTTACGTTACCCGAAATATTAGCCGAAGCCGATAAATTTACAGTATCGTTGGCACAAATAGTTCTATCAATACCAGCATTAGCAATGGTATTATAAGGCACAAATTGAATGTTAAGCGTATCACTTTCGGCCGTGCAAGGGCCAGTTGGATCGTTGGTGGTAAAAACCAACTTAACCAATCCATTGTTTTTATCATTTACCGAAGGTGTATAAATGGCATTTGCTAAGTTGATATTATTAAACGTTCCAGTTCCAGTAGTGCTCCAAGTAGCATTAGTAGCTCCATTGCCAAAAGAACCTAACAATGAAACGTTGGTAGCATCGTTACATAAAATTTGATCATTGCCAGCATTAACGGTAACAGCATTATTTATAAAAATTTCTACTGAATCTTTAGCAGCACTACAAGGGCCAAAAGGATCGTTAGTAGTAAATGTTAAAACAACTTTTCCATTAGCAATTTCGTTAGCAGTTGGAATGTAGTTAGCAGAATTACTAAATGCAATAAAATTAGAGTTGGTTGAAGAAGTCCAAGAACCAAAATTAGCAGAACCACCTAAGTTAGCAGTTGCATTAATAACTGAATTAGAACAAACAGTTTGATCTAAACCAGCATTTACAGTAGCGGCAGGGTTAAAGTTAATTGTTACAATATCTTGATTAGGACCACAAGGACCAGCAGGATCGTTGGTAGTTAAAACTAAATTTACAAAACCATTTAGTTTATCTGCTGTGCTTGGGAAATACAAAGCGTTTAGCGAATTGATATTATTAAATGTTCCTGTTCCTTGAGTTGACCAAGTAGCTGAAGTAGCTGAACCGCCAATAGTACCATTTAAATTAATTGAAGCATCATTTTCGCAAACAGTTTGATCTAAACCAGCATTAACACTTGGTAACTGATTGAAAGTAATCACCATATTATCACTTCCAAACGAGCAAGGAATACTAGGATTAATGATACTAAAAGTTAAAGTTACGTTTCCATTCAATACATCAGCATTACTTGGGAAATAAGTAGGAGTGAGAGATGAATTATTATTAAAAATACCCGTTCCACTTGAAGTCCAAGTAACATTACCCGAAATATTAGCCGAAGCCGATAAATTTACGGTATCGTTGACACAAATAGTTCTGTCGATACCAGCATTAGCAATGGTATTATAAGGTACAAACTGAATATTAACGGTATCACTTTCGGCTGTACAAGGGCCAGTTGGATCGTTGGTGGTGTAAACCAACTTAACCAATCCATTGTTTTTATCGTTTACCGAAGGTGTATAAATGGCATTTGCTAGGTTTACATTATTAAACGTTCCAGTTCCAGTAGTGCTCCAAGTAGCGCTCGAAGCTCCGCTTCCAAAAGAACCTAATAATGAAACAGTTGTAGCATCGTTACATAAAATTTGATCATTACCAGCACTAACAGTAACAGCATTATTTATAACTATCTCAACAGAGTCTTTAGCAGCACTGCATGGACCAAAAGGATCGTTGGTAGTAAATGTTAAAACAACTTTACCATTTGCAATTTCGTCATTAGTTGGACTATAAGTTGTTGGGTTATTAAATGAAATATATGCAGGATTGCTAGATGAAGTCCATGAACCAAAATTTGCCGAACCGCCTAAAACTGCACTAATATTTATTGCTTTATTAGAACAAATATTTTGATTAATACCTGCATCTACTGTTGCAACAGGGTTAAAGTTAATTCTTACAATATCATTGGTGGCTCCACATGGACCAACAGGATCGTTGGTAGTTAAAACTAAATTCACAAAACCAGCAGCTTTATCGGCTACGCTTGGAAAATATAAAGCATTTAATGAATTAACATTATCAAATGTCCCTGTTCCTTGCGTTGACCAAGTTCCTGTCGATGCAGTTCCACTTACTGAACCTGATAAACTTACAGAAAGGTCATTTTCACAAACTGTTTGATCTAGTCCAGCATTTGCTGTTGGAAGCTGATTAAAAGTTACTAATAAATTGTCAGAAGCAAACGAACAAGGAATACTTGGATTGATAATACTAAAAGTTAAAATTACACTTCCATTTAACACATCAGCATTACTTGGATAATAAGTTGGAGTAAGTGACGAATTATTATTAAACAACCCAGTTCCATTTGAAGTCCAAGTTACATTTCCCGTAATATTAGCAGATGCAGCTAAAATTACACTATCATTGGTACATCTTTGTTGGTCGGGACCAGCGTTAGCCACTGTGGTGTAAGGTACAAATTGAATATACACAGTATCTGTTTCCGCATTACATGGACCAGCAGGGTCGTTGGTAGTATATACCAATTTAACCAATCCACTGTTTTTATCATTAACCGAAGGTGTATAAATGGCGTTTGCTAGGTTTACATTGTTAAATGAACCAGTTCCAGTTGTACTCCAAGTTGCACTTGACGCACCGCTTCCAAAAGAACCTAATAATGAAACAGTTGTAGCATCGTTACATAATATTTGGTCATTACCAGCATTTACAACAACAGCTTGATTAATAGTTACTTCTAACGAATCTTTAACCGCGCTACATGGACCAAATGGATCGTTGGTGGTAAAAGTTAATACTACTTTACCATTAGCAATATCAGTTGCAGTTGGTAAATAACTTACTGGATTACTGAAAGATATATAACTAGGATTGCTTGATGAAGTCCATGAACCAAAAGTAGCTGAACCTCCCAATGTGGCAGTTGCATTAATTGCTGTATTTGAACAAATTAACTGGTCAATTCCAGCATTGGTAGTTGCCGCCTGATTGAAGCTAATTTTCACCATATCTTGTGTAGCTCCGCATGGACCAATAGGATCGTTAGTGGTTAAAAACAAGTTTACAAAACCAACGGCTTTATCGGCCACACTTGGTGTATAAACTGCATTTAAAGAATTTATATTGTTAAATGTTCCGGTTCCTTGAGTAGACCAAGTACCACTACTAGCAGAACCCGACAATGAACCATTTAATCCAACACTGTTACTGCTTTCACAAACTGTAAAATCTACTCCTGCATCTACTCCTGGCAATTGATTTATGTTTACTAATACATTATCAGAAGAATTATCACATACAAAAGACGGATTAGAAGTTGTAAATGTAAAAGTAACAGACCCATTTTGAATATCGGCTGTACTTGGAAAATAGTTTGGTGTTAAAATAGCGTTGTTATCAAAAAAGCCAGTTCCTGAACTTGTCCAAATTTTACTTCCACCAGTAGCATTAGTGGTGGCACTTAACGAAACATTATTTCCTGCACAAATAGTTTGGTCAATTCCTGCATTAGAAACTGCCAATGGATTAAAATTAATTCTAACAGTATCGCGGTTTAAAGTACAAGGACCTGCAGGATCGTTGGTTGTTAAAACTAATTTTACAAAACCAGCACTTATATCATTTGCCGAAGGCGTATAAACTGCATTAAGTAAACTATTATTATTAAAAGAACCAGAGCCTAAAGTTGACCAAGTTGCAGACGTAGCTGTTCCACTAATACTGCCCGATAAATTAACACTTGTTGTATTTACACATAGATTTTGAGTAGTTCCCGCGCTAACAATTGGAGCTTGCAAAAACGAAACTGTCATAGAGTCTTTAGCTGCAACACAAGGCCCCGCAGGGTCGTTAGTTGTTAAAATTAATATAACTGACCCATTTAACACATCGGCTGCGCTTGGTGTGTATTCAGCGTTTAAATTAGATGTATTATTAAAAGTACCTGTTCCTGTAGAAGACCAATTAGCAAAAGGCGCTACTAGGCCAACCGAACCAGCTAAAGTCACGGTACTATTACCACATAATAATTGGTCAGGACCAGCACTAGCACTAGGTATTGGATTAATATTCAAGTTATTGCCATTATCAGTTCCTACAATTGAAGGGTTATCTGCCACAACCCTAATACGGTAAATATAACTTGAAGTTGAACTTAGTGGAAAAACCACTGAAATATTACCACTTGTAGTTGATACCACCGAACCAATATTAATTGGCGCGGCAAAACTCCCTGTTTCATCACTTAATTGTGCAGTAAAAGTATTTCCTACTGAAAATGAACCTGTTACAGAATAACTTACAGTAGTTGCATCGCCAGCACAAAACGAAGTTCCTGCAACGCCAATGGTAGCAATAGTTTGCGCGCCAACTCTTGATGTTGCAAAAAATATCAAGGTTAAAAATAGGACATTTAAGCCTTTCCTGATACTGTTATTTTTTGTCATAATTTATTAAAATAAGAGTGAGAAATTTTCTTTTTAATTGTGCAGAAAAATACAATTAAAACTACTTAATATGTTAAAAAGTTGTGGGCTGCTCAAAATTTTACACAAATCGCTTCTCTATTATGCTAATAGCGGTTAAATGAATAGAGAAAAGTTAGATATTTTTAAAAAAATTTGCTTTTTAAGCATAGTTATCCACAATTTAAAAGTCATTTTTGGGTAATATATTTACGAAAATAATTAATTAATTGTTAGGTGTATTTTTTCAAAAATTATTAAAAAACTAAAATTAACAAAAAAATCAAAATTGATAGTTTGGGTTTGCGTTTTTATTCGCAAATTCGCAGCTTACTTTTCAATCATGAATCAATCTATTCCATCGGGCAATTTAGCCACACTTGAACAAGCACAACAATTAGGTCTTAGACCAGAAGAATTTGAAAAAATTAAGGAAATTTTAGGCCGCACTCCCACTTTTACCGAAATGAGTATTTTCTCAGTAATGTGGAGCGAGCATTGTTCATATAAAAATTCAATTGTTTGGTTAAAAACTTTGCCTAAAAAAGGCGAAAAAATGTTGGCCGAAGCAGGTGAAGAAAATGCAGGTTTGATTGATATTGGCGATGGATTAGCTTGTTGTTTTAAAATAGAAAGTCACAACCACCCAAGTGCCATTGAACCATATCAAGGTGCTGCAACGGGTGTGGGAGGAATTAACCGTGATATTTTTTCAATGGGCGCTCGCCCAATTGCGCAACTAAACTCATTGCGTTTTGGAAATATAGAAAACGAAAGAACAAAATGGTTGGTTCGTGGTGTGGTTAAAGGAATTGGAAATTATGGAAATGCTTTTGGCATTCCAACAGTTGGTGGCGAAGTTTATTTTGACGATTGCTATCAAATCAACCCATTGGTAAATGCTATGAGCGTTGGAATTGCTAAAGTAGGAAAAACGGTTTCAGCTATTGCTGAAGGTGTTGGCAATCCTGTTTATATTTTTGGTTCAGCTACTGGAAAAGATGGAATTCATGGAGCTGCATTTGCAAGTAAAGACATTACGGAAGATTCAGCAAAAGATTTGCCTTCTGTTCAAGTAGGCGATCCATTTTGGGAGAAATTAATTTTGGAAGCCAGTATGGAATTGCTTGAAACCGATGCCATTGTTGGAATGCAAGATATGGGTGCTGCGGGTATTACTTGCTCAACTAGCGAAATGAGTGCAAAAAGCGGAACAGGCATGAAAGTGTGGCTAGATAAAGTTCCTATGCGCCAAGAAGGCATGAAAGATTGGGAAATTCTTTTATCAGAAAGCCAAGAACGTATGTTGGTGATTGTAAAAAAAGGAATGGAAGCCCAAGTTGAAAAAGTATTAGAAAAATGGGATTTAACTTATAATATTATAGGAGAAGTAACTGATTCTGGAAGAGTTCAATATTATATGAATGATGAATTGCGTGCTGATATTCCAGGAGAAAGTTTGGTTTTAGGTGGTGGGGCTCCAGTTTATCACCGCGAATACACCGAGCCTAAATATTTTGCAGAGATTGCAAAGTTTGATTTAAATAATATTGCTGATTGTACCTTAGAAAACAATTCAACATCCAACATTCAACATTCAGCATTAGAAATTGCTAAATTCCTAGCTGCTCACCCAAATATTGCATCAAAAAGATGGGTGTATAACCAATATGATAGCATGGTAGGAACTATTAACCAAACTACCAATGCACCAAGTGATGCCTCGGTGGTAAAAGTTAAAGGAACCGATAAATCAATTGCTATGACTGTAGATTGTAACAGCCGTTTTGTTTGGGCTGATCCATTTGTAGGTGGACAAATTGCGGTAGCAGAAGCAGCACGTAATTTGGTTTGCGCTGGTGCTGAACCTGCGGCCATTACCAATTGCTTAAACTTTGGAAATCCATACAACCCTGAAGTGTATTACCAATTTGTGTATGCCATAAAAGGCATGGGCGAAGCTTGTAAAAAGTTTGATACACCAGTAACAGGTGGAAACGTAAGTTTTTATAACCAAAGCAGCGATAACGATGCTGTTTTCCCAACTCCAACTATTGGAATGGTTGGTTTAATTGGAAACAATAAAGCACATATGACCATGGATTTTAAAAATGCAGGTGATGTAATTTACATGCTTGGCAATAGCAAAAACGATATTGGTTCATCGCATTATTTGGCGCACTACCATAAAGTACAATACTCGCCAGCACCATACTTTAACCTAGATGAAGAGCACCAATTACATAAAGTTTTATTAGGTTTAATTAACGGTAATCATATTGAATCGGCACACGATATTAGCGAAGGTGGGTTATTTATTACTCTACTTGAAAGTGCTATGAACAGAAATCTTTCATTCAACATTCAAAATCCAACATCCAACATTCGTTCAGATGCTTTTCTATTTGGCGAAGCACAAGGACGAGTAGTAATTTCAATAAAAGCTCATAATTGTGCTCAAGTGGAAAGTTATTTAAACGGATTAAACATGCCATTTGAAAAACTTGGAACTGTTACCGAAAACACTATTCAAGTGAATGGTATTGATTTTGGCACAACTGCTGATTTTGCTAATATTTACAATAATTCGTTAGAAAGTAAATTAGCGTAGGTACATTTAAACCATAAATAACATGAACTCAAAAATTTATTTTTACATTGTATTTATAGGTTTAATCATACCTTTTTCGGCATGCACCCAAACAAAACAAGCTGAACAAACTTTGTTTGATGTTTTGGCAAACAAAAAGGAAGTGTTCTATTTTCAAGATGATTTTGGAGATGAAAAAGGACCTGCATATAAACTTGATGATATTTTAAATATTAAAATTCCCACAAGCGAATTTCTTATATTTAATAAAAAAAATGCAAATCAAAACTATAGTGTTGAAACTGTTGATGGTGATGAGTATTACAGTGAAGACGACCCCGACTTAGGTTTAAAAAAGTTAGAACCTTTGTATCAATCTGAACAGAGTAATTTTATTATGCATAAAAATAACGGAAAGGGTGATTATTTTGTGGTAGCAATGAACAATAAAAATAACATGCCTTTGGTAATTAACTTTAAAACAGGTATAACAAATGATATAGCTATACAATTCGTTTTTAATGACGTTACTGGACAATTAGATGAATATTTTTACCAAGAATCTGAGGCAATAAGTTCAGGGGGTTTAGACCCACACATTTCATATAAATTCATTGCAGAAAAGCTGTATGTGTACAATAAATCAATTCGTAAAGTTGAGCGTAATTTGAACCAAGTAGATAAAGATTTAATTTTAAATAAGGCTAATATTTTAAAAAGAATTGTTACCAATTTATGGTATTTATATAAAAAATGTCCTACTGTAAATTTTGAAATTACTTTAAACAAATCATCTATTACTAAAAGCATTGACTCTTTAATGGCATTCTATAAAAATACTGGCGTTATTGATGGAAACAAAATGCCTATTTGGAATACCTTTGATAAAAATAAAATGCAAATTATATTTTCAATTAGTAAGGAAGGTTTAAATACGCAAAAAAAAATGAAATTGTATGGGTTAAGAAAATTGAGAGGAGAAGTTAGAGATGATAGGATTACAAGTGGAATTGAAGGAATTTTAAGAAATAATATTAGCTACAATAATCCAACTTACAGATGTTTGAAGAGGTTTGCATCAAAAGATATTGGTATTGTTATTGAAAATGGTAAAGTAATAAGTATTTATGATTAAAGTATAGCATCTCAATACTTTACTAAATAATAAGTTGAATTAATTTTATTTTTAACAATTTTATAAAAGCTTGACATTGAAAAGTGTCAAGCTTTTTTTATATTTGAAATATGCTATTAAAAAAACAAATAATAGAAGCCATAGAAAACATGCCCAATGAATCAAGTACAGAAGATTTAATTGAACGTATCATTTTTATTCAAAAAATTGAGCAAGGAATTACCGATGTGCAACAGAACAATGTAGTTAACGAAGATAAAATAGATTATTTAATTGACGAATGGTCGAAATAAAATGGACTAACAAATCAATAAATAATTTGAAAAACATCTTTGAATATATTGCCCAAGATTCAAAGAAATATGCGAGTTTGCAAGTAAAAAAGATCAAAGAAAGAACTAAGAAATTAAAAATACAGCCTCTTTCGGGTCGGATTGTTCCTGAATTTGATGATTTAAATATTAGAGAACTTATTGACGGCAATTATCGAATTGTATACATGATAAGCGAACAAAATGTATTTATTTTAACCGTACATCATTCAGCTAAATTGTTATGCTAACATCTATTTGAAATCGGTTATTCCGTTCAAATATTGCTTACTTTTTTTATCTTTTTTGTTTTATAATTTTTAAGCATAAAAAAATCAGTGATTATGGAAATATTTAAAGTTTTAATTAATTAAAACTTAGCAACATCAATTAATTTGCCTTCGGTTATCGTTTTAGTATTATTCGAAGCGTCTTTTGCTACAAAATTAAAAGTACCAGATATTTTTTTTGCAACAGTGTCAATTTTACTAATGTACAGTGTACCTGATTGAGCAGTGTAAGTAACTGAATTAGAAAAAGGTCCATTGCTATAAGACGCATTTGCAACAGCATCAGTTGCTGACGAAATAGGGTAAGTGCCTATTGTATCTCCAAAAAATGAGATGCTAAAACTTGTAGAAACATTGGTATTTCCGTCTAGGTAATTAGCAGCAATGTTGTAACTTGTATCTAAAAAAGTTGAATAATAGTAAGTGGCATTGCTGCTAAAAGAAACACCATCAACTTTTGCTTGTAAACTTTTAGGCACAACGGTTTCTGTAATTGTTGTAGCACTCTCTTTAGTACATGAAAATAGAAAAAGAACGATGCCAAATGATAATAAAATTTTTTTCATAATGTATATTTAATATTTACGAAAATAAAAATAAAACCGAGAAAACAAATTTAATTTTAATTGAGTTGAAAATGGTAATTATTAATTTACATAATGGTGTTAGAAATTAACTTAATCTAATCACTATAATTTAATGAGCAATAATTTTTTGTTCATACTTTATAAGCTTTTTAGTTTAAACTTCCCCTAAATACTTCTTCAAAAAATATTCTAAACTACAAACCCAAATATTTTTTATTGGATAGGTGTCGCTGCTAGGTGTAATTACATAGTTTTTTGTGGTGCCTAAATCGTCAATACAATTATAAAACCCTCGACTAACAGTAGGTGCATTCGATAGTTTTATTTCGATACAAGCCAAAGGTTGATTGGCTTTAACCAATACCACATCCACCTCTGCACCATTTTGAGTTCTGTAATAATACATGTCAATTCCTTCGGGTCTACTTGCATAAATTTGTTGAATAACATAACCTTCCCACGAAGCACCGATAATTGGATGACTTTGCAGTGTGTCATTATCCATTATTCTGTTAACATAATGTACAATACCACTATCCTTTACATACACCTTTGGGGCTTTAACCATTCGTTTATTGGTATTGGCTGTAAAGGCTTGCAGCCTATGAACCAAAAACGCTCCTTCCAAAAACTCAAAATAACGATTTGCAGTTGGAGCACTTACTCCCAATGAATTGGCATACATTTCGGCCTTCCAAATATTGCCTTGGTTATAAGCCAACATTTGCCAAAGTTTAGCAATGGCAACGGAATTTAAATTTACTCCAAAAAGCAACCTAAAATCGCGCTCGGTATAAGTTTTTATAAAAGCAGCCATCCAATCTGCCCAAGCAAAATTGTTTTCAATTAAAAATGCTTGTGGAAATCCGCCTTTTAACCAATGTGCGCGCCAATCGTAACCACTATTTGCAATTTCTTGAAATTTTAAGGGCCCAAGTTCTAAAAACGAAATCCTTCCCGCTAATGATTCCGTTACACCTTGCACCAAATTTGGCGAAGCAGAACCTAATAATAAAAACCTTCCATTTCGTCTATTGGAGTCAATTACTGAGCGCAAAATTGAGAATATTTCAGGCATTAATTGTGCTTCGTCTATAATTACAAGCTTTTCTTTATTTACTTTAAAATAAGCCTCCGCATCTGTTAGTTTGGCTTTATCGGTTGGACTTTCTAAATCTAGATAAATAAAGCCATTGCTTTGCAACTCACCAAATACTTTGGCAAGCGTAGTTTTGCCACATTGCCTTGGTCCCAAAATAGCAATGGCTGGTGCCCAGCCTGCTTTTAAGGTTAATTTGGCTATATCATCTCTATTTATCACCATACAAATAAAGTCATTTACCATGAAAAACCAAAATGTAATTTTCATTTTACTTGGTTAAAGTATGTTTAACCAAGTAAATCAAAAATAAAGTTTTTGATTTACTTGGTTAATTGGGTGTTTGAATTACTTTTCAAATTTTATTTATTACCTAAAAAACAACTTAATTTGCACCACCTTAAAGTTATGCAAAAACACTTTTTAACCGTTGCCAAAACTGCTCGATACTTCACTAAAGGAAATTTAGATGAAAACACGCAATACATTTGGATTGTAATTCATGGTTATGCTCAAACTGCTGATTCTTTCTTAAACAGCTTTGAAATATTGGGAGATGAACATTTTATAATTGCGCCTGAAGGTTTAAATAAGTTTTACTCGCGCGGGTTTAGCGGAAGCCCAGTTGCTAGTTGGATGACAAGCCTTGAGCGCGAAAATGAAATTATAGATTACAACAATTATTTAAACCAATTAGCAGAAAGTTTAAATTTTCAATCTTATAACAATGCTAAAATAGTGCTATTAGGTTTCAGTCAAGGAGTATCAACACAAACACGTTTTTTAAACCAAAGCACTTTAAAATTTGATTTTTCGGTAATGATTGCTGGAGAAATTGGTAAAGAGTTCCAAGAGCACTTACCAGAAAAACTATCAAATATCAAAAGCCTATATTTGGCTGGTAATCAAGAAAATATAATTAAACCCGAAAAAATTGAATTTCATCAACAACTATTTAAAAACAGCAATTGTGTTTTTAAAAATTTTGAAGGAAAACATGAAGTAAACGAAAACGCTGTAAATGCCATTTTACAATGGCTAATTGCTTAATCTTTTAAATTATACTTTTTTAAGTATTTGCTGTTCAATTCGTTTTGCTCGTTGGTTAAAGTAACGGCTTCACCATTTATAAATGCATTGGTTAAAACATTGGTGCGCATATCTAACACATCGCCATTGCTAATAATTAACGAGGCACTTTTACCTTGTTCAATGCTTCCGTAAGTTGAATCAATACCAACAATTTTAGCAGCATTTAAAGTAATGGCTTGCAATGCTTCTTCTTTGGTTAATCCGTATGCAACGGTTGTTCCGGCATTAAACATTAAGTTACGTGTTTGCCAGCTTTCCTTATGGCTTATGGCAAATACAATTCCTGCTTTTTGTAATTGTGCAGCCGTTTTAAATGGTTGATCTACATCTTTATTGGCAGTACTTGGTAGGCTATGAATATTGCTTAACACCACAGGTACTTTGCTTTCTTTAATAAATGCCAAACATAAATTGGCTTCGCTTGCTTCGGCTAAAACCAACTGAATGGTTGGAAAATTTTTCTTAAAAAACTGAACGCTGTTTATAATGCCTTTAGCGGTATTTACGTGAATAAATAACTTTTTGGTTTGATTAAATAAACCTTTCATGGCATCAAGTCTGGCATTAAACACCTTGTTGGTATTGGCTTGGTATTGCATAGCATCCGAAAAAAAAGTATTTAATTGTTTTACTCTTTCGTTTACTTGCTCGCGTTGTTTTTCGCTGCCATGTGTGTATTCTGGCCAATTTAAATGGATGGCATCATCTTGTTTAACAGTGGCATCTTCCCAATTCCAGCCTTCGGTTTTCATAATGCTGGATGTACCACTAATCAAACCACCTTGTGGAACAGATTGTACAAACATAATTCCGTTTACTTTTAAAGTCGGCAATATTTTAGAGTCGGTATTATAAGCTATTTGCGAACGCACATTTGGGTTTATACTGCCTTGTTCGTTAAAATCGTGCGTAGCTCTAACAGCTTCTATTTCGCTTAATCCTACATAATTATTTAAACAAATAATACCTGGGTAAACATGTTTACCTTTTCCATCTATAATGGTAGCATTTTTATAAAGCGTTTTATTTTCGGTGCCTACATAATCAATTTTACCATTGCTAAAAGCCACAATTCCATTTTCAATTACTTGTCCATTTCCAACATGCACAGTGGCATTAATTACTACGGTTGGAATAGTTTGCGCATATATTTTAGTAAAAAATAACAACGCGGCTGCAATACAAAACGATTTAATTTTCATGGTGAGCAAGTTTATTAAAAGTTTAGCATTTTACAAGTTGGCATTTTTATTAAAAAAAATGCTCCTTAATTTTAAAAACTAAAGAGCATTTTTAAATTATTTTATTTCAAAAAACCTATTTATCTGCCAAAGCTTGATCAATTTTTAGTTTGATATTAGCAAAATGTGCTCTAGCCTCATCGGTTGAACCACCTTTAGCAAAGTTTAATACTTGTTTTAACTGAGCCAATGCAGCAGCCTGCGAAATAGCATCGTATCTACTTGATTTGTATATGCTAATTAATTGTTCGGTATAAGCGTTTTGTAAATTTTGACGGAAAGTATTTGGGTTACTTGCATCGGTTACAAAGCAAGCTTTGGTTAAATCGCCCATCATTTCAAGCACACTGTACTTATTGCCATATAATTTCGAATCGGTTAAACGTCTTAAAGTGGTAGCGTTTAACAAATGAGCCATTATCATACTTTGATAATTTAAAATACGGCTGTGAATTTTTGGGTCTTCGTTATTTCCAAAAAAGTTAAAACCTCTGCGTTGAATTTGTAAATAATTGTACAAATCAGTTTGAACAGTAAATGCATCAGGAGCAAAAGCATATTTAGTCAATACATCCATAGCACGTTTTTGCTCTTTGTAATCAACCGGAATTAAAGGTTTGGTAGCACCATTTTGACCAATAAAACTTCTATCAACTTGAACACCGCCCACATAACGAGCAATTACATTTACTTGGTTAAAATACTCAGTTTGGGCAATGCTGTAAGCTTGGCGCAACTCTTGGTAAGTTTGACCTTTTTTGCTGTATTTTTCTTTTAGTTTGGTAAATAATTGATTGGCCAATTTAATTCTATCAACACCAAAAGCTATGGCATCACCGCTCATATCATTTACATTAACTCTAGGGTCAATTCCACTACCAATACCACGCATATCATCCGCATCGTTTCCAAAAATTAATAACGTATCGCTTGAGCGAGTAAGAATTTTTTCTAAACGTTCTTTTTCTTTTGCTTCGTCAGTTAAACCTTGCGAGTAAGCAAATTCAATTGCCCATAAATCGTAAGGGCCCGGACGGGTAGTGAAGTAATCTCCTTGTTTGGCTTTATCTAAAGCTACGTTTACCGCAGGATAATCCATAACCGAAGCCGTTAAACCAATTTTGCGGGTAATTTCTTTGTTATGAATTAAGCTTGGTTTCAACATTTGGCTGGCTTTCATATTATGGTTTAAACCCATGGTATGACCCATTTCGTGCAATACCAAATAGTATAACGATTGCTTGATGTATTCTCTTTTTTCTACATCGTTTAAACCTTGCAATTGCAAAGCATTTAAACCAAATAACGAAGTTTGGTGCAATTGATGGCTTGCATCGCAAAAGTTTGTTTTATTAAATGAACTTGGAAGATTTAAACCACTTGCACCTGCATCAAATAATTCTTCTTGACGCAAACGGTTGGTAACAAAAATGTATTCAAACATAATATCAGCACCTAAAATTTGACCCGTTCTTGGGTCAACAAAACTTGGTCCGTAGCCACCAAATGGCGGTTGAGGAGAAGATGTCCAACGTAAAACATTATAACGAATATCGCCTGCATCCCAAGTGGCTGTATCAGGTTGTTCTTTAATAACTACTGCATTTTTAAAACCAGCAGTTTCAAAAGCTAAATTCCATTTTTCACCTGCTTCTTTAATAGTGGCTTTAAATTCAGGAGGCGTTGTGTTTTCAATCCACCAAGTAATTGGTTCAACTGGTTCAGAAATAGCAGAATTGGTATCTTTTTTTTCTAAATGCCAACGATGAATTACATCTTTATAGGCCACAGCATTGGTGGTAGTCATATCTTCTACTTGTTCACCAAAATAACCTACTCTTGGGTCATCTGCTCTTGGTTTAAAATTATTTTTTGGTGCTTCAATTAAAGTATGTTGTAAAAAAATACTTACTGCGCGTTCATCTGTTACTTCTTTACCACCGCCTACTGTAGGCATTGGATTATCGTAAACATATTCAACTATTAAATCAGTATTTTTTTCATAATTTCTTAAACTAGTGAATTTGGTTTTTTCGCGACTCAATCCACCTAAACTAAACATTTGAAAACCGGGAGGCAAACCAAAAAATGGAGAAGGTTTTACTTGGCACATGCTTTCGCTTAAAAATATGGCACTTGCATCTAAAAGCATTTCGCCTTTTTTAGCATCTTCAGCTACTATTTTTTGGTTTACCAAAATAGCATTACTGATATTGGCGTTAGCGGCTTTACTTATTGGGTTATTTTTATCGAAATAATAGCCTGTGTTTTGAACTACAAATTCCAATTTATCAAAATAACGCTTAATGGTAAAAACTTTGTTATCTCGGAAACTACCTCTAAAATGGCCCGCTGCCACTACACCATCCACTGTGTACGAAAAGTAAATGTATTCTTTATCTAATTGTTCTTTTTTTACAATCATAAATACATTTCCAGTAACAGTATCTTGATATAATGGAAATAATCCTTCTTTCTTTTTGCACGATTTTATTTTATCGGCAATTGAACTGGTTTTAGGTGCCATTGGAGCTGCTGAAGCTACTGGCTTTTTTTTAGTAGCACACGAGGCCACAATTAAAAAGGCAATGGCAATTAGTGAAATTTTACGCATAGTTTATGTTTAAGTATAAAAAGCAAAAGTGCTTTTAAATTCATTTAAATCAAAATCAATTATGTAATTAAATGTGCTTCAGTTTATTTTAGAATAATTTGCTGTTAAAATTGTAATAAGGCTTTTTAAATTCGTGAGCAAAAATTTTTAACACAAAATGAAAATCAATAATTTAACTGATGAGGTTTTTTATTTCATTAATAATTATATTTTCGAAGCAATTAAATAAACTAGAATTTGAAAACATTTATACTTTCTATCTCACTCATTTTCATAAGCTTTAGTGCAGCAATTGCACAAACTACTTTAAAAGGAAGCGTAGTAGATACCAAAACAAACGAAAAACTAATTGGTGTATCGGTTTTGGTAAAGGGTTCAACCAAAGGTGCTCAAACCGATTATGATGGACAATTTGTTTTAAAAACCACAGCTGAATTACCGTTGGTATTGGTGGTAAAATATTTAGGTTACGAAACCAAAGAAGTGAATGTAACAGATGCTAAAGCAAAAATAAATGTAAAACTTAGCAAATCGGAAAAGGCACTAAAAGAAGTAAGTGTGCGCGATAGCCGTATAACTGAAAAAATAAAGCAAAATCCATTAACAGTTGAAACCATGGATGCCATTGCTATAAAAACTACTCCTGCTGCTAATTTTTACGAAGGTTTAGCTCATTTAAAAGGAGTTGACATAACATCTGCAAGTATTGGTTTTAAAATTATTAATACCCGTGGTTTTAACTCTACTTCGCCTGTGCGTTCGCTTCAATTAATTGATGGTGTTGATAATCAATCACCTGGATTAAACTTTAGTTTGGGTAATTTTTTAGGTGCATCAGAACTTGATATTCAAAAAGTAGATTTAGTAGTAGGTGCAAGCTCGGCTTATTATGGACCAAACGCTTTTAATGGTGTAATTAATATGCAAACCAAAAGTCCATTTTTATATCCTGGATTAAGTGCACAAGTTAAAGTTGGCGAAAGAAGTTTAACTGAAACAGCAATCCGTTGGGCTCAAATTATTAAAAACAAAGATGGCGTTGAAAAATTTGCATATAAAATGAATGTATTTTATATGCAAGCAAATGATTGGAATGCAACCAATATGGACCCAACTTCTCAGTCGCCTGTGGGCAGAAGCAATGCAGGAAGTTACGATGCTGTAAATCGTTATGGAGATGAGTTTACCAGTAATATTTTTTATACTCCACTTTCGTTGGCATCAAGTGTTGGAAAAGGTTACTATTTAAGAAATGGCTACGATGAAAGAGATTTGGTTGACTATAATTCAAAAAATTTAAAATTAAGTGGCGCTGCACATTATAAAGTAACAAAAAATACTGAGTTAATTTATGCAACAAGTTTTGGTACTGGAACTACTGTTTACCAAGGAGAAAACCGTTTTAGCTTGCGCGATATTTTATTTTTTCAAAATAAATTAGAGCTTAAAAAAGACAATCGTTTTTTTATTCGTGCTTACGCTACTAACGAAGATGCTGGTAACAGTTACGATGCTTACAACACAGCATTGCTTTTACAAAAAGCAGCAAAAAGCGATGAACAATGGGGAAAGGATTATAACAACTCGTTAACGGCTAATCTTTCGCCAGTAATTAACCGTTGGATACAAGATAATTTAGGACAAGGAATTAGGCTTGATACTATTCCTGGGGCAAATAACCAACGTTTGAACTTTATTGATAATTATTGGAGAACTTTTTTTACTGATTCATTAGATAAATACCACAGTTTGGCACGCGATATTGCTAATGCTGCCGGAATTGGAGGTGTAAATGGAATAGATCGTTTTGTACCAGGCACAGCGCGTTTTGATTCGGCTTTTAAAGCCATCACATCGCGCACCAACCAAAATGGAGGCTCTCGTTTTTTTGATCAATCGGCTTTATACCATGTAGCTGCCGAATTTAAATTTAACACTGATGAACTATCAAAAAAGAATGCCAGCAAAGCAAATGTAGATGTTACTTTAGGTGGAAATTACAGAATTTATGTACCATACTCGCAAGGAACCATTTTTAAAGATGGGGAAGAAATAAGAACCGTTTATGCAAGAGATGCGCAAGGCAATATTTTAAAACAACAAAGCGATGGAAAAGACTCCATAATTGGCAAAGAAAGTATTGGCTTTATTCAAATTACCAATCAAGAGTTTGGTGCTTATATTGGTTTTGAACGTAAGTTTATAGAAAATAAATTAAAAGTAAGTGTTACCAACAGGGTTGATAAAAACCAAAATTTTAACTTTTTATGGTCGCCAGCAGCCACTTTGGTTTATACCCAAAAGAAAAATGTATTCCGTTTTTCACTTTCATCAGCGGTAAGAAACCCAACTTTAACCGACCAATACTTTAACTTAAACGTAGGTAGGGCAACACTTTTAGGAAATTTAACCGGTTACAAAGGTCTTATTACTATAGATACTTTACGCGATATATTAGTGAATAACAATCGCTTTAGAAACGGAGAAGACAGGCTTAAAACATCATCATTCGATATTGATGCCATTAGGCCCGAAAGATGCCGAACCATAGAGTTTGGTTACAGAGGAAATATTACTGAAAAACTTTTTGTAGATGCAAGTTATTATTACAGTTGGTACGAAGATTTTTTAGGCTTTAAAATTGGTGCGCAAGTAGTTTGGGATTCGTTAAACCCTTTCCCAACTTCGGTAAACGCGTTTAGGGTTACCACTAACTCAAAAGACATTGTAACAACACAAGGCTTTACTATTGGACTAAACTATTTCTACAAAAATTATTTAGGTTTTACAGGAAATTATAGTTGGAATAAATTAGACAGAGGAGGCAGTACAGATCCAATTATTCCGGCATTTAACACGCCAGAACACAAGTTTAACTTAGGTGTAAATGGCCGCGATATTGTTTATTTAAAGAAAAAAGAAAAATGGGGTTACGGTATAAATTTCAAATGGCAAGAAGGCTTCTTGTTTGAAGGTTCTCCGCAATTTACTGGCTTTGTACCTTCGTACGGAATGCTTGATGTTCAATGGAATAGTACCATTTCAAAATTAAATGCAGTTTTTAAATTAGGAGCAAGCAATATTTTAAACAACACAGTTTATCAGGTTTATGGCGGTCCGTTTGTGGGTAGAATGGCATATGCTTCCATTACTTTTGAGCTGAATAAATGGAAATAAATGTATGAAAAGCTAAAATTGGTAGCTATTCAATTGTGGTATTTTCAAAAAAAATAAATTTTAAGCATTTTCAAGCGCTTAATGATTAATAATATATTAATCATACACTCCGATTTTTCAAATTCTTACCATTCTTTTACTATTTTTTTTTATTTAAAATAATGCTAAGCCTAAACTTAACAAGGCTTTACGCCTGTTATCATTTAAAATAAATGATATAAAATATTTTTGAATTAAAATTTTCAAAAATCAAAAGGTGGCTGTAAATTAGCGTACTTTTTAGTAAATAAATAATACAAAAATGAAAGAAGCGAAAAGTGCCCCCAAGAAAGCCGCTAGCGAAAAGAAAACAGTAGCTAAGGCAAACAAAAATACCAGCACTGTGGATTTGAAGGAAGCCTTAAAAAAATATTTTGGCTTTGAGGGATTTAAAGACGAACAAGAACAAATTATTCAAACGCTATTAAATGGCGATGATGTGTTTGTGATAATGCCAACAGGGGGCGGAAAATCCCTGTGCTATCAATTGCCAGCATTGATTAAAGAAGGAACAGCAATTATTATTTCTCCTTTAATAGCTTTGATGAAAAATCAAGTAGATGCTATTCGCTCACTTGGAAGTGATAAAATTGCACATTTTTTAAACTCATCGCTAAATAAAACTGAAATTACTGCGGTAAAACAAGACATTACCGATGGTAAAACTAAGTTGCTTTACATAGCTCCAGAAACTTTGAAAAAAGACGAAACCATTGATTTTTTAAAATCAATCAATATTTCGTTTGTGGCGGTAGATGAGGCACATTGTATTTCGGAATGGGGCCATGATTTTAGACCAGAGTACCGCAGAATTAAAGCCATGATTAAGGAAATAAAAGATGTTCCCGTTATGGCATTAACAGCTACAGCTACACCTAAAGTTCAACAAGATATTCAGAAGAATTTACAAATGTTGGATGCTACGGTTTTTAAATCATCGTTCAATAGAGATAATTTATATTACGAAGTTCGTTCAAAAGGCAAAAAAGGCGAGGCAATGAAAGACATTGTATCGTACATTAAGCAAAGAATGAATGGCAAATCAGGAATTATTTATTGCTTAAGCCGCAAAAAAGTAGAAGAAATAGCCAGTATTTTGCAAGCCAATGGCGTTAAAGCACTTCCATACCACGCAGGTTTAGATGCTAAAATGCGTGCCGACCACCAAGATAAATTTTTAATGGAAGATGCCGATGTAATTGTAGCAACTATTGCTTTTGGAATGGGGATTGATAAACCAGATGTGCGTTTTGTAATTCATTACGATATTCCAAAAAGTATTGAAGGTTATTACCAAGAAACAGGCCGTGCTGGTAGAGATGGATTAGATGGAGAGTGTGTAATGTATTACAATCCGGCTGATGCTGAAAAACTAGAAAAATTTTTAAAAGATAAACCAGTTGCCGAACGAGAAATTGGCGAACTCTTGATATTTGAAATGCAAGCTTTTGCTGAAACTTCGGCTTGCAGACGTAAGTTTTTATTGAGTTATTTTGGAGAGGAATATGCTGAAAGTCGCTGCTCAAGCAAATGCGATAACTGTAAACATCCTAAAGATAAAATGGATGCTAGAGAAGAAGCTGTTTTAGCCCTACAAGCCATTAACTCAACCAAAGGTAAGCAAATTCTGAAAGTAACAGTTGATATGATTGTTGGCAAAAAAAGTCATGAAGTGCAACTGGGAGGTTTGGATAAATCGCCATATTTTGGAAAAGGTAAAGACAAAGAAGAAAATTTCTGGAAATCGGTTTTACGCGGTTTATTATTAAATGGCCAAGTAACTAAAAATATTGAAACTTACGGATTATTAAGCGTAAGCGAAAAAGGCGAAGAGTTTATTAAAAATCCTACTCCTTTTGAAATAGCTTTAGACACCAAATTTGAGCGCTTTACCGATGATGATGACGATGGTGGAAATGTAGAAATGGTGTACGATGAAGTGCTTTTTGCTATGTTAAAAGATCTTTGTAAAAAAGAGGCTAAAGCCAAAAACCTACCGCCATATATTATTTTTCAAGAAACATCGCTACAAGAAATGGCTTTTAAATATCCAATTACCATGGATGAATTGAGCAAAATTGTAGGTGTTAACCCAGGAAAAGCACAAAAATATGGCAAGCCTTTTTTAGCAGTTATTGATAAATACGTTAAAGAAAACGATATTGAAAGAACTGAAGATGTAGTTATCAAATCGGTAGTAAATAAATCGGCTAAAAAGGTGGTTATTATTACCAATATTGACAAAAAAATTGCTTTGGCTGATATTGCTCGTAGTCAAAATATTAAGTTAGATGAATTATTAACCGAAATAGAAAACATTGTTTACTCAGGTACTAAATTAAACTTAAAAAAATACGTGAATGATTTAGCTGATGAAGAAACCATTGGTTATGTAATGGATTTTTATAGAGAAACCAACGAAAACCCTGTAGAAGCAGCATTAGGCGAGTTTGGCGATGAATTTAGCCGTGATGATTTGCATTTAATGCACATTCACTTTGTAAGCGAAATGGCTAATTAAAAGTTACCTATTATAAATAAAAAAATCCCTTAAGTGCTTTAACTTAAAGGGATTTTTTTATGTTAAATGAACCATTTTACATTTTAAAAAAACTAATTTGCGTCCGCATAGTAAAGCGCTAAAGCCTTAATAAAACTTGGCCAATAATTGAATTAAACCGTGATAGTAAAACAAAAAATTCATTTCATTATCAATCCTATTTCGGGTGGGTTAAGTAAAACGCATATACCTGATTTGATTTTTAAAACGCTGGATAAAAACCTATACGATATTCAAATATTTTATACCCAAGGACAAGAAAGCAACCACCATTTGGCAGCGGCTAGTGCTATGGAAGCTGATGTAATAGTAGCTGTTGGTGGTGATGGAACCATTAATAATGTGGCGCAATATGTGGCCAATACCAACAAAATTTTTGGTGTAATACCTATGGGCAGTGGCAATGGTTTGGCACGCGAGCTAAATATTCCTACCAATCCCGAAAAGGCTTTACAAATAATAAACCAACAAAAAATAAAAGCCATTGATACTTGCAAAGCCAATAACCAATTTTTTATAAACATAGCTGGAGTTGGTTTTGATGCACATATAGCTCATTTATTTTCAAAGGCTAAAACTCGAGGATTTAAAACTTATGCTAAAATTACTTTAAAAGAATTTGCCAGTTATAAAAACCGCGAATACCGCATTCATTACAACGGACAACAAGAAGATATTAAAGCGTTTATGGTTTGCGTTTGTAATGGAACTCAATTTGGAAACAATGCTTATGCTGCACCAAAAGCTATTTATAATGATGGTTTGTTTGATGTAGTGGTTTTTAATTCGTTCAAAATTTGGCAAGTACCGTTAATTGCCTATAAACTATTTAAAGGCGATGTAGCCGATTTACCTTTTGTAAAAACCTTTAAAACCAATCATATTAGCATAAGCCGAAACGAAAAAGAAGTGGCCAATATTGATGGTGAAGCCATGCAACTTGATAAAGACATTCATTTCAAAATATTTAAGCAAAGCCTTAAAGTATTTGCAGGTTAATTGGGTATTATATATCGTAAACCAATACTAATATCACCTAACTTAAAAGCAGGAGTTAACGCACCTGCCAGATTAAAGCCAAAGTTACTATTTTCTATCTTGCGAAAATTACCCAAATAGGTATCTGAATTTTTAGTATAATTTAAATTTGCAGTAAATACATTGATTTGACTAAACAACAAAAAATGTTTGTTTAAAACATAATAGGTTCCCAAATTTCCTGATATTGCTAATTGATAATAATACCCATCCGACTGTCCCTCTAAAACAAAGGCTGAATCGTTTGAACTATAATAATAACTACTTTTTGATGCACTATATAAAGGATTATAACTAACTAAACTCTTAATACTATAACTGATTCCCCAATTGCTTTTTATTGGTATAAAATTAAGTTTTTCTGCAAATGCAGTATATCTATAATTATGATTTGTACTAATTGAATTGATAGTTCTACTTGTATCGGAAAACATTCTATTGGATTCAGAATATATATACGTGTAACCTATTCCAAATATCCAAACACTGTTTTCTTTTTTAAACTTTCCATAGCCTAACTCTATACCGAAGCCATAATTATTTTCTTCGTTATTAATTTTAGTAAAAGGACTTACAAAATCTTCTGAATTATTTTTAGAACTGCCAAAATCAAAATTTATATTACCGCTTAAAATTTGTGAACCTTTACCAAACTGAGCTTGACAAAGGCTTACATTTATTAAAGTAAATATTATTAACGCATAAAATTTCATGGTGTAGTGGTATTAAAATAGTAAGACAAGCCAATTTGAAAGGCATTTAAATTATACAATGGATTTAATCTTAAAGAAAATGCTTGTGTATTTTGATTTATAATTCCATCCGTACTTTTTGAGGTGTAAGTACTGGTTTTATAGGTTAAAATGGAATAATTTAAATTTAAATTTAAACCCTTATGGAGCATAATATAAAATCCTAAATTGTTTTCTAAAACAATATCGCTAGAAGCTATTTCCTTCTTACTAAAGGTGCTGTAACTCCAGCGTATTTGATTGCTAAATCCTATTTTTGAATTGATTGGAAAATAATATCTAATAAAAGCATCATAGCTCAATTTATCAGAGTCTATACTTTTAATATTTGAAATAATGTTTGTACTTGAAGTACCCAATCCAAATTCGATTTTAGGCGATAAAAACACACTTGCACTTAACCCCAAATTTATATTGCCAAAATAATCGTATTCAAATCTATTATAATTAATATTAGTATTTGCTCCCACACCAAAAGTGCCCAATTTAAACTGAGCATTTGCAGCAAGCTGAGTTAATAAAAATAATATGCAAAAAGTCTTTTTCAATTATTTGCAATATAAAATTCTTTACATAAAATCCTAAATACTAAATGGTTTAAGTTATAATTATTATCAACTACATAACGTCCACTCATTTAGTAAGTAGATGTTTTAATTTTATTACTTCTTATAATTTATTTTAAATTGAATTCCTGCGCTGCTCCAAGTACCAGGCATAGGTGCATAACCTGCTTCTAAATATTTTTTATTTAAAATATTGCTTACATCCACAAAAGCAGTTAAGGCTTTATAGCTCCAATTTAATCGTGCATCTAATAATTGATAATCAACAAAAACAACACGTTCTATATGTCTAAAACTAGCAATTAATAAAAACTGATAAGGCAATTTTAGCGAAGCGCTTACAATTAATTGGTGTTTTAAATTACTCAATACATATCTACTTTTATAGTTTTCGGTATTTACCAATTGCATATCAATATAAGTGTATTCAACCGAAAATTTATTTATAATGCCTTTAGTAAAATAATTAAAAGCTAAATCTAAACCATCGGTTTGCACATGGTTAATATTTAAAGGCTGCCATTTTAAACTATCGGCTGTTCTGGCCCAATCGATGGTATTGTTTGAGTTTTTGTTAAAGTACGAAACTGCCAAATTATAATTTTTTCTTTTATACTCCACCCCTATTTCTGAGTTAATTGATTCTTCAGCTACTAGTTGAGCATTGCCAATATTGGTAGAACCACTGTAATACAAATCGGTATAGGTAGGCAAGCGCATGGCTTTATCTACACCACCAAAAACCGTAATATTAGGCATGGCTTTATAAGTAAAATCAAAACCCGGAAATAAATCTATACTACTGCCATTTAATAAATTGGTATAAAAGCCAGGTGTAACGGTAATTTGGTTTTTATAAAACACAAATTGATGCTCTACAAAAAATCCATTTATTTGGCGACTTCTATTGCCTAGCTGAGGCTTGCGTACATTGCCTGAATAATTATAACTATTTAAATTTTCTTGCCTCCATTCAAAACCAATACCCGTTACCCCTAACTTGCTGCTGTATGTGGCATGCAATTCAGCACCATAAGTATTGGTATAATGTTGGTTAGTAAATGCACTTGGGTTGGCACGCAAATAAATATAATTATCATCGTGGTTACGGTAATAACCTTGTGCCAAAAAGGTAAAATTGCCAACTTTGTATTTATTTTTTACTCCCACAAAACCACTTTTGGTAGTTTCAAACTCGGTAGAATTAGGTACATAAAAACCCCTTGCACCAAAAGCTCTTTCAGCATATCCACCAAAAATATCTAATTGGTAATTGCCTTTTTTATATTCAGTTTGATAAAATACTTCCTTTGTTTTAAAATCGGTATTGGTGGTGTAACCATTGCTTTCGGTATTTTTAACCGTAATATGATGCCCCCAATTATTTTGCCTAAACGATACACCTAAGTGTGCAGCCCACAAACCATAATCGCCTGCCATAAAGCCCGCGTAAACTAAATTTTGCTTAGGTACTTGTGTTACTAAATTAATATAACCACTGTAGGCATTTAAACCATATTTGCGCGCAGCAGAGTTTTTACTGATTACAATATTTTCAATAGCCTCGGTTGGAAAAGGTAAGTTCATGTTATGATGCCCTGTTTGCGCATCATTTAACTTTAATCCATTCCAAAGTACTTGAGTTTGATCGAACGAACCACCTCTAATTGATACATCGGTTTGCACACCCACGGGGCCGCGTTGGCGCATATCTATACCCGAAACTTGACCCAACACATCGGCTATACTTTTATGTGCCTGTTGGTTAAAATTAGCGGCTTTTAAAACCAATAAACTATTAGTTATATTTTTAACCTCAAATCGATTTTCTTTAATAACCACCGGCTGTAAATTATTGCTATCTGTTTGAGCCAACAATACACCCGAAACACCAGTAAAAACAAGTGTTTTAACAAATTTTTTCATCATTATTTTATTAAAAATTTGCCGCGATTATATAAGCTTAAATTTTTTTTGATGTAAAACCTCTATTGATAAAAATTAGATTGGCTTTAACCATTTGATTTTATGTAAACTGAAATGTTTTTGGAGTAATTAAATAAAAAATTCTAGTAAAAGCCAAAGGTTTGCAGTATTTGGAAAGGCATAAGTTTAAGGAACACAAACTGCAATTTATTAATTTTCAGATATTTATTAAAAAAACTTCAAATTATACATATTCACAAATACCAACTTTAATAATCGTAAACCGAAACCATTAAATTATTTTCAATAAGTGTGGAGTTGATTATTGGTTCAATTTTATCCCAAGTTCCACCAGCTAGGCCACAACCTATTCTCGGCATATGAATTGTTGCATTGTTTTCAATTGCAAATTTTGCTACAAGCTCTAGTCCTATTAAAATAGCTTCATAACGAATTGGTGAATTGCCATTTTCATCCTTATTTATTTTATGCTGCCCAATTAAATTTGCAATCCAAAGTTCGTTTTCAACTTGAACAAATTGTACCTGTCCAAGATTGAAGTTTTCTTTTGATTTAAACCACTCACGGTATTTTTGTTCTGGAAGTTTCCATCTTTTTGAAATTGCCTTCACAAAACCTTTACCCCAACCACCCACGTCATTACAAATATGAACAATGATTTTGTTTCCTTTAGCCATAGGCTTTGTAGCATCTCCGTTTAGGTAATTTATTTCCATTTAAATACTATAATTAATCCTTTATATCAAAACTGTCATTAATAGCTAAATCAGGTTCAGTGGTTTCGTCTTTGGCAATTTCTTGTTCTGTCTTATTTATTTTGGTTTGCTTTAATTTCCAAAACCAATAAAATGCACCTAAAGGTAATCCTAATGTCCAAGTTGAACTGATATAACCAACAAAACTGAAACTAAAGCCTAACATAATTTGAAAACTTAAAAGATCAAAAGAAAGTCCATTTACGGCTGCATATGTTATGGCTGGAACATTGAAAAAAATAACCGCAATATACTTTAACCACTTTTTTCTTAAGTTGCTCTTTTTAATTTGTTTGATTACGTAAATATTAAATATAGGCACACAAATAGTAAGCAAGCCAAATAACCAAAACATTGTCATGTTAGGAATTGGTTGTTTTACATCAAGTATTTTTATAAAAATAACCTTTTTGGAATTATCGTCAAACAGAACCTTTAAAACGCCAAACTCATTATTGTTGGCAAATTGCATTAACACAACAGTGGCATTGGGTGGTGTACTCGCTCCTTCTTCTGTAGACCATTTTTTTTCAGTAGTCATCATGGTAAGCTCCAATTGCTCACCAAAATTTCCAACAATCTTGTTATGAAAAACAGGAAGTTTTGACCTTAAAGTATCTAAACTTACACCAGCAAAATCAGGGTGTTCCAATGCTAAAAATTTAATTGCATTATCGTAATCCTTTTTTAAAATACAATTTACAAATTCCTTTGTTGTATTTCTATATTCAAAAAAATTATTTACCAAGTTGCATCCTGCAAGCATTGTAATTGTTAAAACTATCAGTAAAAATTGTTTTATTCTTATCATTGGGTATCTTTTAAATTGAAACAAAGCAGCCTTACTATTCTATGCTAAATAGGCTGTAAACATGCAAATGAAACTATAATAATACGAAATTTTCATACTACCTATTTAATATTGAACAGTAAAAGATTAAATAATGGGTGAGCATAGACTGCAAAATGCATTTGCATTATGAATCAAACCTGTTAGGATCCCATTCAACTCCTTCGGGAAACAGTTCTGCTTTTCTTTTTATCAACTCATTAGCTATTAAAGCACTACTTCCGCCTATTTCTTGAAGTTTTGAAATAATATTATTATAGCTTTTTTCATCTCTATTTTGACTTAATTTAAATACATTTTCTAGCTTCTCTACTTTTATCTCAAAGCCTGCAATGGCTGGCATCATTTTACTTAAAAATTGTTCAGGAAGATTATCGTAAAAGGTAAGAGATTGTGTATTTCCTTTTTCAAATTTTAAAGTTAGTTTTCGCATAAAAGCTATCAGTGCTTCATTAGTCATAAAATTAACTTGCCCCGAAACATGCACACTCATATAATTCCAAGTAGAGCCAATTTGAGGATTGCTATACCAAGATGCGCTTACATAACAACTTGGACCCGTAAATACAATTAACGCGTTTGGATTCTCTACAAAAGCTTTATAATGGTCGGTGTTTCGCATAATATGGCCTTGCAAAAAAAGTTCACCATTGCGCTCCTCCAGTAAAATGGGTATTTGCGTAGCCACTTGTTGTCCTGATAAATAACTCCCTGTTAAAAAAGCAAAAGGATTTTCTTCTATAAAACCCAAAATGGCTTGTTTGTCTTTTTCCTTAAAATATGAAAAATTGTACATTTTATTCGTTTATGTTTTCATGGCAATTATAACAGAATGTATTTCCATTTCATTGTCAAGTTTTTCATAGCTTATATCGAAAGACTTAATGATTTCAAAATTGTTTAAATTGAGGGTTTGATGAATTTTGCTGGAGTCATGAAAGTAAAAATAAGTTCTATTACCACTAATACCTTTTTGATACCCTGATTTTTCGTCACTTCCTGCCACAAAACTTATATACAAAAGCCCTTTTTTATGAAGCATATTTCTGGCATCGTGTATTAGTTTTTCAGCATCAAAAGGCGATAAATATGGTAAACAAAAACCGCATACAATTGCATCAAATTTTGTGTTGATTTGGTCAATATTTCTGGCATCTATTTCTGCAAAGTTTGCAGTTGGATTATTCCTTTTTAGTTGTTACACCAATCATTACTCCAAAAATTCCGTCAGTTTGTACCCAACTCTTTTCTGGCAAATAAGTTCTAGAAACAAATCCATCTAAATACAAGGCATTTGTACAACCTAAACTTTGAAAGTATTTGGCAAAATCGTAAAAGTTTATTTCAGTTTTCGACATAGCAAAAACTACTTTGTTATCAGGTAAAATGCCAACACCATTCCTAATGTTTAAGTTTGCTGAACCTGGTTTAAAAGCATCATGAATTTGCCCATCAATAACCAACATTGGACCTGATTGAGTGGCGTATTTTATATTTCTGTTATCTTTAAAGTCGGTGGTTTTACAAATGATTGCCGCGTTATCGGTAGTAATATAAAAAACGCCATTTGGCTTTAAATAAAAATTACCGTTGCCATCAACAGTATCTAATGCTGCAAGTGTTTGTTTGTTTTCAATAAAAAGTCCTTGTGGCAAAAAATCTTTGTTAAACATGCCACCATTCATGGCAAAAGTTAGCGTTAAATTTTTACGCTCTACGTACTGCTTTAAATTTTGAAAACTTTTCAGTATTTCACCTTTTTCGTCTTTCCAAAAAAGTTGTAGGTTTTGTGTTTTTGTATTAACGGTATAAGATAAAATTTGGTCGTCAATTGGGTTTTTATTAACCGCAAAGGCAATCAGTCCTGCTGCTAGCAAAACAAAAAAACTTAGTAATATTATCTTCCTCTTAGGTATCAATTTGTTTGAGTGTTTTGATATTTTTTAGTTTTGAAGTTATTGATGTCTCTTCTTAATGTCACAAAAATAGCTAAAAAAATACTGCTCCACTTAGTTCCACGCGTTTAATCCTTATAGGTTGTACGCAGTTATTTTAACTTAAGAAATTCAAATTTATCCGCTCTACTGTCATAAGAATCCTTTGTTAATAAAGCTGTAAATAGATTGCCGTCTACTTTAAAGTCAAAAAAGTACCTATACAGCAGGAAGGTTTCGACCTTTAGATTAGGGTCTCCCGCAAACTTGCTAAAACTATTCGTGTCATTTTTTGAATTTGAGAAAGTATATTTTGTAAATGTCAATCGGTCAGATTTATTGTTCTTACAAGTCGACTTAAAATAAATTGTGTCTCCAGACTTAGTGGTCTCCCAACCAAGGAGGGAAACCGAAGCTTTCTCAACTTTCAGAAAATAATTTGTCCTAAATGAACTGGCGGTGCTTCCGTAAGTACCTTCTGCAATCTGTGCTCTTACAGAATTGAAGAAAGTTGAAAGTAATATAATAAATACCAGTCTCATATTGTTCAGTTTTTTATAATTGAGTACAACGTTTTTAAAGATTTGCGATGGGCATTTGTTTGAACTCAAAAATAACTTGTGAAAACTAATTTACCAACCACCAAAATCCCGTCAAACGAAGACCAATTGCACGCCTATTGCAAATCCGTTTTTATTTCCTGTCGTCTTTATAATAAACAAATTTGCCATTTGTCAGAATGTAATGATTTTTACCAATTTTTATTTTCACTCCATTTATAGTTTCACCTATATTCACAATATCTTCTTCTATTGTGTGCACAGAACCTTTTGTATGATATGCAATATCCAAATAATCTGTATTTACATACCCTTTATTAGCACCGCATAAGATAATTTTGATAGGCTTATTTATTAATTTCAGAAGTTCAATATCTTTAACATCGCTGTAATTGTCAACAACCAATATTATATCTGTAAAATTTCTACAATTATTAATAGCGGCAATTGTTGCTTCTAAATCATTTTCAGGCCCATCTCCACCACTACCTGCCCTTCTAGCATAGTTTAATGAATCACTAAAGGTTTTAATATCACAATATAAACAATAATGTATACCTCCTGTTTTACCTATAATTTTCTCATTTTCTGGAATATTATCTCCATCATTAAATAAAACAAATTGAATAGGGTCTTTTTTAGAATAATTAAGCTTGTACCACATTTCAACTTGATCGTTATATGGCTGCATGCTACCTGTTACATCCATAATTATAAGTTTATTTTTCCATTGTTTATTTCTATTTAAAACAGTAGAAAAAACGGTATCAGTTATTGGAGAGTATGCAATAGCAAATAAGGCTTCACTGCTTTTTACATACTCTTCATATTCTTTTTTCTTTTCCTCCCATTCTTTTTTCTTTTTCTCCCACTCCATTTCTCTTTCTTTTAAAAGTCTTTCTTGCTCTGCTTTCCGTGTTAAGTACTCTTTACTACTAATAAATAAAAGGGTAACATCAACCCGATACAATGCTTGTTTAGATTCAATAGACCTAAATCCAAAATTTTTAAAGTATTCTGAATTTACACTGTATGAATCGCCCAATGGTACAAGTAAAAAGCTTTCACCTTTTTTATCAGTCGATGTTTTGTAAACAGTACCAGTTTTTTTTGATATGAGATAAAGATTTTCATTTGGAACGGGAATAGAATCCAAATCAAGAAATTTAAATGTAAATAAAGCTTTTGTAATACTAGGATAAATTGCACCAACATATGATCCCTCATATGTTAAAGAATAATTCATTTCGTAACTGAGTAAATTAGGCACTTCAACCTTAGCATAATCTGGTGCAGATTTCATGCTAATTAAATAAGTATCATTATTTGGAACTATAATATCTGATTGACCATTTTTGTCTGTCTTTAAAATGTATTTTAGTTTTGTTTTCTCACTTGTTAATGTAACTTCTTCTGATAAGGGTATTCCATTTGGTTTTGACAATACAAAGTGAATTATAGAATTAGTTGCCTTTTTCAATCTGTCTTTATCATAAAAAATCTTGTAGTTTAGCGAGTAATACTCCTCATTTGGAATTTGTATACTATCATAGTTTGGCTCAAATTCCAAGCTTATAGTATATGTATCGTTGTTAGGCACTAAAATTTCTGCTATTCCATTACTATTGCTGTTTACAAAAAAGTCTTTATTTGTTTTAACTGAATGAATCGCTATTTTTTCTTCTATAGGTTTATCATCTTTATTTACAATCAACATATAGAGCAATGCTTCATTTTTTGTCGCTTGTCTTGTCTGAGAAAAGCTTAGTGAATAGCAGAAAAATAACGCTAATAATAAAAATTGTTTTCTCATTGTCTTTGTTTTTTTAAATTACATATAACGGCAGAATGTGATTCCTATTGCATCGGCACTATTCAAAAAACGGTATCCAAACATGCAGATAAAAGCACAAAAAACAAAGTAAAAACACTTTTTGTTGCAGGCGAGGACGCCTGCAACGGCTAAAAAGCAATTAGCCCTGCTGTTAGCAAAACAAAAAAACTTAGTAATATTATTTTCTTTTTAGGTATCAATTTGTTTGAGTGTTTCTGTTTTTTTTAGTTACAAAATACATTGTTATCAGGTTAAGAAACAATAATATTAAATTTAGTATAAAAAACTCATTTTGATTAACTTTCCAAAAATACAATTCTATTTGACCAGCCTTAATTATATACCAAACTATTAATACAAATGAGGTAGATAAAGCCCCCAACCATTTAAACAAATTTGATTTAAAGTAGTTAAGTCCAAATGCCAAAAATGTTGAATTCAAAAAAGTTAAGCCAATTAGATATGGCACATAAATAAATGTGCCAAAAACTATTACATCCATATCTTCATGTTCTTTGTAGTTAAAACAAAGAAATAAAGCAATAGCTAATACTGTTAAGTGTATAATACTAATTTTTTTGATGGTCTTAAATTCCATTTTTTTTGAGCCTTATAAATTATTTGAATTGTAAAAGTTACTTTGTTTACAAAAAAACAAAGGCAAAATAATTAGTAATAAATTTTATTCCGGCATTGCAGGCGTCCTTGCCTGCAATCATAAATTATTTTTCAGACGCATATTCTATTAATTAATAATAATGAATAAAGCCCCTAAAAGTTGATTTTTTCAATCCTATTTTTGAATGATTAGTTTTTGACTTTCTGACCCATCATTACCTCTAATTTCAATAATATAAACTCCATTGCTTATATCAGATACATTTAATTGGTGGTTGTTATTATTTAGTGTTTCCGATTTAACCAAAGCTCCAACTAAATTATAAATATTTACTGTTACAGGATTTGTGCTTTGATTTTTGTATTTTAAATTTACAATGTCGGATGCAGGATTTGGATATAGGATTGTTCGTTTATCTACCTCCAATTCTTTTGTTCCTAACCGCGAATACATTATTTCTATTGTGCTATCACTAATGCAACCAAAACTATTATAGGTTTTTAAATTTACCAAATATTTTCCGCTTTTTGCAAACAAGTGAATTGGCATTTTTTGAGTTGAAAAACTGCTATCGCCAAAACTCCATTGATAGCTTGTTAAGCTAGTGTCGGTTGGTGTAAAATAAAAAGTATCACTCTTTAATATATAGGTAAAACTTGCTCTTGGCAGTTCGTTCACGTTCACTTTTATGTTTAACGAATTTGCACTGCAACCTTCGTTGCCTAAAAAAGGCCATAACACAAACTCTTGTGTGGCTGAATTTTTGTTTTGTAAATATAAAGTTTGATTCAACACCAAACCGCTATCTGCTTTGGCTCCTGTAATTTGGTTGTTTTGAATTGGACTCCAATAAAATATGGCTTGCGGAGTTGATTGAATGCTATCGCTTAAAGGTATTCCACTGCATGTATTAAATAAAGTATCATTTAAGTTCAAGGTATTAGAAATAGTGCTAACTGAAATTATAATTGATTTTGGTTCGCTTCCACATTGGGCATCGGCTAATACATGTTTTACCAAATATTCTTGGCTACCAGCTGTTGTTCCGCTGTTGGTAAGTGTTTGAAAAATGCCCGTTTTAGATTGTAACATAGTTGTAGCTCCACTAATATTACCTGTTTTTGCGCCTAATGTCCATATAAAAAATCCAGGGTAATCAGTGGTTGGAATAAGATTGGTATTGCTGCCATTACAAATTAATTTACTGGTTGGCCCAACAATTTTGGGTGTGGGAGCTACATAAAGCCTCAATGGTAAACTATCGCTAATACAACTACCTGTAACGGTAGTTAGCTTAATCAAATAATTAACATAACCATATGAACTAGTACTGTTGTTAATTAACGATTGACGCATCACAAAACCAGTTCCACTTTGCGCACCTTGCACTCCTCGCGATTGAATAGTAGTCCAATTCATATTGCTGTAAATGGAATTTTGAAAATACACTTGTTCGTTCACAAGGCCGCTACAAATGGTATCTCCTTCAAAACTGCTAATGGTTGGAAGTGCCCTCACTGTAATGGTAAAATTTACGGGATTGCTTTTACAAGTGCCTGCAGTAGAAGTTGCTTCAACCGCATAAACAGCATTGCCATTGGTGGTATTACTTGCATTAAATAGTTTAAGTAACATAGTTGTTCCACTTGAATCATTTCCACCAGTAATTCCAGCACCCATTGATTGTTTTATCCAACTAAAGGTAGAAGGTACACTTGCAGTTAATGGAATACTTAATACTGAGCCACTACAAACACTATGTGAAGAAATATTGGTAACTTGTGGTTTTGGCAAAACACTATAAGTAATATCCTTTACATTACCTACACAGCCGCCATCTATAGCCGTTGGTGTTATACGATAAACAATGCCACCAGAAGAATTGTTACTTGAATTATTTAATACCTGATTTATTTGAGAACCTGTTCCAGCAGAAGCACCTGTTGTACCATTTATAGTTGTTATAGGCATAAAAGTAAAGGTGCTTGGTTTGTTTGCTGTTAGCGTTAATTGCGTGTTTGCACCATTACACATGCTATAATTAGTTAAATTGGTTACAACTGGTTTTGAAACATAACGTATCTTTAACCAATTGCTTGTATCGCTATAATCACTGCTTAACCTTCGGTAATACATTACAGAGTCTGATTGTGTTACTGTAATGAATGAAGTGTACTCGAATATTACTCCTGGGGTTTGGGTAGTATCGAAAGCAGTTTGCCAACGAACTGAAACAGCATTAGGACCATAAATATTAAATTCCATACTTGGGTCACAAACTACATTGTTTGTTAGTGAAGATTGAATAATGGTATTACGTGTAGCAAAAGCAGTGGAGCAAAATATAAATATTGTAACTAGCTGTATAATTATCTTTTTGTTCATATCAATTAAAATTAAAAGCAATCAACTAAAAAATTTCCAAACATCCATATTATAAAATAAATTACGGTGAAATTTTACTTAAAACACCAAACAATCTAACGCCAACACAGGTTTACTGTTCATTATCTGAACTGTGTCAAGCATTTCGTGATTGATTTAAATGATTTATTTACCAAAAAGTGCGGGCAAAAATAAGAACTGAAAACTTCAACTAAAAACTAAAAAACAAATGCTCCATAAGAGCGAAAGTATGGTAACAAAACAAACAAACATAACCTAAAGCCCCATAGGAGCGACACTCAATAATTGTTGGTGACACTTCGCAAAAAACAAACAAAGGCAAAATTGCAACATTATTTCACTTTACATCAAAAATAATATCAGTTTGATGATGACCACTTATAGGTATAGAAAAAACACCATTAACTTTAATCTTTTTCCCTATTTTATTTTTCAAATACGTTAGTTTAGAACCAACCAATTGAAATGTAAAAATATCTTGAATAGTATCTTTGGTTTTAGTTTCATTATCCAAATTTATAACAGTTATAGCCTTATCTAATTTCAATTTATAAATTATTTCTTGAGTGTCCATGCTAGGAGTTTCTCCATAATTTGGAGGTCCAAACACGGTGTCTGATTCTAAAATACCTTCAATAGCAGAAATATTTGTTTCAGTGTAATATAATGAAGTTGCAGTTTGATTTGATTTTTCATCATTACAAGAACATATTAGCATCAATAAAAAAACAAAATGGTAAATATGGTTTTTCATTTTCATTGAATTTAAAACTTAGTAATTTTACCTCAATAATTTATATCAAATATACTAATTTGGGTTATTACATAAACAATAACAGAAATTGTTTGAAAATAATCCCGTAGGGATGTGCTTATGGTAGCAAAGAATTAACCCACCAATTAAGCCCTGTAAGGCCGGCCTTATTTTTTTAATTATACAAATAAGCTCGTCCCGATGGAACTTAACAAAGCTAACTATTATTTACTACCATAAGTTCGCCTCTACGAGGCTAATAATAAAATTTACCTTTATGTACTACTTTTTAAAAATAAATGCCCGTTCCATATTGGTTTCGCCATTGCAGGCGTCCTCGCCTGCAATAAATTGGGATCATTAACTCCAAATGTTCCCAAAAACAAATGCTCCATAGGAGCGAAAGTATGGTAACAAAACATATAAATCTCACCAACCTAAAGCCCCATAGGGGCGATACTTCGCTAAACAACAACGTGGGCAAATGCTGTAAAGAAGTTTAATTAAACGTCTCTATCTTGCCCCAAGAAAACCATTATATTTCCCAACAACCATGAAGAGACGTTGCACGCAACGTCTTTTTAGATCAAGACGTAACATGTTACGTCTCTACAATTTCCCGCACCAAATAATACTACTTTCATAACACCATTGCAGCTTGTCCTCGTCTGCAATTATTAGCTTTATTCAAATTTATTGATTTTGGCGAGGACGGTAACATCGGATCAAAAGAAAATCAATCAATATGTGTTTTACCTTGCCCGAAAAATGGATGAATTCCCTTAATTCCGTCTTTACATAACTCACAATAAAATCCTGATTCCATACCTGATTTATTGTCTAAGTTTTTATGGATTTTAACGAAATCAGGGAAATTAAATCTTTTCTTTATTTTATCTAAGTCTAAAACGCAATCATAATATACCCAATCACGACAATTTTCGCCCCAAGCCTCTCCACGAAATGTTTCTTGAATTCCTCTTGTTTTTAGTTCGTCATCTAGTCTTAACAAATGTTCACACATAATTTTTCTTATGGTTTGTTTTTTGTAACAATTGGCGCGATTTTTTATTAGCTATTTCAAATTTATTTTGGTAAAGAAGCAAACAACAGCAGCAATAAACTCAATAAGCTCCTTCAAATGAGACTTCCTTTAAAGGGTCAATTAAAGAAAATTCCTCCAAACTGTAAGGGCCTTTAACTCCTGAACTTAACTCTTGCCTTGGGTCTGCCATGTATTTATTCATATCAATAATAAAGTAACATTCTTTAGCTATTGAACATCTCCATTTATCGCTTTTTGTTACAATGATTAAATCGTTCCATTTGGCAGAATCGCAGCCAGATGGCAATACAGCCATTCCTCCAAGATAAACATTGCAATAGTCGTAATTATCATAATAATATAATTTAAAGTCATCTCTGATTACTTTTTTACGATTTTTAAAATACAAAAACATCAACAGGCTCGCAAATAATGTAATTAAGACTGTTGTTTTAAAAGATAACTTCATCATATAATTTAATCCTCGTACTTTATGGATTGTATGGTATATATAGAGGTTTCTTTTTTATTAAACACAACACCTACCACACTTTTCTTTTCAAAATCATTGTATATTTTAAAATACAATTTACTTTTATAGGTACTATCGTTTTCATCAAAAATATTTAAGTCACCAATAACAAAAAAACCAAATCCAATATTTTGATTCTTTTCTTTATAAAATGTGGCAATAGAATCTTGTAAAACTTTATATTGTGTAGAATTTTTAAAAGTAATCTGCGATTCAATTAACATGAAAACGCCCATGATTATTGCTATTAACAAGAAGATTTTGATAACCTTTGTGCTAAAAAATTCATCCATTTCTTTTATATTTATGGGTAAATATTAAAATTAATAGTCCCGTTATAAGTGCTAAAAAATCAAACTCTTTTACAATAATAGAATTAATAATACCTATAACAATAAATACTAATCCTAAACTATATAGGTATTTCTTATCAACCGTATTTAAAAAATTTCTAATTTTCATTGTTTTCAATTATTGACTTTATGCAAATTTATTGATATTGGTGAGCACACTAACATTGGCTTGAATATAACTTCATCATATAATTTAATCCTCATGCTTGATTTGGTCTATAATATATCGAATTTCTTTTTTTGATTTCAAACTCAGGAAAACTATTGATTGAATTTCTCCTGAAATATTTTTATACTGTATTCTGTAATTCAAATAATCATTAAATGTAAACAAATTGGTTAATGTAATGATGTCTGTTTTCTTCACCACTACCATCTTTTTTGAATACATGGAACGATAATAAATATGGTCAATATCATAGTAAACAAATTTCCAGTTTAAGAGAGTGATCATATTAACCAAAGCAGCAATTGTTAGCCAAAAATTAATGATAAACTTTATGTTGTAAGGAATGGAATTATCGTCTTTCCAATTAATAATAAAGAAAAGTGCAACAATAGTAACACTAAAAAACAGTGTACCAAAAACTATTAAATTTGAATGTATTTGATTATTTTTCATTAGTAAAATTATCAGCAATATAATAATCACATTAAATTATATACAACCCTATGATTATTCATGATTGTAATTTTATTGATATTACCCTATAAGCTAACATTGGTTGAAAAGCAAAAGCTAGCTAATCATAATAAAATTTTTGACCATTGGAGTCAGCCTCCGGGTGATTAGGAGGTAAAGGTCGATAATATTTTAAGTTTTCTTTTTTTATTAGCGCCTTTTGCATGATACTAAAAAAAGAGTATACAAACCATATAGTTAACACTATAAAAAGAGTATTTAAAAGTGCTTTACTTTGATATATTTTATTGTTTGGGATAGTAATTTTCCAATACAATTTTTCAAATATAAAATAGTTGCTAACTGGAATTATTATGAAACCAAATATAAATAACGCACCGGTAAATTGAGTTTTAAAAATAATATTTGCAAAAATAATGACCTCATAAAAAGAAAGGAGATGATAGGCTTCATCATCAGTAAAGCTAGTTCTGATATGACGTTGAAAAATTTCTGTGATTCTTTTCCATAATGAAATATATAAATATATAATTGGCATAATAAATTTTTTCGCCATTGCAAGCTTCTTCGCCTGCATTTATCAGCGTTATTCAAATATATTAATTTTGGCGAGGACGAGAACATCGGCTAGAAAAGTTTACACAAATTTTTATAATTACTAATCCCGTAGGGATTTACTTATGGTAGCAAAGAATTAACCCACCAATTAAGCCCTGTAAGGGCGGTCTTATTTTTTCAATTATACTAATAAGTTCGTCCCTATGGGACTTAACAAAAATGCCTCTAATTTACTACCATAAGTTCGCCTCTACGAGGCTAATAATAAATTTACTTTTATGCGCTAATTTCTAAAAATAAAAATAAATGCCCGTTCCGTATTGGTTTGCTAATGCAAAGAAGCTGTTCAGCTTTGTTAGTAATTCAATTAAATAAATGTCATTGGCTTTGCACTTTAAGTTATCAATTACTTTTTTAGCCTCATTTACTTTATCAATGCTAATTTTTTCATCTTCAAAATCGTCAATTACTATTCCTAAAGATTTATTCAATTCGACAAAAGCACTTCTAAATAATAATAAAAAATCCTTTTCTGACAAGGCATAAATAAATAAGTCACTATTTTTAGCTTTATCAAAATCAAGTGCTAATTCTGCTTTTTTTGTTTTGGGGATCATTATTGTTCTTTGCTTCATTTATTTTCTGCCATTGCAGGCGTCCTCGCCTGAAATTATTAGCTTTGTTCAAATTTATTGATTTTGCCGAGGACGGCAACATCGGCTAGAATATTTACTATAAAACTTATAAAAAATCTAAGTCAAAATAATACATATGGTTATCATCTTTATCAATGTATAATAAGGTTTCTTTTTGGCTATAAAGCTTCATTAGTAGTGTTTCTCTATCGCAATAAATTAATTGACTTACATAACTTTCTTCTTCATCATTTTTGCTAACAGTATAAATGAGCCTCATTTGGTTTACTGGTAAATATTCATCTTTGGAGTTGGAGTCTATCAAAGCATCCCAAAACTTAATATTACTGTAAATACCTATATTGTTGTTTTCTTTTTCTTCCAAATAACTATTCTGAATTATTTCACACTTTAATAAATCAACTTGTACTTTATTTCCATTCCTTTTTATGTTTGAGAGTTGTGTTTCTATATTTTGTTCATTTTGCAATATCAGGGTTCGGTATGTCCAATAAAATAAAGCTATACCAACCACCAATGCTAAAAAACCAATGAGTTGAAATAACCAAGGATTTTGAATTGCGGTGCCATTGTATTCCACAAAAAATACAAGAGTTAAAAATCCAAGTGTAAATAAAACACTACTTAAAATTAGTTTAAACATTTAAATTCAGGTTTATAACAAACATAAATAAATAGGATGTATTTTTCATTTTTTCTATCATTAAATCCTGTTCTCACCTGCAATAAATTCTAAAATGCCTCTCAAAAACTGAAAGCTCCATAGGAGCGAAAGTATGGTAACAAAACAAACACACCCATAACCTAAAGCCCCGTAGGGGCGACACTTATTAAGTTTTTGGTGATGCTTCGCTAAAAACAAACATGGGCGAATGCTGTAAAGACTTTTAATTAAACGTTTCTACCTTGCCCAAAGAAAACCATTGTATTTCCCAACAACCATGCAAAGACGTTGCACACAACGTCTTTTTAGCAAGAGACGTAACATATTACGTCTCTACAATTTCCTGCACCAAATAAAACTACTTTCATTTCAACATTGCATGCGTCCTCGCCTGCAATTATTAGCTTTATTTAAATATATTGATTTTGGCAAGGAGGCCGACAACAGATAAGAAGGAATTAATTCACCAATTTATTTTATGATTAGGAGAACAATAGTCGTATAATCTATTGCCAATTTCCATAACTACTTCATCTTGCCAATCACTTAATGGCATTTGACATATTTGCGAAATTGCATTTTTTACAGCATCTTTTGATAAACCCAATTCTTTAAATTTATAAATAATAGACACTAATCCATCATAACATAAATGAAAGTTTTCTTTATTTACATACTCTAAATAAATAATCACTTCGTTTTTAAATTCTAATTCTAAGCTATCCATATTTATTAACTATTTTTCTTACTTTAATTACCAATTACCAAATTCTTTTTGGAGGGACACACCAACCATATACATAGTCTGCCAAATCCAAAATAGTATCATGTTTTATTTCATCTTCTTTGTAAAGTTCCATTAGTTCATCTAATATCTTTTTGGCCTCACCTTGGGTTCCCCCATTTTCTTTAAATTCAATAAATATTAGCCTTAATTCTAACGTTCCTTTCAATAACAATTGTTGTTCTATCTGCTCTTTAATTTTTGTCTTTTCCATATTCGCTATAATTATAGTTTTTTACATCTGCTTAAGGAAAGGGACAAAACCATTTAACAAAAGGTATCATGTTCTTTTGCCTAACCAGTAATTATTGCTCAACTTTACCTAAAATCCAATTTGTTTTTTCTCTATTTCTAACAATTGTTATTGAATAATCCAATTTGGATTTATAAATAGAATCTCCAATTTTTAAAAAATAGGATAATGTGTTGGGACTATACTTTAATGACCTCGTATAAGGTAGAGAATAAGTTAATGAATCATTGAATAATTCAACATAAGTATGGCTTTTCTCTGTATGCACATATTTAATACGTCCCTTTATTTCTAGCATATAAGTCTCCTCCTTTTCCTCTTTTTCATAATCTTGGTATGATTTCCTCCGAAAAAAATAATTATTTATTCTAATCAATAATAAATAGCCTATAATTATTAATATCAGGATAGTCACATTTTTTTTGTTGAAGAAATTACGGTTTATATCCATTTTTATATCAAATTCAAATATACCTTTTTGCTTTATTACTTAAATAAAAACACAAATTTTTATAATTACTAATCCCGTAGGGATTTACTTATGGTAGCAAAGAATTAACCCACCAATTAAGCCCTGTAAGGGCGGTCTTATTTTTTCAATTATACAAATAAGCTCGTCCCTATGGGACTTAACAAAAAATGCCTTTAATTTACTACCATAAGTTCGCCTCTACGAGGCTAATAATGAATATTGACGTGTAATTAGCCATTTACAAACCTAACTATTTACAAATATGAAAAAGAGGTTAGTTCTTGAATTTATTAAACTCAAAAATTAAAGGTAATCTAAATTTAAAGTTCTTTCGCCTATTCATATTTTGAGTAATATAATTTTCAGGATTTGGTTTACAAGTAGTGCATGGCATAAAATAATATAAATCTCCTGCCAATGGGGTGGTTTTGCCTTTATAAACCTTTTCTATTTCTTGTAATGTTGAATCGTTAAGTATCTTATACCTCACCTCCACTACTTTCCATACTAAAATTGCAGGCAAAGGAAATGGTGAATCCCAATGATGCTTGAAGGTTTGTACTTTTAGCGTATCGTTAGAAATAGCATAACAGCCCCAACCATAACTTTGCTTAGCTAAATCTTTTGAATAACTGGTATCTATTGGATTTAAAATGAGTGTATCCTTAATACCAGAATTGTTATAAAATAAACCCTTGTTATAATAAGTACCATTTTTATAAAGTGTAAAACCAAAATATTCGGTTATTGCTATGCTATCACCTATCAATTTAAAATCACTTGATTCAATTCTATAATAAATGGTATCTGTTGAAGATTCCATTTTAAATTTATAATTATATTTATTTATAAAATAACCATTGGTTTTAATAACCAAAGTATCAAAACTGCTATTGTAATAGCTCATTTCTTTATAATTATGAATAATAATGCAGCCTTGAAAAAATACTACAAATACTACACAAAGCAGAAAATATTTTAGCTTATTAAACATCTGTTTACACATAATATCTTCTCAAACTTAAATTATTATTTTAAATATGTTTATTCAATCAACACAAATTTTTGCATTTAAACTTCCACCTACCAAACATTTGGTTTTTTATTACGTGAATTTATTTTTAAAAAAATGACACTTTTTTAGATTAAATGTTTTTAAACTGTTTGAAATTCAGCACACTAAATGTATGTTTGTTAAAAGTCATATTTTCAACCATCAACCCTTTTAAACCGAAAACCTATGGAAAACTTAGACACTGACATGTTAGAAAACAACTTAGAAATGAATTTAGAAAATAAAACAGCTAGAGAAGCAAGAACTCAAAAAGGGTTTAAGTTATTGGCCATTGGAGCTGTTATTTTGTTTTTAGGATGTATAACCAATTTAACCATGCCCATCTCTAACGAGTATTATCATTTTATACTTTATGGTATAACCAGTATTGGTGCAGCTATGGTTGTTTGGGGTTTATACCTAATTATGGAATAATTGGTTTATTAAACCAAATGTTAACTAATTTATAAAAAATATTTTTAGCCAATATGCAATAAGCAATTTTTTAGATATTACATTTGCGTTGAGTTGAACAAGCTAAATGGAAAGTCAAATTAAGCAAAAAATTTTATTAGGAGTATTTATTTTTATAGCATTTGTTTATGTTATCAGATTGCTTACTCTTCAAATATTTGACGATAGCTACATACGTTCAGCCCAAAATAATGTATTGCAAGAGCAAACCATTTACCCTGCCCGCGGTTTGCTTATGGATAGAAATAACGATTTGTTGGTTTACAACGATAATATTTACGATTTATTTGTTACTCCAGAACAAGTTAAAAACCTTGATACCAATGCCTTTTGCGAAGTAATAGGCATTACCAAACAAGAGTTTATTGATAGATTTGAAAAAATAAAACGACAAAAAGGTTACGCCATTTACAGACCTTCGGTTTTCGAAAAACAATTGACCATGGCTACTTACGCTCGTTTTCAAGAAATGCTTTTCGATTTTCAAGGTTTTGATGTAGTAGTTAGAACCGATAGAAAATACAAATACAAAAATGCAGCTCATATAATGGGTTACATTGGCGAGGTTACCGAAAAAATGATTGAAAACTCAAACGGTTATTACCGCATGGGCGATTTTATTGGAATTAGTGGCGTGGAGCGTACTTATGAAAAAGAACTAGGTGGCGTAAAAGGTGTAAGATATGTTTTGGTTGATAGCAAAAGCCGCGCCCAAGGCCGTTATAAAGATGGTGAATTTGATACTGTAGCCGTAGCAGGTAAAAAAATAAATTTAACCATTGACCAAAAACTGCAAGAGTTAGGCGAACAATTGATGCAGAATAAAATTGGAAGTATTGTAGCCATTGAACCCAGCACAGGCGAAATTCTTTCTATGGTAAGCAGCCCCACTTACGATCCAAACTTATTTGTTGGCCGAGATAGAGGAAATCATTACATGGAGCTTTTACGCGATCCAAGTAAACCATTGTTTAACAGACCAATAGCCGCACCATATCCTCCAGGTTCTATTTTTAAAGTAATTATGAGCTTAATAGGTCAGCAGGAACAAGTTCTTTATCCAAACACTGCTTATGGCTGTTATGGTGGATTTAATTCAGGTGGATTGCATGTAGGTTGTCATCCGCATGGCTCGCCTTTACCATTGCAAGGAGCCATAGCTGTTAGTTGTAACGCCTATTTTTGCCATGTTTATAGAACTGTAGTAAATAACCCTAAATACCGCAGAGTAGAAGATGCCTATAATAAACTTTACGACCATTTGGCAAGTTTTGGAATGGGCCGAAAATTAGGAGTAGATTTATATGGCGAAGGAACAGGATTTGTACCAAAAGCTACTTATTACGATAAAATTTATGGTCGAAATCATTGGCAAGCATTAACCACTATTTCTTTAGGAATTGGGCAAGGCGAATTAGGAATAACACCTTTACAAATGGCAAATGCTACCGCATTGGTAGCTAACCGAGGGTACTATATTACACCTCATATTGTAAAAAGCATTGAAGGTAAAAAAAATCCAAATCCTGAATACAATGTAAAACATTGGTGCACGGTTGATACCAGTTATTTTCCGGTGGTAATAAATGGAATGGAAGATGTGGTAAATCACGGAACAGCATACATAGCTAAAATTCCAGGAATAGCCATTTGTGGTAAAACAGGAACAGCTCAAAATCCACATGGAAAAGACCACAGTATTTTCTTTGCCTTTGCACCAAAAGATAATCCTAAAATTGCCATAGCGGTAGTAGTAGAAAATGCAGGTTTTGGAGCCACTTGGGCTGCCCCAATAGCCAGCTTAATGATAGAACAATATTTAACCAAAAAACATGATACGCGCCCTTATTTGGTGGAACGTATGATGAAAGGAAATTTAACACACAAACCAATTTTAAATGACTCAACAGCAACCAAAACCGGCAAGCATTGATTGGCTTGTACTAACGCTTTATTGCGTTTTTGTAATAGCCGGTTTGCTTTGCATTTACGCATCGGTGTACTCTGAAACCAATCCTGATATTTACGATATGGACAAAAACTATGGCAAGCAATTGTTATGGATTGTGGTATCGGCATTTTTAGGGCTGCTTATTTTATTGGTTGATGAAAAACTTTTTTATGCGTTTGCCTATGGGTTTTATGGCATTACCATCCTCATGCTTTTGGCTACTTTTGCAATAGGTGCCGAAATTAAAGGAAGTAGCAGTTGGATTAGAATTGGAAGTTTTCAAATTCAGCCGGCAGAGTTTGCCAAATTTGGAACTGCATTGGCTTTGGCCAAATACCTCAGTGGTTATAATATTGATTTTAAAAACTGGAAAGTAAAAGCCATTTCAATGGCCATTATTGCTTTACCCATGGCCATTATTTTATTACAAAACGAAACTGGCTCCGCATTGGTATTTGCTTCATTTTCGTTGGTTTTGTATCGCGAAGGCTTACCTGGTTGGCTTTTGGTAGTAGGTGTTTTATTGGCAGTTTTAGGAGTAATGGCTTTGCTGATAAAGCCATTGTATATTATTATTGGATTGGCGGTAATTGCCATTGCTTTTTTGGCCTTGGTGAGGCGCACACAATTACTTGTTTTTCTTACAACTGGAATAGTAATTTTTGCAAGTGCTTATGTAAGCAGTATTGATTATGTTTTTGAAAATGTAATGCAAGCCCATCAACGTACTAGGATAAATGTACTTTTAGGCAAAGAGGTAGATTTAAAAGGTGCAGGTTATAATGTACAACAATCGCTAATAGCCATTGGCTCCGGAGGACCCTTTGGAAAAGGATTTTTAGAAGGAACTCAAAATAAATTTAGGTTTGTTCCCGAACAAAGTACCGATTTTATTTTTTGTACCATTGGCGAAGAATTTGGGTTTTTCGGCTCGCTTACATTTATATCGCTTTACATGCTTTTTTTATGGCGATTAATGGTAATGGCCGAAAGGCAACGCAATAAGTTTAACCGAATTTATGGTTATAGCTTGGTTTCAATCTTATTTTTTCATTTCCTAATCAATATTGGAATGACTTTAGGACTGATGCCTGTTATAGGTATTCCACTACCCTTTTTTAGTTATGGCGGTTCAGCATTATTAAGCTTTACCATTTTATTATTTATATTTATTAGGCTTGATGCAAACCGGGTAAACGAACTAAAAAGTTTTGAATAACAACATGTTAATCAAAAACTACTTTGGCAATTTTACCTTTACTTCCTGCTAGAAAAATTACTTTTCCTTGTTTGGCTTTTTTTACCACGTTAAAGCTTTGTTTGCTTAATTGCTCCCACAGTTTGTTTTTGTAATTAAATACATCAACTCCATTGGTGCCGCAGGCAATAAAAATATTTGGAGCCACCTTTTCAATGCACGACCTATAACCTGAAGGCTTAGTACCAATTTCTTCGTAAATGGCGTTTACGCCTATTTCTTCAAAATTTTTATAACAAACACTGTCTTTTAAAAAATCGCCACCCACTGCAAAAAACGATTTATTATGCCTAACCAATGAAAATGCACCTTTAGAAGTTGCACCTTGCTGAATATTAAGTCCTGAGCGAACTGACCTGCTATAAGGCGAAGCAAAATAATAATAACTAGATGAACTGCCTCCACTTACAAAACCAAATTCGCTTTTACCCCAACACCTAATAGATGTGCCACTTGCCGCAAATACAGCCTCGCCACTCATAGCTTTAGGAGTAATATTTCTGTCCATTTGTTTCCAATTAGCACCACCATCAATGGTATGTAACAATAAAAAATGGTTTTTAATAGGGTCACCAACTATTACACCACGGGTTTTATTCCAAAAATCCATTCCATCTAAAAACACTGCCGAATCCATGTTTTTATAAACTTCTTCCCATGTATTACCGCCATCTTCGGTTTTTAAAATATAAGCTGGCGTGCCGCTGCTAATCATAATGGCTTCCTTTTCATCAAAGGCTTCTATATCTCTAAAATCACTTTTTGTGTAATCAGGCAATTGCGTAAAAACAAAAGTTTTACCGCCATCCACACTTTTAGCAAAAGTACCTTTGCTGCCACTAACCCAAATTATTGAATCGTTTACCACACTCAAACCCCTAAACGATGTTTTATTGAGATCGACCCCATTGCCTAAATTAAAGGTATTACTATCAAGCAATTGCACTGAATATTGAGCAGTTAACTTTTGACCTAATAACCATAATAGCCCCACCGCAAACACTTTCATTTTGTTCATAGTGCCAAATAAAACCCATAGTTATTAAAAGATAAAATTTTACCTGTTGATAACCTAAAAAATCAGTTTTAATATTTATAGGAAACAGGAATGACCCAAGAAGAGACTTTTAGTTTAGTTTTTTAAAATTATACTTACAAATAGTATAGGAGGTAAAATTATAAATAAATGAAATAAGAACTTTACTTCAAGGTAATACCTTAACTGAATTTGCATTTTCTTTATTCTATCAATTTCTTTGTAATATTTAGGTTTTTGCAATTGAAATTTTTCAAAATCTATTGGCTCATGATTTTGATAATGAGTTAATATACTTTCATACTGGGCTGAAATATTATTACAAAATTCTATTATTTCATCCTCGGGAGTCTCTGGCTTTAGTTTAATGGTTTTAAAGGTTCTTACTTTGTTATATAACACGCCAATTTCCAAAGAACATTGATGCATTAAGTGTGCATTTAGCCTGTAATCTTTACCGTTTTCTATTTGACCTAATACCAATATTAAAATAGAAAGAGCCACCGAAATAAAGCCAAGCAAATTATTAATAGTAGTATCGGTAGTAAAATTAAACTTATAAACTGCAAATAAACTTACTAGTATTAAATAACAAGAAACAAGCGTTAACGATAAATTAGATAATGAAGCCTGCTTATTTAGCCTTGAACTTGCATTAAACCTTGCTCCTTTTGTTGACCAAAGTTTATAGCTTAATTCCTCTACAAATGTTTTATGTAAATAATCGTCTTCGCTTTTAAATTGTTTTTCTGTCATTACTTTAGTATTTACAATGTTCTTCAATTTCAAAATTTACATTCAAAACATCTTTGTTTTTAAACATATCATAAGTTAAAGTATAAGTTGCCAAATGTTTTGTTTTATAATCGTCTGAATAAATATCAATTAAGTAGCCATCTACAAAGTTTCCAGCCCAAAGTAATTCGTTAATAGAAATAAAGTACTTATACCATCTTCTTTCCCCTAATTTGGTTGGATTTAATTTACCCGTATTTATTGCACTTAATATTTTAGTTTGAAGTCTACTCATAATCTATATCAATATTGACAATTTTATCTAATTCTGCTGAAATGCTTTTTTTTATTTGTTCTACTTTGCGATATTTTTCTGCAATTTCTTTTTGTGCTTTCAAATCAAATACTCCTTTTGAGTTGATTGGGATTTTAAAATTAATTTGATTTAGATTTTTTCTACTAAGATTGTTGTTTTGTCCATTCCCTAAACTATTAAGCTCTTGATAAATATCTGTAATTAATATTTCTATATAATCTTCAATCAAATTTGAACTAAATTCATCCTTTAATTTTATTTTAGTAATTCTCTGATTTAAGTATCCTTCTTCTCCCAACCATTTGATAAGATTAAATCCAGCAGCACCTGATAAAGATAGTAAATAATCATCTTTTTTTACTAAATATTTTTCTTTGTTGTTAAATTGATAATCTCTTGGAATTCTTACTTCCTTAGGCTCGGATTTTAGGTTTACGTCTTGAATTCTAATCAATTTTATATCATTTTTATTTGTTGTGTATAAAGATGATGAAAAAGCAAAACCGTCTTGTAAATCAAAAACCTTTTGAATATTTATTTCTTTAAAATTACTATCTTTAAGAATTTCAACATTCAAGTCTTCAATTTGCTTCTTGTAATCTAAAATTTTAGATTTTATTTCTTGGATTGATTTTATTTTATTAACTATTTTATTTTGAGCTTCTAAATCAAAACTACCATCAGGATTTATGGGCAATTTAATTTCTAAATCTTTAACCATAAATGGCGGTAAAGCTGTATATTCATTTTTTCCGTCTTCTGAACCTCTTCCTTTTCTGTTTTTCCTAAATATTGGTTCTAATTCAAATTTGATAAACTCTAGATTCAGATTAGAATCTTTGGGTATTAAAATACCTCTATGACTTGTAGATGAAAACGGAATATTATGAGTCATAATATAACCAGCAAAGCCATCTATTGCCCATGTTAAACAAGGCACATCATAATCAAATGTATTTATTCTTGCAAATTCACCAACAGTATTTCCGGAAAACAGAGCAAATTCACCTTTGTTGATGTCAATATATTTTTTTATAAATTTTGACTGCCCTCTTTTAATTATAAACAAATCAGCTACTTTGAAAACCTTGTATTCTAATTTAGTTTTTTTTTTTTCGCTTAATGAAAGTATCTCTTCTTTAAAACTTAAAATATTATTTGCAATATCTTCTATAATGTCAGGAAACTCTTCAAATTTCGTGAGTTTATCTTCCTCAATAACGCCTAATTCAATTTGCTCTTCTTTAGTCCACCAACGCTCAATACTCCAATGACTTTCAGGAGTGAAATTTTCAATTGGTTGTATTTTACAGCGATTATCGGTGTTTATCTTATCAAACTCTGTTTTATTTCCTTTAAAGAAATTATATAAACTAACTGCTTTTTCTAAGTCATTCTGTTCAATATCAAAACGATAAATATCTCTACTCTCTCCCATTTCACTAACTAAATAAGTAAATACTGGGTCTGTTTGTTTTTCTGCTTTATTTTTCTTTTTTGTTATCGCAAGTATATAAGTCTTTTTTGGTGTAGTAAAAAATGTTTTTAATGGAAGTGAAATAATACCATCAATCAAACACTCGTCTAAGATAAACTGACGAAGGTTTTTATCATTTTGTCTATTAAAAATTCCATCAGGTACTACAATAAATGCTTTACCTCCGGGCCTTAAAGAACGTATTATCCATTCCATAAATAACCCTTCAACACCCATTGCGCTAATTTTATAGAAATCTTTAAGTTCTTGAACTTTGCTAATTTCTTCTTTTAAATTGCTACTTCCTGTTGTTACATAAGGTGGATTTGTTAAAATTAAATCTATACTGTTTTCATAATTAACATCACGCAATGTTCCCAATATATTCTTAGTTTTTAACTCAAATGTCTCGTTGAAAACTTCTGCAAACTGATTTGTAATACCTGGGTTTTTTCTTATTTGGTCAGATAAATATATAAGCATATTGGCTTTAGCAAGGATGATTGTTTTTTGCTCTTCTTTATCAAAACCTTTATCAATTCCAATCAGTTTAATTTTTGGTTTTAAAACGCCATTTTCAACTGGAAAAAAATCTTCGATTTCATTATTAATCAATAGTGGTTCAAGCAAAAATTTCCCTACTCCACACGCTGGATCACACATAGTAATATTGGGTTTAATATCGCTTTGTGCCATTTTTGCAACTGCTCTTACTACTTTTAAAGGTGTAAAATATTGCCCCCAATTTTTCTTACTAATACTTTCTTTTAGAAAGGTTTCAAATAATTTACTTTTAAAATCCCTATCGATATTTTTTAACTCCCCACCACCTTCTTTTTCATCACCGAATTTTTTTAAAATTTTAATAAAAACAGTTCCGTAACCTTTTACCGCCTCCTCATCTTTACTAACGAATATTGTTCCATTTATTATAGTAGTATTATCTTTTTCAGATGATTTGAAGAGTTTTTTTATTTCTTTTCTTATCGTTCCTGCATAATAGTTTAGTGTTTCTTCTGCATCATCATTAGACTTATAAATACTCATTAGATTATCATAACTCAAATGATTTGGCAACACCTTTAAATCACTTAAATACTTAAATATAAACAACTCTACAAACGAATACAAGCAATTTTCTGGGGTAGCACCAGCTGCCATCCACAAATCCTGCCATATACTTTTAGCCAATTTTGTAGGATCTTTTAGTCTTGGTTCTATTAATTGTGAATTGTGTTCATCTACACTTTCAATAATTTTTTCAATTAATTTGGCTAAATCAGGATTTTTGGGGTCAAAAGGAGTTTTTATTTCTCTACCTTTTTCATCCAAAATACACTTTCCGTTTTTTGCATTCACCCAGATAGTATCAACTGTATCTGTCAACACAACAAATTTTGCCTCCAAAACTTGTGCTACTTCTAAACCTTGTTGAAGTGCAGCTTCCTTTTGTTTTTTAGTTTTAAATTGGGTAGTTGATTTATTTTCTACTATTCCTAAAGTTGTTTTTATTTTTGATTTTACAACCTCAGGAATAGAAATAATTGCATCTGGTTTTCTTTTCTCAAAACCATTATAGTCTTTCCCGTGAATAATTCCAGCTTTTTTTAATTGCAAAAGCGAGGTACTTCCAATATTTCGGAAGTCAAATTTTCCAATCTTTTCGGGATTATTTATTAAATCTCGTTGATTAAGTTCTTCGCTCATGGTAATTATCTACTAAATTTGAATTTAAAATGCTATGCGTAAAAGTGTGCAAAAATGACTAAATAACACAAAAAAACAACACAATTATGTACACATTTGAATCATTATCGGTCATATATGAATCATAACAATACACAAATGCACATACAAATGCATACTGCTTATCCACAAAAAAGCTAATTAATTAAAATTATAACTCCCAACTCTCATTTCCCATCTCTCAACTCTCATCTCCCATTTCTCAAAACCAAAACCCATCCTTGTCAGTAATAAAATTTTTATATATTGCTCTTCGTTTCAGCTAACTATTATTACATGAAAAATACTTATAAAACACTTATTTTTTCTTTACTTACCTATTGCATTTTGCCTATTTCTTATTGCTTATTAGCAACAAATTCATGGGCTCAAGAAGCAAATCCGGTTAATGGACCACGCAATATTAAACCCAATTACTTTGCATTTACCAATGCCACTATTTTTGTAGATGGAAGTAAAAAATTAACCAACGCCACTTTAATAGTAAAAGATGGAATAATTGAAAATGTAGGTAACGGAATTACCATTCCTGCCGAGGCTAAAGTAATTGATTTAAAAGGCAAATATGTTTACCCTTCGTTTATTGATTTGTATAGTAATTATGGTATAAATTATACCAATACAGCCAAAGGAAACGAACAATACAAAACCAACAGAAAAGGTGCTTATGCTTGGAACGATGCCATAAAAACAGAGTTAAACGCAGTAGATTATTTTAGCTATGATGAAAAAAAATCGAGCCAACTAATGGAAAGCGGTTTTGGTTTGACACTTTCGGGTGTAAACGATGGCATTAGTCGCGGAACAGCAGCTTTGGTTTTAACTGGAAATAATAACGAAAATGAATTGGCAATTATGCCAAAAGCCGCAGCAGGATTGAGTTTAAACAAAGGCAGTTCGGTACAAGATTATCCAAACTCATTAATGGGAAGTATAGCTTTATTACGCCAAACCTATTACGATGCCAAATGGTATAAAACCCAAAATGCGGAGAAAAATTTAACCCTTGAAGCTTTCAACAATGCCTTGGCTTTGCCAACTATTTTTGAGGTGCACGACAAACTTTCCATTATGCGTGCCAATAAAATTGCTAAAGAATTTAACACCAATTATATTATAAAAGGTGTTGGAGATGAATACCAACGCTTAGCTGAAATAAAAGCTACCAATATCAGTTTGATTATTCCAATAAATTTTCCAAAACCTTACGAAGTAGAAGATGTATTTGATGCCAATTATGTAAGCACTGCCGATATGAAACATTGGGAGTTAGCGCCTGCCAATGCTAAGTTTTTAGCCGAAGCTAATATTAACTTTGCCATTACCAGCTATGGCTGTGCCGATGGAAACGAATTTTTAAAAAACCTACGCAAAGCAGTGCAATATGGCTTAAGCGAAACAGCCGCTTTAAATGCTTTAACTAAAATTCCTGCGCAATTAATTAATGCAAACACATTGGCTGGAAGCCTTGAAAAAAATAAATTGGCCAACTTTTTTATCAGTAATAAATCCATTTTTGAAAAAGATGCAATTATTACTGAACATTGGGTAAAAGGTAAAAAAACAGAAATAAATACTTTGCCCGAAAACGATATAAGAGGCAAATACCAAGTAAGTTTAAAAGGATTTAACAATTATATTTTAAAAGTAGATGGCGATGCACATAAACCCAACTTTACACTTTTGGGTACCGATACTTTAAAAGCCAGTATTTCATTGCAAAGCAATATGATAAACATGGTTTTTAAAGCTAGTAAAAAATCGAACGAAAATATTCGCATCAATATTTGGGTAGATAAAACCGAGAATATCAACGATACCAATAAAGTAAAAGTACTGAACGGACAAGCGCAATTAGCCGATGGAAGTTTTACCAATTTCAGTGCTAGTTTTTTTGAAAACATAAAAACTGAAACTAAAAAAACTGACTCCATTCCAGCTTTGAGTTTGGGTAATATTACTTATCCGTTTACTGATTATGGTTGGACTGTAAAACCCGTAGCTGAAACCGTTATTTTTAAAAATGCTACTGTTTGGAGCAATGAAAAAGAAGGTATTTTAACCGAAACTGATGTAGCTATAAGCAACGGTAAAATTATAGCAGTTGGAAAAAACTTAAGCATTGCCAATGCAAAAGTGGTTGATGCCACAGGCAAACACTTAACCAATGGCATAATTGATGAACACTCGCATATTGCAATTACAAGAGGTGTTAACGAATGCTCACAAGCAGTAACTGCCGAAGTTCGTATTGGTGATGTGGTTTATAGCGAAGACATTAATATTTACCGTCAAATAGCTGGTGGAGTTACTTCTGCCCAACTTTTGCATGGTTCGTGTAACCCAATTGGAGGACAAAGTGCCTTGATAAAATTACGTTGGGGAGCTGCTCCTGAAAGCATGAAAATAGAAGGTGCTGATGGGTTCATAAAATTTGCTTTAGGCGAAAATGTAAAACAAAGTAATTGGGGAATTGAAACCAATCGTTATCCGCAAACCCGCATGGGCGTTGAACAAGTGTTGTACGATGAATTTATAAGAGCCAGGGCTTACGAGAAAAAACTAAAAGAAAATCCAAACATTACCCGCAAAGATTTAGAGCTAGATGCCATTATTGAAATATTGAATAAAAAACGATTCATTAGTTGCCATAGTTATGTGCAAAGCGAAATAAATATGTTAATGCATGTAGCAGATAGCATGGGTTTTAAAGTAAATACATTTACTCATATTTTAGAAGGTTATAAAGTAGCCGATAAAATGAAATTACATGGTGTAAGTGCCAGTACTTTTGCCGATTGGTGGGCTTATAAATACGAAGTAATTGATGCCATTCCTCATAATGCCGCCATTATGCAAAAAATGGGAGTTAATGTAGCCATCAATAGCGATGATGCCGAAATGGGACGTAGGCTAAACCAAGAAGCAGCAAAAATTATTAAATACGGAAATATAAGTGAAGAAAATGCATGGAAAATGGTGACTTTAAATCCAGCAAAAATGCTTCATTTAGATAATAAACTAGGCAGTATAAAAGTAGGAAAAGATGCTGATTTGGTGCTTTGGACCAATAACCCTTTGAGTATTTATGCTAAACCCGAAATGACTTTTGTGGATGGAATTTGTTATTACAGCATTGCTCAAGATGAAGTATTGCGTGCCAATATTCAGGCTGAACGCCAACGTTTAATCAATAAAATGATAACAGCTAAACAAGCTGGTGAAAAAACAGAACATAAAGTAAGTTTTATTGACGAAAACTACCACTGCGAAGACTAAATACGGTTTACTAATCACTATTTCCATGAATAGAAAATCATTTTTAAAACTACTCACTTTCTCTCCATTTATAGGAAAAGCAATGAACTTAAACGACTTTGAAAACATAGTTGGTACCAAAACCAGCAGCGATAAAATGCCCATTTTATTTGTAGGACATGGAAACCCCATGTACGCTATTTCGGAAAACAAATACAAACTTGCCTGGCAAGAAATAGGCAAAAAATTAAACGCACCAAAAGCCATTTTATGTATATCGGCTCATTGGCTTACACGCGGAACCACTGTAACTATGGTTGAAAAACCAAAAACCATTCACGATTTTGGAGGTTTCCCCAAAGAGTTATTCGAAGTTCAATATCCAGCACCGGGCGCGGTAGATTATGCTAAAATGGCCATCAAAGCGGTACATTCTACGCCCGTTCACGAAGATTTTGAATGGGGATTGGATCATGGGGCTTGGTCGGTATTAATGAATATGTACCCAAAAGCCAATGTGCCTGTTTTTCAAATGAGTATAGATTACCACCAATCGCCACAATACCACTATAATTTGGCCAAAGAATTAGCTTCATTGCGCAGCAAAGGCGTGTTAATTGTAGCAAGCGGAAATGTGGTTCATAATTTAGGAAAAATAAAATGGGGAGCCGATGAAAAACCCTTTGATTGGGCTGTAGAATTTGACGAGTTAGTTAAAAAAAGCATTGAAACCAATAACCCAACACCGTTAATTGAATACCAAAAGTTAGGTGCCATAGCTACCTTAGCTCACCCAACTAACGACCACTATTTGCCATTAATGTACACCTTAGGCTTACGCGATAAAACCGATAATTTCCAGTTCTTTAACGATTCGTTAGATATGGGTTCGCTCAGCATGCGAAGTGTAATTTTTAGCTAATTGTACAATAAAATTCATATAGCTTAATAGCATTAAATGAACCTATATTTGCCCCATAAATATTACACCCACATTTTGATATGAAATTAGTTACTTATATTCACAATAAAACCTCCCAATTAGGTATCATTCACGAAGGTAAAATTTGGAATTTGAAAGATTTAGATGCTTCATTCCCTGATAAAATGCGCAAATTCTTATTTGCAGGTGAACAGGTAATGGATAAAGCCAAAAAATGGGATGCACAAATTAAACTAGGCAAAGTTGATAAACCATTTACTTTAGAAGCCGATGTGGTATTAGAAGCTCCCGTTCCTCAACCTACTTCGTGCCGCGATGGATATGCGTTTAGACAACACGTAGCTGCTGCACGCAGAAACCGTGGTGTACCAATGATTGAAGAGTTTGATCAATACCCTATTTTTTATTTTACCAATCATAATGCCATTCAAGGACCAGGTGTAATTGACTGCATGCCGGACCATTTTCAAAAGCTTGATTTTGAACTTGAAGCAGCTATAGTAATAGGTAAAAAAGGTAGAAACATCAAGGCTAGCGAAGCTGATGAGTACATAGCAGGTTATATGATTATGAACGACATGAGCGCCAGAACATTGCAAATGGAAGAAATGTTGTTAAACCTTGGGCCAGCAAAAGGAAAAGATTTTTCAACAGTGATAGGACCATACTTTGTAACACCTGACGAATTAGAACCATATAAAGTTCCTGCAAAACCAAACCATGTTGGAAATGCTTATAACTTAAACATGAAATGTTGGGTAAATGGCGTATTGGTAAGCGAAGGAAATGTAAGCGATATGGACTGGACTTTTGCCGAAATAGTAGAACGTTGCGCGTATGGAGTTGATATTTTACCTGGCGATGTAATAGGAAGCGGAACTGTAGGAACAGGCTGCTTTTTAGAACTAAATGGAACAGGTTTATTAAACGATAAAAACTTTAAACCACAGTGGTTACAAGATGGCGATGTGGTAGAAATGGAAATTACCGGTTTAGGCAAACTGAGCAATACCATTAAAAAAGTAAATACCGATTTTTCTATTTTAGCCTTAAAAAAGAAATAAAATCTTTGGTCAGTTCGAGCGTAGTCCGATAGCTATTAGACGAGAACAATTGTACAAAAGTTGAACCACATAGAATATAGAAACATAGGTTAAAAGCCATGATTCTATATATTATGTGGTTTTTTATTTTGTAGAAATACAAAGCAACAACTACACAAATTTGGTTAGTGAAGACACACAACCGATGACAATACTTATCACCGCCATTGCAGGCGTCCCCGCCTGCAATTATTAGCTTAATTATATCTTATTGATATTGTCTAGGACGCCAACATCAGCTAGAAACACTATTGATAGGCATTAATCCCGTAGGGATTTACTTATGGTAGCACATTGTTTCATATAAAACCAAAGCCCTTTAAGGGCGAGCTTATCTCTTGCCGTTACAAGCGTCCTCGCCTGCAATTATTATCTTTATACAAATTTATTGTAGTTAAAATAATTTGCTATCAACCATGGACAAGATTAACTACAATTAGTATTTATTCACAGCAGCATGAATAAAACAATACCAGCAAAAAATAGTGTAAAAAATTGTTATAATACCATAAACACTAGCATACTTAGACTCATTTATCCGCTGGGCGTTGAGTTGGTATTTCTTACCAAATATAACATATCTAAAAAGCATAAATACAAAAGACAATATCCAAATTAGGGAAATTTCATGAATAGGTATATACCTACTGGTTTTAATGCCACTTAATAATGCAACGCCCGAAAGCCCCATACTTAATGTAATCATAGAGAAAACGTATGCAGCATAATACGGCATAGTCGATTTTGTAATATCATTTGCAAAATAATGATACCTGTTAAAAATTATATCAAAAAAATACATGTCACTTACTATTTTATCTGTGCTTGTTGTAACAACCAATTTCACTATTACATTATAAATAAAACAAAATTCTTAAATCAAACTTAATCAAAACCTAGTTGGAAAACAAATACCCTAATTCTGCTTACGAAGACACACAACCGATGACAATACTTATCACCGCCATTACAAGCGTCCCCGCCTGCAATGATTAGCTTTATATAAATTTAAGGATATTGGCAAGGCTGGAGAAATTGGCTCTGAACCAGTTTTAAAGGAAGAAAACATGGATTTGGTGGTTGAAAACTCCATGCAATACTTAACAACACGTGTTTCAAGTCAAGTAAAAATAAACATAAATATTATACAACCGGGAAATTGGGCTAAAACAAACATTCCATTATTTGATTGGGTTTTAGAAAATTTATCTAAAAATGCCATTGATGCCATGGATGGAAAAGGTGAATTAAATATCAACATCAGTAGCGATATAAAACATGTGTACATTGATATAAGAGACACTGGAAAAGGCATTCCAAAATCGAAATTTAATACTGTGTTTAAACCTGGTTATACTACCAAAAAACGTGGTTGGGGACTTGGTTTATCGCTTGTTAAACGCATTGTAGAAGAATACCACAAAGGAAAAATATTTGTAAGAAACAGCGAGCTAGGAAAAGGTACCACCTTTAGAATTATGCTGAATGCAGTTTAAAATTAAGTTCTGGTAATATTCGTTATCTTCCATAAACAGGTGGTTCTGAATCATCATCCACATATATTCCCCTCTCGCGTAAAAAATCTTTCACTTCTCTTAAATCTGAATAGTTACTATCAGAAACATAATAACTATATTTAAAATCATCATCAAAATACATATCAAAGGTGCTGCCCATTAACCCAGGTGCAAGTGTAGTAACAATTTTAAATTTGGTTAAATTTTCGTACTTGTAAACGTACTTTTTTTTGAAAAACAAACCATCAATAATAGTTATATCATTGTCTGTAAACGCTATTCCATTATCCCTTTCTAAATAATAAACTAAATACCACAAAAGAAGAGCCAAAATTGTTATTAGTATTGATTCAGAAAGAATATAAGTAATAATTCCTATAGTTAAAAAACTTAGGAATGTTCCGATAAAACTGTTGTCTGTTCTTATTTTAACATTCATTTTGTCATTCTAATTACTTCAAATAACGCAATTTTTCTAAATAATCAAACCGCTTTAGCAAAAACTAAAGCGGTTTGATTTTTAAGCATTACAAATGCTAGTAATAGATAAATGCGTTTTGCAAAACCACAATTGTTGCTAAAGAATATCCTTACTGGCAGGTATTTAACTACACATTATTCTGTTTTACAGCTATTTAAAAAATTACCATATTAAAAAGTGATAAATTATATACTACCGTGGTTGCTATTTTATTATAAAAAAGAACCAACAATAAACATCAATAAAATAATAGTTACGATGCCGATCAATCTATTCCATAGTGAACTACCTAAAATACTTTCAGAATCATTATCGCCTTCTTCTGTATAAAAATAATTAATACTTTTTTTCCTATCACTAAATAACCATCTGATTACCGCACCAATGTATGCGAAAAAAAATCCTACCATATTATTTTTTCTCCTCCTTTTCTTTTTTATTTTTTGCAACAGTCTTCACAATTTCACTTACATCTTTTAACTTCTCAAGAGTTGCTTTCCTTTTTTATTTAACTGTTTCAAATCTAATAACTTAGCATTATATTTTTTATGTAATAAATGTTTTGCACTTTGAGAAATAACTTTTCGTTCTGCCTGAGTTAACATACTATTAGCAAACTTACTTAATCCGACAACTGTGGCCTCCGCATTCGCTAGCGTCCCGCTAGTGAGTTTATTGTTGAGCCTCTGGCTTTTTATTGTACATGATTGATGCCCAAACCAAACCACTTCAAATTAAGTAATTTTTATATAAAAAAACCGTTTTAGTTTTTGGCTAAAGCGGTTGGGGTTTATTAAGTAAGAAGTTATAAATTCTTTTTCATTTAAAATCTTTAGTACTCTCGCAATTATTAGCTGAATACTACAGATATTGTGAGGGGAATAATTTACTGTTTCAGTAACCATATATATTTTCATTCCAAATTGATAAACTTGAACTCTAACCTTGGCTGTTTATCAACTGAAATATTTTTTAAAACAAAGGAAAGGGTATTCTCAATCTCAATAGGAATATTATATAGTTCTTCATCTAATGTCAAGGAAATCGTTTTTTGTTTTTCAACATGATCAACGAAATCTAATGGCCAAACAAAACAATGGTTTTCGGTATAATAGTTCAAATCAGCGCTCCAAAACCAAATGCCATCTGTTTTAGTTGTTCTATAATCATCAATCTCATATTTATTGAATATATCTATGTTTTTACTTAAAAATATATGATAAAACTCGGCACTCTTCAAATATGCAAGTAATGAACTAGGGCTATTGTTTTTTAACTTATCACACTTTATGAGATAACTATCAGATACATTATATATATCAACTTTATTTTTAGAGAAATTAAATATTAATCTTTTCATTTTCATAGTTTTGCCGGTGTCGGTGTTTAGCAAAAGTATTACCATCATCAAATTTTACTTCAAATAACGCAATTTTTTTATATAAAAAAACCGCTTTAGTTTTTTGCTAAAGCGGTTTTGGTTTCCGCATTCGCTAGCATCCCGCTAGTGAGTTTATTGTTGAGCCTCTGGCTTTTTATTGTACATGATTGATGCCCAAACCAAACCACTTCAAATTAAGTAATTTTTAAATAAAAAAACCGCTTTAGTTTTGGCTAAAGCGGTTTTGGTTTAATATAAATTCAATTATTCAGTGGTAAAACCATCTGCACCTAGCTTTTCGGTGAGTGCCTTTATTATTCCTTCATTATCAGCAAATTCATTCGCTACATAATGTGGCTTGCCATTTTTACCAAATGTAATTTCAATTGGATTTTCGGTGGTTTCTTCAATTAAATATTGGCTCACTTCAAAGTTAGGCGGAGTGGTTAATCCAATACTTAGTGCATAATTATTAGCATCCCTAATTATTTGACTACAAAGGCTGTAATCAGCTTCAGCAAAAGGTTTTCCTGCTCCTAATTTTGAAAATATATCAGCTAATTTTTTTTCGTTTATACCATATCCCCAAGATGTTTGTTTAATACCTAAGCACCATAAATCTATTTGAAAACTACCAATTATATAATTTGTTCTTGGAATATTTTTTACAATTAAAATAGTGGCTTTGCCCGTTTCTTGCCAATCGGTATTAAGGTAACAAGCTTTTATGGCCAATGTGCGACCTCTATCTTTTATATATTTTTCGGGTTTTATATGTTTTGTCATGTGTATTTATTGTTTTGAATGAAAACAAAAACAGCCAAGCTTTTCAGTTTGGCTGTCGTCTTAGTTATTATAAAATATTTATTTGCTTGTAGGGCGTTTAATTTCAACTTCTTCGTAAGCTTCCACAAAGTCACCTACTTTCATATCATTAAATTTGTCGATTGTTAAACCACAATCAAAACCGTAAGCTACTTCTTTTACATCATCTTTAAAGCGTTTTAGTGATGAAAGTTCACCTGTATGAACCACCACACCATCGCGTATTAAGCGTATTTTTGAGTTACGAAATACTTTACCATCTGTAACCATACAACCTGCAACGGCTCCAACTTTTGTAATTTTGAATACTTCACGTATTTCAATATTACCAGTAATTTTCTCTTCCATTTTAGGTGTGTGCATACCTTCAATAGCCGATTTAATTTCACCAATCGCATTGTAAATAATTGAATACATACGAATATCAATTGATTCGTTTTCGGCCAATTTACGAGCCTGTGGCGAAGGACGTACTTGGAAACCAATAATAATAGCATCAGATGCAGAAGCTAACATTACATCGCTTTCCGATATTTGACCAACTGCCTTGTAAATAACACTTACTTGAACTTCTTCGGTCGATAATTTTATCAATGAATCTGCTAATGCTTCTACCGAACCATCCACATCACCTTTAACAATAATTTTTAACTCTTTGAAGTTACCAATTGCTAACCTACGTCCAATTTCATCTAAAGTAATATGTTTATTGGTACGTAAGCCTTGTTCGCGTTGTAATTGCTTACGTTTATTAGAAATTTCTCTAGCTTCTTGTTCAGTTTTGGTAATAATTAATTTATCACCTGCTTGAGGAGCGCCATCAAAACCTAACACCACTGCTGGAGTTGAAGGGCCAGCAAAAAGCATTTTTTTACCACGTTCATCAAACATGGCTTTTACTTTACCTGAATTTGTTCCCGCTATAATTGGATCCCCAACTCTTAAAGTTCCGTTTTGAACCATTAAGGTAGCTACAATTCCACGTCCCTTATCAAGCGATGCTTCAATAATTGAACCTACAGCTCTGCGGTTTGGATTTGCTTTTAAGTCTAAAATTTCAGCTTCAAGTAAAACTTTATCTAGTAATAAGTCAATGTTTAAACCTTTTTTAGCAGAAATTTCTTGGGTTTGGTATTTACCACCCCATTCTTCTACCAATATATTCATTTGGGCTAATTGCTCTCTAATTCTTTCAGTATTAGCACCATCTTTATCTATTTTATTAAATGCAAAAACTATTGGAACACCAGCTGCTTGCGCATGACTGATTGCTTCTTTGGTTTGAGGCATTACACTATCATCGGCAGCAATTACAATAATTACAATATCTGTTATTTTAGCACCACGAGCACGCATTGCGGTAAATGCTTCGTGACCAGGAGTATCTAAAAATGCAATTTTTTTGCCACTATCTAATGTAACTTCATAAGCTCCAACGTGCTGAGTAATACCACCTGCTTCGCCCGCAATTACATTTGCTTTACGTATATAATCTAACAATGAAGTTTTACCGTGATCTACGTGACCCATTACAGTTACAATTGGTGCACGAGGTAATAAATCTGCAGGATCGTCAATATCTTCTTCTACTGCTTCTTGAACTTCAGCACTCACAAAGTCCACTTCAAAACCAAACTCTTCAGCCACAATACTAATGGTTTCGGCATCTAAACGTTGGTTAATTGAAACCATCATACCTAAACTCATACAAGCCGAAATGATTTGAGTAACAGTTACTTCCATCATTTTAGCTAATTCATTAGCTGTAACAAATTCGGTAACTTTTAATACCTTGTTTGCTAATTCTGCTTCTAAAGCTGCTTCTTCGCGCTCATTTCTTGCATCATCACGTTTTTGTTTACGTATTTTTGAACGAACAGCTCCAATATTTGGATTTTTACTTCCTGGATTTAAGCGAGCTAAAGTTGCTTTTAGTTTATCTTGAACTTCTTTATCAGTAATTTCTTTCTTTTCGCCTGGTTTGTAAGCTGGGTTTCCGCCATTACGGTTTCCACCTGCATTGTTTCCATTTTTATTATACGGTGGGCGAGCTCCACCAGGGTTATTACCTTGGTAAGGTGTGCGTGGTCCGTTTGGATTATTCCCATTTGGAGTTCTGTTTGCACCACCGTTATTAGGATTATTACCTTGATAACCAGGTCTGTTTCCGCCTGCATTATTTCCTTGGTAAGGAGGGCGAGCAGTTCCATCTGCTGGTTTGTTAAATTTATTTAACTTATCGTTTGCAGTATCGCTTCCGCCAATATAATTATTACGTTTACGTTTTTTCTTATTATTGGCATCGCTCGATGCTACTGGTTTATTGCTACTTTTTGGAGGATCAACCGGTAAAACTATTTTACCCATTACTTTTAAACCCGAAAGTTTTTCGTAATTGGTTTCCATAATTTGAGGAGCTACTTCTTCAGGTTGGCTAGTTACAGCTGGTGCTTCTTCTTTTGGTGTTGCAATTGCAACTGGCTCAGCTTTTGGCTCAACTGTTTTTGTTTCAGGAGTAGGAGAAGTGATAGGTTTTTCAACTATTTCATCTTTTTTAACCTCAACTTTTGGTGTTTCCACTTTTGGTTGTGTTTTTTCTACTTCCTTAATTGGCGCAGCCTTTTTAACTTCTTTGGCTTTTTTATCAGGACGCGTTTTGGTATTCAACGCATCTAAATCAATTTTACCTAAAATAGTAAGTTTTGGCGATTCGCTATCTGAATCTTCGTTTGATGAAGTTTCAATTGGTTTTTCAGCAACTGGTTCAATTTTGGTTTCAACCTTAACTGACTCAGGTGCACTTTCAACCTTTGGAGTTTCTTTTACAATTGGCTCAGGAACAACCACTTCAATAGGAGCTTTAACTTCAGGCTCTATAGTTTTTTCAACCGTTGGTATAACAATTTTTTCGGCAACAGGTTCAGCTGGTTTTGCAGTTTTTGGTTCAGCTGGTTTTTCGTATCTGTTTGATAATCCTGATTTTACAACTACAACTTCGTCATCATAATCGTCATCGCTAACGTTTACTTTTGGTTTAATTTGCTCAATTGTAACATCTTTTGGCTTAACCTTATTTTGGCTAAGTTGTTTTGACTCTTCCTTATTCTTTTTCTCGCTCTGAAAATCGCTGAGCAATAAGCTGTATTGCTCCTCTGAAAGCTTTGTAGTTGGCTTAGCCTCAATGCTATAACCTTTTTTAGCCAAATGGTCAACTAGGGTTTGCATTCCTACATTCAGCTCTTTTACTACTGCATTTAATCGTTTTGTTCCTGTGCTTTCGCTCATTAAAATTGTATCGAATTCTTTATAAATTTGGGCGAATATCGTTATTTTTACTGAAATTCATTGTATTTGGTAAAAACAATTTAAATTATTGTTTTAAATTTGGCTTAATTAAATTTTGAAAATGAGGCATTTTGCTTTTTTGAAAATGTGTATTTGTGTACAAAATAGAATTGAAACGTCCTATTTCATTGACAAACTAAGAAAAATACCGTTTTTACTTTTCAATAGAATTTATATGGAAATATGATAAATAATTCTTATTTAAATTGAGTCTAAATTTTTTAAAATAATATTTATGCCTGCTTCTAATTCAGTTTTTGAAATAATTAATGGTGGAACAATTCTGATACAATTATTTGCATATAGAAACCAATCAATTACCAATCCATCGGCTAAGCATAGTTGACATAGTTTTAAAGCTTCGTCAAAAGTGGTAAGTTGAGCGGCTAGCATTAATCCTTTACCTCTAATTTCTTTAATTTTTGGGTGAACCAATTTGTCACGTATAAGCTGCTCTTTTTCTGCTACTTGGCTTATTAAATCTAATCTTTCAAGTTCGTTTAGGCCTGCCATAGCAGCAGCAGCTATTACAGCATGGCCCCCAAAAGTTGTAATATGACCTAAAATTGGGTTATCTGTAAAAACATGCATCATTTTTTGAGAAGTTACAAAAGCGCCAATTGGCATTCCCGCTCCTAGTGCTTTGCCCAATAAAATAACATCGGGTATTATGCCCCAATGTTCAAAGGCAAACATTTTTCCAGTTTTTCCAATTCCTGCTTGTATTTCATCAAAAATAAGTAGAGCGCAGTTTTCGCGGCATTTTTGTTGCAGAGCACTTAAAAACTCCAAGGTTGGTTCAATATAGCCCGCTTCGCCTTGAATGGTTTCAACTATTACGCAAGCTGTTTGTTTATCAATTAATTGCAACGATTCTACATTATTAAATCCAATAAAATGAACATCGGGCAAAAGTGGACGATAGGCTTGGGTGTAATATTCGGTACTGTTTAAACTTAAAGCGGCATGCGTGCTGCCATGGTAAGCATTTTTGCAAGCTACAATTTTTGATTTTTTAGTAACGCGTTTGGCTAACTTTAAAGCCCCATCGGTAGCTTCGGCACCCGAGTTTACAAAATATACACAGTTTAAGTTTTCGGGTAAATAACTCACTAATTTGGCTGCAAGTTGAGCTGTGGGTTCTTGCACAAATTCGCCATACACCATTAAGTGCATATATTTATCAACTTGGCTTTTTATAGCAGTTTTTACAGCTTCATTTCCATGTCCCAAACTGCTTACCGAAATTCCAGAAATAAAATCTAAATATTGTTTGCCTTCGGGGCTTATTAAATATACTCCCTGCGCACTTTCAATTTCGAGCATTAATGGGAAATTGGTGGTTTGCGCTTGATGGGCCAAAAATAATTGTCGATTGCTTAGCATACTGCAAATTAATTCAAACTGTTTTAAAATTTTATTTTTTTGTTCATGCACGCTTTTAGTTGATAATACTCAATTTTATTAATGATTAGGGAGTTATTTATAACTATATAAGCCAATTACTTTTGAACTGATAAATGAATACTGACTTAAAAGTATTGTTTTAAATTAAACAAATAAAATTACATAAGATTATGATTAGCAAAATATTAGTTCCAACCGATTTTTCGGAAGTTGCAAATAATGCATTGCATTATGCAATTAGTTTGGCCAATAAAATAAATGCCGAATTACATCTTTTATACATTAAAAATATTCCATTGGTTGATAGTTCGTATCCAAATACCATTTATCAAACTTATATGGCCGAAATTGATGAGTTTGCAGCCAAAAATTTTGAAAAATTGGAAGACAAAATCTTAAAAAAATCTGGTGTAGTTTATAAAACTCAATCGGCTTATGGATTTATTAACGATGAAATTCAGGAATATACCAATGCCAATAAAATTGATTTAATTATTTTAGGAACAACGGGTGCTAGTGGAATTCAAGAAGTATTAATAGGTAGCAATGCGGCTTCGGTAGTAGCTAAGTCAGAAATACCAGTTTTGGTAATTCCTCCTTCGGCCAAATTTGAAGATATTTTACATATAGTTTACGCCACCGATTTTAACGAACCTGAGTTTCCTGCGGTATCGCGTTTGGCATATTTTGCAGGCTTGTACAATGCTGATATTAGCATTTTGCACGTAAAATCAGAGTACGATAATTATTTTGACGAAGAGCATAATTTCTTTGTTAAAAATAAAAATCAAATAGCGCTTAACAATTGGAAAGTTGTTAAAGTGAACGAAAAGGAAAATATTATAGAAAGTATAAATACTTATGTGGAGTCAGAACATACCAACTTGTTGGTAATGGCAAAACATAATCGCAATTTTTTTGACAGACTTTTTCATAGAAGTTTAAGCAAACAAATGGCTTTTCATACTAAAATACCTTTACTGGTTTTAAATAAATAATCTTTTCAAAGTTTCATGTTTTACAATTAAAGTCGTTCGTTTAACTCGGGCGGCTTTTTTTGTTTGTAAAACTATTGGTTTTATGAGGGTTACAAATTTTTAAAATATGCACTAAAAAAATAGCATATTTGCTCACTTTAATATAAAAAATGAAAGGTTACTTTAAATTTTTAAGATTTACTTTTAAATATAAATACTATGCTGTAATGAATATTTTGTGTAATATTCTTTCTAGTATATTTGGCTTATTTTCAATTGCTTCTATAATGCCTTTGTTAGATGTGTTGTTTAGCACACATCGCGAACCTAATAAACCTGTTGAAACAACAACTTCTGCCGGATTTAGCTTTAGCCGCTATTTCGATATATTAAAAGATAATATTTGGGAATATAAAACCATTTATGGTGCTGAAAGGGTATTACTGTTCATTTGTATTTTTGTAATACTCATGATAATGCTTAAAAACCTGTTCCGTTATTTGGCATTGTTTTTTATGGTTCCTATGCGTAACTATATAGTAAGCGATTACCGAATTGCAGCTTATAATCGCATTTTGGTTTTGCCATTATCGTATTTTAGTAATGAGAAAAAAGGCGATTTATTGAGCCGTATGACCAGCGATATGCACCAAATTGAAGCTGCGGTTATGAGTTCGTTAGAGGCATTTACCAAAGAACCAATTACTATTTTAATTTCGTTGGTTTCGCTTATTTGGGTTAGTCCGTTGTTAACTTTAATTGTTTTTTGCACTTTGCCTATCAGTGCACTTTTTACTGCTTTAATTGGTAAATTACTAAAAAGCCAAACAGCTAAAAGCCAATCAAAATTTGGCGATTTGGTAGCATTAATTGAAGAAACTTTAATGGGTGTGCGCGTTATCAAAGCATTTAATGCGCAAGATTTTTTGTTTAAACGTTTTAAAGTTCAAAATAAACTATATACCGATTTAAACATAAAAGCCAATAGAACAAGCGATGGTTCATCGCCAATAAGCGAAACCATTAGTGTTTCGGTTTTTGCCACTATTTTGTGGATTGGTGGTAAAATGGTTTTAGCTAATGACGAAAGTTTAACCGCTTCGGTTTTCATAGGTTATTTGGCTGTTTTTTCGCAATTGCTCTCGCCTGCCAAAGCATTTAGCACAGCTTATAATTCCATGAACAAAGGCTTAGCCTCTATTGAAAGGGTTGAGGAAATTATTAACAGCGAGGAAGTAATAACTGAAAAGCCATATGCTGCTTCTATTCAAAGTTTTAAAGATTCGATTGAGTTTAAAAACGTATATTTTAAATACAAAGACGAATGGGTAATTGAAAACTTGAATTTAAAAATTAAAAAAGGCCAAACTGTAGCTCTAGTTGGTCCTTCGGGAAGTGGTAAATCAACTTTAACTGATTTAATTCCGCGCTTTTATGATCCAATAGATGGGCAAATTTTAATTGATGGTGTAGATATTCGTGATTACAAAATATTGGAGTTGCGTGGCTTAATGGCTATTGTAACGCAAGAAAGTATTTTATTTAACGATACTGTAGCTAATAATATCAGTTTTGCCAATAAAGAAATTAGTGATAAGCAAATTGAAGAATCGGCCAGAATAGCCAATGCGCATAGTTTTATAGCCGAAACCGAATTTGGTTACCAAACCAATATTGGTGATAGGGGAAATAAATTAAGTGGTGGACAAAAACAAAGGTTAAGCATAGCCCGCGCGGTAAATACCAATCCTGATATTTTAATTTTGGACGAAGCTACTTCGGCTTTAGATACCGCAAGTGAGCGTTTGGTACAAGAAGCATTGAGTAATGTAATGTTAAATCGTACTACCATAGTGGTTGCACATAGATTAAGCACCATAAAAAATGCTGATACCATTGTGGTATTAGAAAAAGGAAAAATTGTACAACAAGGCAATCACAATGAGTTAATTCAGCAAGAAGGAATGTATAAACAACTTATTGATATGCAGCAAATTCCTGAATAAAAATGAAAGTTGCGGGGTTTACATTTATAAAAAATGCCATTATTTACGATTATCCAATTGTAGAAGCCATACATTCTATTTTGCCAATTTGTGATGAAGTGTATGTGGCTTTGGGAAAATCGGATGATGAAACCGAAGCATTGATTAGGTCAATTCATCCCGAAAAAATAAAAATAATTAAAACCCTTTGGGACGAAACACTAAAAGAAGGCGGAAAAGTTTTAGCCGTTGAAACCAATAAAGCTTTTCAAGCAATTCCTGCTTTTTACGATTGGTGTTTTTATATTCAAGGCGATGAAGCCATACACGAAAAGTATTTGCCTGCTGTAAAAAAAGCCATGCTCGATTTTAAAAACAATAAAAACGTAGATGGTTTGCTGTTTAAATACCTACATTTTTATGGTTCATACGATTATATTGGCAACTCAAGCACTTGGTATAACAACGAAATAAGGGTTATAAAAAACAATAAAAATATTTACTCTTATAAAGATGCCCAAGGCTTTAGAAAAAACCACGATGAAAAGTTAAATGTAAAACCAATTGAAGCCTATATTTACCATTATGGTTGGGTGAAAGATCCACGAGCCATGCAGCGCAAACAAGAGGAGTTTCATAAACTTTGGCATAACCAAGATTGGATAGATAAAAATGTGGTAAAAGCCGAAGCTTTTGATTACAGTAAAATAGATTCGTTGGCCAAATTTACAGGCACCCATCCTAAAGTTATGTTGAAGCGCATTGCTAATAAAAATTGGCAGTTTGAGTTCGATTTAAAATACAATAAAACCAAACCAAAAGATAAATTTAAACAATTGGCTTTAAAACTTTTTGGGTGGGAAATAGGTTACAAAAACTACAGAAAAATTTAAAGTGTTTTATTACTAACTTATAAAATGTTTGCACTAATTTTTATTTAAATTAAAAATGTAACTATTTAAAAATTAGACCTTCTGTGTATTAGCACTCAGTATAATTTAGGAATTAATGTCTTATTTTATCAATTGTAAATAATTTACTTTAGTTTTTTAATTAACTGAAAAAGAAGCATTTTTTTAAAAACATGAAGTTTAAATTTGGTAAATATAAATACTTAATATGTAGCATATTACTGAGTTTTTTCTATATACCTTTTACTCAACTTTATGCGCAAAGCCAAATAGGTTTAACAGTAGGCAATTATATAGGAATTAATCATTTGCAGGTTAATCCGGCTAATATTTGTTTTCAGCCGTTGGCGGTTGATTTAAGCATTGTTAGTTTTGATGGAAACTTAAATAATAATAACTTTTATTCAGAAGCTACATTTTTATTAACCAGACCATTTAACAATAATTTTAACAAGTTAGTTCCTCAAAATAAGGGTTTTAACTCCGATGCTGTAAAAGAAAGTAATTTGGTCGTTAAAAAAAATTTACAGCCCAATGGTTATATTTTTGGAGGTGTGTATGCCTTAGGTCCTTCTATTTTATTTGCCATTAATAAAAAGAAATCGTTGGCGTTTACAACTGGCTTTAGAACACATTTAGGCATTACCAATATTTCTGATTTAACTGCCAATACCATTTTTGAAGGATTGACTTTTAGCGAAGTTATTTTTCAGAAAATGAAAATGACTGATACTAAAGTTTCGTTTGCTAGTTGGGCCGAATGCGGTATAAGCTATGCCCAAGTAATAAATGAAAATAACCACTACATGCACCGTTTAGGCTTTACTGTTAAAGGATTGTTAGGTCTTTCTGGTGCCTATATTTACGATAGAGGTTTTAATGGTGAAAATGAAAATGGAAAAGATTTGATATTTAATAATTCAAGTTTTTCGTATGCTTATTCGGGGCCAACCACTAAAAATATAAACGCAGCTAATGCACAAAACGATTTAAAAATTAGAGGCTTTGGTGCCGGTTTTGATATTGGTTACTCGGTAGAAAAGAAGAATTATACCAGCACACGTTATTGCCCTAAAATGTATGGTTTTAGTACAGTAAGTGTTGATTATAAATGGAAGGCAGGTATTTCTATTTTAGATATTGGTGCCATTAAATTTGACCAAAATGCCTTTTTAACTGAAATAGATAATGGTTCCATGCGCTGGCCTAAATTTGATTCTTTACTGAATAAAGATGTGGCCGAAATTGATGCACTTTTCAGATCATTTGTAACGGGTACTACTCCCAAAACTGCCAATGCCTTTTGGTTAATTTTACCAAGTGCTGTTAGCATTCAGTTTGATTACCGAGTGGTGCAAGAGTTTTTTGCCAATATTACCATTTATCAGCGGATTACCTTGGCTCAAATGCCCTCGCTTTCGCGTATGAACGTTATTGCTTTAACGCCAAGATATGATAGTGAAATATGGACACTTAGTATGCCTTTTATTTTAAACGAGTATAAAAATTTTAACATTGGTATAGCGTACAGGTATAAATACATTACCGTTGGTTCTGATAGGGTAGCTGAAACTTTTGGATTAAAACAAGCTTATGGAGCCGATATTTATGCATCTTTAAAATATTATATAGGCCACCAATCGTCAAAAGGACGTAAGTTGTTTTAGTAAATATTTTTTTGTAAAATAAAAAACCACATAGCTGTTAACTATGTGGTTCAGATTATAGACTAAAAATATTATTTATTGTAATCCTAAAATTACTTTTTCTATTATATCGCAAGCCTGGTTCATTTGCTCGGCATTAATGGTTAGTGGCGGAGCAAAGCGGATGATATCGCCATGCGTTTGTTTGGCTAAAAGTCCATTGTCTTTTAAAGTTAAGCAAACATCGTAAGCGGTTTTTCCATTGCCAAAAGGCATAATTACAATAGCATTTAATAAACCTCGGCCACGCACCAAACTAATTAAATTGGTTTTTTGCATCAAGGCAGTCATTCTTTCTCTAAAAATGATACCCATTGCCTCTGAATTTTCGGCTAATTTTTCATCAGTTAATACTTTTAACGATTCCATGGCTACTGCACAAGCTAAAGGATTTCCGCCATAAGTACTTCCGTGTTCGCCTGGTTTTATGGTAAGCATTATTTCGTTATTGGCTAAAACCGCTGCCACAGGCATGGTTCCGCCCGAAAGTGCTTTTCCTAAAATTAAAATATCGGATTTTACTTGCTCATGGTCGCAGGCCAACATTTTACCAGTGCGGCATAAGCCTGTTTGCACTTCATCGGCTATCATTAATACATTGTATTTGGTACATAAAGCGCGTACACCTTTTAAGTAGCCTTCGTGTGGCACTACCACTCCTGCTTCGCCTTGAATTGGCTCAAACATAAAAGCACAAATGTTTTTATTGGCTTTAAATGTTTCTTCTAAAATGGCTAAATCGTTATATGGAACCAATTTAAAACCTGGCATATAAGGACCAAAACCTTTGTAACTGCTTGGGTCGTTGCTGCTCGAAATAGCTGCCATGGTTCTACCCCAAAAATTACCTTCTACAAAAATTACTTCTGCTTGATTTTCGGCAATACCTTTTACATCATAACCCCAACGTCTGGCCAATTTAATAGCAGTTTCGCCACCTTCTACACCTGTGTTCATGGGTAATACTTTATCAAAACCAAAGTAATGGGTAATAAATTTTTCGTATTCGCCTAATTGGTTATTATGGAAAGCTCTACTGGTTAAGGTTAGTTTTTGCGCTTGGTTTATCATGGCATTAACTATACGTGGGTGGCAATGGCCTTGGTTTACAGCACTGTATGCCGAAAGGAAATCAAAATATTGTTTGCCTTCTACATCGTACATAAAAATGCCTTCGGCTTTTTCTATCACTACCGGAATAGGGTGGTAATTATGCGCGCCAAATTCGTGTTCTAGTTCTATAAAATAATCGCTTTTGCTTAAATTCAATGAGTTATGTTCCATACTGTAGGCAAAGGTAAGCCAATTTTAATGTAAAAAAATAGGAGTTTTGTTATTCAATGTTCGATATTGCGAGTTGGTTGATTGTTGCGAGTTGGTTGTTCGTTTTTCGTCATTGCGAGGTACAGCATGTGCCGCCAAAGCGGTAAAGCAATCTCACTCGAATTATTCGTGGTTCGATATTCGTAGTTTGTTATTCGTTCTACCCATATTGGTGGGCACCAATAAGAAATAATGAAAGTAGTATTATCTCGTGCGGGAAATTGTAGATACGTAACATGTTACGTCTTTAGCTAAAAAGATGTTGCGTGCAACGTCTCTACATGGTTGTTGGAAAATTCGATGGTTTTCTTATGGCAAGGTAGAGACGTTTAATTAAACGTCTTTACAGCATTTGCCCACGTTGTTGTTTAGCGAAGTATCGCCCCTATGGGGCTTTAGGTTAGTGAGATTTATATGTTTTGTTACAATAGTTTCGCTCCTATGGAGCTTTCAGTTTGGGGAAGTATTCTAAGGTTAATCAACCCAATTTTTTGTAGGCGAGGATTTCTGCAATGTTGTAATGAAAGTAGTATTACCTCGTGCGGGAAATTGTAGAGACGTAACATGTTACGTCTTTAGCTAAAAAGATGTTGCGTGCAACGTCTCTGCATGGTTATTGGGAAATACAATGGTTTTCTTTGACCAAGGTAAAGACGTTTAATTAAACGTCTTTACAGCATTTGCCCACGTTGTTGTTTAGCGAAGTATCGCCCCTATGGGGCTTTAGGTTGGTGAGATTTATATGTTTTGTTACCATAGTTTCGCTCCTATGGAGCTTTCAGTTTGGGGAACATTTCTGGTTTATCACCCCAATTTATTGCAGGCGAGGTAGCCTATAATGGCAGGAAAATAATAAGTTATTTACATAAAAAAAGCTGCCCTTGTGAGGCAGCTTTTTTTGTTGGGTTTTGCTTATCAATTATAAGCCCGAACTAATAGCATTTAGTTTATCAGTAAACTCTTTGGCTACTGCTTCTTGTTGGTTCATTTGAGCCACTTGCATACAGTAAGTCATTATCTGAATATTTTCTTCTAACTCAGGTTTTACCAATTTGTATTTACTTGAGCTACGGAAAGTTTTGTAGTATTTAGCTTTGGTTTCGCTGGTATTTAAAATTTCGCGTAATAAAGCATTTGCTTTATCTGCGGCACCTGCCAAGAAATAACCTTCAGCTAAACGTACTGAAAATACATCATGTGCAATGGTAGTTGATGGTAATACTTTTTGGCAATAATCTAATGCTTTGATGGCACTGTCTTTTTTACCTTCTCTTACCAATTGCTCTGCTAAACGATAGAATAAATTACGGAAATTTTTGGTTTGGCGTAGAATAGTTTCATCTAAATACACACCAGGTTGTTCCATATTACCCCATTTAAATTTAGTCATTAAGTTGGTCCATAAAATTTTGCTGTTAATGCGTCCTGGACTTGGGTCGTTTTGGTCTTGTTGGGTAAATATTGGTACTAAACGGTAAGTTAAACCTTCCATTTGGAAATGGCTTTGCATATTTAAATACACATCGCTACCAGTAGTTATAGCCCAATATATTGGTCTTTTGTTAATATTAGTTGCTACAATATCTAAAGTTAATAAATCAGGTTTTAGCATATTGCTGCTATTGCTAATTTCAAACTTAATGCTATCAACCATTAATGCTGCATCTTCTGGTTGAACTACACCATTTTTTAAACAAGCTTCTTTGTCAATTTTTACACTGAAACGTTTGGTTGGATAATAGTTAATGTATTCTCCACCTTGTAATTGAACTTGGTTTGCTTTGTTATCATCACCCATAAATTGTAATAACTTGCCCAAATCGTAGTAGTCTTCTTTGTTTAAACCTAACGATGGATTATCGTAATACACTACATAATTGCGTTTTTCGCCAGCATAAGTTTCAGGGCTCCAGCTAAATTCTACTGGTTTTCCATCGTAAGCAGGGCGTCTTAAACCATCTGCATACCAATCAGTTCCCAATAAACTTAAGTTAATGATTCTTACATCACTTCTAATATTTTCTACGTTTTGAGCGTACCAAAGTGGGTAAGTATCATTATCGCCATTGGTAAATAAAATAGCATCTTTAGCACAGCTATTTAAATAATCTTCAGCAAAATGTAGAGCTGTTAAACGGTTTGAACGGTTATGGTCATCCCAGTTTTGTTGAGCCATTAAAATTGGTGCACCTAATAAACAAGCTATGGTAGTAATACCTGTTGCTACCATGGCATTCATTTTTTTAGATAACCAATCAATAATAGCCAATACACCTAAACCAATCCAAATAATAAAAGTTTGGTATGAACCTACATAAGCATAATCACGCTCACGCGGCTGATGTGCAGGGAAATTTAAGTATAAAATAATGAAGAAACCTGTGAATAAGAATAAAGTAGTTACCACAGTAGCATCTTCTTTTTGCTTTTTGAAATGGAACACCAAACCTATTAAACCTAAAATAAGTGGAATACCAAAATAAGTATTGCGTGCTTTATTATCTTTAATAATTGCAGGCATATCTTTTTGTGGTCCTAATCTCCATTCATCAATAAAACCAATACCAGTAATCCAGTTTCCTCTAGTAGCGTCTCCATAACCTTGGTCATCATTTTGGCGGCCAACAAAGTTCCAGAAGAAATAACGCCAATACATAAATCCTAATTGGTACGATAATAAGAAATCGATGTTTTTACCAAAAGTAGCTTTTTTACCTTCTGGAATATTTTCCCAATTTCGGTATGCTTGCACATAGTCACCTCTATCAGCCCACATACGCGGCAATACTGTACAATCTTTAGGATCGTAAACTCTCTCTAATTTTTCGCCCGATTCAACATAAGTTTCTTTTCCTGTATTAGGGTCTATGCTTCTGCGGTAGTTCATTCCTTTCGATTTGGTATCAATAGGGCGAGCGTAAAAATACTGACCATACAATAATGGGTTATCGCCATATTGCTCACGGTTAATGTACGATAACAAAGCAAAAGGTTGGTCAGGGTCGTTCATATCAATTGGCGGATTTCCTAACGAACGAATGATAATCATTGCGTAGCTCGAAAAACCAATTACAATGAATGAAAATGCTAAAACCATGATGTTTTTTACAGCATTGTTAATTTTAGCATAAAAGAATAAAATATAAATAATACCAGTTAATAACGCCCAGCCTATTAAAGTTCCTGCACTTGCATTGATATTGAACGAAACCAATACTAAAGAAGTATAACATGCAATGGCAATGTATAAACTGTTTTTCTTATTGGTTTGGGTATAATGTAAACCAGAGGCCATTAAAACCAACATGATTACTATTAATAACAATGCACCAGAATTAGTGCCCATGCCTAATGAGTTTACAGTAAAGTAATCTAATTTAGTAGCTAAAGTTGGTAAGCCAGGAATAACTCCAAATTGCACAAAACCAATAGCTAATACTGCTACAGCACTTGCTTTTAAGAAACCTTGTAAAGTGTATTTGTTCTTTTTAAAATAATATACATACACAATAGCTGGAATAACCAATAAGTTCAATAAATGGACACCAATAGCTAAACCAATTAAGTACGCAATTAATACAATCCAACGGTCAGCACCTTTTTCATCGGCATTGTCTTCCCATTTTAAAATACACCAAAAAGTTAAGGTAGTAAAAAAACTTGACGAAGCGTAAACCTCAGCTTCAACTGCCGAAAACCAGAATGTATCGCTAAAAGTTAATACCAAAGCTCCTACTAAACCTGCAGCCATAACTGCAAAAGTTTGTTGGCCACTAATTTCATTAACTGTTTTGTTAACTATTTTACGGCCTAAGTGTGTAATGGTCCAAAAGGTAAACATAACACATAAAGCACTGGTAGTAGCCGAAACCATGTTAACCATAAAGGCTACTTTGCTAGGATCGGCAGCAAAAAGCGAAAACATACGGCCAATCATTAAAAACAAAGGTGCTCCTGGCGGATGGCAAATTTGTAAACGATACGATGCTGAAATAAACTCACCACAATCCCAAAAACTAACAGTAGGTTCTAGCGTAAGTGTGTAAGTAATAATTGAAATAATAAATGTAACCCAACCGAGTACATTGTTGCTTAATTTGTATTGATTCATTCTTGCTATATAGTTTCTAGTTATAAATTTTTACTGGTTTTAGCTTAAAAGGCAAACATAAGCGAAAATGCCTTATAGCGCAATAGTAAATATTTTGCTTTTTAAAATTGTAGAGGCTGACCAAGTCGCTGTTTTTTTAGTTGCATGGCAATTGTTAAAATCCTTATTTTAAGTTTTTTATAAGTTTTTACCTTTAGCTTTTTTGTGCAATTTTAGGTTTTTGTCGTTTACCCGACAATTGCCTATTACCTTAAATATTTCCTTTGTGGTATACAATTGAAACAAATATGAAACAATTTTTTTTGGCAGCAGTATTTGGTTTGTTAACGTTTTCGGTTTTTGCTCAAACCGATTTTAACACCCGCAAAAAACATTTTAACTTAGATAAAAGCAGTTTGGCTATTCAAGGCTACGACCCTATTTCTTACTTTGAAGGAAAGCCGCAAAAAGGTGTAGCTCAATTCTTGGTTTTTTACAAAGGAGTTCAATATTATTTTGTTTCAAACGCACACAAAGAACAATTTTTAAAAACTCCCGAAAAATTTGAACCTGCTTATGGCGGTTGGTGTGCTTATGCAATGGGCGAATATGGTGATAAAGTGGAAATTGACCCAACATCTTACAAAATTGTAAATGGTAAACTCTATTTGTTTTATTATAGCTTTATCAATAAAACATTGAATAAGTGGAATTTAGACGAAGCTAATTTAAAGACCAAAGCAGATAAAAATTGGGAACTATTAATTAAAAAATAACATGAAAACAGTAAAATTTTATTTGTTAGGTTTGGTAATGCTTGCCTTTAATATATCAAATGCCCAAAACCAAAGTGTATTAGTGGAGCATTTTACCAATACGCTGTGCTCAATTTGTGCTTCGCGCAATCCGGGTTTTTACCAAAATTTGCAAAGCCAACAAGATGTGTTGCACATAGCTTACCACCCTAGTTCGCCTTATGCAGCTTGTGTTTTAAATAAACAAAACAGAAAATGACGACCGAACCATTTATTATGGCATTTTTGGTGGAACTCCGCGTTTGGTAATTAATGGTGTGGTTCAATCAAGCTCTACCAACTATGCAAGTGCAGCTATTTTTAACCCGTTTAAAAATATTACTGCCGATGTATCGATAAAAGCCAATCAAGTGATAGTTGGCGATAGTATAAAAAGTTTCGTAACTATTAAAAGATTGACCAATCAAGTGTTATTAAATTTGAAATTACAGGTGTTATATGTAGAAGATACCTTGTTTTACAGCGCACCAAATGGTGAAAGCAAACATTTTGATGTATTTAGAAAATCAGCAAGTGGTTGGCAAGGTTTAACAGTAAATATTCCTGCACAAATTAACGATTCAATTGTAATACAAACCGCTACAACAATTAATACAGCATGGAATAAAGATAGAATTTACACCTTAGCATTTTTACAAAATACTACCGATAAAACGATTTTAAATGTTGCTAAGTCAACCAGTAATAAAACATCAAATACTGGTATCAAATCAATTCATGATTTAGGAATCAAAGTTTATCCTATTCCAGCAAATAATTACTTAACTATTGAACAATCAAGTAATGTAAATACTCAAATTTCACTAACAAATATTTTGGGAGAAATGGTATTAAATAAACAAATAAATTACTCCGAAAACATAGATTTATCAGGACTTTCAAAAGGAATTTATTTTTTAAGTCTTGAAAATTCAAACGGAAAAGCCATTCAAAAAATTATCATTCAATAAAAATCTACCTATGAAAAAAATTATCATCAACATTGCCAGATTTGGTGCAGCAGCTATTTTACTACAAACTTTGTTTTTTAAATTTACCGCAGCCCCTGAGTCGGTTTATATATTTAGCACTTTAGGTGTAGAACCTTTTGGAAGAATTGGAAGTGGCATTGCAGAATTAATAGCTGCCATATTGTTATTATTTCCAAGTAAATCGCTTATTGGTGCCTTGCTTTCTATGGGTGTTATGAGTGGAGCTATATTATCGCACGTATTTATTTTAGGTTTTCAAATTATGGATGATGGCGGATTACTTTTTGCTTTAGCTGTAATTGTATTTTTATTGAATGCAGTAATAGTGATGTTTAACTTTAAAAAATTAATTGGCATAAACCCATTTCAGCCTTTACAAATTATTAACCTGAGTTCGGTTTAAGCCACTAATGAAAGTTGTTGATCAAACAACATTAACATTTCAGGATTTGTTTCTTCTACATCTTTTCTGATAGATGGCTTTTTAGGAAAAAAAGA
>JAIXSO010000030.1 GCA_027484685.1 Bacteroidota bacterium
CAGAGAAGTTAAGCTCAATTGCGCAGATGATACTGGGGTAAAACCTGGAAAAGTATGTTGTTGCCGGATTTTTAAATTAACCTCACCTTTTGGTGGGGTTTTTTTATGTTTATTTTTTTATTTAATTTATGGATATACAAAATATTAGTAAACGAAGAACTTTTGGTATTATCAGTCACCCAGATGCCGGTAAAACTACCCTTACTGAAAAATTCCTCCTCTTTGGTGGTGCAATCCAAATTGCTGGAGCAGTGAAAAGTAATAAAGCGACTATCTTGTATTATTTTGATGAAATACTTAAGTTGAGGTCTTTTTTATTATTAAAATAAATTTGTTTCTTTATCAATTTTAATTGATAACTTACAATTAATTGTTTTGATTTAGTTTTTGTGTCTAACATATAAATTTACTAATACTATAGCATTATCTATTCTTTGTAAGAATTTATTATTTATGTGTATTTGAGTTTTGTTTGGATGCGCTTTTAATTGATTTGAAAAACAATAGGCAGTACAAAATAGATTCCAATTTTAACACCATCTTCGCTAGCTGGCATAAAATTAGGCATTAATCTTATGCATCTTAGAGCACTTTTATTTAAAATTTCTGGTGTTTTTGATAGGATTACTGGATTTTTTATTTTACCATCTGTATCAACATAAAATCTTACAATAACTCGTCCTTCAATCTTTTCATTGAATGCTTTTTCGGGATATTCTATTGTTTCGCTAATAAATTTATACATTTCTTCTTCGCCTCCAATAAATTGAGCGTCTTCTCTAAAAGGAAAATATGTTGTATCGTTTCCATTTTTGTCATAACAAAGCCCTACTTTAAGTTCGCCCATCCTATATATATCGTTGCGTTTGACTTTTCCATTAGGATGAAATACTAAAAATTCGCCATGTAAGCTGTCATTTTGATAGTTGCTTGATACCCATAATTTACCATTATTGTATTCTTTCCATTCTCCTTGCTTTAAATTATTTAAATATAATCCTTCAGAACTTAGTTCACCTGATTTTTCATAAAATTTAAAAAGATCATTTCTATCTTCTTTGTCTAACGAATTAAATGTCCCTGACATTTGTAATTTGTTGTTTGAGTAGTAATAATCATTTACTATAAACTCTTTTTTTGTTTTTATAGCAATTCTATAATATTCTGTACTATCCTTAACTTTAGTTTCTTTCCAGAAAATGTTGTAAAATATTGTATCTAATTTTTGTTGACCAATCGATCTATTTGAAATTATTATTAATAGTAATAGCATTGAAATTCTAAACATAAAAATAAATTATTGGGTTTTGGATGCGAAATTTAAATAAAAAAAGCCGTTCTTATAAAGAACGGCTTTTAAGAAATTATAAAATTTATTATAAATCTTGTAAACTTTGTTTTAAAATTTCTATTTTAGCTATAGCATCAGCCTTTTTTTGTTTTTCTTTTTCAACTAATTCTGGTTTTGCATTAGCAACAAATTTTTCATTGCTAAGTTTAACATCAACACTTGCCATGAACCCTGTAAGGTATTCAATTTCTTTATTAATTTTCTCACGTTCTGCCTCTGCATCTATTTCAATATTTAATTTTACAAATAATTGATCTGTAGCTACTGGAATAGAAACAAAGTTTGGCGCATCTATATTAAACCGAATACTAGATACATTAGCTAATTTTTTGATTAGAAACTGAAATGGTTCATACAATTCAACTTGTGTTGTTTTGATAATAATCTCGAATGCTTCTTTTGGACTAATTCCTTTGCTATTGCGTAATTCACGAATTTTAGAAATGGTTTCGAATGTGTTTTGTAAAGACGTTGCATGCAACGTCTCTACAAATGGATATTCAGTAATACAGATACTTTCTCCTTCATTTCTGTCAGCTAATTCTTGCCAAATTTCTTCGGTAATAAAAGGCATAAAAGGATGCAAAACTTTCATTAATTGTTCAAAATAATGAATAGTTTTTTTATAAGTACTTTCATTTAAAGCTTCACCATATACTGGTTTTATCATTTCTAAATACCAAGCGCAGAAGTCATCCCAAACTAGTTTGTAAATCATCATTAAGGCTTCACTTAATTTATAATCTTTACATTTTTCTTCTATTTCTGCTAAAGCAATATTGAACCTAGCTTCAAACCATTTTTCCGAAATTTTATTGCTTGCTAATAAATCAGAGGAGAATTCACTATCTGGCTTAATGCTTAAACCTTTTACCAAACGGAATGCATTCCAAATTTTATTGGCAAAATTTCTTCCTTGTTCAACTTGGCTTTCGTCAAATAAAATATCATTACCAGCTGGACTACAAATAAGCATGCCCATTCTTACTCCATCAGCACCATATTGAGCAATTAAATCTAAAGGATCGGGTGAATTACCTAATGATTTACTCATTTTTCTGCGTTGCTTATCACGCACAATTCCTGTGTAATACACATTGCTAAATGGCTTTTGATCCATCCACTCATAACCAGCCATAATCATACGAGCTACCCAGAAAAACATAATTTCTGGAGCAGTTACCAAATCGTTGGTTGGATAAAAATATTTGATATCCTTATTGTTTTTTTCTTTGAAACCATCAAAAACACTGATTGGCCACAACCACGAACTAAACCAAGTATCTAATACATCTTCGTCTTGTTTTAAATTTTGAATGTTAGATGTTGGATGTTGAATTTTAAACTTTTCAATTGCTTCTGCTTCTGTTTTAGCAACAACAAAATTTCCTTCTTCGTTGTACCAGGCCGGAATTTGCTGTCCCCACCAAAGTTGGCGACTGATACACCAATCTTTAATATTATCAATCCAATGTTTGTAAGTATTTTTCATGTTGGCAGGATGAAACTTAATTTCATCATTCATTACTGCATCTAACACTTGCGGGTTTTTAGCCAAAAACTTTTTCATATCAACCCACCATTGAAGTGTTAAACGTGGTTCAATAACTGCGCCTGTTCTCTCGCTAGTACCAACCTGGTTTTTATATTCGTCTATTTTTAAAATGTGACCAGCTTCTTCTAAATCAATCGCGATTTGTTTTCTAACAGCAAAACGATCTTTTCCAATATAGCGTTCATCTAGCGCTTTTTCATTTAAAAATCCTTCTTCAGTTAAAATGTCAATTACTTCTAAATTGTATTTTTTACCTAGCTCATAGTCATTTTTGTCGTGAGCAGGAGTTACTTTTAAACAACCAGTACCAAATTCTATATCAACGTATTCATCACCAATAATTTCAATTTCTCGGTTAATGAATGGAACTAATACTTTTTTACCAATTAAGTGCTTAAAACGCTCATCGTTTGGATTAACGCAAATAGCAGCATCTGCCAAAATTGTTTCAGGACGAGTAGTGGCAATTACAACATAGTTGTTAGTTGTTGGTTGATGGTTGTTAGATTCTTTTGCTATCAATTGACAACTGTCAGCAGTCAACATATATTTTATGTAATACAGCTTACTATTTACATCTTTAAAAATAACTTCTTCATCGCTTAAAGCTGTTTTACCTTGAGGATCCCAATTAACCATACGTAATTCGCGGTAAATTAATCCTTTATTGTAAAGATCTATAAATACGTCAATTACGGCTTCACTGAGATTTGGTTCCATTGTAAAACGTGTTCTATCCCAATCGCAACTAGCACCTAATTTTTTAAGTTGTTCTAAAATAATTCCTCCATATTTTTCTTTCCACTCCCAGGCATATTTTAAAAAATCTTCCCTACTTAAATCCGATTTTTTGATACCGCGCTCGCGCAACATTTGAACAACCTTAGCTTCAGTAGCTATACTTGCATGGTCGGTTCCAGGAACCCAACAAGCATTTTTTCCTTGCATTCTTGCCCTGCGGGTCAATACATCTTGAATGGTATTATTTAGCATATGCCCCATGTGTAATACTCCAGTTACATTAGGTGGAGGAATAACAATACTGTATGCTTCTTTTTCATTAGGTTCGGCATGAAAATATTTATTGCTTAACCAATAGCTATACCACTTATCTTCAATTGATTGTGGCGAATATGTTTTTGAAATTTCTTTAGTCATAAACTTGGGTAATTTATATTATTTAAACCAAATTGAACACTTAAAATTTATTGATTAATACCGAATAATTTAAAGTGAATAAATGGTTTTACTTTTTTAATTATTTGAAATTTAGTTATTTGAAAAAATGGTAAAAAAAAACCCCAATTCATTACTGAATCAGGGCTTTCCAATTTAACTATGAAAAAACTAACCTCTTTTTTCTTTAATTTTGGCAGCTTTACCAGTTAAAGCGCGTAAGTAGAACAAACGAGCCCTGCGAACTTTTCCGCGGCTGACCACCTCAATTTTATCAATATTTAAGCTATATAAAGGGAAAATACGCTCAACACCTACACCATTCGAAATTTTACGAACTGTGAAAGTTTCTGCAATATCAGTATTTCTACGTTGAATGCAAACACCTTGGTACTGTTGGATACGCTCTTTAGCGCCCTCTCTAATTTTGTAATATACGTTAATAGTATCGCCAGCTTTAAAAGTAGGAAATGTTTTTCCTGTTGTAAACTCTGATTCAACTAATTTTATTGCGTCTGTGAAATTCATAACTATTAATGGTCAAAAAATTGGACTGCGAAAGTACAGCTATTTTATAAAAATGCAAATATTTTTATAAAGATTTATTATTTTTTTTTCGAAGCTGCAATGGGCACTATTTTAGCATGTTAGGTCTTCGTTGTTTTGTTCGTTCTATAGACTGTTCCATTTTCCACTCATCTACTTTGGCTTGGTGGCCGCTTAAAAGTATTTCAGGAACAGTCCAACCTTTATAATTAAATGGTTTGGTATAAACAGGTGGACTAATTAAATCATCTTGAAATGAATCGCTTAAAGCTGACTGGGCATCGTTTAAAACACCTGGAATTAATCTTACAATGGCATCTATAACTACAGCTGCTGCTAATTCACCTCCAGTTAATACATAATTGCCTATTGAAATTTCTTTTGTTACTAAATATTGTCTTACACGTTCATCAATGCCTTTGTAATGGCCACAAAGAATGATGATATTTTTTAAGCTAGATAATTTATTGGCTAGTGGTTGGCAAAATTCTTCACCATCTGGACTCATGTATATAATCTCATCATAATTACGTTCGGCTTTTAATTTTTCTATGCAATTATCAATAGGTTCTATCATCATAACCATTCCCGCTCCTCCTCCAAAAGCGTAATCATCAGCCTGTTTGTGTTTTCCTAAACCAAAATCGCGTAAGTTATGCAAATGTATTTCTACTAAGTTTTTTTGCTGAGCTCGTTTCATCATAGAGTGTTTAAACACTTCTTCAATAAGAGCTGGATGTAATGTAATTATATCAACGCGCATTATGCTGCAAATTAAGTTGGTTATTTTATCCAAAAAAAATTATTATCGCATAAATGAAAAAAAATACTCTTTTTATATTATTACTCGTAAGTTGTAATTTAGTTAATGCCCAACGCATTAAACTAAAAAATACCATTAATTACAATGCTTTTGGTATGGATGTTTTGCCTCATGAACAATTAATGTTTGGTGGTAATCATGTATTTTATAAAAGTTTAGGTTTTGCTCTAAGCTATAGGTTTGGTATAAAAGATTTTATGGCACCTGGTATTTTTGGCTCTCCTGGCGATGTGCAAAATTTTGATAGCATCTCAGCTAATAATTTATTTACCAATAATTTTCAGAAAACGTATTCTTTTAGTGTAGTACCTTCATTTGTAATAGCTTTAACTCATAAAATTCCACTATATGTTGGAGTTGGAATTACGCGTCAAAGGGTTTACAGAGAATACATAGAAAAAGGAAATGGTGATAAGTTTTGGACTGAAGATAAGCGCGATGACAAAATAGTACCAACATTTACTGTTGGCACTTTTATACCTATTTATAGAAGGTTATTGTTTAATGTAGCTTATGACCATTTACCTCAATCGATTTTTGTTGGTATTTCAATAAGAAGTTGGGATAGTTGGGATGAATTTAATTAAACACAAATTTTTTTGTAACTACGCCATCTTTGGTTCTTAAACTTATAAAGTACATTCCTTTATTACTCAAAATAGAATTTAAATCTAAAGTGACAATTGGTTTATGAGTTTCAAAAATTATTTTGCCAGCTAAATCACTTATTTGTATTGAGAATGAGTTATTTTTAAAACCTTCCCATTGCACATTAAGTATATTGGTAGTAGGGTTTGGAAATATTTTAAAATCATTATTAAAATCAATATTTTGATTATTAGTTTTTGAAACACTAAACTTTTTTCTGTTTGTGTAGTTTAAATTATTTTGATTCTGATAAATTCCAATTTCATATTCTCCATCAGTATTAGCACTTGGAAAAAGAGTTACTTTTAATGTGGAGTCATTTATAACCGGTCGAGAAATTACCCAAATATCAGTTAAAGGTTTGTTATTTTTATAAAAAATTGGTGAAATAAATTGAGGATTTAATTGTGTAAAAGAGGTGAGTGAAGTATGTAAATAAATGTCGGTATATTTCTCTTTTTCGGCCCAGGTGGGTTCAATTTTATATATAAAAGGGGCTACTTCTATTTGTAATTTATTTCTACTTATAGCATAACCATCATAATCATTATAAACTATAATTGGCAAGTACAATACGTTATCAACCTGTTCGTTATTGAAAATTAATTTAAAAACAACCGTAGTATCATTAATTACATTAAAGTCAGTAATAGCATACCGTAAATAATAATAAGGATCTTCAATTTTTAATAGAATATTTTTTGCTTTGGTAAAATTAGTTTTAGAAAAATTCACTTTAAAATCAATGAACTCTTGACCTGAGCCAGAAATTATTGATGGCGAAAAAGATTTTATTTCACTATTACAAATATAAAAAGCACTTTTTTGTACAAAATTTCGTGATATAGCAGCAGTATCAAAACTTATATCATACCAACCAGACTCAGCTTTCTCATTAATTATAATATCGACTTGCGCTTGGTTATTATAATAATTTTTTATGTTAGAAAACTTTATTTCTTTGGACTCTAGCCCATTTTTTAATGGTTTTAAGTTTTGCAATTTTAAAGTATCGTTTATTATTTGCCTGAAATTAAACATTTGAAAATCATAATTTTTAACAGTGTCTCCTTTGTTAAAGATATAATTTTTGCTCCATAATAAATTAGGGTAAAATTCGGAAATGGTTAGAATTTGAGGCACAATTATAGTATCAATATTTTCGTTTGTTATTTCAATGTCATACTTCCCATTACTTTCGGATAAACTTGTGTATTTTATAAATGCTCTAAAATCTTTAGTAGCATTTTGGTTATAATAAACTGTGTCTATTTTTATTTCATTGGTTGGAATATTATTTTTTAAGAACCTAAAAGAGGTAGGAACATTAAATGGTATTTTATTACCACAATAAACTGCGATTGTTTCGCTATACTCAGGAAAATTAATGCTTTCATCTATTTCAATTTTAGGAGCTATTACTTTAAAAATATTATAGAACCAATTTTCACCAATTGAATCATATTGAAAATTAAAACTATAAATACCCTGTTTAGCATTTGTATCTATATCAATTTTATAATATAAATAATAACGCAATATTTTTTCATTAGGAGAAATTTTTACAGTATCAACACTCATTTTACTTAGTGTTATTGTAGTGTTTTTCGAAATACTATTGTTTAAATAAGTAGTTAACTTAAAGGCGTTTGAATCACTTATTGCTTGGTCTATTTTTCTATTTAAACCAAATGTGTACTGGAGAGCAGTATCTCCATTTTTATATTCACTAATAGTTTTTGAAAAAATATTAGTGTAATAAAGATCTACATTGCCATAAAGATATAAAACCGAATTACTTAATAATTTAAACGCTTTGTCGTTGTTAACCTCTAAGTAGTAATCAGCTTTTTGTACTTTACTATTTAAAGTAAAATACACATCCATCAAGCTATCATTAATCACTGTAAAAGAATCAATAGCTATTGAATTGTTAAAATTACTCTTTAATAAAACTTGTGTACTTTTATCTGTAAAATAGGAGTTTTTATTTGGGTATTTTACCCTAATAAAAATACTACTTGGAAAGTTATTTGGATTTGTTTTTGATGTATCAGGTAAATTTTCAACCGTTAATTTTAAATTACTTGTACTTGGTTTAAAGCGTGTTTTTAAAGCATTTCTCCAAACATTGTTTCCATTAAATTCTTTATTATTAGTATTTGATATATTTAAATCAAAAACAGAGTCACTTAGTAATAAAGCATTTTTATTAAACAGATATTTTATTGTTGAATCATTTACAACTGTATAATTTTCTTCTGAAATAGTTTTTATTTCTTCGTTATTTTTAAATTTGGTAGTAAAATAAATGAGCGGTTTTAAGTTTTTATTAAAGTTAAATCGTGAAAATTGTATTCTTAATTCAACTGGTTGGTCGTATCTTACAGAATCAGGTTCAATTTTACTTAATATTTGTGCTTGCAAACACTTAGCTAAGCTAAAAGTTAATATTATAATGAATAGTTTTATTTTCATTGTCTTACTTTTTAAATTAAAAACCTTTTTTAAAATATTTGATGCTACTACATCAAAATACATCATTGGTAAATAAAATTGATTTAATTAAAATAAATGATACTCAAATTTAAGAGAAAAAAATTAATTTTTTAAATTTATTTAATAAGTAATGTTTAACCCAATAAATTCAATTAGCTTAGATGTTTTAAGAATTACAAGTTTTGTAATTTAGCTAAATAATTTTTTGACACCCTCCCAAAAAGTGTGTAAGTTATTTTATATTTAAGTTTAAACTTTAATATAAATATGTGGTAATTTTTTACAGATTTGTATAATTTTAAAATAAACGAAACTTATAGTGTGAAAAAAGAAAAGATTATTTTTTGGACAACAACAGGAATTTTATTCTTGTTTCAAGGTGTAATGCCAGCATTAACAGGACATACCGAAATGGCAAAAGAGGGAATGAGGCACTTAGGCTATCCTGATTATTTTGCGCCATTGCTTAATATTTGCAAAGTAATTGGTGCGCTTATTTTAATAGTACCAAAAGCTCCTACGCGTTATAAAGAATGGGCTTACGCGGGTTTTGGTTTTGATTTTATATTTGCATGTGCTAGTATTATAGCAGTAGATGGACTAGTAGCAATAGCTTTTGCCCCAGTTATAGCCATGTTGTTTTTAATAGCATCATACATAACTTATTATAAATTACAATCAACAAAATAATAGCCTTATGTTACAAATTATACTTTTGGCCTTAGTTGGCTTGGTAGCAGTTATTTTATTAGCGGCTATGTTTATGAAGAAGGAATACTCGCTTTCTGTTTCGGTTACTATTAACAAACCTCAATCTGAAGTTTTTAATTATATAAAATTTTTAAAACATCAAGAAAAATACAGTAAATGGGTAATGGCCGACCCAAATGTAAAAATGAATTATACAGGAACCGATGGTACCGTTGGTTTTAAAGCTGCATGGGAAAGTAACGATAAAAATGTAGGAGTAGGGGAGCAAGAAATTATTGAAATAATGGAAGGAAATGGCTACCGTGTAGAAATTAGATTCGAAAAACCATTTAAAGGAATTAGCTATGCCACAAATTCTACAGAAGTAGTTGATTCTAATACCACCAAATTAACTACTATTTTTGATACCAAAACCCCTTTTCCAATGAATGTTATGGTACCCATGATTTCGAAAATGTTGATTAAAGATATGAATCAAAATGCCAATAATTTGAAAAAAATATTGGAAGGCTAATCCATTTTATGGTAGAAGTATTTAAAACAAATATTACAGATATTTCAACAGCTAATGCAATTATAATCGAGTTGCAACAAATACTTATTGAAGCTAATATTAGTTTTGATTTGGACGATTGTGATAAAATTTTACGAATAGATTCTCAAGATATTGATTGTCAGTATATTATAAATCACTTAAAGAAATTAGGGTATTGTTGCGAAATGCTTGATTATTAGTTAGTTATAAAAAAAGCCACTCAAATTGAATGGCTTTTTTTATGCTTTAGTTTATCATTTCCCAAAGCTTGTCTTTTAGTTCGTTGATATTTTGGTTACTAGCCGAACTTATAAAAATATTTGGAACACCACGTGGCAGGCCCTTTTTGATAGCTTTTAACGTCTCCTCATCAACCAAGTCGCATTTGGTAATGGCAAGTAAACGTTTTTTATCTCCAAGTTCTTTGTTATACTGCTTCAATTCATTAAGCAATATTTTGTATTCACCTTTTATATCTTCGCTGGTAGCAGGCACCATAAAAAGTAAAGTAGCATTTCGTTCAATATGACGCAGAAAACGCGTTCCTAAACCTTTGCCTTCGTGAGCACCTTCTATAATTCCAGGAATATCAGCCACCACAAAACTTTTATAATCGTGGTATTTTACAATTCCTAAATTAGGTACTAAAGTAGTAAATGGATAGTCAGCTATTTCGGGTTTGGCAGCAGTAATTACTGATAATAAAGTTGATTTTCCTGCATTTGGAAATCCAACTAAACCAATATCTGCTAAAACTTTAAGTTCTAAAACTTTCCATTCTTCGCGGCCATCTTCACCTGGTTGCGCATAGCGAGGATTTTGATTTACCGAGTTTTTGAAATGATGATTACCCAAACCACCTCTTCCGCCTTTAAGAATTATATACTCTTGACCATTTTCAGTAATTTCGGCTAAAACCTCATTTGTTTCAGCATCTTTAGCTACAGTTCCAAGTGGCACATCAATGTAAATATCTTCTCCGTTGGCACCATGGCGCAAAGCTGCATCTCCATTTCCTCCTGGTTCTGCTATTACATGTTTACGGTATTTTAAATGCAATAATGTCCAAGCATTATTACTACCACGAAGAATAATGTGTCCACCTCTGCCTCCATCACCACCATCAGGGCCACCTTTAGCAGTATGTTTATCGCGCATAAAATGCATTGCACCCTTTCCCCCCTTGCCACTTCGGCAACATATTTTAACGTAATCTACAAAGTTTGACTCTGACATTTTTCTATTTATTGATTTGGTGATTTTTAGATTTATTGATTGCTAGATTGTTTAATTGCTGTATTGTTAGATTGCTGTATTGTTAGATTGCTGAATTGTTTTATTACGATATTTATTTATGCGTTTTTCTATCAGCTATCAACTGACAACTAAGAACTAAGTACTACAAACTAAGAACTAACAACTAAATAGCTTGTTCAATTTCGTTGCAAAGCAATGCAAAAATTCCTTCAATTTCGCCAATACCATTAATACCTTTATACTTATTTTGCGCAGCATAAAAATCTTTAACAGGCATGGTTTTGTTATTGTACTCGTTTATTCTGTTCTGAATAATTTCTGGATTTTGATCATCAGCACGGCCGCTATCTTTTCCTCTAATTAATAAACGTTTCTTTAGTTCTTCTTCTTCCACTTCTAAAGCAAGCATAGAAGTAATTGCAGTATTTTTTGATGCTAATAATGAATCTAAAGCAGCAGCTTGCGCTTGCGTTCTTGGAAAACCATCAAAAATAAAACCTTTAGCATTTGGCGCTTTATCTAACTCGGCAGCTAACATGTTAATGGTAACTTCGTCAGGGACTAAATTGCCACCATCCATGTAGGTTTTAGCTAATTTACCTAATTCAGTTTCTCCTTTAATATTTGCTCTAAAAATATCGCCAGTTGATAAATGAACTAAGTTGTATTTAGCTATTAATTTTTCTGATTGAGTTCCTTTGCCAGCACCCGGAGGGCCAAATAGTACAATATTTAACATATAGGTTTTTAAATTATTATGTGCGAATTTCAATAAAAGTAAGCAATGAAACCAATATTATTTATTTTTGATGATAAAAATTTCTAAATGAACATACTTAATAACTACCAATTAACCGATTTACCAGAGGTTTCGAAAACGATAATTGAACTTGCAAAAAATAATAAAATATGGACTTTTAATGGAGAAATGGGAGCAGGAAAAACTACTTTAATAAAAGCAGTTTGCGCTACTTTTGGGGTAATTGATGAAGTGAGTAGCCCAACTTTTTCAATGGTAAATGAATATAAAACTAAAAACGGTGAAACGATATTTCATTTTGATTTTTATAGAATTAAATCATCTTCAGAAGCTTACGATTTAGGAATTGAGGATTATTTTGACAGTGGAAGTATTTGTTTAATTGAATGGCCTTCTATGATTGATGAAATATTACAAAACGAAACTACATTTAATATTTTTATTGAAATAAAGAATAATCAAAGGCAAATAACTTTGAATTAATGAATTAGGGTGTAAACTGAAATAACATTGGGGTCTCTGCCAATTTAAATAGTTTCCAAGTATCATCAGTAATTTGAAACACTGCAAATGAACCTGGTTTAAATTCAGAAACTTGATAACCACTTAAAATAGAAGCCATGGCACCAATTGTAGGGTTGTGACCTACAATTAAAACTGTTTTATCTTTTTTGTCGTTAAAGTTTCTAATTATATGTATATATGGTTCATTATCCGATTCGTATAAATATTCGGTTGCTTCAATTTCATTTTTTTCAATGCCAAAATTTTGAGCAGTAATTTTAGCTGTTTTTAAAGTTCGCTTAGCAGAACTCGAAACAATTAAATCAATTTTGGGAACATGCTTTTTTAACACTTTAGCAGCAATATCTGCATCGTTTTTACCTTTATCAGAAAGTTTTCTATCAAAATCTCTGGTATCAAAGCCACCATTTTCGGCCTTGGCATGGCGCATTAAAATTAGTGTTTTCATATTAGTTATTTAATCCAGTTTCTACACTTTTTTCTGTAGTTGATTTTGAACTACTTCTTCTATGTTTTCTATGCCTGTGCTTGGTTTTATGTGTTGAATCTTTATCGTTTACTTGCTGTTCCGTATTTTTTAAACCTTTTACCAAAAGTAATAGCCAACCTGAAATAAACATAACGCCACCAACTGGTGTTATGGCCCCCAACCAAACAAAACTATCATCGCCCCAAATGCTGCGTGTAGCTAATAAATACAAGCTGCCTGTAAAGAAAACCATTCCACCTAAAAACAGAAAAATTACTAAATCAAGAATGTTTTGATTGAATTTTCTGTGCGATAATGAAATGGTGATAATGCCTAAAGCATGGTAAAACAAATATTTAGTGCCAGTATCAAAGGTGTTTAAATCGGCCTCATTGAGTAACTCTTTAAGCATGTGGCTTGCAAAAGCACCCAAAATAACGCAGAATGCTGCTATACCTAATCCAGTTTTTATGTAAATGTTGTTGTTCTTATCCATAAAGGCATTCAATTTGGGTTTTATGTGAACAAATAACACAATTAATAATTTAAATACCAATTATTTTTGAACGATTTAATTATTTATGAATAGAAATTTTATAACGGGAATAGTAATAACAGCCATTTTAACTGTGGTTTTTTTATTTATCTTTTATTTTTCTAAAATAAATACCAAGTCAATTCATGCTATTAATGTTTTGCCTCAAAACACAGTTTTTGCTGTAGAAGTAAGTAATATCAATTTACAATTCAAATTATTAAATCAACAAGTTTTTTGGCAACAACTAACCAATAATAAAACCATTGGTGAAGCTAATAATAACTTGAAATATTTAGATAGTTTACTCAATTTTGAGGAAAATTTTAAAGAATGGAAAAGCGATGAAAATATGGTAGTTTCTTTTCATGCTTATGCCAATAAATCAATTGATGCATTGGTGATGATTGAAACTAAAAAAAAGTTTGATATGGTAGATATTAGCAACTGGATTTATCAAACCAATAAAAGCCGATTGATGGTTAGTAAAAGAAAATTTGCTAGCAATTTAATTTACGATTTTATTGATTTTAAAACACAACAAAAATTCAGTATAGCTTATAAAAATAAAATTTTTGCTGTTTCATCAAATGGGCAGTTAATTGAAGAAGCGTTATTAAATATAGCTAACGAAAAAGCTTATGATATTTCAAAACTTGATAAGTTAAGTTATGTAAAAAGTTTAGGTACTTATAATTTATATGTTAATTATAAAAATATGCCTACTTTTTTTAATGCTTTTTGCGATTTATCAAAAGTAAAAGCATTGAATAATATACCGTTTTTAGCTAGTTGGAGTGCGTTTGGAGTAAATACCACCAATAGTAGCATTCAGCTAAAAGGAGTTACCATTAGCGATGATGTGAATTTTCAGTATTTTGATTGTTTCAACAACATGCAACCACACGAACAATCGTTCAAAAAAATGTTGCCAATTAATACCAGTTATTTTTTAGCAATGAATTTTAACGATGCTAAACTTTTTGAACAAAACTTAAAAGAATATAATACGGTTAATAAAATTGAAAACAACAAAGTTTATTGCGATAGCATCAATAAAGTAAAACTAAATAATAATCTTTACGCACAATTAACTGAAACATTTGGTAACGAAGTTGTACAAGTTAACTTTAGTAATCCACAATATAGTTTTGATAGTTGCGAAGTACTTGCCATTAAAATAAAAGACCAAACAAAATTACTTCAAAAGTTAAGTAATATAGCTGTTTATGATAGCTTGGGAACTGATACTTTACTTAAGCATATTCCAAATTTATACAAAGTAAATTTGGGCACTTACTTTAATTATACTTGGGGTAATATGTTTTTAAATATAAATTCAAATTATGCTTTGGTGTATAACGATTTTGTACTTTTCTGTAATAATGGTTTGGTATTAAATGAATTTTATAAAAGTCAACTTACTGCTAATTTATTAAGTAAAAATGCCGAATATCAAAGTCATTTAACTGAGCTTAGCGCTAATTCTAATTTGGAGTTTTTTGTAAATAATAATTGCTTCACGCAGCAGGCTGAAACTTTTGTAAATTCTGAATTATTAGAACAATATAAATCGAATATTGGCTACTTTAAAAAGGCACGTTTTTTGAGTATGCAAATGAGTGCTACTAAAGATAAAAATTATTTAACCAATGTTCACATTAGCTTTAATATCAATGCCAATAAAAACACGGAACTTTTGTGGGAATTAAGTTTAGATACAACTATCAATACTAAACCTCAAATTGTGTTTAATACTGCAACTAATCAAAATGCAATTTTGGTACAAGATTTAAAAAATCAATTATACTTTATCAATAACGAAAGTAAAATTTTATTTAAAATACCAATTGCAGGTAAAATTATAAGCGAAGTAACTCAAGTAGATGCTTTTAATAATGGTAAAACGCAGTATTTATTCAATACCAATTCTCAAATTTACTTGATTGATGCAACAGGAAAAAACTTACAAGGTTACCCACTTTGGATTCCAACAGGAACTGACTTTGCAGTAAAAGTATTTGATTATTTAAACGATAAAAGCTATCAAATTTTTGCTATTGGAAGGTATTATAAAATTTGGTGTTATAATATACAAGGTAAGTTACAAACGGGTTGGAATCCTAAAAATCATTATCCAAATCCAATTCAAAACATGCAAGGATTTGTGTTTAGAAATGATTTAATAACTTATAATATCAATCAAAAAGGTAAGTTAAGTTTTTATCAATTTAATGGTAAGCCATTCAATAATTTTGGTTTTGATAGTAACATGACGTTCAAACATATTACGCATCATTTGGTTGATACCAATATTATTAAGTTTTATTTTATGGATTCAACCAATCATTTTAAAGTAAAAGAATTTCATACCAAATTGCCAATTAAAAATAGCATTATTAATACCATAAAAACAGTGCCTTACAGTAGTTTGCTAGTAAACAATAATATGTGTTTTATGGTCAAAAATGGTACTCAGTTTAATTTATTTAATCATACTGGCGGTTCATTATTTAGTAAAAACTTACTCGATACTTTTAACCATCAATTTGATATAGTTTACAAAAGTGGGGCTATACAAATCAGTTATCTTGATAGCTTAAAAGGCAAATTATATTTAGAAAAATTAACCAATAAAATGGAAGATAATTTCCCTTTAAATGGCAATTATTATTACACATTTGGTCATTTAATGAACGATGAAAACTATTTTGTGGTTACTTCTAATTTTGATAACAAACTATTTGTTTACCAAGTAAAATAATATGTTTAAGTCAAAACTATTTTTAGCTATTCAATACCTTTTTTTTATAGGTGCAAGCGTTTGGTTAATTAACTATTGTTTCCATAAAGTTGATATCAATAAATTTTATAGTACTTTGGCTTTAGGCCATTATTGGATTGCTTTTTTCGTATTTCTTTTTTCAATTTTGGTTTATGTTTCACGCATTACTCGGTGGAATATTATTTTAAAAACGGTAGATGAAGATATTAGTTTTATGAATAATTTTTCATCGGTAGCGTTAGGATACTTGGTTAGCTTTTTTTTTCCAAGAGGTGGGGAAGCCGTTAAATTATTGGTTTTAAAAAAGACCGATAACTTGTCAATTAATAAAAGTGTATCAAGTACCTTTTTTGAAAGATTGGTAGATATGATTTGTTTGCTAATGCTAATAGCCTTGTTGTTTGTTTTAGAATTGGTAAACAACTCTAGTTTAATAACTCAGTTAGTTAATCCAAAATCGTTTTTACAAGGTAATAAAATTTGGTTCTCATTAGTTTCATTAATGCTAGGCCTTGCTATTGTTTATGTTATTTATAAAAAATACAAAGCTAAGTTTACTTGGCTTTTTTCATTTATTGATAACGTAAAAAAAATGGTTGGTTTATTGGCTAATATTAAATTTACTTTCCATACTTTTTTTATTTGGTTAAGTTATTACCTATTAACTTATTTATGGTTTTTTGTTTTTGATCAAACTAGTAATTTAACCGTATTTCAGGCTTTTCAGGTTATGATGGTAGGAACGGTAGCACGTTCTATACCTTTACCAGCAGGAGCTTTAGGTGCTTATCACGCAGCAGTGGTTTTTGCACTTACTTATATGAAAGTTGATTACGATATAGCTTTTAGTTTAGCCTTTATCATTCATGGTTTTCAAACTGTATTTACCTTTGTATGCGGATTGGTTGCTATATTTTGGTTGGTAGTTGTTAAAAAAATCTATCGCATTAAGTAAATTTTACCAGCTCCTTGGGTAAAGTATTTATCCGTATTTTGAACTTTTAAATTCTCTACATTTTTTTCATTTATCCTTGTAAATACCTGGTAAATATATACACCATTTGCTAATCTATCACCATACATATCATTACCATCCCAAGCATATTCGCTTATATTATTTCCAAACTTAATATTTCCAAACTCTTGCTTGGTAATTTCTTTTACCACTTTGCCAGTTATGGTCATAATTCTAATTAACAAATCATCTGGAATTTTGCTTCCTGTTAAAGTAAATACAAAGCGCACATTGGTAGTGGCGGGGTTTGGATAAGGGAAAAAATTAGAAATGCTTGAGTTGTTTATAATTTTAAAATTTATCTCGTAATCATTGTTACCCGCTAGGTTTCCTTTGGCATCAATGGCTTGTACTTTTAAGCCATAATCACCATCTGTAAGTCCAACTGGTTTGTAATAAATGGTAGCTTTATTATTAGCACCAGAGGCAGGTTCAAAGTGTATTTCTGAACTGTTTAAATTTACTCTTTCATAATCAATACTATTTGGCCTACGTAACATTACCATAAATCCTAAAGTATCTTTTTGTAACATAAATTTATTGTTATCAGCCGAAGTAATATTAATGGTTGGTGTTGCTGATACAATGTCGCCACTCATAATTTTTACACCATCAAAAGTTATATCAATATAAGGATTGCTCTTATCGTTATTCACCATAAAACTACTTGCTAAATAATTATTTACATAAGTTACTTCTTGAACAGTTTTGTTGTTGTTTAACGAAAATTGTATTTGGTTAATATTGCTTAAACCTATAGTTGGTAGCTTAGTTTTTATGATAAAATTGCCTTGTACATTAAGTTTTGGAGTAGTTAAATTGGTTTGAAATTTGGTGTTCCTTTGTTCATCTACAATTTTTATATTTACGATGCTCGAATCAAAAATTACTTGGCTAATGTTTTCAATTCCTAATTCTATTTGCAAGCTATCGCCTTCGTCAATAGGATTATTTTTTAAACTAAAAGCAATATTAGGAGATAGTTTAGCTTCAGCCACAGGGTTTGCTAATAACTGCCAATAACCAAATTGTTGAGGTGTGCGTTTGGCACTGTCTTCCATATTTACTTTCAGTTTTAAATAAGGAATTTTTTTACCGTCAATTAAACTCAAATCAAAGTTTGAAGCTGTAATATTTGAATACAACGTTGAATCACCTTTATTGGTAACTCCAATTACATCCACAGAAAGTTTGCTATTGTTTGATAAATCGGTTTCGTTAAAACTAAAGTTTAGCTTGTTCCAATTTTGTGCAGGGCCAAATGCTTTTGAGGTTAAACTACCCGAAAACAATTTAGTAAGTAGTATTTTATTAATTACAAGTAATTTCGTATCTTGTGGGTCACCTGCTCCAGGAGGTAATCCTACTAGTCCCGCACTAACTAATGCGCCTAAAGAGTCATTATTTATGGTATCTTCCGCTGCATAACCCAACTGCGCATCTTTTTTACTAATGATGGCCCAAGCTGTGTTATTACTTTTTATTTGCGGAATTTTTACAGAACCTAATTTGCTTAAACTATTCAGTGTGGCTGCATCCCAATTGTTTATATCACTATTATATCTTGAAAAAATTGCTACATAATAACCATTTGGAATACTATCAATAAATGCTCTAAATTGATCTCTACCTTCTTGTGTATTAGTTCCAAATGGATAGTATCTACGGCTTCTATTTTGCTTATTGTTTTGAACAAATGTGCAGTTAAATGGATAATTAGGAATTTCGTAAGGAATTTCAACTTGATTTGGTTCAAAAACAAGCGCCACCACTGTGTTTCCTGGGCAAGTTCCAACACCTTCATTTAATTGATATGGAACAATTACACCCATATTTCTATGGTCAAAGCGTTTGTTTTGAATGCCTAAAACCAATTCTGTATTTACAAATTCCATTTGCTTGTTAATAGAATCAAATATTATTTTATCTAAGCTCGATGCATTGCTATATTGGTCAAAAGTACTTTGCATAAAACCAAAACCAGCATTGTTTAATCGGGTAAATGATGATTCAACCCAAACACCACCTTGGTTTTCGGGAACATTTAGTTTAGCGCGCCAATAGTAAACTATAGAATCATTGCTTTTCAAAACAGTTTTCCATTTGGCAAAATCGTTTGCCTTAATTATTCCAGATGTTTGATAAAAATTGGATGTGTTATTGAATGCAGTTGAATTGTCTATCTCAAAAATATATTCTTTATTGTTTGCCAGCAAATCACTATTCATTATTGAAAGCTCCACTGTATCTGAATTGACGATAGAATAATTTAAAGGATACATGGCTGTAATACCACTTCCAGGAATAAATTTATTGATGGTTACTTCGTTGTTATTTTCATTTAGTTCAACCTTCGAATTGAGGTAATCAACTTTAACGGTAAAAACATTATCTCCAGCCATTAATTTACCTTGACCTTTTAACTTAACTGTAAGCGTATCTTTATAAAAAGGTGATTTTAAAATAAGGCTATCGTATAAATATTTATTTCCGTTTGATGAAGTAATATGCTCTATGCTAATCATCAAGGTATCGTTAATAGCTCTTCCTAAATTTTTAACAATAACATTTATTTCAAATGAATCGGCTAATGCAGTTACTGCTTTATCAGTAAAGTAAATATCTGAGCTAGTTATTTCATAATCGGGTAGGGTAGGGCTACTAATCTTCAATGCAGGATCGCCTTGATACAATAATTGATACCCATGCGATATTTGATAAGTGCTGCCATTATTAGTTAATTCAGCAATGCTTTGTTGCAATATTTTTCCAACACTACTTCCATACATATTGGTACTTAAATTGCTATACACAGTATTCATTTGCTGAAATAACTGACTGGTTAAAGTAATGTTTGAATGAGCCAGCCAACCTATTGCTCCTTTATTCGGTGCCACTATAAAATCTTTACCATAAATATTGCCACTTCCTAAGGGGTCAGCATCGTTTGCATTGCCAATATTGCAACCATTAAAATAGAAGAAGGTATATTTATTGGTGTTTTGCATATCACTAATTCTTCCAAAATCTACATCTAAAACCGATAATGAACCATGGCCTAAGAATGTAAATAAACCTTTGCCATTATTCAATTCTTTTATCAATGCAGGTTTAAAATCAGTTTGTATTGTTGCACTCGAATTTTTGTTAAACGAAGTTACATTACCACCAAAACTTACATTACTAATTTGTGCTTTATTGTAATTAATTTGATTAGTATAATCAATTTGTTCGCCACCGCTTCCGCCTGAAACGTGTAATACTTGTTTGCGCCATTCTATATCAAAAATGGTGTCTTTTTCGTAAGTAATAAGTTTGTTTAAGTAGTTTAAAACTTCATCGTTGGTAGCAGCAGGTATTCTACCGGTGGCAATTGCTGGTGTATAAGGTTTTGTGGCATCAAAGCCCGCGGTGAATAAGTTATCGCTGGATGGTTCGCCAATAGCAGGAACCAAATTATTGTTATAAGCACCTTGGAAGTTAGTGCGTATCAAGTTATTTTGATAACCTCTACCTAATAGTAAAACATAACTTGGTTTTACACTTTGTTTTTGGTATAAATAACTTAAAAAATGTTTTATTGCCAAAGGATGTTCATAACCATAATAAAATTGATTGTATAAATCATTACTAAAAACCAAGTTGGTATTAAAGCGCTGTGAACGGTAGTTTTTATAGCTGTTTGCGCTAGATTCTAATACATTGTTTGATATAATTACAAATTCAGTATTTAAATTAGCACTTAAATAATCCATATCTACTTGCTGTAATTTAGGGCAAGGTTTAATATCTGTTTCGTCATAAATATAAAACGATTGTTCAATATTTGCATTTTCAGCTAATGCTTTTAACGAACCGCCCGCTGCATTAGCGCTTATTATTTTATTGGTAGTTAAATCTAAAATATTGGGGTTTGATTTATTATAGCCACTAAATTGAAAGTATGTTCTGTTAGCACTTTGTTGTGCATTGTGTTTAAAAAACAAATTGCTGGTACCACTTGTAAATGAACATAAAGACGCATACTTTAAACTTAAATATGATAGCGAATTGAAATCGCTGCTTAAGCCTAAATCTGCAACTGTTTCAAATTTTAGTTGTGTGTTATTTCCTAACAAATTATTATTTAAATCAATGGTATATTTGGTTTCAATGTAACCACTATAAGTAGTGTCTTCAATGGTTGTATAATTTATATTATCGCTTGCTATTCCTATTCTTAAATGATGGTTAATTGCTTTTGTTCTATCATTACTTACGCCAAAAACCTTTGTTTCTAACCTTGCATTTGGACCTAAATTATATACAAAGGGTGTAATTAAATTATAAACTTTATTTTCACCTAAACCAAACTTATTTCCCATCCAGCTTTCGCCTCCTATATAATCTGAAAAGTAATAAAATTCATTTTGACCTACATTTTCAAAACCACCTCTATTGTATTCTTCAATTGGTGATATGGCTAATTCTTTAATAAAATAATTTTCTGGCGTGTATGAGTCGTAATTGGTTTCATTAAATGGTGTAAAACGTTTTGCTATTTGAGCGCTGCTGCTAGGTAAAATGGTTAAAAAATAAATAGCAGTGTCGGAAAATAAACTGTTTAATTGATGAGGTTGATCGGCTGGAGTTTTATATAATTCGGCATCTAATTTACCATCGTTTTTATTAGCATAAAATAGAATATAATCGTTGGTGTTAATTTGATTATCATTACCACCATTAATAAAACAGGGTTGCTCTTCACCATTTTTAAAAACTTGAAATCTGCTAGGATTAAGTCCCAAAAGGCTAATACCAAGTTGAGCTAAAGTATTCGAATCTATTTTATAAACTCCTTGTTCTACAATTTTTATTTTGTAATAAGGTTGATTGGCTTTAATCCATTCATTACCTAAAACTTGTGCAAAGCTTGTAAGTTTTAAAAATAAAATTATTACGATTATTAGTAGTTTTTTCATTCAAGTTATAAATCAAACAAATATAACGGCTAAGGGCTTAAAAAAAGTATTTGTTTGGTATTTTTTACAATTTGTTAAATTGCTAGCTTTAATTGGGTAAATATTTAATATTTTGAGTTTAAAAGTAAAATACATTTCCTACGGAAAATATGAAACAGGTGGGTATAAGCACGAACTGTTTTTTGCTCAGCAACTCACTCGTTTTTTAACTACCGAAAATGAAAAATGTAAACTAATTACAGAGCGCCCTAGTAGATTTTTTGAGAACCCAATTGCTTACTTAAAATTGTTTTTATTAGGCTTAAAAGCCAATGGAAATTATAACATAGTAGTGGCTAGAGTGGCTGTTTTTGCAATAATTCGCAATTTATTTACTAAAAACAAAGTTTATATTGTATTACATAATTTTGATGAAGATGATGGTAAATCTATTTGGCTAAAATGGTATTACCATTTGCTGTTTTTTTTACTTAAAAATCTACCTATTAAAAATGTTTCCATTGTAGCAGTTGCCCCTTTCTGGGTAAGTTATTTTAAAGATAAAATCAATAATAATGTTCATGTTTATCTTTTTCCTAATTTTTTTAAGAATGGTGATTATGAAAAAATCAGGAGTTTTCTTGAAAATGAAGATAATGTAAATAAAAAACAAATTCATTTAGGGCAATGGAGTTTTAAAAACCACCCTGATGTATTTGAAGTGGCCAAACAACTTACCGCAAAAGGATTTTATTGTTATTTTAGTACCAATTTTAAAGATTTTGCAAAAAAAACCAACGATTACGAAGTAGTTTATTTTGAGCATTCTGAGGATTATTTAACTCAAATGGCTATAAGTGAATTTACTTTGGCTTTAACTGCTATAAACGAAGGTTGGAACCGTGTAGCTCACGAAAGTATTTTGGTTGGAACACCCGTTATAGCTTATGCTAAAGCAGGTTTACTAGATTTGGTAAATGAAAGTAAAAGTTATGCTGCCACCAATATAGCCGATGTAATACAAGCCATTGAAAATAAAAATGTGCAAGCAAACCCAAGTTTACTTGCACATTATGATATAAAAAACGTCTCTGATTATTTGAAGAATTTACAGATTTAACAAATTATAAAATCTATGAATCTATCCTATTTTAGTGTTTGGTGAGGACACCAACCACGGACAGAAATCTGTGTTTTCTGTGAAATCTGTGGCTATTATTTAGTTAAAAAACTCGCGCATTCTGTCAAAAAAACCTTTGTCGTTAGCGTTTGGTTTTGGTCTGAAATTCTCTGAATCACGCAATTTTTCTAACATTTCTTGCTCTTCTCTATTCAGTTTTTGTGGTGTCCAAACATTTACATGAATCAATTGATCACCTTTAAAGTTGGTATTTAATTCAGGTAAACCTTTTCCGCGTAAACGTAAAATTTTTCCAGCTTGTGTACCTGCATCAATTTTTAATTTTACTTTACCGTCAACAGTTGGTACTTCTACTTGAGTACCTAAGGCCACATCAGCAAAATTAATGTATAAATCAAATACAATATTATTACCATCGCGTTTTAAAATTGGATCTTCGGCTTCTTCAATTAAAATAATCAAATCGCCAGCAGGGCCGCCCATTGGGCCAGCATTTCCTTTACCGCTCATGCTTAATTGCATGCCATTAGCCACACCCGCAGGAATATTTACCGATACTACTTCTTCTTTATTAACCAAACCATCGGCATTAGAACCTGCAGGGCGTTTACCCATAATTCGTCCTGTTCCTTGGCAAGTAGGGCAGGCACTTGTAGTAGCCATTTGACCTAAAAAGGTATTGGTAACTCTGCGCACTTGACCCGAACCTTTACAAGTTCCACAGGTTTCAAAGCTCAAACCTTCGGCCATAACCAAACGGCCAAATTTTAGTTTCTTTTCTACTCCTGTAGCAATTTCTTGTAAAGTTAATTTTACTTTTAAGCGAATATTACTTCCTCTAACTCCACGTTGTCCGCCACGGCTTCTTCCTCCGCCACCAAAAAACGATTCAAATGGGCTTCCGTCATTTCCAAATACATCGCCAAATTGGCTAAATATATCGTCCATGTTCATGCCACCGCCACCATAGCCACCTTGGCTGCCAGTGCCAGCATGTCCGTATTGGTCGTAACGGGCTTTTTTATTGCCATCGCTCAATACTTCGTAAGCTTCGGCTGCTTCTTTAAATTTTTCTTCAGCTTTGGCATCACCCGGGTTTTTATCAGGGTGGTATTTAATAGCCATTTGTCGGTAAGCCTTTTTAATATCGGCTTCCGATGCGCCTTTGCTTAGTCCTAGTACTTCGTAATAATCTCTTTTTGCCATCTATTTTAAATTGCATTACAAGGTTTAAAAAGATTGAAAAATTACAAGGTTTTTGCAATTTTTGTAATCATTCTAATTTTTGTAATCTTTTAATTTTTAATCTTTGTAATTCTACTATTCTCCTACAACCACTTTTGCAAAACGAATTACCCTTTCATTCAACAAATAACCTTTTTCCACGGTATCAATTACTTTACCCTTCATATCTTCAGTAGGTGCAGGAATATTGGTAATTGCTTCATGAAATTCGCTATCGAAAGGTTTGTTAGTGCTTTCCATTTCTTTTAAACCTTTACCCGTTAAAATGGTTTTTAATTTATGGCTTACCAATTCTACACCTTCTTTAACTGCGCTCACTTCAGTGGCTTTTTCCATGGCTTTTGAGGCACGTTCAAAATCATCTAAAACAGGAATTAACGACACCAAAACTTCTTTATTGGCAGTCATCATCAATTCCATTCTTTCTTTAGCTGTTCTGCGTTTGTAGTTTTCAAAATCGCTGTATAAACGCAAATATTTATCATTTGCCTCTGCTAATTCTTGCTCAATAGTTTTAACGGGTTCTTCTGCCTTTTGTTCTTCATTAGTGACAGTATTGTCAGTTTGCTCACTCTCATTAACTGGATTCTCGGCAGTATTTTCTGTAGTTGAATCGTTGGTTAACTCTTTCTCTTGCTCGTTATTCATGGTAATTGGTTATTTAATGCTAAAATTATTTTATTTTTTATACCCTACCTTATCAAAAGTATTGCCACTGGAAATTTTGACCGATTTTCTAAAACAAAAAAGACCCAATTGCTTGGGTCTTTAAGTGAAAATTAGTTAAAAAGATTACTCTTTGATAATTTTAATGGCTTGTTTGTTTACACCATCAATGCTTAATAAATAAACACCATTGGTTAATGATTCGGTATTGATAATGGTTTCGTCTAAATTGAGTTTACCCGAAAGAACTGTTTGACCAATTAAGTTGGTAATAACATATTTTTTACCCAACAAATTGGTTTTATTGGTTATGGTAAGTGTTGATTTAGTAGGATTTGGATATACTTTCAAATCTTGTTCTAAACTTAACTCGCTTAAACCAACTGTAACCGAAATGTTTAATGAAGTAGAATCTGTACAATTATTATTATCAGTAATTTGCGCAGCAATTTTAGCATTGCCAGCATTGGAAAACAAAACACTGATTTGGTTGGTTCCTTGCCCTGACTGAATGTTGGCATTGGTTGTAGTCCAATTATAAGTGCTATTAGCCTGATTTAATACCGAATAAGTAAATGGTGTAACATTGCTATTTGGATTGACATTCCCTAAAATATTACCTATGGTTGGGTTTGCTGTAACTGTAATATTTTTAGCAATGGTATCAATACATTTTCCATTAGCAATAACCACCAAACTAACAGGAATTACACCCACTTTACTGGCTGAAAAATTTACAGGATTGCGTAAAGTGGAAGTTATAAAATTATCAAAAGTCCATAAATAACTTAAGGTAGTATTATTAGGAGTACTATTATTGGTAAACACAAAATTGTTTCCACGCAAACATTGGCTCATTTGGTTTAC
>JAIXSO010000044.1 GCA_027484685.1 Bacteroidota bacterium
CCAACTAACGGCTTGGTACAAATACAAAGCCCTGTAAACATGCAAAGCATTTTGGTTTTTGATATAACAGGTAAACAATTGTTACAACAAGAACCCAATACCCAAGCAGACGAAATAAATATAAGCCACTTACCACAAGGTTTGTATCAAATACATATTCAAACAGAAATGGGTGTAGTGGTAAAAAAATTGGTGAAAGAGTAAAATCTTTTAATTAAACTTCATTTCTTTTGGCACGGTAGAGACGTTTAATGCAACGTCTCTACAAAACACAAACCCATTCCAGTAATTATTTATTTTCAATCAGGTTTCCTTTTAAATCATATTTAAACGAATTGGCTAAAGTTTCTGCTCTTATGTGGTTAATGTGTTCGGTATGTTCGTTACGTTCATTGAAGTATTCAAAATAAATATGCTCATAAATGATTGGTATAATTACTTTTCCAGTAATATCAATAATGCCAAATTTATTATTTTCTTCTATTTTACAAATACCATCAAAAAATCTATTTATTTCAAATCTTTCTCCTTCGGTCATATCCTTCATTCCTTCAGAATTTATGTTATTTTCAAACCTAGGTTCAATAATTACTTTGCCTGTTGAATCAATAAAACCTAGTTTGTTTCTGAACACAACTGGGTAAATTGGATTTTGACAAGGGAGTAATGTTTCATTATATTTCAAACCTACATAATCATAAATTAAGGGTAATACCACTTTACCATTTTCATTTATTATACCAATTTGATAATGAAAATAAACATGTTCTTTTCCATTGGAAATATTTTCGCTTTCGTATTTAAACACATTTGGATAAAAATTTCCCCATTGGTCAACATAATTCTTATATTTATAACTTAGCATATCTTCTGATGAAAGATCATAAATATTATGGTAATCTAAAACATTGTTTTTTCTATCACATACTAAAAAGTCAAAATTATATCTTTCCTTATTCAATATACTTCCAACAACTTTATAGTTATTAAAGCTACTATCAGGATACAATAAAGTCCAGTAATTAATAATTATTGAATCATCTGAAGCATGATAATAATAAGGAACATTTAGGTTAATAAGAGAAAAAAAAGGAGCAGACCTTGCAATTGTAGCCAAGCCAAATTTATTGAAGTTTCCAATGCTAATATAAATTGGAGGAGTTATGCAAACGGTATCATCTAAATAATTTGGTTTATTTATCTGCTTGATACCATAGCTATCACCATCCCATAAGCCACGATAAGCAAAAGATTTTTGTGCTTTTGCAGTAAATACAAATAAGCTTTGTAAAAGTATAAATATACCAATAGTTATTTGATGTTTTTTTGTTTTTTTTATAAAGGTAATATAAAGTATTTTGAAGGAAATTATTAATCGGTGCGGGAAATGTAGAGACGTAACATGTTACGTCTCTAATAAAAAAAGACGTTGCGTGCAACGTATCCACAAAATTCAAAACCATTCCAATAATTTTCCCAAACAAAACGTTTTAGGTTTGGTCTTTATTTTATTAATATTGTTTTACCATGAAAGCTAAAATACTACTAATAATAACCTCTTTTGTTTTATTCCATAACAACGGAATTTGTCAAAAAAACAAAACAAAGCCCAAGTATAGTTATTCCTTAAAATATGTAAACATTGATACAATAAAAGATGTAGTTTATTTTAAAGTAGGGGTTTTAGTAAAGCAAAATAGTTGTTTTGGGAGCAAAAAAATCCCTTATCCTGTATTTGTTACACATTTAAGAACTGATGAAATAGATTCATTTGCTTATACCCCAAATAAAAATTTAATTAGTAATCTTTCATTGTACATACTTGATAGTAATGGCACTAAATTTTATCTTCACCCTGCTTTTGTTGATTGTGGCAGAGATTTTCCATCTTTTTTCAATAAGTATATTTATCTTAAAAAAAACACATCAACTTTGATTGAATTATTGATTGATTACAAGTATTTAAATGCTAACACAAAAAATCAATCAAAGCGAAATAACTGTTATGTTGATGGCCGTTTTTACGAGAAAATTAGGTGGGGTGATACAAAAATAAATGATTATAAGAAAATAGTAATTGGCTCAACTGTTATTCACAATGAGTTCAAAATTAAAAATACTATTTACTATGGATCTAGCGTAATTTTGAATAGCCAATAATTCTCACTGTGCGTGAAATTGTAGAGGCGTAACATGTTACGTCTCCAATAAAAAAGACGTTGCACGCAACGTCTCTACAGATGGTTTTTTCTTATTTCAATTGTTTTTCCGTTGGCATGGTAAAGACGAGATTAATCGCGTCTCTGCGGCATATCAACTGTTGTTCGACCCCTTAGGGGTCGCATATTTATAGCCTCATGTGTTTCTATAAACATACGACCCCAAAGGGGTCGAACAGACGAGCAAACGTTTTAGTTATAGATAAATAAATTTAAGGGTAATGAGTTTCAATTTTTTATATTTGTAAAAACAATAATTATTAATAAAATGAAAGGTGTAAGCTATATAACAGATGATAAAAACCGTAAAAAAGCTGTTGTTATTGAAATGAAAACTTTAATTGAGCATGAAGAGGAAATTGAAGATTTATTTGATGTAATCATTGCTGAATCGCGAGCAGAAGAACCAACAGTGGCTTGGGAAGAGGTAAAAGCGCAACTAAAGAAAAAAGGTAAACTGTAATTATGTACAGTATTGTTTTAAAAAAATCGGCTCAAAAAGAATTGAGTAAGCTACCCACAATTATTGTAAAAAAAATAGCTACTGTAATTGATGATTTGGCAAGTAACCCTCGTCCTGTTGGTGCAAAGAAATTGGAAGCGCAAAAAAATGAATTATGGCGAGTAAGATCAGGAGATTATAGAATTGTTTATAGTATTGAAGATGTGGTAAAAGTTGTAGAAATTCAAAAAATAGGTCATAGAAAAGATATTTATAAATAGAAAACCTTCCTCAGACGTGCGGGAAAACGTAGAGACGTAACCTATTACTTCTCCAATAAAAAAGACGTTGCGTGCAACGTCTCTACAAATGCCAAACCCATTCAATAATTATTTATTATCAATCAGGTTTCCTTTTAAATTGAATTTAAAAGAATTGCCTAAATTATCTTGGGAGGTTATATAATGAATATGTTCATAAGGTATGTCGTGTTTATTGGTAAACTCAAAATAAATATGCTCATAAATGATTGGTATAATTACTTTTCCAGTTGTATCAATAATGCCAAACTTATCATTTTCTTCTATTTTACAAATACCATCAAAAAATCTATTTATTTCAAATCTTTCTCCTTCGGTCATATCCTTCACTCCTTCAGAATTTATGTTATTCTCAAACCTTGGTTCAATAATTACTTTACCCGTTGAATCAATAAAACCTAATTTGTTTCTGTAAACAATTGGATAAATTGGATTTTGACAAGGGAGTAATGTTTCCTTTTCTTTCAAACCAACATAATCATAAATAAGAGGTAAAATAACTTTACCATTTTCATTTATTAGTCCTTCTTGTTCATGAAAAAAGATTAGTTCACTTCCATTCAATACATTTTCAGTATAAAAATTAAACACATTTGGATAAAAATTTCCCCATTGGTCAACATAATTTTTATGTCGGGGAGAACCAAGCATATCTTCCATTGTAAGATTATAAAAATTAGGGTTATGTAAAACATTATTTTTACTATCACTTATTAAAAAGTCAAAATAATATCTTTGCTTATCCAAAACACTTCCAACTACTTTATAGTTATTAAAGCTACTATCAGGATAAAAAAAATACCAGTAATTAATAATTACAGAATCATCTGAAGGATGGTAATAATAAGGAGTTTTTGGATTAATAAGAGAAAAAAAGGGCGCAGACCTTGTAATTGTAGCCAAGCCAAATTTATTGAAGTTTCCAATATAGTGATAAATTGGAGGGGTTATGCAAATCGTATCTGAATAATTTTGTATGTTGATTTGCTTTAATCCGTAGCCATCACCAACTCCTAAGCCATAATAAACAAATGATTTTTGTGCTTTTGCAGTGAAAACAAACAAGCCTATTAAAAGAATAAATATACCAATAGTTATTTGATGTTTTTTTGCAAGCATAACAAAGGCAATATAAATTTTTTTGAAGAAAATTATTAATTGATGCAGAAAATGTAGAGACGCAACACGTTACGTCTCCAATAAAAAAGATGTTGCACTTAACGTCTCTACAAAACTCTAAACCATTCCAATAATTTTCTCAAACAAAACGTTTTAGGCTTGGTGTTTATTTTATTAATATTGTTATACCATGAAATCCAAAATACTATTTTTTATATTATTTACTTTACAAATGGCATTTGCTCATGCACAATACATTAACCTAAGTGGAATGAAAGTTTACACTCAGCTTGCGGATGATTCTGATGGTGAAGGGGAATATGTTAGCACAAGAATGTTATATAATTATAATTCACCAAATGATTCTATTTATGATGAAATAACATATAGCTATTATAAAGATGGTAGATTAAAAAGAACAGAATTTGAACATGTGTATTTACATGCAACTTTAAATTACTACATTTATGATGAAAATTTAAATAAAATATTAGAATATAATGTAAACATTTTAGATTCAACCGTAAATGCTAAATATTACAAGAATGACAACTTAGTTGAAGAATACAATTTTAATTGTAAACAATTTTCTAAAATCTTTTCTTATATGTCAGTTACTGAAGTATGGAGAATTTGGGATTACATTAAAGGTGTGCACCCCAATGAAAAATATGACCAATACGGTATTGAAATATTTAACCATGAGGCAATATTTTATGATTCAATTGGTGCAATTATTAGTAAACATGTATTAAATGAGGATTACTTTGAGTATTTAGGTGATTCAATTTTATTGTATTTTGAAAGAGGGCCAATTCACTTTATCAAATATCCAAGAATGGATTTGCGTTTTTTTTACCCAGACGATTGGAAAGATAAACTTTATAGTTTAGTGATGAAAGCATATAATGTTAATGGAATTGAAATGAAATATTTTTATAAAAATGGTGCTTTGGAAAAGCATATAGTTCAAGATACCATAATTAAATTAGAAAATGCTTTTGACAATAAATACTATAATGTAATTTATTTAAAAGAAAAGAGATATGATAAAAAAGGTAAACTCATTCAAATAATGCGGTATCCATTAAATTTTTGTGTAGATATTATGCTGGAAAGATATAATGATATTGAAGGTCCTGATGGTTTTTCGCCAATTAAATCTACTGACAAACTTGTAGATTCTGAAAATGGCCCCAATTACGATTATATTTCAGCTTCACAAATTCAAGCAGACTTTATGAAAAAACAATTGGAGGTACTAAAGATATACTCTTATTCAAAAATATTAAGGAAAGGTAATCAAAAATAAAACCTTGCGGGAAAACGTAAATTAGTTTCAAACCGTTATTCGACCCCTTCGGGGTCGCATATTTATAGCCTAATGTGTTTTTATAAACATACGACCCCAACGGGGTCGAACATAAGAACAAAGGTTTTACATTTTATTCCAATCATTTCCCAAACAAAACGTTAGTAGGTTTGGTGTTTATTTTATTAATATTGTTATACCATGAAATTCAAAATCCTGATTATATTTCTGATAGTTTTTATTGCCTGTGGCAATGAAAATAAACAGAGAATAAACTTTGATTCTACTAATGAACTATTAAATAATAAAGGCAAAGAAATAGACTCTTTCAAAACTTTATTATCAAATGCAAATGATTCAACATTGTTTAATCACTTATTATCTCTGGTACAGGAAATAAAATTCGAAAATTCACTTAAAAGCACTCAAAATCCTCAACTTAAATATTTAAGACCAAAAGAAATAAAAGGAGTTACAATAGGTTTAACCTCAAATTCTAATAATGAATTGGATGAATTTAAAAAACTATTTTTAAAAATAAATTTAAAGCCAAGATTAATACCTAGTATCATAAATGTATATGATGTAAAGAAGAAAGTAAATTTTACTTTCAATAAAAGTGATAATGTAATTTTTGATACAGCCGAATTTGTTAATTTTTCAATTTCGATTAAAAGTAAAATTAGTTTATTTAACAATAATATTATTGTTTTAGTAATCACAATTTCTACAGGAATTGGAATGAAAGGTGATGATATGTTTCTAGTTAGTTTTCATCCAAATGGTAGTGCAATTGATTGTATTGAATGGTTAGACACACTTTGCGGTGAAAGTTCTATTGAACCAAAGGTTGATTCAAAAAAAGATTTTCATTTTAGATGTACTGAATGTGAAAGTAGTTTTTATAAAGATGAGTTTAAAGTTCAAAAAGAATACATACTTGATTATTCGGTACGAATTAATGAAAAAGGAAAATTTTTACTTTTAAAGAATAAACTTAGCAGTGTTTCAATGAAAAATAATTGAAAGAAACATTTAAATCTTTATCATTACCCCAAACAAAACGTTTTACATTTGGTGTTTATTTTATTAATATTGTTATACCATGAACAAAATAGCAATCCTTTTTATTTTAAATCCTTTTTTAGCAATTAGTCATTGCTTTTCTCAGGAAATAACTCCTTTTCGAGTTCAAGAAAAATGCGGGTTCACTGTAAAAGATGCATCAGGAAAAGTAATATCACATGTTGATGCTACGTTTAATGGTTTAAGAATTCATGCAAATTCAGTTTTAAATACAGATCTTACTCTTTACATGGATTTTGGAGATAATTTATGGTCGAATTTTGTTGATACTATTTTTACTGAAAGTCCTTGCCACAAAGATTCTGCTGACGATTGTTACAACGTAGATACTAGTGTAGTTTATGGTCGTAAATTCTTTAACAAAAACATTATGGCATTACGAAAAAAATGGGGCTTGATTGACTATAAAGGGAATGTTATTTTGCCTTTTATTTATGATAGTATTTTGGTTTATAGGAGACATTTTTTACCAAATAGTAAAGACTCAGAATACAAACTGCCCTATCTTTTACTTTTTAAAAACAATAAAATGGCTGTTTGTGATAATAAAGGAAAAATTATTCTCAACGAAAATATACAGCAAATAATTAACAAGAATATTTCAGCAAAAGTTAAATACGATATTTTAGACTTTACGCTTATTGGAAAAAATTTATTAGTAGCCAAAGATGCAGTTTATTATGATTCATCGTTTGTGAAAATTACTAAAAATGCAGAGATAGGTATAGTAAATAATGATACTATGTATTATGATCATTTTATACGCATCAATAATAAAGGGTTTGTTGGAGGAAGTTATAATGTGCTCAATCTTGAAACTGGAAAATATATATTTGAAAAATGGCAGAAAAAAGTGGTAGTTAAAATAAGTTCAAGGTATAAAGATAATAACTATTATATCTTGGATATAACCAATGGTAATTCAATAACAGAGTATTTAGATAATTTTCAACATACAGAAATTTTGGAAGGATATAATATCACATTTGAAACTGCTAAATAAATTAAAGACTTGCAGCGCAACTTCTATATAAAATTCAAAACCATCCCAATAATTTACCCAAACAAAACGTTTTAGGTTTGGTATTTATTTTATTAATATTGTTTTACCATGAAAAAAATAATACTCATTATATTTCTATTATTTAGTTTAAATGCATTCTCAGACTGGCAAGAGGAAACGCCAAATGGAAAAATAATGACTGATGTGTGGTTAAATGTAAAAGGTATGTACTTACAAGGAATAGAAGAATTTTATTTTTACGATGATTGTGTAATTGGTAAAAGTAGTACATCTTATGGCGATTTTAAATCTGGTTATTTTGTTATTAATGAAAAAACTGGTAAGATTGATACTTTTAACACTGAACAAGATTGGAAGACGTTTATAAAATTACACGATTTGGAGCCATGGATTTGGAAAAGAACCTATACTGAAGGATGGAGTGTTTTAACATTTGGATTTATTTTAGCGCTTATTGCTTTTAGTATACCAATTTTTATTATTTACAGAATACTAAAGACAGCTATCAATATGAACCGATTCAAAAAACCTTCTAGAATTATTGCTTTAATAATTATTGGCTTATTTGTATTAAGGTATTTGTTAGATGAATTTCCAGGAAGTATTTAAAATAATTGCTAAAAATATGAAATTCAAAATAATCATAATTGTACTCTTTACACTAAGCTGTAGTATTGGTTTTGGGCAGGTAAAAAATAAAAAACCTATCAAAATGAAGTACGTGCCAACTGATATGATATTATGCGTTCCTGCTCCGGAAGACTCATTAAAACCATTTTATATATCCAATCATTTAACCACTAATAAGGAGTATTTTACTTTTTTGCTTTGGATATATTATGTTGACCGATATTCTAGTAAAAGAAATTTAATTTTAGAATATTTACCAAAAGATGAGGTAAATTTTATAAGGCTATTTCATCCGGAATATGACAATCTTCCTGTTTTAGGGCTAACCAATAAACAAATAATAGAATTTTGTACTTGGAAAACATCAAGGCTTAATGAATATATTTTGAATAAATTTGTGATAAAAAATAAAAAACAAATCAAAAAACAATTTATTTGTTCAAGCAATTATTCTCTGTTTACACTTGAGGCTTTTACTTTTGAAATGACACCCTTTTTTGAAAGAAAATATTATGAAAAATGGGAAATAAAAGATTCAACAACAGATGAAAATGATTTTAGAAATAGAATTATTTGGAATAGTAATTATTTATACCCTAACTTTAGATTGCCTACCAAAGAAGAACTTTTTTTTGCCAATGACCCAAGTGGAAATTTTGCAATTAGCAATGGTTTACCTGACAAAAGTATTGAGTACATTTACGATCAATTGAGAGAATACTGGTATAAAGATGATTATGCATTTGATTTAACAAGGCAGATTGATTACTTCTTTGATTTGAAAATTGGTAATAATAGTAAACCAAGTAAAAAATTGCTTTATAATTATAAACATAGTTTTAAAATCAACAAAAAATCCAGGTTTGTCAATAGATTAGAAAGAGTATTTTATGATTCTAATTCAAATAACTTTGATTGCTATAAAAACGAAGCTTTATTCCACAAAATAAAAAGAGATAAAATTGAAAGATGTTTAGAATTAGATTCTTTAGGTAAAGTAAATACAAAATGTAACATACTTATAATTGATGAAGAAAATTCAAAACCTGTCTTTATTAAATACGATGAATACATTAAATGCTATAACAATATAAAACATTCAATATTGGGAACAGGGAATTATAACGATGAAGCAGAATATATTAATTATTCAGGATTTAGATGCGTAATGTTTGCACCTGGTTATTGAAAAATTAACCTGCGCGGGAAATTGTAAAAACGTAACACGTTACGTCTCCAATAAAAAAGACGTTGCGTGCAATGTTTCTAAAAATACAAACCCAATTATAACTATTGTTCGACCCCATCGGGGTCGCATGTTTATAGCTTAATTGTTTTCTATAAACATACGACCCCGATGGGGTCGAACGTTACAACAATGGTTTGTAATCCATTTCATCATTTTTTTCCAAACAAAACGTTTTAAGTTTGGTGTTTATTTTATTAATATTGTTACACTATGAAATTCAAAATACTATTCCTAGCAATAATAATAACCACCTTATTTTCTTGCAATGAAAACAAGAACAATGAAATGTGTTTGAAATATTCTACCTCCTTTATAAACAAAGAAACGCAGCGTTTGGTTAACCAGATAAATGATTACTATAACTTCAACCGAACTGATAAAAAAGGAATTGTATTTAAAAATAGACTAGTAATGATTGAAGCTGGTTATGAGAAGCTTTCAAACAAAATCAAATCATCTGACAATATTGAATTGAACAGAATTGCCCTGGAAGGCTTTTGTTTATTAGTAAAAAACTATTTGGTTGGGAACAAATATGCTGATTCGTTACAGCTGCTTGTTTTAAATACCAATCAAGAAATTTTGAACATAGCCAGCCTAATTAGATACGAGGCTTTAAATAATTTGGTAAACGATTTTTTTAAAACACTTGATATTATTTACGACTTTGATTATAATTATTATGCTAATGCTGATACCATAAAACTATCAGAAGCTTTTAAAGGATTTGTTACTTATGAATTTTCATCAACCCAAAATAATGAATACAAAGACTACAAAATACTAAGTACAAAAAGAAATGGCAAAGCTATAGAAAAATTGGAAATTCAATTAGCCCCAAATAACAGGTTATTTATAATTAAACCGGAACAAATTGGTAATTATGAAATCAATTTGGAGTACAGTAGAACAAGTAATTTACAACCTTACAAAAAAGCGTATCCATTACAAATAAAATTTGTAGTGGTGGAATAAATACACCAAATAAACCATTGCGGGAAAACGTAGAGACTTAACATGTTACGTCTCCAATAAAAAAGGCGTTGCGTGCAAAGTCTCTACATTGGTTCTCAATAATTTCAATTGTTTTCTATTGGAAAGGTAAAGTCGTTTAATTAAACGTCTCTACAAAATTCAAAAGAAGCAAACCATTATTTACCAACTATCTTTTTATAAACCACAGGTTTCATCAGGTCAACCCACATTTTATACATGGCGGCACTTGGGTGTAAACCATCAGATGCTACTAATTCAGGATTGGTTAAACCCATTTGCGAAATAGGAGTAATGTTCAAATAACTCACATTTAAGGAATCTGTTATGCTTTTATTAATTTGATTGTAGTTTTCAATTTGAGCAGAAATGGTGCTTTGGTTGTTTTTACCAAAAGGAGTAAAGCCATAATCAGGAATAGAAACCACAAAAACCTTATTGGTATCAAAATTAGCTAAAACTATTGCTTTGTTTATAAGTGTTTTAAACTCAGTTTTGTAAAGTTCAATGGGTTTGTTTTGGTATTGATTGTTTACCCCGATTAAAAGCGAAAGCAAGTTGTACTTTTTATCCAAATTTTGATTATTGATAGCATCAATCAAATTGGTGGTTGTCCAGCCGGTGGTGGCTATAATTTTTACTTCGTTAAATAAAATGGTATCGTTAGCCAATGTTTTTGCCAATTGATTCGGAAAATTTTCCTCAAAAAATACACTTTGCCCAATGGTGTAGGAGTCGCCAAGTGCTAAGAAATTCACTTTAAAAGTATCTTCTTTAGGTGTATTTGGTATAATTGGTTGGCTTATGGTGGTGGTTTGTTTGCTGCAAGCACTTAACAATGCTGCTAAACAAATTATTTGAAAAAACTTCATACAATCATATACGCTTTAAGGCATCATTTAGTTTTTAAGGTTAAAAACCATTCTAGTTCACTGGTAAAAACTAATTTTTCTTCCTCATCATGAACGGTTACTGAAATGGTTACCAAAGCTCGTTTTTTGGTTTGTAAATCAGTTATTACAAGTTCTTTACTGGTATTTTTAAATTCAGCTTTGGCATAAATAGCCGAAAATGCAGGTTGCTTATATTTGGTTTGCGTACTTCTTAGCAAAGGGATAAACTCATGTTGAAATGCTTCAAAATTTTGAAGTAAAAACTGCGCACTTGTAGCTTCGGCAAGCGAAAAAATAACTGCCGCATGCACACTATTAAAGTGATTGAGCAAATTGGGAGTAAACGGAATGGTATAAATAAAACCTGGCTTTTGGCTAGGTAATACATTCAAAATTTGATTCAGTTTTAAGTCTAAAGGAGTCATAATTAAAGTGTAAATATAAAAAAAGAGGTTGTCTCAAAAGGACGACCTCTTTGTGTTCTGTCACATTGAGCGTATACCGATAGCTATCGGTAGAAATGTTTTGAAAACGTGATTATTAGGTTCTCGACTTCACTCGAACTGACAAGCATTTTAAGGCATTTGAGACAGCCTTATTTGTATGTAATCAAAAATATTTTCTTAAAGGCTTTCGGCCACCACTTCTTTAACCTGCGGAACCATGCGGGTTAACAATCCTTCGATGCCACGTTTTAAAGTTACCGTAGATGATGGGCAGCCGCTGCAAGAACCTTTCAATTCAACAGTTACCAATCCACTTTCCTCGTTAAACGATTTGAACGAAATCATTCCGCCATCGTTTTCAACCGCTGGTTTGATATAAGTATCCAAAATATCTAAAATTTGAGCAACTATAATATTATCAGCACCTTCAATATTTGACTTGTCCGATTTATAACTAATTGGCTCGCCAGCTTCTACGTAAGCTTTTAAAAATTCTTTGACAATTGGTGTAATTTCATGCCATTCAGCTTCAGGAGTGCGGGTAATGGTAACAAAATTATTCATTACAAAAACACCATTTACAAAGCTAAATTCAAATAAACTTTTAGCTAGAGGAGAGGCATTTGCCTTTTCTTTGGTTGGATAATCTTCGGCCTCATCAGGCAAAATCATTTTGTTGAAAACAAACTTCATCGTTTCAGGATTAGGAGTTTGTTCAGCATATATATTCCAGTATTCAGTATTTTCAGTCATCTTATTTTTATTTAGTCTAATTAAGTTTGATATGCAAACATACAATTAACATTTATATTCACTCAAAAGTTTTTATGATTTTTTTAGCCCATTCTCAGGCGCTAGAAAAAGATAGAAGCCAAGTGCAGATAAATTAATTTCATAATAACATGAGATGAATTTAATTAATACAAGAAAATCTAGTTGTAATTTATAAGAGTTATTGCCTTATAAAATATTCTCAAATTTAATGTTATAAATATCTATTTATCAATATAATAAAATACAATATCTATTTATCAACTTTTACTTTTAATTTAGCCAATTCTTCGTCCATTTTTTGTTGAATTTCGCTCATTCCAACTTGGGTGTTTAGTAAAATATTGTCAAGTTCAGTAAAGTGTCTTAATTCATCCATAAATAGCTTATGGTAACTAATAACCGAGTCTGTATTTTCCTTAAATTGTTCCAGTTGTTGAGCTAAATTTTTAATATTATTGATTTCATTATCAATATTTAACGAGGTTTTTTCGACCTTTATCATTTCACCTTTTCCTATCATTAACCAAGTGGCATCAATAGTAGGGTAGGTGTGCAGTATTTTTTGTAAAATATCCACTCCAGGCTTATTTCTACCAGATGAAATATGGGTAATTACAGGCAGCCCTACCCCCAATTCGGTAGCAAATATTGATTTAGAGCCACAAAAACGCTCCATTATTTCACATACACGTTTGTTAAGTTCATCCATATTGAAAATCAGCTATATAATACATTTGTATAGTCGCAAATTTACAAATGTTTAGCTTAAATACAAATGTAAAGTATGCAGTTTACATTTGTATTTTAAAGGGTTGAACTTGAATCTTAGTTTTTACACGCTAATTCACTCTTTTTTAAGTGTTTATGGTAGTGTTTTGAGCTCGAAAAGTTACTATTTACAATAGTAAATACATTTGTAAACCCAAGTAATTACTTGAACAATTAATAAGAATAGGCTTTAATTATTATGCTATTAAAACTTAAAAAATGGTGTTTTATTTAAAGCCTGACAATTGCGTATAAAATTTTATATTTGAAAAATAATTATGAGCAACAACGATATCTTTAAAAAACTGCGCGTAGCACTTCATTTAAAAAATGATGATATTATAGCAATTTTGAAATTAGTGGACTTTAATATTTCACCAAGTGAATTAGGCGCCTTTTTTAGGAAAGAAGATCATCCAAATTACAAAGAATGCGGTGACCAAATATTGCGTAATTTTTTGAATGGACTAGTAATTCATTTAAGAGGCCCAAGAGAAGATGGAAAAGTAATTGAATAATTACCCATAAAAATGTAGATAAATAGCTTTAAATATGCTTTAAGCTACTCTTTCCACAAAAAAGGAAATAATACATAAGCCAAGGCTGCCACTAATAAATTCATGGCTACTAAAAGAAATAAATCGGTGTAAATTAAACTTACATCAATGCCATCCATGGCTTTTTTGCTCGATTTGATGAGTAAAAGCAAAAATGGAATAATAATAGGAAAACTTAAAATGGGCATGAGCAGGTTTCCGTTCCCACTTTTTTGAGCAATGGCCGAAATCATGGTAAAGGTAAAAGCAAAACCGATGGATGCTAAAACCAATATCAAACAATAAAATCCTAAACTATAGATAGGGTTGCCCAAAACAGTACTGTAAAATAACAAGGCTATAAAACTTAGCACCAAATTTAAAATGGCACTGTAAATTGATTTTGCTAAAATTAAATGCTCAGGTAAAATCAAACCATGAAAGTAAAGCATTTTGCCTTTTGATTCGGCTATAAAACTTTTAGCAATGGCATTGATAGAACTGAATAAAATCAAAACCCAAAAAACTGCGTTCCATGTAGGTAAATTAAGCACTTTAACCGATAGCGACACAGTAAAGATAGATGAAAACACATACAATAAAATGCCATTTAGTGCATAGCGTTCGCGCCATTCAATAAGCAAAAGGTTTTTTATCAATTGTTTTATTTCTTTCATTTTTTTTGTTAGTTAGTGCTGGTCATTCCGTAGGAATCTTCCTTGAATTTATTGGTGGCCAGCTAATGGAAAGTAACCATTTAAAGCTAAGAAGATACTTACAGTATGACGGCCATTATTAGTCTCTCTAAAAACTTGTACAAAGTTGGTGTCCTTCAACAATCTTTCGTCCAAGGTTGGTGTCCTCACCAACCTTTTCTGTTTTTTCTCCCGCAGATTTCGCTGAATTCCGCTGAAAACATCTTTCACTTCTTCGTCCAATGTTGGTGTTCAATATTTTTTCGGTCGCTGAGCCTGTCGAAGCGCTTGTCCAAGGTTGGTGTCCTCACCAACCTTTATCATTTTACTCCAAACCTAATAATTGCTTGAAATTATAATGAATTTGGGTGTTTTCATAAATCCCACCAAACAATTCAGCTCCAGGGCCAAAAGCAAAAACGGGAACCATTATTCCTGAATGACCTCCAGTGGAGTAATTTGCTGTAAATTGTTTTTTATTGTCTTTATTGGGGTGCAACGAAAGCCCACCTGTTTCATGGTCAGCTGTAACTACCACTAAAATATCTCCTTGTTTTTCAGCGTAATCTAAAACTGCATTGATGGTTTGGTTTAAATCGTACAATTCGGTTTTCATGTATTGGTAATCATTGGCATGTCCGCCCCAATCTACCTGACTGCCTTCAATCATGAGCATATAACCATTTTTGTTGTTATTTAACTGACTGATAGCATGCATAGAAGCCAATTTTAAAAAATCGTTTCTGCCATCTAGTTTACGTTTCATGCCATCGTAAGCCAAAGTATAAACTTGTTTATTGCCATTAAATGGCTCAAAATTATTGGTGGTATCGGTTTTTACTATAAAACCATTCATTTGCAATAACTCAGTTAAGTTCTTTTTATCTTTTCTATCGGTAATAAACTTAGTTCCACCACCAATAGCTATATCGCAATTGCCTTTTAACAAAAATTCTGCAATATCATCTTCGCTTTTGCGTGATGAAACATGGGCGTAAAAACAAGCAGGGGTGGCGTGCGTAATAGATGAAGTAACAACCACACCAGTTGCCATTTTTTTCTTTTTCATCATTTCAAATAAACTTGGGTATGGAAGCGAATCAGTTCCAACGCTAATTCCATAATTGAAAGTTTTTTTACCAATGGCAAAAACAGTAGCACCAGCACCGCTATCGGTTACATAATTATCGGCCGATGAAGTTTTGCTTAAACCAATTACCTTAAACCTTTCAAAAGCATTGCGATCAGTACTTTCGCTCATGGCTCCACTAATTTGTGCCAAGCCCATTCCATCACCAATTATAAAAATCACTTTTTTAACTTTTGGCTTTTTAGCTTTTTGGGTAAACGAATAAGAACCGCCAATAGCAAGCAATACCAACAGTATTACTCCAAAACTGAATACATTTTTTTTCAATTGTTTAAAAAATTTATTGGGTTCAAATATAATAGCCTTATTCAATTCCTTATTCTTGCAGCGTAAATTAATTATTAATTATGGCAATTAGACTATTTGTAACGGGCGGAACTTTTGATAAAGAATACAATGAATTGACAGGACAATTGTTCTTTAAAGATTCACATATCAATGAAATTCTGAAACTTGGCCGCAGCCGATTAGATTTAAGTGTGCGCACATTGATGCTAATTGATAGTTTAGAAATGACCGATATGGATAGAAATATCATATTGGAAAGTTGCCAGCGTTGCGATGAAAATAAAATAGTAATTACCCACGGAACAGATACCATGACCGAAACGGCTAAATATTTAGCTGATAAAATTCCAGGTAAAACTGTGGTAATTACCGGTGCTATGATTCCATATAAATTTGGCTCAAGCGATGGATTATTTAACCTTGGAAGTGCTTTGGCTTTTGTACAAAGCTTACCTGCCGGCATTTATATAGCCATGAATGGCCGTTACTATGATTGGAATAACTGCAAAAAGAACAAACAAACAGGCTTTTTTGAGGAATTGGGGTAGGGGTTGGTTTTGAGGTTGATTGGTTAATAAGTTGATTAAGTGATTGGTTGGTAGGGAATTTTGTCAGTAATCATGAGGGATTGAATCTATTAAAGCAGCTATTTCACCGTCTGTTAAATTGTCTTTTTCAGATTTATCGTAAATAGAAAGCAAAAAAACGGTTTGTTCTGAAATAATAAAGTTAGTAATTATTCTTGCTCCACCAGATTTCCCTTTTCCTTTGGAAGCTATCGAAATTCGAATTTTATGACAGTTTTTACCAATTGGTGTGCCTTGTTCTGGGTTTAACTTAAGCTCTTGAACTAACTCCCAAAGCTCACCTTTCAAAGATGGATATTTTTTAATTAGTTTTTTTTTTTTTTTTTCAAAAACAGCAATTGTTTTAACACTATAACTCATTTAAAAAATCTTCAGCATTTCTGGCTTTTTTCTTACCAGCACGTATTAACTTTATTTCATCAACTGCTTCTTTTATTTCAGATATTAATTGCGCTTTTGCATCAGTAACCGGTTTTGCTTTTACATAAGAAATGCTTCTTAAAACTTCTAACAAAGAAGCTGCTTTATTATCAGGAATATCTAACAAAATTTTCATATCACAAATATATAAATTATTGCCAAAAAAGTTTGAGTTTTACAAGCTTAAATAATAATCACAAAATAAAAGCTCAATCATCATTCACAAATCATAAATCAAAAATCAAATATTAGTTTTATTTTGCGACACAAGTATTTTATCAGTATTAATGAAAGTTTTTAAATTTGGGGGTGCATCGGTAAAAGATGCAGATGCGGTTAGAAATGTCGCAAAAGTGTTAGGCAATTTTGCCAACGAAAATGTATTAATTGTTATTTCAGCAATGGGAAAAACTACTAATTTGTTAGAAAAATTAGTAGATGCTTATTTTAATAAAACCGATGCTAAGTACTCAACTTTTGAGGAAATAAAGCAATTTCATTATAATATTATTGATAAATTATTACCACAAACACAAAGCCACGCTTTTGACGATATAGAGAACATTTTTATTGAATTAGAATGTTTGCTAGAGGCGGAGCCTGATAATAATTACGATTACCATTATGACCAAATAGTAAGTTATGGCGAAATTATTTCTACCAAAATAGTAAGTACTTACTTAAACGAAGCTGGTTTAAAAAACCGCTGGATGGATGCTCAAAATTTTATCAGTACCGATAATACTTACCGCGAAGGAAAAGTAAACTGGAGTTTAACCAACGAAAAAATAGCCAAAACCTTAAAACCAATTGTACAAAAAAAGATGGTTATTACCCAAGGTTTTATTGGTCGCAGTTCGGTTAACACCACGGTAACATTGGGTCGCGAAGGTTCTGATTACAGTGCGGCTATTTTTGCTTTTTGTTTAGATGCAGAAAGTGTGACCATTTGGAAAGACGTAGCCGGAGTGATGAATGCTGATCCAAAACGTTTTGCCGAAGCAGTAAAAATTTCGGGTTTGAGTTATAATAAAGCCATTGAAATGGCCTTTTATGGCGCAACGGTAATTCACCCAAAAACCATACAACCGCTTTTAAATAAAGAAATTCCTTTGTATGTAAAATCGTTTATCAATCCCGGAGATGAAGGAACAACGGTAGGGGTTTCTAGAGAAAAAGAAGACCAAGTACCAACATATATTTTTAAGCAAAATCAAATGCTTATTTCTATAGCTAGTAAAGATTTTAGTTTTATAGTAGAAGAAAACTTGAGCAGTATTTTTTCATTATTTGCCAGTTATGGCGTAAAAATAAATGTTATGCAAAATTCGGCTATTAGTTTTACTGTTTGTGTTGACTATAACGAGCACAAATGCAATGATTTAATCAACGATTTAGAGCAAAATTACAGAGTAAAATCAAACAGCAATTTAGAACTTTTAACCATTAGCAACTACGAATCGGCTGAGGCCAATAAATTTACCGAAGGCAAAAAAATATTGTTGGAACAACGCAATAGACGCTCACTGCAATTAGTTTTAGCTTAAAAAAATAAACAAAAGCAACCATATTAAATTTTAGGCTGACTTTTGCTTATATACAATTTACTGTTACTTTTGGCAGGCAATTTGTAAACCCTATTTTATAACACATAATATAAATATACCATGAAAAAAACGCTTTTAGTTTTACTGTGCTTAGTTACCCTGAATGGATGGGCACAAAAAAGTCAAATAGAGTCAGCTGCTCTATACTTTAACAATGCAGAAATGGAAGATGCTAAAAAAGCCATTGATGCAGCATTTGAGCATCCTGATACTAAGGATAATGTAAAAATGCTTTATTTTAGAGCGGCTATTTACGATACCATAGCCACATCGAAAGATGAAAAAGTAAGAAAATTAGACATTGATGCTGCTGAAAAATGGGCTTTGGCTGCAAAACGTTGCTTAGAGTTAGATAAAAAAGAAATTTACAAAGAGCAAATTGAATACAATATAGTAAATGCTGCATTTGCTTGTAATAGTGCTGCTTACGAAGCTAGCCAAAGAGGTGATTATGCAAAAGTTCAAACTTACTACCAATTAGTTATTGATTTAATTCCTTTTGATAAAAATGGAGATATGAAAAGCAATAACTTAACCGAAAAGTCAATTGTTTTCAATCAATTTTACTTTGCTAACAAAGAAAAAAATAAAGACGATCAAAAAAGATACTTAAAACGTTTAATTGAATTAGACTACCAAGATCATTTGATTTACGCTTACTTAACCAATATTTACTTAGAAGAAGGCGATACCAGCACAGCTATTAGCTACTTAGAAAAAGGAAGAACTTTATTTCCTGAAAAGAAAGATTTAATTGGACAAGAAATTAATATATATATAGCCCAAAATAAGCTAGATGTATTGATGCAAAAAGTAGAATTAGCTAATGAGCAAAAACCTGATGATCCAGATTTAATTTATACTAGAGGAAATCTTTACGATAACGCAGCAACAGGCGCTACCAAAGAAGCACAAAAACTAAAAAAACTAGCTGATGAAGCTAACAAAAAAGCAAAAGCAGAAAAAAATCTAGCTACTAAAAAACAATTTGAAGCAACTGCCAAAGAAACTATGACCAAAGTGGCTGAGTTAAACAAAAAAGCAGCGGCAAATGTAGCTAAAGCTGAGGCTGATTACTTTAAAGCCATTGATTTAAATCCTGATATGATTGATGCTTATTACAATTTAGGTGCAATTACAAATAACAAAACTGCCGCAATTGCTGAAAAAATCAATAGCATTGATGCTAAAACTCAAGCTGAATATGACAAAAGATACGCAAGCTACAAAAAAGTACAAGACAGTATTTTTAGAGTTGCTATAGCTCAATTTGAAAAAGTAGAAGAAATTGCATTAGCTAAATCAGAAAAAACTCCTGAAGACAGAGCTAGTAAATATGCTTACTTAAAAGATGCATATTACAGCTTACAAACAATTTATGCAGGTATGGGGAACGAGAATAAAATGAACGAATACCGCAAGAAAAAAGAAGAAGCAATTATAAATAGTAAGAAAAAAGGGTAGTACCTAAATTTGCTAATTAATATAAGAACCGACTATATAAAGCATAGTCGGTTTTTTTACATTCAAAACTATTACTTAACATAATGTTAATTATAAGAAATAAATATAGTTTTGAATAATGGTTGATTTGTATTTGAAAAACTAATAACTAATTAATATATTTGAAAAGTAAGTTTTAGCAAATGCTTACAAGCAAATAATGACCATTAGTAATTTTATTATACAAATCCTTTACATTTTTATATTTAAATACAAAAAAAGCTTTTTAAGAATAGTGCTAGCCATTATGCTTATATTAAATATTTCTTCAAAAATAACTGCACAAACTGTGTTTTGTCCGCCAAATATTAATTTTGAAAACGGTAATTTAACTAATTGGCAATTTTTTACTGGAACTTGTTGTCCAATAATAGCAAATACTTCAACGACTGCAATTAATGGCCGCCACACACTCATGTCTGGAACAGGAACCGACCCATACGGCAACTTTCCTGTAGTAGCTCCAGATGGTGGTAATTATTCACTTAAGTTAGGCAATAATATTGATGGTGCCCAAGCTGAAAGAGCCCGATATTTTATCCGAATTCCAGCTGGAGTAAATAACTATAAACTCATTTTTAAATATGCAGTAGTTTTTCAAGATCCACAACATATTGCTTCAGAACAGCCTCGCTTTACAGTTAGTGCCGTTGATTCGGCAACAAATGCTCCTTTAAGTTGTGTAAATTTTAACTTTGTTGCTACATCTTCATTGCCCGGATTTGTGCGTGTAGGCGCAACAGATGTTTATTACAAAAATTGGTCATCAGCTAATTTGGATTTATCGGGATATGGTGGCAAAACCATAGCTGTAAATTTTTCAACTGGAGATTGTGATCAAGGTGGTCATTTTGGATATGGTTATGTGGATGTAAACTGTGATGAATTTAAAGCATCCGTAATTTCATGTAAAGGAAATCCCATTTCCACATTGATTGGTCCAAGTGGTTTTACTGAATATAAGTGGTACGACTCTACTTTTTCAACTTTATTAGGAAGTAACCAAGTACTAAATATTTCAACACCTACAGTTTTTAATAAATTTAAATTAATTACAAAACCTTATCCTACTTTTGGCTGTGCTGATACTATTACCACCATTGTTAGAATTTCGGATTTAAAATTAAATCTTCAAAAAGATACATTAGTATGTGGAAGTAACCCAATACAACTTACCAATACAGCTACGGTAAGTTCTTTTTTTCAACCTATTACTTATAACTGGTCGCCTGCAAATGGGCTTAGTTGCACCAATTGTTTAAACCCAATACTTACCCCATTAAGTAATACTAAATATGTACTAACTACTACCGATGTTAACGGCTGCGTGCAAAAAGATAGTTTTACAGTAACGCTTAGGTTAAATATTATTAGTCAACCTAAAGATATTTCAGTTTGCCCAGATAGTACTGCCAAATTTAAAGTAATAGTTAATAGCTCATTAGCATTTACTTATCAATGGAAAAAAAATGGGGTGAATATTATTGGTGCTAATGCTGATTCACTCATTATTTCAAATGCCAGTTACAACGATACTGCAAATTACTCGGTTTTAGTTACAGCTAATTGCGATAGTGTGCTTTCAAGTACAGTTAAACTTAAAATTTTTAAGCCAATTTTTGTTAAGCAACCCATAAGTTTATTACAATGTCCAAATTCGAGAGCAGTTTTTAAAACTTCAGTAACTGGTGATACCAATGTTACTTATCAATGGTTTAAAAGGGGAACTTTAATTACTGGAGCAAACAAGGATTCTTTAGTTATAAATAATGTAACTAATGCAGATACTGGATTTTATTATTTAAAAGTAAATGGAAAATGTACTTCCACTGTAAGCGATACTGTAAGATTAACAATTTCGAGCACCATTGTTATTAACCAACAACCACAACCAATTTTGCAATGCAGAAATACAATTGCTGTGTTTAAAGTAAAAGCCATTGGCCCAGGAACTTTAAATTACATATGGAGAAAAGGTAATAATATTATTGCAGGTCAAACAAAAGATTCTTTAGTTTTAAACAATATAAATTATGCCGATTCAGGCAATTATTCTGTTGAAATACGAAGCTTATGCGATACAGTATTTTCAAATATTGTGAAGCTATCGGTGCTTAGAGGCTCAACTATACTTAATCAACCTAAGAGTGTTTCTCTTTGTAAAGATAGCAACACCCAATTCAAAGTAATTGCAACTGGCTATGGAAATATATCTTATCAATGGAAAAAAAATGGAGTGAATATTATAGGTGCTAATGCTGATTCGCTGGTTATCACTAACGCTAACTTTAACGATTCAGCTAATTATACGGTTTTGGTTTCATCGTATTGCGATAGTTTGCTCTCAAACATTGCTAAATTAAAAGTTTATATGCCCATTTTTGTAAAACAACCTAATAGTTTAATACAATGTTCGGGCTCAAAGGCTGTTTTTAAAGCTACCGTAAATAATGATACCAATATAATTTACCAATGGTTAAAAAATGGAATTCCCGTTTTAGGTGCAAATAAAGATTCGCTAATATTAAATAACATAAATAATTCAGATACTGGTTTTTACCAATTAAAGGCTACAGGTAAATGTTTGGTTATGTTAAGTGATACCGTAAATTTAAGTTTGTATAAAAATACCGTAATTACTTCTCAACCACAAGTCATTAACCAATGCATTAATACAAGGGCTACTTTTTATGTAAAGGCCACAGGAGATGGTGTGGTAACTTACCAATGGAGAAAAGGAAATACCAATCTTATAGGGCAAACTGCTGATTCGTTGGTTATAAATAATATTAATTATAGCGATACTGGAAACTATTCGGTAAGAATTAAAAGCTTATGCGATAGTGTGACTTCTAATACAGTTAAACTAACCATTATTCCAAGTACCAAAATCACCCTTCAACCCCAAAGCATTACCCAATGTATAAATACCAGGGCAGTTTTAAAAGCTAAAGCAACTGGTTTTGGCACAGTTACCTACCAATGGCAAAAAAATGATATTGATATTTTAAATGCCACTTTTGATTCTTTAGTTATTAACTCTATACAATCAACAGATAGTGGAAGTTACAGGGTAATAATTAAAAGCTATTGCGATAGCGTTATTTCCCAAAATGCACGAATTGATTTACACCCCTTTCCTCAACCAAACCTACCCCCTATTACTTATTTATGTGTAGAAGTTGGTAAAATTGGCGTAAGCGGTTTTAAAAGTCAACTTTGGAGTACGGGCGATACTACACCATTTACCAATATTTTTTCGAATGGCAATTATTGGGTTAAAGTAACTGACAATAATTCCTGCGTAAATTTTGATACCACCCAAGTGTTATTAAACTCATTGCCTTTGGTATATGCTGGTATTGATACTGTGCTTTGCAATGAGTTAACATTAAGGTTAAACGGATCGGCTATAAACTATGATTCTATATTTTGGCGAGAAAATACTGATGGTACATTTGATAATAATAAATTATTTGCGACAAAGTTTACAGCCAATACTAATAAAATTGGAATGGTAACTTTGGTTTTTAATGGGGTAAACAGATGCGGAGTGGCAGCCGATAGCTTAACAGTTCAATACACGCCTAAGCCTAGTGCCGATTTTGAATTAAGCGATACTTTAGTTTGCCAAGGTTCGCCACCTGTAAAATTAACCCCTACCGATAATGCAGGTTTTTTTGCAGGTCCATTTGTTTTTAATGGTTTGTTTACGCCTGAGCAAAGTGGTTTGTTTCAAATAAATTATATAATAAGTAGAAATTTTTGTAATAATAATAATACAAAAAGCATTGTGGTGGTTCCTCAACCCATTGCTAATTTTAGCTACCAATCTAGTAACCCCGATATTGATCAATCAGTGCTGTTTACATCAGAAAGTAAAAATGAGTTAACCTATCTTTGGAACTTTGACAATGGAATAACAAGCACTTTAAAAAATACAAGTTACCATTTTACAGAAGAAGGTTTTTATAAAGTATCGCTTACTGCTTTTAATAGAATTTGTTTAGATACTATTTCAAAAATGGTCCATATTAAAGGTAGTAAAAATATTTTTATTCCAAATGCATTTACGCCTAATCAAAATGGATTAAACGAAGAGTTTAAAGTTTTGTACAAAAACTCAAAAGGAGCAGTTTTAAATATTTATAACCGTTGGGGCCAGTTAATTTTTACCAGCAATAATGTAAATAAAGGTTGGGACGGAACTTTTGAAGGAAACCCTTGCCAGGAAGATGTTTATTATTATATTGTTGATTATACCAATAACGATGATGAGGTTAGGCAACTTAAAGGTAATTTCACATTGATTAGGTAAGATTAGTTTTATGTGGATTTATGAAAAAAATGTACTTTAAAAATTAATTCATATACATTACATTGCGCCTTTATGATAAAAGAAGCAACATTAGAATACAATACCGAACGAAATAAATTGATACTTTCGGAATACGGACGCAGTATTCAAAAAATGGTAGATTATGCTACCCAGATAGAAGACATTGAAAAACGTAAAAAAGTAGCTGACGAAATATTAACTTTAATGGGTCAGCTTAACCCCCACTTGCGCGATATTGCTGATTATAAGCACAAACTTTACGATCATTTATTCATTATTTCCGATTTTAAATTAGAACTTGATTCGCCATATCCAAAACCTACTAGAGAAACCGTTTTTGTGAAGCCAGAACCAATGAAATATCCGCAAAGCAAAATTTCGTATAGGTTTTATGGTAAAAATATTCAAAACATGATTAACAAGGTTACTGAATTGCCCGAAGGGCCTTTTAAAACCTCGTATATCAATGCTATTGGAAGTTTTATGAAAACCAATTGCCGCAATTGGAACGATGAAGTAATTGGCGATGAACAAATAATGGCCCACTTAGAACAACTAAGTGATGGCAAAATTCAAATTAACGATTCGGAGGATATTGATTTTAAAGCGCAACAAATGCGTAGAATGAACAATAACCAAAACAACAATCACAGAAATAACAATAATCGTAATTTTAGAAATAACAACAATAATAACAACCACCGTAACAACAATAATAACAATAACCGCAAACCAAATAACAACAATCAAAACAACAAAAATCCTACTTTAGGAAGTAATGATAGTGGTTATAGAAAATTCAATAGTAAAGACAGATAATTAAATTATTTCCATGCATTTACAACGTATTATTTTCAACTTTAAAAATGGCATGGAAGCCCTGCTAACCAATAAGTTTAGGGCCTTATTAACTTCGCTTGGAATTATATTTGGAGTGGCAGCAGTTATTGCAATGCTTGCCATTGGCAATGGTGCTGAAAAACAAATTTTGGAACAAATTAAACAAGTAGGCTCCAATAATATTGTTATAAAACCCATTATTAAAACCAAAGAAGAAGAAAAGCAACTAAAGGAAAGTGGTATTGAACAAAAAAAGTTTAGCCCCGGTTTAAGTATGTACGATGCTGAAAATATCAGGCAAGTATTAACCGATGTAGAAGTAGTTAGCAGTGAAATAGAACAACAAACTTTATTTATTAGATCAGGAATTAAGCTTGGCGGCAAGCTTGTTGGCGTAAGTAACGATTATTTCCATTTGCTTGATTTTTCGTTAGTAAGTGGTAATTTTTTTAGCGACTTTCAATTAATAAATGCGCAGCCAGTTTGTATTATTGGCTCCAAAGTAGCCACCAAATTTTTCAATACAGAAGCTCCAATTGGTAAAGAAATAAAATGTGGCAATAATTGGTTGAAAATTGTAGGTGTTTTAAACAATAAAAACGTGGATGAAGGCAATATGCAAAAGCTTTCTATCCGTAATGTTGACTTAGAAATATATACTCCCGTAAAAACATTTTTATTACGTTATAAAAACCGCGGTTTGGTAACTATTTCGGGCTTAAAAGCTTCGCAAAACCAAGAAGAAGGCAACAATCAAAATGCAACAGATAATAACTACCATCAATTAGATAGATTGGTAGTTAAGGTGGCCAAAAGTTCTGAAATTGAAGCTACTGTAGATGTATTGCAACGCATTTTATTGCGCAGGCATAATGGAGTGAATGATTTTGAAATCATTGTACCAGAGTTACTTTTAAAACAAGAACAAAAAACCAAAAAATTATTCAATACTGTTTTAGGAATTATAGCCTCTATATCGCTGTTAGTGGGCGGAATTGGTATTATGAATATTATGCTTGCAAGCGTTTTGGAACGTGTTAAAGAAATTGGTTTGCGCATGAGTATTGGTGCAAGTAAGCGCGATATTGTTATGCAATTTATGGCCGAAAGTGTAACTATTAGCGTTAGTGGGGGTATTATTGGTATTTTCTTAGGAATTGCCATCAGTTTAATAATTCAAGCTGCAACCGATATTGAAACCATTGTTTCACCAATAAGTGTATTTTTAAGTTTTACTATTTCAATAAGTGTTGGATTGGTGTTTGGTATACTGCCTGCCAAGCGCGCAGCCATGCAAGATCCAGCTGAATGTTTGAGATAAATTGATAACATAAACCGCCACAGATTTCCCATATAGTAATAACCATTTTTCATATTTATCTGTGAAAATAAGTGGCAAAGAATAATAAAAAATTTTATGCAAAAGATAGCCAATTATATTAATGGAGCGTTAGTAGAACCTAATGCAAAAAGTTATTTAGATAATATAAACCCTGCTACAGGAAAAGTATATTCACTTTGCCCCGATAGCGATGAAACCGATGTAGAACTAGCTTACCAAGCAGCAAACGCAGCCTTCCCTGAATGGAGTAATATGAGTGCAGATGGAAGAAGTAAAATTCTCTTGAAATTGGCTGCGCTTATGGAAGAAAATATTGAACAATTAGCCATTGCTGAAAGCATTGATCAAGGTAAACCGGTTTGGTTGGCCAAGCTTGGCGAAATACCAAGAGCAGTTCAAAACATTCATTTTTTTGCTACCGCAATTGAGCATTATGCCAGCGAGTCGCACTCCATGGGAAGCCACGCCATTAACTATACTTTACGCACTCCAATTGGAGTTGTAGGTTGTATTAGTCCTTGGAATTTACCCTTATATTTATTTACTTGGAAAATAGCCCCTGCCCTAGCTGCCGGTAATTGTGTGGTAGCCAAACCAAGTGAAGTAACTCCAATGACAGCTTACTTATTTTCTGAATTATGCGTACAAGCTGGAATGCCAAAAGGTGTTTTAAATATTGTGCATGGTTTAGGCGGAAAAGTTGGTTCTGCTATTGTTTCTCATCCGGGTATTTCGGTTATTTCATTTACAGGTGGAACCAAAACTGGTGCTGAAATAGCACGAGTTGCTGCTCCTATGTTTAAAAAACTATCATTAGAATTAGGAGGAAAAAATCCGAATATCATATTTGCTGATTGCGATTTTGAAAAAGCTGTGAGTGAAAGTGTTCGTTCATCGTTTACCAATCAAGGGGAAATTTGCTTATGCGGCTCACGTATTTTTATTGAAAAACCAATTTACGAAAAGTTTAAAGCAGCATTTATTGAAAAAACCAAAACATTGAAAGTGGGCAATCCCCTACTGGATGATACTAAAGTGGGCGCCATTGCTAGCAAAATGCACTTCGAAAAAGTGTTAAGTTATATTGATTTAGCTAAACAAGAAGGTGGAACCATTTTATATGGAGGTAATAAAATAGAACTAGATGGTGAAAATGCGGAAGGTTATTTTATGGAGCCAACCATTATAGAGGGTTTAGCGTATAACTGTAGAACTAACCAAGAAGAAATTTTTGGCCCTGTAGTTACCTTAACTCCGTTTGAAACCAAAGAAGAAGTTTTGATGATGGCTAATAGCACGCAATACGGCTTAGCTGCTACCATTTGGACAGAAAATTTAAATACAGCTCATTACATGGCTGCGCAAGTTAAAAGCGGAATTATTTGGATAAACTGTTGGTTATTGCGCGATTTAAGAACTCCTTTTGGAGGCATGAAACAAAGCGGAGTTGGCAGAGAAGGCGGCTGGGAAGCTTTAAGGTTTTTTACTGAACAAAAGAATGTTTGTATAAAGCTTTAAGTGTTAAGTATGAAGTATTAAGTGTGAATTATGAATGATAAAATAAGTAACAACTAGTTTTATTTCATTCATCATTCAATATCCAACATTCAAAATTTTATTAAAAATGAAAAAAGTCTTTTCAATATTAAGTTTAGCATTACTTTTAAGTGCTTGTTCGTTTCATACAGGTAATATTTCTTCGGGAACTCCAATCGACTGCCCTATTATGTATATAGCCTCAGGAACTGCTGGCACCACCCGGTTTTTAGAAATTGGTGGGCTAAATAAAGATGCCTTAATAATGGAGGCTAAAAACGATTTATATCGTAAACACCCATATACCAAAAATATAAAACTCTCTAACTTTTCGGTTGATTATAAAAACACCTTTTTCTTTCCATTTCACACCACCAAAGTTACCGTTTCGGCAGATGTATATAATTGCAATATTAAATTTTCTGATTCACTGGATGATAAATCGGTATTTAGAGTAAATGGCTTTAAAATTGGTGATGAAGTATTTATTGAAAGTTATATGATACCTGAAATAAGTTTAGGCAAAGTTATGAATCACTTGGCTGGAAACTTGGTTCTGGTGGGTGATGGTGGAATAAAATTAGGCAAGAATGGAACAGCATTTAGCTATTCAAGCATATACAGAGCTGTAAAAGACCCTGAAAATGTGCGCTATTTTGGAATAGATATTGGTGAGAAATTCCCAATTTCAGTAGTCAATTACGAAACAGGAATTAAGTATAAAACAGAATGCACAGTGATTGGAATTAACCACGAATCAGCCATTGTGGAATTTATAACTACTAAAGGTAAAACCTTGAGAATGTCAATAGAGAAAGAAAAACTTCACCAGTAAATCCATTTTATTATGAAAATACTAATTTTAGCAATGTTAATGTGTTTGGCTGTTTTTGGCAAGGCCCAAAACAACCCTCCTACTGTATTTATCAATTCGGCCAATGTTGACGAAATAAATAAAACAGTAACCATTAATTATAATTTGCAGGATGCGCAAAATGATGCTTGCACAGTGTGGTTAAAGTACTCAAAAGATGGTGGGGTTTATTACGACTCCATTGCAGCTAATTTTATTACTGGTGCCGCTGGCAATGGCGTTACAGTGGGAAATAACAAATCACTTGTTTGGAATTATTCATCAGTGAGTACAAATATTTACGCAAGCAGAATAAAATTATACGCATCAGATAACAAAACAGTTAATATAAGTGATTTAGTAAACCAAGTAGATAGCAATTTATTGCGAAGCAACTTAAACTATGTGGCTGGTGTAAGGAATTTAACTGCATCGCCAATTTTAATTAATAAAGTACGCGATTCAATCGAGGCCAATTTTAAAGCCAATAATTTAGAAACGGAAAAACAATCATTTACATTTAATTCGCAAACAGGTATAAATATAATTGGCCGTAAAGCTGGAGTTTTTAATGAAGCAAAAACATATATTATTGATGCTCATTACGATGGTGTAGCAAATTCTCCAGGAGCAGATGATAATGGCAGTGGAGTGGTTGGTTTGCTAGAAGCAGCGCGTATTTTAAGTAAATACAATTTTGAAAACTCCATTAAATTTATTGGTTTTGATTTTGAAGAACCAGGTTTAATTGGAAGTTTACGATACAACCAAAATGGAATTAAGCCTTATGAAGTAATCAATGGCGTTTTAAACTTTGAAATGATTGGGTATTATACCAATAAAGTTAATTCACAAAGCACTCCAACAGGATTTAACTTATTATTTCCTGAAACTTATAATTCACTAGCAGCCGATAGTTTCAGAGGTAATTTTTTAGTAGTTTGTGGCAATACCAACTCTAACTCACTAACCAATGCGTTTTTAAATGCAACCACCAATTATGTTCCACAATTAAAAGCATTGAGTGTAGAAGTTCCTCAAAATGGGCAAATAGCCCCTGATTTTAGGCGTAGCGACCATGCTATGTTTTGGGATAATAATATAAAAGCATTGATGCTAACCGATGGTGCCGATACACGCAACAAAGCTTATCATACAGCAGGCGATTCAATTGGTAATTTGAATTTTACCTTTATGAGCAATATAGTAAAAGCTACTATTGCCACAGCGGCTACTTTGGCAAAACCAATTAGCGCAGGCTTTGCAGAGTTTGACATATCGCCATTGAGCAATAACGAACTACACAAACATCAATTTCCAGCCGAAGTTACCATTTATCCTAACCCCAATAATGGAATTTTGAATCTCCATATAAACGCTTTAGAAAACTTGGCAACTGAAATTACTATTTTTGATTTAGCCGGAAATGAAGTTTTTTCAAAGCAATTATTTATAAAAAAAGGTAAGGAAAGTTATACCATTAAACTTAATAATTTAAAAGCAGGTAATTATATTTTACTAATGAAAGAAGGAAATGCCAGCTTAAGTAAAATACTCACCATTAATTAAACGCAATAAACTAAAAAATGGCTGCCTGAATTTTCAGAGCAGCCATTTTTATTTGTTTAACAAGTAATGTTAGTGTTGGTGGTCAGGGCCAAATATTTCGGTTTTATGACCAAAATGATGTGCAAACTCTCTAATTTCATCTGCTACTTCTTTGTTATTAGTAGCTCTTTCGTAAGTATCGCCTAAGGTAGCAAGTGTTTGAAACATAAATAAATTCATTTCATCTACTTGCATTTCGTTTGTCCAAAGGTCAATTCGCATGGCATTTTGTTGTAATCCATCAAATAATGAAAGCAAAACAGCTTTGGCAGGTTGTTGTCCATCAAAATCAGCATCATCAGCATCCCATTTAATCATGGTTGGCATGTTTGTTTCATCAATTTCTACATCTATTCTTATTTGTGATTTTTTCATTTACGTTTAGTTTATAGGTTGATTGGTTAATTAAGTTAATTGGATTGATTGGTTTATTGGTTAAATGGTTGGAATACTTCGCAAATCACATTTCACATTTTACATTTTACAATTCACAAATCATAATTCAAAAATCTGAAATCAGCTTATAGCTTCAATCAAATCTTGTTTGGTAATAATATGTACTTGATTCATTAAATCTTTAACCAACACAGCTGCATTATCTTTGGTAATTAGGCGAGAAACTTCTTCCATGCTAGCTTTTGCATCTACAAAAGGGAAAGCGCTGCTCATCACTTCACTAACCATTTTTTGTTTCAATTCATGGTTTTCCATTAACATGCTAAATAAAGTGGTATCGTTTAATGAGCCAACAAATTCGCCTGCCTCATTGGTTACAGGTAATTGAGAAATGAAGAATTTTTTCATTAATTGAACCGCTGCGCCTACTGTATCTGTGGTTTTAGCAGTAACTAATTTTTGGTGTTTATGGCCTTCAATTAAGTTAATTGCTCTTGTTTGTTCTGTTAATAAAAATCCTCTATCGCGCATCCAATCATCGTTAAACATTTTGCCTAAATAACGTGTACCATGGTCATGAAAAATAACTACTACTACATCGTCTTTTTTAAACATATGTTTCATTTGCATGATACCTGCTAAAGCTGATCCTGCCGAATTGCCAACAAAAATTCCTTCTTCACGCGGAATTCTGCGGGTCATCATGGCTGCATCTTTATCGGTTACTTTTTCAAAATGATCAATTAAATCAAAATTGACGTTAGCAGGTAAAAAATCTTCTCCAATACCTTCGGTTATGTAAGGGTAAATTTCATTTTTATCAAAAATGCCAGTTTCCTTGTATTTTTTAAATACCGAACCATAAGTATCAATACCAAAAGCTTTAATATTAGGATTTTGCTCTTTTAAATATTTAGCTGTTCCGCAAATGGTTCCACCTGTTCCCACTCCTACTACTAAATGTGTAATTTTGCCTTCGGTTTGTTCCCAAATTTCGGGTCCAGTTTGTTCGTAATGTGCTTGAGAGTTCGAAAGGTTATCGTATTGATTCGGCTTCCATGAATTTGGCACTTCGTTAATCAATCTACTTGATACTGAGTAATATGAACGAGGATCTTCTGGCTCTACATCTGTTGGGCAAACAATGACCTCAGCTCCAAATGCTTTTAAAGCATCCACTTTTTCTTTACTTTGTTTATCAGTAGTAGTAAAAATACATTTATAACCTTTAATAACTGCAGCTATGGCTAACCCCATACCAGTATTTCCGCTTGTTCCCTCAATAATAGTTCCACCAGGCTTTAATCTTCCATCGCGTTCGGCATCTTCAATCATTTTAAGTGCCATTCTATCTTTTATACTATTACCAGGGTTAGATGTTTCTATTTTTGCTAAAACCGTGCAAGGTAAGTCTTTAACTATATTATTTAGTTTTACCAATGGCGTATTACCAATGGTTTCTAATACGTTGTTTTTCCACATGGTGGCAAACTTAGCAATACTATACTTGAATACAAAACAATTTATTGTTTGTAATTATTAATGATCTAAAGGACGTCTTTTAATCATACCACCTTTGGTATCTTTTACACTATTCATTACCACAAAGGCTGTTGGTTCTATTTTTTCAATTTCCGTATTTAATTTGTTTAATTCCAAACGAGTAACAACTGTGTAAATGATTTCAACTTCTTCGGTTTCGCCACGTTTTCCATAACCTCTTTTTCCGCTATACACAGTAACACCTCTACCCATGGTGGAAATTATCATTTCCCTAATTTCTTCACTATGAGATGATACTATAGTTACACCAATATATTCTTCAATACCTTCTACTATAAAATCTAAGGTTTTAGAAGCGGCTAAATAAGTAATCATAGAGTAAAGAGCCACTTCAATACCTAAAAGATAAGCTGCTGCACCAAAAATAATTACATTTATAATAATGATTATATCGCCAATGGTAGTGCCTAATTTTTTACTTAAAAAAATGGCCAAAACTTCAGTTCCGTCAATTACAGCGCCACCTCTAATGGCAAAGCCAATACCAGCGCCTAGAAAAAAACCACCAAAAACTGCAACCAATAAATTATCGTTGGTAATATTAGGAAAAGTAACCAAAGCCAAAACAGCAGAAAGACCTGCAATGGCTAATGCGGTTTTTACAGCAAATTGTTTTCCCATTACATGGTAAGCCAATATAATAAACGGGATATTTATACCAATTATAAGCATGTAAAGAGGTATTTTGGTAATAGCCGAAATTAACAACGAAATACCAGTTGCTCCCCCATCAATAAAATGGTTGGTGAGTAAAAATCCTTTAAAACCAAACGATGCAGAAAAGATTCCGACTGTTATTAAAATGAAATCTTTAAGGTAACGTTTAGTAACAATTGACAGCTCGCGGTAGCCTTTTGCTAATTCAAAACTCGATAAAGCTTGCGGATTAAATTCTTTATTTTTATTTGGCTTTAAGATTGTTCTAATGATTAAATTTTTCAAGAATGCATTCATAATATTAACAATAAAATTTACAATATGTAGATTTAAAAAACTTTACAAGCCATTTAATAAATTAAATGGCTTGTAAAATAATTCAATATTAGTATTCTTTTCAAAACTTATATTATTTTACAATAGTTCAAATCAATATTTACACAATTATGATTATTAAATTAATGTGAAACTGCTTTTAGTCCTATTATTGAGCCAATTAATGTAATAATAAAAAATACTCTCCAAAAGTCTGCTGGTTCTTTAAATATAAAAATTCCGACTAGAACAGTGCCTACTGCCCCAATGCCTGTCCAAACTGCATAGGCAGTTCCTATGGGCAAAGTTTGTGTTACTTTATAAAGTAATAACATGCTTACTGCTAAACAAGCAAAAAAACCAACTAACCATAAAGAGGCCGTTGTGCCAACATTTTCGCGTGCTTTTGCTAAGCATGTAGCAAAACCAACTTCAAATAATCCTGCAATTACTAGTATTATCCAATTCATTAACTTTTATTTAGTTAGCAAAATTAACCCAATTTAAAATTTACCCTAATTTTTTATATTGATTGTTAATTTAGTTTTTTATGTAAAAAAAACTAAGACATTAGCCCAACCAATACCGTAAGTTAACAATTAAAACATTAATTATTAATATTTTGTAACTAACATCGCAAAACATAATATACCTACTTATAGGTATTTTATAAACCAATTTATAACTATAGTTTTGACTAAACTTTAAAACATGAAAAAAACACTGCTCAAACTGCTGTTGCTATGTGCTGTAATTTTGGTAAACAACCAATTACAAGCGCAAACCAAAAATGCCAAAGATTCCTCATCGGTAACCTCTGATGATGACGATGAAGATGATGAAGAAATGCAAGCTGTAATAAAAGAAAAGGAGCGACTTGCCAAGCAAATGGCTACTGATTCTACCCAAAAAGCGTTAAAAGCTGCCAGAAATTCAAATAATATTTCAAGTGAAATTACATTTGGAAGTAATTGGGCGCTAAGCATTGGTGTTGGGACATTGGGTTTTGGTGGAACCATCAACAAAAAAATATCCAATCATTTTACAGTAAATTTGGGTTACTACCAAGGAAACTTAAACCAAAGTGCGGAAACCACATTTGGTAATGACAAAGTTAGTATTGACGCCAATATAAAAGTGGGAGCAGCAGTATTACTTTTCGATTACCATCCTTCCGTTAACTCTTCGTTTAGATTTACCTTTGGAGCAGCATATAACTTAAATAACTATAATGTTGATATTACACCAAAAGGAGACCAAAGCTACGGTTTAATTATTTACAATAGTGACCAAGTAGGTAAAATAAATTTTGACATTAAAGGTGCAAACGTGGCTCCTTATTTAGGAATTGGATTTGGAAATGCGGTACCCAAAAGACGTGTTGGTGTTGGGTTTGACTTAGGTGCATTTTACCATGGCAATCCTCAAACAAAACTAAGTGCGACAGGTTCATTTGAACCAAGCAATAATGAAGAAAACAGTGCTACTTTACAACGTGCATTCGAAGGAAATAATGTTTATTTCTTTTTAAATTTAAAACTAAACATAAAACTAATAAAATAATCGTATGAAAAATAAAATTTACTTAGTAAGCTTATTGTGTTTGCTAACAATAGCAAGCTTTCAATGCAAAAGCCCGGTTGATGAACTAAATAAGTTTAAGTTAAATTTAAATGGAAAACTTGCAGATCCTTTAGTTAAGCTAAAGTTTAATTCAAACGATTTAGCTAATCAAGAAGTTAAAAATGTAAGTATTACCATTTCTGGCCAAGATGCAAAACATATTTTTGATGCAAACGGATTGTATAATTTTCCTGCAAAGGCAGGTATTATTGATTTAATTTTAGATCCTAGCGCCTACCCTACTAACGAAAATCCAATTGTGTTTACAGTAGAAGCAAATGCTGAAAATTGCGCTCCCATTAAACAAGATGTTTATATTTTCTCTAAAACTCAAAAATTTGAAGTAACTCTTACTTTTAAAAGTAATACAAACTTGCCAAGTAATATTACTTTCAAATCTGTTGATTTAACATTTTTAGGCAAAAAAGCGATTGATACGGTAAGTTTTGATATGACTCGCGCTGATGGCGTAAAGTTTAAAGTAAAATACCCAACCGATGGATTAACTTTTATAAGACGCACTAATAAAAGGTTTAAAATTGGAGAGCAAATTAGAATAGAAGCAGAAACCAGAGATACTACCGAAATATTAGTAGATACTACCAAATTGGTAAAAGAAGAAATAAAAGAAATTATTGGAGTGCAAACTTATAATGGTCAAGTAGTTAATGAATATAAAGTAACGGGCTACAAAATGGTTCCAACTCAAAGTGTTACTGTGAAAAAGATATTTTTAGGATATAGAATAAAAGATACTGTTCCTATTTATGAAATGCGCACTGTTATTGATACTATTCCATTTGGTAATGTTAAAGCACATATTTATAGCCAAAGCGATTTTATGGAAAATGGCTTTTTTGATGAGTTAGGAAATTACATTGAAAAACCACGCTATTTTTCAGGTGTTGTTGGTATGCCAGAAGTTTATTTATATGCTAATAACGATTATTACAATAGTGTAATTCCTGTTTATTCAAATGCAAATGGTGGAAGTATAATTGAGTGTACTTTACCAAATAAACAGTTTAATAACTTGTTTTATTCGGGCATAGCTCAGTCAGAAAAAGGAGACTATTACTATACAATAAAAAGAGCTATTCAATTGAACGATTTAAATGATTTTAAATTAACACCCGAAGGAAATTACACTTTTACTTTTAGAGATAAATTAATTGATGGAAGATATTTTTTATATAAAACCTCAGAAACTGGTTGTGGCTATAGTACAATTAATGTTCAAATGCCTTCAATTGATTTTACTACAGGCATTTTTGCTCAAGTTTCTGTAAATGGAAAATACTCAAGCTACTCTTACAGTGTAAATGAAAAAATTTCAGAGTTTAGAGTTCCAACATTTAATGGAGATTATACAGTTAGTTCATATGTAAATCATATGGATAATATTTGCGCTCGTAATCCTACTTTATACCAAAGTACAACTTCAGTTAATTTATGTAATTATTTAACCACACCATATAACTTTACTGTTTTATACAATAGCGAAGATTATATTAAAACATTACCTCCATTTTTACCTGTAAAACTTACTGCTAAAATTCAATGTAGTGGAGGAAATTATGTAATTCCTCCCGATTTAACTTTATACTACAGAAAAATTGATTGTTGGAGAGGTAACTTGGATTACGCAAACTACAGTTCAGTTAAGTTAGTTGATGGGACAATTAGTTCAAATGCATTTCAAAAAGACCAAACTTACGAAATACGCTACGATAGAGTTTCTGATTTAGGTAATGAACTCAGAATATATGACACTATTACTTTTAACAGCAATTTACCTAACCAAGTTATTAGAGATGAAGCCTCACAATATTGGGAAGGTACAATTAAGTTTAATGGACAATCATTCAATATTGATTTTGTGTTTGATAACCGTAAACTGAAATATAAAATTAATGGTTGTGGAGAATAGCCATAATATAAAACTTTACTTAAAGCCCTCCCCGTGAGGGCTTTTTTATGCCATTATTTTTATGAAATTAATACTATAAAAAACCATAATAATAAAATATTTTCGTAGCAGATAGATAATCATGATTCAAGAAATAATTAAACACCAAATAGCTGCTGCATTAAAGCATTTATATCAGATAGATGTATTAGATAATCAAATAGTTGTTGAAAATACCAAGCCTGAATTCGAAGGCGATTTTACCTATGTGGTTTTCTCTATTTTAAAGCAAAGCAAAAAAGGTCCTGAGCAAACTGCTCAAGAAATTGGTGAATACCTAAAAAATAATTTTAGTCAATTAGCTAGCTTCAATGTAATAAAAGGTTTTTTAAATTTATCAATAAATAACCAATTTTGGTTTGAGTTTTTAAACAACGCTTATAATAACAAAGACTTTGGTTTTACTTTTGCCCATAGCGGACAAAAAATATTGGTAGAATATTCTTCACCAAACACCAATAAACCCTTGCATTTAGGTCATATAAGAAACAACCTATTAGGTTATTCAGTTGCTCAAATTTTAAAAGCAAATGGACACCAAGTTTATACTTGTAATTTAGTAAACGATAGAGGAATACATATTTGCAAAAGTATGTATGCTTGGATGCAATTTGGCAATGGAGAAACACCAGAAACCGCTGGTTTAAAAGGTGATCATTTGGTAGGTAAATACTATGTAATTTTTGACAAACACTACAAACAAGAAATTGAAACTTTAATTGAAGAAGGTTTAACCAAAGAAGAAGCAGAAAAGAAAGCTCCTTCTATTATGGCTGCTCAACAGTTATTACAAAAATGGGAAGCAAATGATGAAGAAACTGTGAACATTTGGAAAACAATGAATGGCTGGGTTTATCAAGGTTTTGATGTTACTTATAAAAAATTAGGGGTTCAGTTCGATAAATTTTATTACGAATCAAATACCTATATTTTAGGGAAAGATATTGTGCAACAAGGCTTAACATCGGGTGCGTTTTTCAAAAAAGATGATGGTTCGGTTTGGATTGATTTAACAGCAGATGGATTAGACCAAAAATTATTATTACGTGGCGATGGAACTTCGGTTTACATAACACAAGATATTGGAACCGCAGAATTAAAATACAAAGATTTTGATTGTGAACGCTCAGTATATGTTGTCGGTAATGAGCAGGATTACCATTTTAAAGTTCTACAATTAATTTGCAAACGTTTACACAAACCTTTTGCTGATGGCATTTACCATTTAAGTTACGGTATGGTTGAATTACCGCATGGTAAAATGAAAAGCCGCGAAGGAACCGTGGTTGATGCAGACGATTTGATTGATGAAATGATTGCTACTGCTACCGAAACTACTAAGGCTTTAGGTAAAACAGATGGCATTCCAGAAGCGGAATTACAACACCTTTTTGAAACCATTGGAATGGGTGCTTTAAAGTATTATTTACTTAAAGTTGACCCTAAAAAGAAAATGATGTTTAATCCTGAAGAATCTATTGATTTTCAAGGAAACACTGGTCCATTTATTCAATATACGCATGCCCGTATCAAATCTATTTTACGAAATGCGGGAAGTATTGATTATAGCAGTTTTGATTTTTCAAAAACCAATATAACTGAGCCTGAACGTAAATTAGTATTTGCTATTTACCAATACCCACAAGCTATAGCCGATGCTGGCAAAGATATGAGTCCTGGTATAATTTGTAATTATGCATACGATTTGGCTAAAGCATTTAACCATTTTTACCACGAATGTTCAGTTTTAAAAGAAGAAAATGAATCGCAACGTAACTTTAGAATTCAGTTGGTTAACTTAACAGCTCATATTTTAAAATCAAGTTTTGGCTTATTAGGAATAAATGTTCCTGAAAAAATGTAATCACTCATTGAAAAGCATAAAAAAAACGAGGCTAACTTTTACAGTTAGCCTCGTTTTTTGCTTTTAACCTGAGTTCGGTTTAAGCCACTAATGAAAGTTGTTGATCAAACAACATTAACATTTCAGGATTTGTTTCTTCTACATCTTTTCTGATAGATGGCTTTTTAGGAAAAAAAGAATA
>JAIXSO010000043.1 GCA_027484685.1 Bacteroidota bacterium
AAGTTCCTTCTTCCGCTTTGGCGGAATCAGGATGATGTTCCCGCACCGTTTAAGTGAACATTTTGTCAATTATTGAATCAAATAAAAATCCAGAAAAAAAGCCCAACTGAATTTATTTCGGTTGGGCTTTTTTGGTATTTAATAATTGTAATTACAGTTTTGTAATCCAACCAAACTTATCTTCAATTTTTGATGTTTGAATTTCACCTAAAGTATTGTACAACCAATTAGAAACTTTTCTACCTTCGGCAGGCGGTAATTCTAAATTTTCACCTTTGTATGAAATGGTTTCAATTTTAGCAATTAAAGCCGCAGTTCCTGTTCCAAATGCATCAAATAATTTACCTGCTCTTGCTGCAGTAGCTATCTCTTCAATATTTATATGGCGTTCTTCTACTTTATAATTAGCATCGCGCAATAATTTAATACAACTATCACGAGTAACACCTTTTAATATATTACCATCCAATGCAGGGGTTAAAACCGTATAATCATCTAACACAAAAAACAAATTGGTTGTGCCTGATTCTTCTACATATTTGTGTTCACGGCCATCAGTCCAAATAATTTGGTCAAAACCTTCTTTTTTAGCTTCTAAAGTTGGACGCATACTGATACCGTAGTTTCCGGCAGCTTTAGCAAAACCAGCCATACCATCAAAAGCACGGGTATATTTTTCTTCTACTTTTACTTTAATTGGTTTAGGATAATAACTATTTACTGGGCAGCAAAAAATCATGAAACTATAGTTATTACTAGGTCGTACACCCACAAAATCATCGGTAGCAAACATAAAAGGGCGCAAGTACAATGCACTTCCTATTTTAGTAGGAATCCAATCTTGATCCATTTTTACCAACTCCGATAAACCAGACATAAATAATTCTTCAGGAATAGCAGGCATTCCCATTCTTTCTGCCGAAAGATTAAAACGCTCAAAATTGGCCAACGGACGGAAAAGTTGTGGTCTTCCGTTTTCATCTTTAAAAGCTTTCATACCCTCAAAAATGGCTTGTCCATAATGTAAACTAGATAAAGCAGGTGAAAAATTTATATTTCCGTAAGGTAAAATTTCGCCAGTTTTCCATGCACCGTCCTCATAATCAACTCTAAACATATGGTCGGAAAAAATTTTTCCAAATTCAATGTTATTAAAATCACAAAGATTGATTCTTGATTGAGTGTTTTTGTTAATTTTGATGCTTATTGTCATCTGTAATTTAATTTAAAAAATGAGTGAATTTTTAAAAGTTGAAAATCCATTTATCGAACCACTGTTCGATGAATTTTTCGCGGTCAAAGAAAAACAAAATTCTATACAATACAAGTTTACCGGAACCAACGAGCAACGCTTCGTTTTGTTGATAGATAAAGCGCTAAATGATAATGAAATGAATTTACTGAGTAATATCATTCAAGCTGGTTTAAAGCTAAACCTATCTGAAATGGCACTTCTAAATATAGGTGAACAAGAATCTGGCGCCTCTATAAGCGATGTAATTATAAGCTTAAAACCTTTAAAAATGATTATTTGGGGTTGTAACGAGTGGGTAAAAAAAGAAGGTTGGGGCATTCCTTTGCACCAAATTGCCAATGTGCGTAGTACAAAAATATTGAAGGCAGACGAATTAATTAATTACGAAAACAACAAAGATTTAAAGTTACAACTTTGGAACTTGGGTATTAAAAAAATGATTGGGTAATGGAATTAATATTTGCAAGCCATAACGAAAATAAAGTAACCGAAATAGCCGCTTTAATTGGAAATAATTACCAAGTTAAATCGCTTTCAGCCATTGGTTTTAATACCGAAATAGAAGAAAATGGAAGCACTCTAACCGAAAATGCTTTGATAAAAGCCCGAACCATTTACCAAGCTACTCATAAAAATTGTTTTGCTGATGATACGGGCCTTTTGGTAGCAGCATTGAATAATGAACCAGGAGTTTACAGTGCACGCTATGCTGGCTTACAAAAAAATGCAAACGATAATGTGGATTTATTACTAAAAAACTTAACTCCTTTTGAAAACAAAAATGCTAATTTTAATACTGTAATAGCACTTATTTTAAATGGACAGGAATATCTTTTTGAAGGCAATTTACATGGTAAAATAATACCCAATAAAATAGGAACAAATGGATTTGGTTACGACCCTATTTTTATACCCAACGGATATGATATTACTTTGGCGCAAATGGATTTACAAGAAAAAAATAAAATTAGCCATAGAGCACTTGCTTTTAAAAAAATGACTGATTTTTTGCATAACTTAAAATAATTTAAGTTACTTGCCATTTACCAAAAAATGTGTATATATTTGTTTTAGAAATTTTAAAGTTGTTTAAAAGTTATATTAAACATCTGCCCAATGAATAAAACGTTTCCTAAATTGCTAACAAATAATTAATTGAACTAATTATGAAATTATCGACTATAAAATTAAGCATAATTACGTTATTAACTGTAGCGGTTTTCATCATAACATCTTGTAAAAGAGAAGTTTCTGACGAAAACATACCAAATACTAATACTGGTACCAACCTTCAAGATTTAACCATTCCAAATGGTTTTAATTACCAAACTACGCGAATTAATAATGTAAAAATTCAGGTATTAGATGCTGAAGGCAATGTTTATAACAACTCCATAGTCTATATTATGGATAATAGTTTTGAACTTGGTGGGCGCATTTTAGCTAAAGGTGTAACCGATGAAAATGGTATTTGGGAAACCTTGGTTGAAGTTCCCCTATCGCTGGAGTACTTGGTGTTAAATACTACCGCCATTAATGTGCCGCAAGATGTAATGGTAAACAATTACCCTAATATTAACACCACTTTAGGCGGACCTAATTTTAACCCTAAAACTGTAACTAACCCCGTTTTACGAAAAGGAAATTTCGGAAAATTACCAGGCAAAATTTCAACAAGATTAGGCACTTGGAATGTAAGCACCGGAAAACCAAACTATTTGCAACCAGTAAATGATGTAGTTTCAACCACTTTTTTAAACAATATAAATACTTTTTTACCTAGCAGAGTTAGTTTACTTACCCGTTATCCCAACTTGTTAGATGATAATTTTTATAGAAGAAATATTATAACAACCGGCCTTTGCGATGTATATATTACTTTTGTTAAAGAAGGTGCAGGCCAACGCAATGTTATGTTTTATTATACTTATAATATTAACAACCCACCTACTTCTGTTGCAGCAATAGATTCATTGATAATCATATATCCAAACACTTCCTTTACTGGTTCGGGTGGCGATTTAGCAACAGGTAACAAAGTAAAAATTGGTACTTTCGGTAAAGATACGGTAATAGCATTTGGTATAATAGCCGATGGTTATGATAACACCACAGGTAATATTTTACCTTTAGGCTCTCGCTTTGTGTTTTATGGCAACAAAGAATTTAATCCCGAAATTAGCGATCAATACCGCCAACATTTGGTTTTTGTTTATGAACCATCAACCCAACGTTTTGTATTGGGTTTTGAAGATGTAAACCGTAACCCAACTGGAACAAGCGATAACGATTTTGAAGATGTGGTTTACTACGCCACTGTAAATAATATTAGCAATGTTAGTTTTGATAAAATTGCCAATATTCCAGGAACCACCGATACTGATGGTGATGGTGTAGATGATGTAAACGATGATTACCCAACTGATCCATCAAAAGCATTTAACAATTATTTTCCATCTGCCAATAAAACTGCCACTGTAGCTTACGAAGATTTGTGGTATTTTAGAGGCGATTACGACATGAACGATGTGGTAATGGATATGCGCACCAATGCCATTACCAACTCAAGCAATAAACTAGTACGTTTTGAGGCAAAATATTGCTTACGTGCATCGGGCGGAAGTTTAAAAACAGCCTTTGCTATTCAGTACCCAATAGCTAGAACTAAAATAGCTAATTTAGTTGGTGGAACAATTGAAGGCGATAAAACAAATGCCACCATTAGACTTTATGATGACGTGAGACAAAACCAACAAACATGGAATACCGTTCCAAATGTAGGTTATAACGATTCGGTTAATTTTAACCTATCGTTTGATGTAACAGCCTTGGTTGATATTGCAGATTTTGGTATTAGCTTACACGACCCATTTATTTGGATTAATGAATCAGGCAAAGGCCGAAACTACGAAATTCATTTACCAGGAAAAAATCCCACATCAACTGCTACTTATCCATTATTAGGTTTAGGCGATGATGATACCCAACTATTAGGTACTAAAAAATATTTAAGCAAAAACAACTTGCCTTGGGCTATTGCTATTCCTGAAAGGTTTGATTACCCTTATGAGCAACAAAATATTACACAAGCTTATTTAAACTTTGCCACTTGGGCACAATCAGGCGGTGCTAACTTTAAAGATTGGTATTTAAATACTTCGGGTTACCGCAATAATTCGAAAATTTACGTTAAACCTCAATAATAAAAAAACGCCATTTACTATTAAAGCAAATGGCGTTTTTTTTGCATAAAATTCAAAAATCTTATTTTTTTTCTAACCTCATTTTGGTTAAATTATTTAAAACATCGGCATATACACTATCTAAATCTGCGGGTTCTTGTAAGTAAAAATCGTAATTATCAGTAAACTGTTTTTCTGTTATATTGTGTTTTTTATAAACAAAATCGTAATGCCAAAGCATTGATTTGTTTAAACTATCACTAATTAATCCAATTTGGTTTACACCTGCTTCTGCTATTTGAATATCGGTTAAAATATCGCCCATTTTTTTACGGTCAAAAAATGGGTCAGGTTTTAAATTATTATTTTGATTACAACCAATTGTTGTAATAACTAATGCAATTAATGCATATTTGTAAACTGATTTTATCATAATGAGTATAGCTGCAAATATTGAAAAAATAAAACAAGAACTAAGCCAAAATGTAAAATTAATTGCTGTAAGCAAAACCAAACCGGTGGAAACCCTTATGGAAGCTTACCATGCAGGGCAAAAAGTTTTTGGAGAAAACAAGGTACAAGAGTTGGTAAGCAAGTACGAACAAATGCCAAAAGACATAGAATGGCACATGATTGGACATTTGCAAAGCAATAAAGTAAAATATATTTCCACTTTTGTTTACCTCATACATTCGGTAGATAGCGAAAATTTATTGGCTGAAATAAATAAACAAGCTGCCAAGTTAAACAAAGTTCAAAAAGTGCTTTTACAAATTAGTATAGCCGATGAAGAAACAAAATTTGGTTTTGAGCAAGAAGAACTTTTAAAGGTAATTGACAAATATTTAAACAATGAGTTTGAAAATGTGGAAGTTATAGGACTTATGGGAATGGCAACTTTTACCGATAACCAAGAACAAATAGCCACTGAATTTGCTGGCTTAAAAAAATTATTTGATGAAATAAAGTCAGATTATTTAAATAACCAAGAATCGTTTAACCAAATTTCGATGGGAATGAGTGGCGATTACCAAATAGCTATAGCCAATGGCAGCACCATGATTAGGGTTGGTAGCAGCATTTTTGGAGGAAGGTGATTTGTGATCTGTGATTTTTGATTTTTGAGTTGTGAAATGGGAGTTGGGAAATGAGAGTTGTGAGATGAGAAGTGAGAGATGAGAAATGAGAGTTGGGAAATGAATTTAAAAGAAATATAAAAACTAAATCACGCAATGCGTGAAAAAACTAAGTACTAAAAACTAAGTACTAAGAACTATTAACTAAGAACTAAATAAATGCGTGTATTACTAACTACATTAAATGCCAAATATATACATATTAATCTAGCCATTAGATTATTATATGAACTTAACAAAAAAGACCACGAAGGACTCGAATGGAAAGAGTTTACCATTAAAGAACCTAAAGATGGTGTGGCTGATTTTTGTAAAGACTTTGATGTAGTGGCATTTAGCTGTTATATTTGGAATATTACACAAACTTTGGCGGTAGCGCGATTAATCAAAACGCTTAATCCAAATACTAAAATACTATTGGGCGGTCCCGAAGTGAGTTATGAATACAATGATTTAATTACACTTCCTGAGGTTGATTATATAATCACGGGCGAAGGTGAAACTCCTTTTAAAGCATTCTTAGATTCATTTCCAAACATAGAAAATGTGCCCAATTTGGTGTTTGAAAAAGAGGGAAAAGTAAAGGAAAACTTGCCTGCACCTATGTTTGATTTGATTCATTACACCAACTTTAATCCATATATAAACGATAAACCCGAAGACCTTTACAATAAAGTTTGTTATGTAGAAACCAGCAGGGGTTGCCCGTATAAGTGCGAGTTTTGTTTGGCTAGTTTAGATAATAAAGTTCGTACTTTGCCCATAGCCGATATAAAAGCCAATTTGCTTTATTTAATGCAACATGGCAGAGTTATTAAGTTTTTAGACAGGACTTTCAATGTGAAAAAGGATTTCACCATTGATATGTTTGAGTTTATTTTGGCTAACCATAGACCCGAAAACGTATTCCAATTCGAGATTACTGCCGATATAGTTCATCCGGATATTGTGGCTTTCATTCAGGAAAAAGTACCCAAAGGATTATTTAGGTTTGAGATTGGCATACAAACAGTTAACCAACAAGCTAATTTACAAGTTAGTAGAAAACAAAATTTTGATAAAACAAGTGCTGTTATTAAAAAATTAGATAACAAAATAGAAATGCACTTGGATTTAATAGTTGGCTTGCCTTTAGACTATTGGAACGATATAAAATACAGCATTGAAGAGGTTTTTAAATTGTTTCCACCTGAACTTCAATTGGGCTTTTTAAAGTTTTTAAAAGGCACGCCCATGCGCCATAAATACAAGGAACACGATTACGAATTTGATCCACTTCCACCCTATCAAATTATTAAAAGCAAGTATTTAACCGAGGATGAATTGACTAAAATAACTATTTTAGAAGAAGCCTTAGAAATTTATTGGAACAAAAAACGTGCTTCACATACGTTAAAATATGTAGCGCTAAATTATAGTATTTTTGACTTTTTATTAGGCTTAGGAACCCTTTTTATTAGTAAAAGTAATTTCCACAAACACTCGTTAACCGATATTTACCAAATTATTGATGAATATGTAAAAACTAATTTTGCTAACGATACAATCCTTCATGAATTAATAGCTATTGATTATTATTTGCAGCCAAATATTAAACCTAAAACCCAATTTTTAGAAGAAATAGACCGTTCAGAAAAAACGGCTATCATAAACCAATTAAAGTTAAATCACCACAAATACCGTTTTATAATGGTGCCAATTAGTTTTGATTTTGAAGTTTGGCAACAAACCGAAAAAATAACATTCACAAACACAACTATTATTTTTCAGTACAATGGAGTTACCAAGGCTGAGGTAATTACTATAGAAAGTTCAAAGCAATTAGCAGTTTAATCTGCTATAGTAAATTGTTTGTTTTCTGCAGTATAAACTTCACCATTCGATAATTTTATAATTGCTTTAAACTTAAGTTGTTTATTTATTTGAGGTGCTGTTTTGAGTGAAATTTCTAATCCTGTATTTTTTATAAATGAGGTATCAGTAGCTAAAAAGGTATTTAAATCTTGTTTGTTGTTATAAGTTATATTATCAAACAAGTCATTAATGGTATCGTTTGCCAAATGGGTAGTATCAAAATCGTTTAAAGTAATAATGCTGAGGTTACTTATTTTTTCGTTTTTAGCTCCTAATCTGCCACTTTGTGAGCAAGTACAAGCGTTTAAAGTGCTGAAAAATGAAGTGCTATTTGAATGATTATGTGCTGCCAAATAATCTACCTTAAAGTTTAAGGCAATGTTTGACAAATTACTAAAACTAACCGTTTCGTTAACTAAAATTGGATCAGCACAGCAGGTTTCACGCTTTTTATAGGAAATAATTTCCAATCCATTAATATCAAAATATTCGCCCAAAAAAGGACCACAGCCACAGTCACCAAAAGAACTTTCTTTACAATTTTGAAAAGAAAAACCTATTGAAAACAAAAAAAGGAAGGCTATTTTAGGAAAACGCATTTATCATTCAATTTATTAATTCAATAATAAATGCATTTTCAAATAATTACAACAAATATTTCTTCTCAATTACGTTTCTGTGATGAATTTCGTGGCCTAAAAGCATGTAAGCAATGCTTCGCGGGCTACAAGGATTGTTATTAGCCATGCCCATATTATCCCAAGCCTTGGTAGAAATTGATTTTAAAACTTCAACTGTAGCACCTCTCACCATTGAAAACTCGCGCACCATATCCATAATATTACGTTTATCGGCCATGCTATTTTCAGCAAAAACATTTTCGTCAAATCCCGCTAAAGCTACTTCAGGATTACGAGCTATTGATAAAATTCGGTATTGAAAAATACGCTCACAATCAATTATATGTTGAAAAACTTCTTTTACAGTCCATTTATTAGCTTCGTATTTATAAAGTAAAGTTTCTTCATCTAAACTAGTTAATAAATCAATGGTATCCATGCTTTCTTGATACAATTCATTGTACAAATCATCTGTTTTCACAAGGTTAACATATTGAGCTATATAGGCAGAAAATAACGATAAATCGGGTTTTGAAATATTCATATTTATAAAATTTTAGAATTCAAAACTAAATTAATTTTATGGAATGTAATATCAGGCTTTTTCAAAACTTTTGTTATGTTTTTTTAAATATCACTTAAAAAGCTAATTAGCAGGCTTAAAATAATGAAATAAATGCAAAAAACATTTTGTTGTTCAATTAATTACAATTATTATTGCGGGCTTTTTTAAGCGAAAGGAGATCAAATAAATTGACAAAAAACACAAACAACACAACTAACTTGCCAGATTTTGACTGGGAAATGGACAACGCTGGTTTTGGTGATTACAACCAAAACGAACGTGAGCAAATGGCTGCTGCTTACGAAAAAACTCTTTCAGCCATCACGGAAAAAGAAATTGTAAAAGGTACAGTAGTAGGTTTTACAGACAAAGAAGTAGTATTAAACATTGGATTTAAATCTGATGGTTTAGTAGCTAGAACAGAATTCAGAGATTTACCAGATTTAAAAGTTGGTGACGAGGTTGAAGTTTTGTTAGAAACAAAAGAAGATGCTTTGGGTCAATTAATTTTGAGTCGTAAAAAAGCAGTAAGTGAGCGTGCATGGGATAATATCATGAAAGCACACGAAAATGACGAAATTGTTAATGGTTACGTTAAAACTCGTACCAAAGGCGGTTTAGTAGTAGAGGTTTTAGGTATGGATACTTTCTTACCTGGTTCTCAAATTGATACTAAACCAATAAAAGATTATGATGTTTATGTAGGACAAACAATGCCATTTAAAGTGGTTAAAGTTAACTCTATTTTCAAAAATGTAGTTATCTCACATAAAGTATTAATCGAAGAAGATATTGAAGCACAAAAATCTGACATTTTATCTAGATTAGAAAAAGGCCAAGTATTAGAAGGTACTGTTAAAAACATGACTTCATTTGGTGTGTTTATTGATTTAGGTGGTGTTGATGGTTTATTACATATCACTGATATTTCTTGGGGCCGCGTAAATCATCCTGAAGAAGTATTACAATTAGATCAAAAAATTAACGTAGTAGTTGTTGATTTTGATGATGAGAAAAAACGTATTTCATTAGGCTTAAAACAATTACAAGCACATCCTTGGGATAGCTTAAACACTGAATTAGTAGTAGGTGGTAAAGTTACAGGTAAAATTGTAAACATAGCTGATTACGGTGCTTTCTTAGAAATTGCTCCTGGTGTTGAAGGTTTAATTCACGTAAGTGAAATGAGCTGGAGCCAACATTTACGTAACCCATCTGACTTTATGAAGATTGGTGACGAAATGGAAGCTGTTATTTTAACTCTTGAAAAAGAAGAGCGTAAAATGAGCTTAGGCATTAAACAATTAAAAACTGATCCTTGGGTTGATATTGCTAACAAATACCCTGTTGGTAGCAAACACAAAGGTATCGTTCGTAATATGACTAACTACGGTTTATTCGTAGAATTAGAAGAAGGTGTTGATGGTTTAGTTCACGTAAGTGACTTAAGCTGGACCAAGAAAATCAAACATCCAAACGAGTTTGTGAAAAAAGACCAAGAATTAGACGTATTGGTGTTAGAAGTTGATAACGAAAACCATCGTTTAAGCTTAGGACACAAACAGTTAGATGAAAATCCTTGGGATGCATTCGAAACTTTATTTGCTTTAGGTTCAGTTCATGAAGGTACTATTTTAAAAGTTGAAGAGAAAAGCGCTACCATTGCTTTACCTTACGGTGTAGAAGGTTATGCTCCAATTAAACAACTTTACAAAGAAGACAAGAAAACTGCTAAAGAAGACGAGGTTTTACAATTCCGTGTTACTGAGTTTAACAAAGAAAACAAACGTATCGTTTTATCACACACTGCCGTTTGGAAAAACGATGTAGAAGTGAAACAGGTTGACGAAAGAAAATCGAAAAACGAAGAAAAAGAAAAAGCTACTAAAGCAGCTAAGAAAAACAACGATAGCAACGAAAAATCAACGTTTGCTGACGTAGAAGGTTTAGCGGCCTTAAAAGAACAATTAGAAAATAAATAGTCTGATTGTAGCTTTTAGCTAATATTTAAAAACCTGCTTAATTTAATTTAAGCAGGTTTTTTTTATGCAAAGAAATAATCGAGTTCGATAAACAATTATGCGTTATTCGAAAATTTATTTAATATATCTATTTAAAGGATGTTTTCCAGCATAAACTACTTTATAAACTACAATAGTCTTTCCTTCAATTTCATAAATTATATGGTAAGAAAATGGTCTTAAAAGAACTTGTCTAAAATCTTTGTATTTTTTTTGATGAATAAAGGGTTCTTTTTCCAATGATTCCAATTGCTTTTCCAAACAACTAATAAATCTCTGTCCTAAGTTTAATTAAACATTTTCGTAATATAAAATGGTTTCTAAAATATCGTCTTTAGCCGATTCCTTAATTACAATTTCAAAATTCATTTTTCAAACTATCCTTAGCTAGTTTCTTAACTTCTGCAAAAGAATACGACTTACTTTTACCTACTTGATGCAGCTGTTTTAATGAATCTAATTCTATTTGCAAATTACCATCTATTTCCAAACTAAACTCTTGCGATTTCTGACTTAGTAACAAGTTTATTGCTTTCAAGAATTCTGTATCATCAATAAGTTCAATGGCTTGATGCATTTTTTCTTTTAATAATATCGTATCCATATTTGTTTACCTTCTATACAAATATATAAAACTTATTTTCAACTTAACATATGATCCATAAAAAAACTATTTAACTTAAAAAAGGTTAATTTGGGCTTATAGATTGGTTATTACTTCAACTTCATACAAACCAATAACTGATAACATAATCCTAATGCTTTAAGCATCTTCTTGGCTATCACTAATTACCCCCAGCGCAGCGGCATTTTTATCTTAAGTCCCCATCAATCTAATGATATATTTATGCCATAACAATCATTAGCACAAGGTAGTCTTTATTTACTCCAATTGATATTCACCAATATTTCGTTTCTTCTATTTACTAATTGAAATGGCGGATTATAACCTAAATATGAAAAGTTACCATAATAACTGATTTGTTTTTCAAGTAATTGCTTCTTTAGTTTTTCGGTGTACTCTTTTATTTTTGAATCGGAAGCAAACCCACTAAATTTAATAACAGCAACATAAACACTTTCGGTTTCCTTGATTGTAATAGTAGAATCGTTAGGATTGGGCAAATTTTTACTACTATAATTTTTGGGCATTACAAAACTCATGGTTGATTGTGTATCGTTTATGTCCATATAAACAGGAGCTGTCATGGCTATATTTTTATTTTCATTATTACCACCAAAAATATAATTAGCCAGTTTTCTAAAACCTGAACTCCCTAAATCTTTGTAAGTTTTGGCATTTGAATTAATGGAAGCAATAGTAGCAGAAGGATAAAATCGCACTTCAAAACTATCGTAAACTTTTATTACTTGGTAAGGTTGCTCTTCCACATTGGTTTTTGCAAAAGCTTTATAAGCAATAAATGCTACCATAATTAAAACCAATATTATACTAAAATATACTTTCATACGAAAAGCAACGTTTTAAAAATTATTTAGTTTTTTTATCAATCAATTGAAAATGAGTATCAATTTTTAAAGTGTAATTTTTTTAAAATTTTAATTGCGTAAGAACAGGCAAATGGTCAGATGGGTAATAAGTTCCATTATTATCGGTAATAATTTGATAGTTTATTTTTTCAAAATAATTGTTGAAGAAAACAAAATCAATGCGTTTGCAAATACCTCCATTTACTTTAAAGCCAGTAAAAGTGCAGTTATCTTTTTGTTTTTTATAACTATCGGTAAATGGAATTATTTTATTTTTAGCAATTGTTTTATAAGCTTTACTGCATGGTTCACTGTTAAAATCGCCAGCTAAAACTATTGGCTTGTTGTTAGCCACTTCATTCATTTTAGCTAAAATAAGTTTGGCGCTTTCTTTCCTTGCTTTTTTGCCAATATGGTCAAAATGGGTATTGAACACAAAAAACACTTTGTGAGTTATTTTATCTTCTAGCTGAGCCCAACTGCAAATACGAGTAATAGCTGCATCCCAACCTTTACTTGCTACCACATTAGGCGTTGGCGATAACCAAAATGTTCCTGATGAAACCAATTGATACAAACTGTTTTTATAAAAAATAGGCGAATATTCTCCTGCTTCTTTGCCATCATCTCGCCCAACGCCAACATAGCTATATTCTGGCAACATAGCTTTTAAATCAACCAACTGATTATGCAGCACTTCCTGAAAACACCAAATATTGGCATTGTATTGATTTAATAAAACACTAAATTTTTCTTTACGTAAAGGCCAAGCATTAATGCCATCGGCTTGTGTATTTAAACGGATATTGTAAGTAATTAACTTAATTTCTTGTGCATTTATTTGGCATACAAACCAAATTAAAAACGCCAATAGGCCAATTCTTTTTTTCATAAAACGAATATTATTAGTTTAACAAAGTTAACTAACCAACTCTCCTATGCAATCAAATTTATCGAAAACAGTATCTAAATGAGGTGCATCGGCTAACTCAGGCGTTAAATCCTGACCCGCCCAATGCTCATAATGTTTGCCATTGCGCCAAAGTCGGCTTTTGGTTACATCGTAAATTTTACCTTTATACGCTACCCAAATTTCGTCTTTATCTTGCCCATTGCGCAAAGCCAATTGACTTTTGGTATAAGTTTGCATGTAAACTATTATTTTGCTTTTAAAACAGTTTCATTAATGGTATGTGTCCACTTTACAATGCCACCTTTATCGTAACAGGTAATTTGAACCGAACGGTTGCCACGAGCTCCAGAGATTTTGATACCACAATAATTGTTTTCGGCTACTAAAGTATTTTGAACCCTGAATGGATTTTCAGCTTCCTTGGTTTTTAAAATATTACTTGGTCCAGCCGTTAAAGCTGAACTTGTTAAATCGTACATAGGATAGCTACAAATATAATCAGGCTGCGAATTTGGTTCGTATTTTAACAACTCGGTATGATGTCTATCGCCAGTTAAAAACATAACGCCACTTATTTTTTGCTCAGCAATAAATTTAATGATTTCAGCACGCTCACGTTTGTATAAGTTAAATGATTCTTTATTGGTTTCGGTATTTAAAAACTGACCGCCAACCACTATAAACTTAAATGTGGCAGCACTGTGTTTCAATTTGTTTTTTAGCCAACTTAACTGTACTTCGCCTAATTGAGTTTTGGTTTTATACTTTTCTTCGTCTATATCGCTTTCATCTCTAAAAGTTCTATCATCCAACATAAAAAACTCAGCATCACTTTGTTTAAAGCTGAAGTAAATGCCTTTTCCGCCTTCGCCATAAGTTTTATTACCCCAATAATTCACAAAACATTCTTTGCTAACATCTTTTAAATCGAAAGTTTTGTTGGCATCGTTTTCACCAAAATCGTGGTCATCCCAAATGGCATAATTATTTTGACGGCTTAAAAACTTTTGTAAACTAACATCGCTGCGAGTATGTAAATAACGGTATTTAATGCCACTAGCACTGCTAAAATCAGCCTCGCGGGTGTAAGTATTATCGCCAAGCCAAAGCATAAAATCAGCACGTTGTTCTGCCATTTTACTAAAAATATCGCTTACTTGTCCGTAAGGTTTTCCTGGTCTATCGTAAGCACTATCGTTAATATAAGTACACGAACCTACTAAAAAGTTCAAGTCAAAAGCATCTTCTTTACTCCATTCAGCCCAAGTTTTTTTAGTTTTAAAACGTAAATCGTAAGGAAAACTCACCAATTTTTTATCTAAATAAATTTCGTAAGTATAAGCTGTGTTTTGTTTTAAATCGGTTAACACAAACTTTGAAATCCAAGGTGCGCAAGGATTTTCGCTTTTATTAGTTAATGTCATTTCACCTTCTGATAAACCGTTAATTTCGGCATATTTTAAGGTTACAGTTTTATTACAACTGGTTTGAATCCAAACCAAACATTCGCGTTGCTCGGCATAACCTAACATAGGACCAGCAACAACTTTAGCAGCATTTACACTTTTGGCTTGAGCAAATAAACCATTGCTTACTAATAAGCACAATACATATAAAACAAATTTTTTCATGGTTATAAAATTTGGAGTAGTTTTTACACAAAAAGAGCTTCCACAATTGCGTATGGAAGCTCTTTTAAAATATTTAATTAAATTGATTAATAATTGTTCAACATCATAGGCATTACCAACATCAAAATGTCTTCGCCATCTTCGCTTTCGGCTGGAGAAATAACACCTGCTCTGTTTGGTTGACTCATTTCTAAAGTCATATTGCTTGCTTCAATGGCACCAATAATTTCGCCTAAATATTTTGAGTTGAATCCTATTTCTAAATCTTCGCCTTCGTAGTTAGCAGCCAATTTTTCAACACCTTCGTTTTCGTAATCAATATCTTCTGAACTAATGGTTAACTCGCTGCCTACAAATTTTAAACGAATTTGGTAAGTAGTTTTGTTCGAAGTAATTGAAATACGTTTAACAGCCGATTGGAATTCACCTTTATCAATTGTTAATTTATTAGGATTTTCAACAGGAATAACTGCTTTGTAATCAGGGTATTTTTCGTCAATTAAACGACAGATTAAACTGAAATCGCTAAATGAGAAAAACGCATTTGATTTATTGAAATTAACTTTTACTTCGCTCAAATCAGCCGGTAACGAGTTTTTTAACAAGTTCAATGCTTTTTTAGGCATAATAAAACTTTCTTCTACACCTGGTCTAACATCGGTGCGGGTATAACGTACCAAGCGGTTAGCATCAGTAGCTACAAAAGTGATGCTTTTTTCAAATAATTGAACATAAACACCTGTTAAGTTTAAACGTAATTCATCGTTACTGGTAGCAAATACAGTTTTGGTAATTGCTTTTTGTAACACTCGGCTAGGAATGGTAAAAGTTTGATCGCTATCTACCTCAGGGTTTTTAGGAAACTCTTCGCCATTTTGAACTGTTAATTTAAATTTACCAGTAGCGTATTTAATTTCCATAGAGCCTTTTTCTAAATTAATAGAAAAAGCCAAAGGTTGATCAGGCAATTGTTTTAACAATTCGATAGTAGTTTTTGAAGGAACCGCTACAGAAATTTCCTCACTGGCATCAACTTTAATGCTGGTGGTCATGGTGGTTTCTAAATCGGTAGATGAAATGGTTAAGTTTCCATCTTTTATATCAAATAAAAAATTATTCAATATTGGGATAATTGGTTTGGCCACAATTACTCCATCAATCATTGATAAATGCTTTAAAAGCGTGCTACTATTTACTATAAATTTCATACTTTTCGTAAAGGTTCAAATTTATGTTAGCAAGCCATGTTACAAAACACAAGTTATGCACAAAGTTAGTCGAATTGTTGAGTGGTTGGATGGTTTATTGGTTGAATTGTTAGATGGTTGAATTGTTACATTGTTACATTGTTGATCTGGTTTATTGGTTGGATGGTCAGAATGTGATGCGATTTGGTTATAAACTATCTTAATCTGCTTACCTTTTCAAGATTGATTTATAATTTGCTCAAGGAACTAACTCTAAACTTTTTTTTAAGTATATTTATTATAATAATTGTAAAAGTCTAAACCAGAATAAATGAAATTAATTACTTGGAATTGTCAAGGTAGATTTAGAAATAAATTCAATTCTATTTTGACTCAACTGCCTGATATTTTAGTTGTTCAAGAGTGCGAACATTTAGATAAATTATTGAGTTTTACAAATGATAATGCTAAAGATTTTTTATGGTTTGGTCATAATAAAAACAAAGGTGTTGGTGTGTTTTCATTAGGGAATTATCAGTTTAAATTATTAAAGGAATACAACCCTGATTTTAAAACGATAGTTCCAATTCTAGTTTCTGATAAACAAACCGATTTTATGCTTTATGCAATTTGTGCAAACAATCCAAGTGATAAGAATAATCAGTACATTGAACAGGTTTGGAAAGCTATTAATTATTACGATGAATTACTTCAAAATAATATTCCTTCAATTCTAATTGGTGATTTTAATAGCAACAAAATTTGGGATAGAAAAAGTAGAATTGGAAATCACTCAGATGTAGTGAGTTTTCTAGAAAAAAAAGAAATACAAAGTTCTTATCATCATCATTTTACAGAAGAACAAGGTAAGGAAAGTCAACCGACTTTTTATCTTTACAGACATCAAAACAAACCATACCATATTGATTACTGTTTTGCTTCGAAAGAGTTTATTAATAAAATTGAAAGTGTTAGTGTTGGAAAATATGAAGAATGGATTTCACTAAGTGACCATATGCCTATCACAATAGTATTTAAATAAAAAATTAGAGAAATTAAGCATAATAAGAGTAAAAAATTACTTCAATCATGCTTCATATAATTGTCCTTTCGTACTCAAGAAAGATTCTAATAGCTAAGTTGGTTGCCATACCAAGAATACCGCTTAAGCGGTACTACGGAATGACTTGAGTTTTATTAGAATTTCTGCGAAAATCTGCGCAATCAGCGGGAAACATTACTTCGCTCACGCCTTGCGTGATTACTTCGAACTTCGCACTTTTTTGACTGCACTTCGGCTTCGCTCAGTGCCCAAAAAACTAAAAAACTTTTTTTCCGCTGCTTACTAGGTTGGAGGTAGCTTTTACCAGTAGTTTGTTGCGTTTATAAATATAACCTTCAATGTTAATTACACTTATTCCTTTGCGAATAACTTTGGCTTCTACAGTAATTTCATCGCCTGCTAAAGCAAACGACAAAAAATCTAAATTAAGGCTTACGGTAGAAAAAAAAACTTCGTTTCCAAGGCTATAAACGGTCATTCCCATTACATCGTCAATTAAAGTAGCGGCCATGCCACCGTGCAAGGTTTTGGCTGGATTTAACCAAGTGTCTAACACCTTAAATGTAATTTTTAAATGACCTTCTTCTGCATAAATTAACGTGCCATCTATCCATCGGCTAACTGCTCCAAGGCCTTCATCGTTGGTACTTTTACCAATACATTTTTTTAAGTTTGCTAAATTTTTATTCATGCTTAGTTTAGCAAAATTTATCATAAAGTTCTAGTAAAATGCCATCTTTTAAACCTGCATTTGGAGCATGAATTTTTTCAATATTACACCAATTTAAAATACGTAAGTAAATATCGGCCGAAACATCAATAATATCAGCCCTATCAGGATTGAGTTTTAAATTATCCATGCGTTCCATGATACTCATTTTACTCACTTTTCTATGAAAATCTTTTAATTGTTCGCGGGTGAAATATTCAGGATTGGCAGGGTTTAACATCACCGAAATTTTATTAATAGTTCCGCTAGTAACAACTGCCTCTAAATCGGGTATTTCATCCGTTTTGTGTTTTACCCAACTTTCGATGGTAGCCCAAGTTTTTTCATTAACAGCGCCATCAACCATGCGAACAGTACCAATATTAAAGCTAGCCGAATTAATAGTTTTTCCATTTTTAATTACTGCCAATTCTGTACTTCCACCGCCTACATCAATGGTTAAATAATTGGTATTGGGTTTAAAATATTCTTTAATAGAACGCAAAATAATTTCGCTTTCGCGCACACCCGAAATGATATTGATTTTTAAGCCACATTTATCACAAATTTTATCTGCAATTTTTTGTCCATTTTCGGCTTCACGCATGGCACTTGTGGCGCAAGCCATGTAATGATCTACCTCAAAAGAATCTAACAAAAGTTTAAAAGCATGCATGGCTTGTTTAAAAATTTTTCGTTTGCTTTTGCTAATCCATTGTTTTTTAAAGGCATCATCGCCCAAACGAATAGGAACACGCACAAACTCAACTTTTTTAAATATGTCTTTATCGTTAGGGTTTTCGTTTACACGAACTATTTGTAATCTAACGGCATTAGAACCAATATCAATAGCGGCTAATTTCATTTTTTGTGATTGAAGGATTAGAATCCCGATTTATCGGGAGAAAGATTAAAAGATTGGAAAATTAGAAAATTGAATTGCTGAATAAGTATATCATATTCAATTTCTACTCTCCAGTAAATACAGGTTTTCTTTTTTCAATAAATGCTTTTACACCTTCTTTATTATCTTTACTACGGCCTGCTATTTCTTGGCAATAAGCCTCATATTCAAGCATGGTATCTAAGTCGCTTTGGAACGATTTATTCAACATTTTTTTCATTAAACCAATAGCTTTGGTAGGAGCATTGGCATAATAATCTGTCAGTTTTTTAACTTCTTCATCTAACTCTTCGGGTTTGCAAACACGGTTTACCATTCCCCAATCAAAAGCTTGTTGGGCACTTACTTTACTGGCCATAGTACTTAATTCAAAAGCACGAGCCGAACCAACCAAACGAGGTAAGAAATACGATGAACCTGAATCTAACACTAAACCTACATTGATAAATACTTCAATTAACGAAGCATTTTCGCTAGCTACAATCATATCGCTAGCTAAAGCTAACGAACAACCTGCACCCGCAGCTACACCATTTAACCTGCAAATAACAGGAATTGGTAAATTACGAATGGCTTTTATCATGGGGTTATAACGTTTGTCAATACTTTCGCGTAAACTACGGTTTTCGGCACCAGCTATCGATTTTAAATCTTGACCACTGCAAAAAGCTTTGCCTGCACCTGTTAAAACCAAAACACGAATGGTTTTATCTTTAGCACATTTTTTCAAAGCATCAATTACATCAAAACTTTGTTGTTCGTTAAACGCATTGAAAACATCTGGTCTATTGAGTGTTAAGGTAGCCACTCCATTATTAACCTCAAATAAAATTGTTTCGTAACTCATGGTTCAATGCTAATAAATTTTAGGCTAAAATTTTATGATTTAATTAAAATAATTATTTTTTAACTATCAGTCAGTTGGATAGGATAAATCATTTATAAAATTAAAAGGTGAAAATAGCTTCTAATATTTTTGAGTTATTGTAAAATATATTAGTTCTTCACCATGCAAACTATACCTTTTCTGTCTATGAATAATTAATTTTATCAAGCTATCATTGGAGATAAAACTTAATAGACATTCGTTACAGTCATAATTTGTCAAATAGTTTTTATGTACAAATAGCAGTTTTAAAATCTCTTTTTTTACAGTTTCAAAATCAGTTTTATCGAAAGTACAAACGTATTCTGAATCGCAGGGACTATTTATGTGTTTAGTTTTTATTAGTTCTTCATATCCATCATCTAATAATTCGTAACTATAATATTTTTTCGAAATCAAACTGTCTTTTTCATCGTAAAAGTAAAGGGTTGAGTCCATATTATCTACTTCTTTCATTATTCTGTTCCTCTTATCAAAAAAAATCAATTTTCTAAATTCAATAAGATTAGTACTAAATGCATCACCACTAAAACACGTTTGAATCCTTATTTTCCCTTCACTTGTTAAGCTATCTTTGTAGTAAAAACAAGCTTCAGAACCTGTTCTATGTGTTGAATCCTCTAAATATTCTTCTCTTTTATGGTAAATCACGTTGTTTAAACTATCAACTTGTGTTTCATAAATAAATCTCAATTTTCCATTATCAAAATGTTTTGAAAAACTATATCCATTGTAAATTTTTGAGTAGTTTATGATTGTATAATTTTCTTTTCTGATATTACTATATTTAATTTCTTTCACAATAGTTTTTTGAAAATTAGAAAGTGTAACAACACTATCAATCAAAAAAAGGTTTGAACTATCTTTGAACTTAAATGCAAATTGATACCCCTTTGTCAGTTCTGCTAGTAATACTTTTTTACCTTCTACCTCAAAAAAGGTTTGTCCCAACAGATTTGTAATGGAAATCAACAATAATAATTTGGTAAAAATAATTTTCATTTATTAAGTAGTTTTTATAAAATGGATTCCGCAAGCATGCTTAAAAAAGGAATTGATTTTGAGTAATCCAATTCATGGTATTCAATACCGAGTATCCTTATATTATTGTAATAGGCTTGATGATTTTGGTAGTAGTATTTTTCACTTTGAACAAACCAAGCTTTTTCTCCTAATTTCTGAGCCAAAAACCATTTTTCTAATAACCTAGCTGTTCTTCCATTTCCATCATTCCAAGGATGTATTTTTACAAACACCAAATGAATCATTGCAGCATAATAAAATGTTTCTTCAATAGAAGTTTCCTTATTTAAAAGCAATTCTAAATCAGCATAAAATTTTCCCATTTCTATTGGAACATATTGGGGTAAAGTTGCCACATATTCAATTTTACCATCATCGCTGGCTACATACATATTTTGAGTTCTGTATGTTCCTTGATATGATTTTGGTAAAATGTTCTTGGTCAATAATTGATGAACAATAGTTACATTTTTTTGATTGAATAAATTGGTTTTTGCAAATGCATACGCATTGTATAAATCATCAATTTTTTTAGTGTAATCAGGCAAAAAAGCAATGCCATCTCTTTTATGTTTGATATAGCTATCTAATTCAATGTTTTCACCTTCTATTTTACTACTAAATACTGAAGCTACAGAGGTATAAAAACTAAAAGTATCGGTTGATAATTCCGCATCTTTGAGCAAATCAAACTGCAATTTCAAGTTATTAGGGAACTTGAGCAAGTAGTTGTCAAATAATTGGGATTGGATGATTTGCAGTTTCATAAACTTATATATTTCTATTACATACTAAAAATCATATATTTAGATTTAAACTTGTTGTAGTAATATTTAGTTCAAGTTTAAATAATTTATGGATAAAATCTATGGTTTTTATAGAAATAAATATTTTTCATTACGAGTCAAACCGATGCCATCGCTTAAAGCGATGGCATCGGTGGAGCAAGCAAAAGCATAAGAGAAAATCTAAAACTCTACAATATACTTACTAATTTCATTGTCAAAATTGGTTATTCCATGAAAATTTTGATATGCTTCTTTACTTCCAAACCAATTAATTACTTCGTTTCTTTCTAATTTTGTAGGATTAGTCACCAAATGACTATGATAACTTGAATATGGATAATCTCTAAAATCAGATACAAAACCATGTTTCTGTGGATTATGATGAATATACCTAACTAAACTTGAAAAATACACTTCATTATCTACACAAATACGGTGAAATGGTTCTTCAAAAAGACCTCCTGTTCTACCGTATTGCTTATTTATGGCTTGCGCATAACTTTTAAATAAACTTGCAAAAGCATTGCTTACAATCCAAGATATAGATTTTGACTCATGTTTTCCAATTAAAAAACTTCTAATTTCTTCTTCTGATTTTACTTTTATTAATAAATGAAAATGATTTTTGAGCAAACAATAACTATAAGTGTTGATAAAGGGATAAATGTAGTGGCCATATTTCATTAAGAAATAAGTGTAATTACGCTCTTCAATAAAAATATTTTGGCCATTTATTCCTCTATTATAAATATGGTAAAACTTATTTGTTTCTAAGGAGGTTTTTCTTGTTTCCACTGATATTTATTTTCTTAATATTTTTACCGATGCCATCGCTTAAAGCGATGGCATCGGTTTGTTGCAATACAAGGATAAAATTAATTTATTAAAATGCCTATTGTTATTCTATATCTATTATAATTGTAGGCAATTTTTGAAAAAATCTGAAACCATTTTTTACATATTTATTTGTTTTGTTTTGCTGTGCAATAAATGCGCAAAACTTAATTCCTAACCCCGGTTACGAGGAGCGGCAAAAAGATGGTACTCCAAAGTATTGGACCCAACCCAAAGGCGATTTTTACCATTACGAACACCAATTGGTTGATACCAATGGAATTGAAATCTCGAATTACTTACATGGGCTTTGTACCATAATGCCATTGCCAAGCGAATACCTTTGTGTAAAGCTTAAAAAGCCTGTGGTGGTTGGAAAAACTTATCATTTTAAAGTAAAAACTTATGTAAAAGACGAAACTTGGAATAGAATTGAAAGGCTAGGTCATTTTGAAATAGCAGTTTTACCTTATTACGAAAAAGTAACTCCAGTAAGGATTAGGATAAAAGCCACACCTTTGGCTAAATTTGCTATTGATTCAAACCCAGAACGTGAGCGTCCATTTTGGCAATACCACTATTTAACTTTTACAGCCAATAGCAGTGGCGATTATTTATATTTAGGCAGGTTTCATAGTGACTCTACCTACAGTTTATACGATAGTTTGGTAAGTATAAAAGAGCGGTTGATTAAAGAGCGTGACGCACAAATACTGTATCTGCGTGATAGTTTTAGTAAATTAAAAGTAGATATTCCTGATTTAGGCGATAGCAAAAAAGCAATCAAAAAGCAAAAACAATTGATGTTTAACTTTATGAATACGGCCAGAAAAGAGTTAAACTTAATGGTTTCGGAAGTTCAAAACAATACCAATAACTTGCTCGATTCGGTTAACCAAATTTACTTAGACCCATTTTATTTTCATGTGCGTTTGTATTACGATGACTTATGTTTAGCCGAAGTAAGAACTGATAATACCTGCGATTGTAAAGACACCATGTATGTTTACAAACCTAAATTTGAAGTTGGGAAAACTTACAGCTTACGCAACATCAATTTTGATTTAGATAAATATGTTTTGCTGCCACAATCGTATATAGAATTGGATAATTTACTAAATGTTTTACGCGAATACCCCAAAATGGTAATTAAAATAATGGGCCATACCGATAGCCAAAATTCGGATGCTTATAATATTACTTTATCTAACAACAGGGCCATGGCGTGTGTTAAATATTTAATAAAACATGGAATTGATGCCAAAAGATTAAGCTGGCAAGGTTATGGCGAACGTGTGCCAATAGCTACCAACAATACTGAAGAAGGCAAAGCCGCAAATAGACGCGTGGAGTTTTTGGTTTTGAAAGTGGAATAAAGGCCACTGGCGGCTGGCTAAGTATGTATATTAAAATTTAAATTACAATAAGCTATCAGCTAGAGGCCAGATGCTAGCTGCCAGAAGCCCTTAAAGAACCTTTTATCAAAAATACTTTGTAATTGGATTTATAATGTTCATTTTTGAAAATCAAATTACATGAAAAACCTCCAAATAATTTTTACTCAAATAAAAGAAAGTGCCATTTCTGCGCTTCATACCATGTATGTAAATAAGGTAAGAACGCTACTTTCTACTTTGGGTATTACTATTGGTATTTTTTGTATCATAGCAGTATTAGCAGTGGTGGAAAGTTTTGAAAATAATTTGCACCAAAGTGTAGAAAGTTTAGGAAATGATGTAATTTTTATTGAAAAAATGCCTTGGACTTTTGGACCAGGCTACAAATGGTGGAAATACATTAGCAGACCCAATGCCTCGATTGATGAATTAAAAAACATTGAACAAAAATCAGAATTATCTGATGCACAAATGCTAACCATTTCCATTAGTGGTAAAACCATAAAAAATGGCTCTAACAGCGCCACAGGAACCGATATTCAAGGGGTTACACACGACTTTTACTTAGTGCGCAATTTCAATTTATACCAAGGCCGTTATTTTACCGAAAATGAATCGGAAAACGGGAGTATGATTTGTATTATTGGTTATAATTTAGCAGAAACGCTTTTCCCCAATACCAATCCTATAAATAAAAGCATCAAAATATCAGGTATAAAATTTAATATTATTGGCGTATTTGCCAAAGAGGGTGAAAGTTTAATAGGCAATAGTTTAGATAATGTAACCATTATTCCGGTAAATGCTGCTGCTAGGTTTGTGCGTATTAATAGCGATGATGCACAAAGCAAAATACATGTAAAAGCAGGTTTGGCGGGTGTGCCCGCTTTGGAACAAGAGTTAAATGGCATTATGCGTAGCAAGCGCAAATTACGCCCCGGACAAGAAGAAAATTTTGCCTTGAATAAAATTACTTTAATTACCCAACAGCTAGATAAAACGTTTGTAACTGTAAATATAGCAGGCTGGATTATTGGGCTTTTTGCCATGCTAGTTGGAGGTTTTGGAATAGCCAATATTATGTTTGTGAGTGTAAAAGAACGTACTAACCAAATTGGTATTCAAAAAAGTTTAGGTGCTAAAAATTATTTTATATTGATTGAATTTTTAATAGAGGCTGTAATACTTTGCCTTTTGGGCTGCGCCATTGGTTTACTATTGGTTTGGGGTATAATAGCCATTTTAGGAGCTGCTTTCGATGTTACCTTTTTCTTAAGCATTAAAAATGTAGTAATTGGCCTATTTACCAGTATTTGTATTGGTGTAATTTCAGGCTTTTTACCAGCATTGAGTGCAAGCAAACTGAACCCTGTTGATGCAATAAGGAGTAAATAAGTTTACACTTTTCTATGCTTTTCATTCTAAATCAATCTAACTGACTGATTTTATTATTTTAATATACATTTACTGTTAAGGGTATTTTTATTAAATTTTTCTATAATAATTGATAATCCTGCAAATTTTTTCTTCCTTTACATTAGCTTAATGTGAAATACTTACATTTGCCCGCTTTATTCAAATTTATGTTTAAAAACTTTTATATATTAATAGTAATCTTATTGTTAACCAGTAATACTTATGCTCAAACTTGCCCAGGAGGCAGTAGCAGCGGACCATTGCCAACCAAATGTTTTGAAATAGAAAGTATTTTGGCTGATGCCTGCGGCCCAGTAGAAGGCCAAGATGAAATGGTAAGATTAAGAATAGGCCCAAACGCCATAGCGCTAAATTCAATAAATACAGTTGTTTGGCAAACAGTAAATACATGGTTAGGGTTTTGTAGCTTTAATGCATCGCAATTAAACAAAATTAATACCATGAATAATAGCATTACTGCTGCTGGTAACTGTGGAAGATTTATTCCGGTTAACCCAGGTGGAACCATTCCTGCTTATGCTAAAGTATTGTTTTTAACAAGTTTAGATTTTAGTGCAACTGCTCACGATTTTTCAGGATTAACAGATACTTTATATGTTATAGCTCAATGTTCAGGAAATACTGGAGGACATTTTACCAACTCAGGAAATGCAACCAGAACCTTAATTATTAGAACTGCTACATGCGGAGATACAGTAACTTGGAACTCAGCCAACTTAACTGGTGGCGATGGTGCTACCATTAATTTTACATTTTCGGGCACACCAAGTTATGTAAATTATGGCTGTACATTACCGGTAACTCCTTTTAGCTGCGATGCAGGAACCACCAACCCCAATTATTGCAATGGAGTAACAGTTCCTTTATCGGGCGCGGCCACTGGAACAAATTGTTATGTATGGCAAGCAGCCGATACCACCACAGGTTCATTTACTGATAGCACCAACTTAATTACAGGATTTACCATTAAACCCGGCTATATAGGAACTATAAAATTATATTTAAGAGCTAGGGCCAATTGCAGTACTAAACGAGATTCTGTAATATTTAACGCAACTGGAGCAATTGGAACTTTGTTTGCAGGTAATGATACCACAATGTGTAATGCCAATACTTTTACAGCCAATGCAAGCAGCACTGCCACAGGTACTTATGCTTGGACAGAAAATGGAGCAGGCTCGTTTGCAAATGTAAATATATTAAATCCAACCTACACCCCTACTGCGGCTGATACTGGTGCTGTTTTGATGGTAGTAACACAGACTACTGCTTGTGGTGCTTTAAAAGATACAGTAATAGTAAATTTTACACGCAAAACAAGCCCCAATTTTACTTTGAGCGATAGCAATTTTTGTTATAATAATGTACCTATTAATATTACTGCTACGCCAACTGTAGCTGGTGGGGTGTTTAGTAGTAATATTGGTAGTTTTGCTGCTAATGTACATACTTTTAATGCAGTAGGTAATTTTATAATAAAGTATAAAATAGGAACTGGTGCTTGCGCTGATTCGTTAACTAAACCTATCAATTCGTATGCTCATGCAAACCCAACATTTAGTTTAAGTGATACCATGGTTTGTAAAAACAGCCCATTAGTAACATTAACCCCAATACAAACTGGAGGAGTGTTTAGTGGAATAAGATTAATTGGCAATCAATTTACTCCAGACACCGTTGGAATATTTGCCATGAAATATAGAATTACAAATGGTTTATGCATAGATTCATTGATAAAAAATATTACTGTAAATGATAAACCAGACCCTGCATTTACAAGTCCTAAAGCTTTATTTTGTTTAAACGAAGCTGCCGTTACATTAACACCAACCAATGCTGGTGGGGTATTTAGTGGACCTAATTTAGTAGGTAATATATTTACTCCTGCTAGCGTTGGCCTATTAACTATAAAATACAAAATATCAACTGCATTTTGTGCAGACTCTACCACAATAAATTTAACGGTAGTGGCTAAACCTGATTCAGAGTTTACCTTAAGTGACACCTTGGTATGTGTAGGAAGTGGCAATATAACTTTAACTCCAACACAAACTGGTGGAATATTTTATGGAACAGATGTAAGTGGACAACAATTTACGCCCAATACAACGGGAACATTTTTTATAAAATATGTGATTAATAATACCAATTGCCAAGATTCGACAGAGAAAAAAGTAACGGTGTTAGATAAAGTAGATGCATCATTTACTACATCAGATTCAGTATTTTGTATTAACGATAATATAGCCTCATTTACGCCAACACAAACTGGTGGTATATTTAGTGGAACCAATGTAATAGGCCAAACTTTTAGACCAATAAGTGTTGGTTCGTTTACAGTTAAGCATTTAATGGCCAATCAAGCTTGTGCAGATAGTGCTTTTAGAACTATGCAAGTATTTGATAAACCTATTGCCGATTTTACATTTTCACCAAATAACCCAACCATAGAAGACACTGTTCAATTTACATTTACTGGCAGCAATGCCACCGGTTGGTTGTGGCGTTTTGGCGATGCCAATAACACAACTAGTATTTTAAAAGATCCAAAATTTTTGTTTCCTGATGCAAAAGTGTATAATACTAATTTGGTAGTAACAAATGATGCAGGTTGCACCGATTCTATATCAAAAACAATTCCTATTTTATTAAAAGAAAGTATATACTTACCAAATGTATTTACGCCTCAAAACGATGGCACCAATGATTATTTTACCATTAAATCAACAGGCATCAATATTTTTAGTATGAAAATATATAACCGTTGGGGAGGTTTAATATATGAAACCAATCAATTAGCCCCAGGTTGGGATGGCACATACGATGGAAATCCTTGTCCGGTAGGCGTTTATTTTTATATGATTACTGCTATATCAAATAATAAAAAAACTTATAACTTAAACGGAACGGTAACTTTGTTGAGGTAAAATTATTCATAAATATTTACCTTAATTTTATAAAAAAAAAGATACATTCGTTTTTTTTAAGACTATGAAAGTATCACGTAAATCGTTTGTAAAATCAGCTGCATTATTAGCTGGTGCCACTATATTAAATTCAGAAAAAACCGAAGCTAAAATTAACTATATTTTAGCTAAAATGGATAAAGACTTTGCTTTACCTCCATTAGGTTATAACTACGATGCTTTGGAGCCATTTATTGATAAACAAACCATGGAAATTCATTACACCAAGCACCACCAAGCTTATGTAAATAAACTGAATGAGGCCAAGGCTAAAATAGAAAAATGGAATTTTAAAAATTTAGAGGATGTATTGGCCAACATCAATACTATTCCAAAAGATTTACAAGCTGCAGTGCGCAATAATGCAGGTGGACATTTTAACCATACTTTATTTTGGAGTTTACTAAAAACCAATACACAACCAAGTGAAAAAACTTTAAAAGTAATCAACCAAAATTTTGAAAGTTTAGATAATTTTAAACAACAATTTACCAAAGCTGCTATGGGCACTTTTGGTAGCGGTTGGGCTTGGTTAATTAAGCAAGATGGTAAACTTAAAATAATAAATACGCCAAACCAAGATAACCCACTGATGAAAGGTATTGTTAAAGAATTAGGTACACCCATTATAGCATTAGATGTGTGGGAACATGCCTACTACTTAAAATACCAAAACAAACGTGCTGACTATGTTACCGCATTTTGGAGTGTATTGAATTGGGATAAGGTGGAGGAGTTATTGATTGCCTCTAGCAACTAGCTGCTGGCTACTAGCTAAAAAAATGTTGATTAATAATATAAGTATAAATTTAAAATGATTGAAAGGCCGGAAGCTAGAAGCTATCAGGATAGCTATCGGGAGCCAGGAGCGACAGCTCAAGCCATATTACCCAGCACTTATTTGCCTAACTTGGTTTACATAAAACATTTGTTAACTGCTGAAGAAGTATTAATAGAAAAACACCAAAACTATGTTAAACAGACATATAGCAACAGGTGTAAAATATTAAGTGCAAACGGAATTCAGGTATTGAGTATTCCAACAATTAAGTTGCATAATGAAAAACAACCTATTGGTTTGGTAAAAATAAATTACGAAGAAGATTGGCAAAAACAGCATTGGTTGGCTTTTCAAAGTGCTTATGGAAAATCGGCTTTTTGGTTTTATTACAAAGATTATTTTGAAACATTTTACCTTAAAAAAAAATATGAATACTTATTTGAATTTAATATGGATTTGTTAAAATTAGTAATCAAATTACTAAAGGTAGAAAAACAAGTAAGTAGCACCGATGCCTTTAGACCAGAATATAATAATGCATTGGATTTAAGAAATTACTTTGATGCTAAAAACCGAAATAAGGCTGAATTAAATGAAGCTGAAAAACTAAAAAAATACTTACAAGTATTTACTGAAAAGTATCCTTTTCAGGCAAATTTATCTATACTTGATTTATTGATGAATCAAGGACCATTAAGCAAAAACTATTTACTAAATGATTAAGGTAATATCGTCTGTTACCGAGGTTTTTGCGCTGCAAGAACATATTCCATTAATTGATGTTAGGGCTCCAATTGAGTATAACCAAGGCCACATTCCTAATGCTATCAATTTACCGATTTTAGATAACGAAAACCGAAAATTGGTAGGTACTTGCTATAAACAAAATGGACACGAAGCTGCTTTAATTTTAGGTTATAAATTGGTTGGGCCTCAGTTTTATTTATTTGTAAAACAAGCTTATAAATTATTTCCAAATAAAAAGATAATCATCAACTGTTACAGAGGTGGATTGCGCAGCCGAATTATGGCTAACTTATTAAGTACCGCAGGTTTTGAGGTTTATTTGCTGCAAGGCGGTTATAAAAAATTTAGGCATTGGGTATTAAATATACTCGCTGAAAATTATCAATTCAATGTGTTGGGAGGTTATACTGGCAGTGGTAAAACTGTTATTTTAAAAGAGTTAGCAGCTAAAAATATACAAGTATTAGATTTAGAAGGATTGGCCAATCACCGAGGTTCTGCTTTTGGAAATTTGGGTATGCCTGAGCAACCTACTAACGAAATGTTTGAAAACTTAATTGCGGTGCAATTGCAAAAATTTGATGCAAAAAAAACTATTTGGGTAGAAGATGAAAGTAGTTTAATAGGCCGCTGCAAAGTTCCCAAACCCATACACGAAAACATACGAAAAAGTACGCTTTATTTTTTAGAAATTGATTTAGAAAAACGTATTGAAAATATAGTGAATGAATACGGTCAATTTGATAAAGCTATTTTACAACAAGCTACTCAAAAGCTATACAAACGTTTAGGTGATTTACGCACCCGCGAAGCCATACAATTATTAGATGAAAACAACTTTGCTGATTGGGCAAAAGCCATGTTAATATACTACGATAAAACTTATTTATTTGGCGTTTCCAAACGCGAACCTCAATTAATAAAAAAAATAGATGTGGATTTTATTGAACAATTAAAGAAGTAAATTTTTTCTTAATAAAGCAATAGTATTTAATTAATAAGATTGTTTGTCTTATTATTGTATACCAATTGTTTACTTAATATGAAAAAACTTATTTACTTAATAATTATTGTTTGCCTTCTAATAGTTTCAAAAACTACTAATGCAACGCACATATCAGGATGCGATATTAGTTATGCTTGTACTAGCACCCCCAATGTTTATAAAGTAACCATGAAAATTTACAGGGATTGCTCGGGAATTCCGATGTGTTCAGGTTGCTCAAACCCAATTCCAAATGGAACTGTTTCCGGATGTACAACGGCCTCAGCAGGTATTTCTACCACTATAACTGGAGCAACCGGCACTTTTACTGGCGTTAATTATGGTACTTTTACCTTAAATGCAGTGGCTGCAAGTAGTGGCAAAGACATAGTTCAAACTTGTGCAGGTGTAAACACCATTTGTACTAATTGTAATACCAGGACAGCAGGCACTTATAGCCCAGGAATAGAGATGTATACATTTGAAGGCAATGTAAATTTATCATCCATTCCTTCGGCATGTTGCAAGGTGGCATTAGGTGCAAGCTCTTGCTGCCGAACTGGTGCTTTAACTACGGTGGTTCCTGGTAATTTTTACACCGAAGCTATTTTAGATAAATGCCAAACTACATGTAATTCTGCTCCTTTATTTACCAATGAAGCCAAAATACAGCTTTGCGCGGGTGTAGATGTGGTTTATAATTTAGGGGCTATTGATCCTGATGGAGATTCGTTAAGTTATGAGTTTGCACCTTCATTACAGGCTGCCAATACCAATGCTAGTTATGTATTACCTTACAGTCCAAGTTTTCCATTTCCATATTTTGGCCCCCCTATCAGTCCGCCTTATCCTGCAGGATTAAGAATAGACCCTACAACAGGTAATATCACGTTTAGACCTTTAGGTGTATTTTTATCTAACTTGGTGATTGGGGTAACTCAATGGAAATTGGTGAGTGGTGTTTGGACCAATGTAGGTTATACTAGGCGCGATGTACAATTTCAAACTACGATATGCACCTCAAATAGGGCGCCAATAGTAAAAATTTATAAAAACGGCATTAGGCATTTAAATAATAACAACTTTAAAATAATTGCAGGACAGCCTTTTTGTTTGGATATAGTATGCGAAGACCAACAAGATGCTACTACTAGCCCACCTATTAATGCTGATACTACCAATTTAACATGGAATAATCCCGGAATTTTTGATCTTTCTATGAGCAATGCTACATTTACAAGCAATTATATTTTGGCACAAAGAAGTATTAATGGACCAAAGGCTGATAGCTTCAAATTTTGTTGGACCCCTCCTATAAATGCAATTAGAAAATCAACTCATTTTTTCACAGTAAATGGTTCTGACAAATACTGCCCTGTTAAAACAGAAATTGTTTCAGGAATTAGCTTAGAAGTTAGCGATAGACTTATTATTATTGATAGCACAGTTACAAAGAGAACATTTTGTAATGATAGAATAACCAATACCAATTTAAAATATCAAATAAATGGTGTAAATCTATTAGCTAATAATAGCTTTACTGTTCAACTATCTGACTCGTTTGGTTCATTTGACAATGCAACTATTATTGGAAGCAAACTCAGTGTTGACACAGCAGGCTTAATTGCAGTTACTATTCCTGCTAATTTACCATTAAATAAAAATTATAGAATTCGTGTAAATTGTAGTTCTGATACTAGTTTTAAAGGTATTGATTTATCTATCAGCATGGTAAACGGATTTGCTAAACCAACTATTACCACTGACAAAGATTCTATGTGCTACGGATTGTTCGCTTCTTTTCAAGCATCTCCTACCAATAACAACTACTCGTATAAATGGTTAAATAACAATCAAGTAATAACAAATACCAGTGCCAACTTTATGACCATTAATGGAGGAAACTACCGAGTAATTGTTTCTAATTCAGGTTGTACAGATACCTCATTGGTAAAAACTATAACTGTTCTGCCAGCACCTGTTCCAGGGTTTCTTTTAAATGCTTTATGTTCTTCACCATTTCCTGTCAATATTACTAATTCATCAAGCATAACAAGTGGCACGATGAGTTATAAATGGACTTTTAGTGATAATACTACCTCTACAGACATATCGCCTAGTAAAATATTTAACGATTCAGTTGTTCTCCTAATAAAGCTTGTAGTTACATCCGATTTAAATTGTAAAGATTCTATAATCAGAGAAACATTAATTAATAAAACGCCAACTGCTAACTTCACCATTAACGATACTTTACAATGTATTACAGGCAACAAATTTGATTTTACCAATACAAGCATAGCAACTGGCAGATCTTATGCTTGGCTTTTTGGAGATAATTCTTCCTCTGCCAATGTTAATCCTTCAAAAACTTACACCAATGCAGGTAACTATTTAGTTAAGTTAACTGCTATTTCAAATGGTTGCCTTGATACCATTATTAAACCCATTACAGTTATTGCTAAAGCTACCAATGTTGATTTTTCGGTAAACCAAATGAGCCAATGTTTGCGTGGAAACAATTTTGTGTATACCAATAATAGTACTCCTAATAATACTACCTTAAGTTATTTATGGACTTTTGATAATTTTATAACTTCCACTTTACGCAATCCTGCAAATTTTTCAACTAGTAAAGTGGGTGTAATTCCTATTAGTTTGGTAGTAATTGCTAATGGAAAATGTATTGATACCATTGCTAAAAATATTACGGTAATGGCAAACCCAACCATAGGTAATATTTTAGGAAATGTCAATCCTAACAGCAGTGTGATTCCTTTTACGTATTCTGTATTAAACCAAGCTAATACTACTTACAATTGGACTACAACCAATGCCAACATTCAGTCAGGGCAAGGAACCAATCAAATCAGTGTTTTGTTTACCAATGCTGGCAATGCTAAAATTGCAGCTCAAATTACTGATAATAATAGTTGTACAGATTCTACTTCCTTAAATTTAGCAGTTACAGTTGGCCTAAATGAATTGAGTTTAGAAAATGATTTAAAAATATTTCCAAATCCTACTAAATCAACACTTACCATAACCAATAAAACCAATTTATTAGGCAAAAAATATGTTATTACCAACTTAATTGGACAAACCGTTCTTTCTGGTAAACTCAATTTGGATGAAACCATAAT
>JAIXSO010000047.1 GCA_027484685.1 Bacteroidota bacterium
CAACCTAATTTAGCACCCATTTTTTTAGCTGATGGATCTTCTGAATATTTGCTTGCTAACGAATCAAAGTTTTCGCCTTTTAAAGCACGTTTTCTAATATCTAATAACTTGTTATAAGCCGCTAAAGTATCAGCAGGGCTTGCATTTTCGTTGCAAAACAATAAAATATGGCTACCGTTAATTTCGGTTTTCATACGTTGGTAAGCTTCTTGCATTAACGATTCAGTTACCTTTTTATCAGTTAAATAAGGATTACTTAATTGTTTTCTGTAACCAGCTAACTCAGTAACAAAATTGTTATTGGTATCTAATTTTAAAACTTTAGCTTCTTTAACTTTTAGTTTAAAATTAATGTATAAATCTAAATATTCACGAACTTCTTTTTCGCTCAACTTATCTTTACTGGTTTTGTTTTTGTAAAGTAAACGTTCAAATTCGTTTTGGTAAACGGTATCAGTTCCGTAAATAAAAACTACTGGATTAGGCTTAGCTACCGGAGCTAATTTTACTGTTGGTGCTGGGGCCTTTTTGCCTTTTTGAGCAAAAGTTTGATTGGTAATTGATAATACTAAAAATGATAATGCTAATGATGCAATTTTCTTCATATACTTTTATTTTTTCTTTTTTATTAAAAGGATTGCAAAAATATAAATTTAAAGCACGCTCACAAGTTTTAAAAAGTATTTACAAAACTCTATTAGGCTAATTTTTAAGTAATTGTAAAAATTACTGTTTTCAAACAAAATTTAATTTTATTTGCAAGCCGTGGAAATAGCCGTAACCCTCTTACTTTTTTGCTTTGTTTGTTTACAATTTGCCTTATTTGTTTCGGTATTAAATTTACCAAAACCAACCCGAGTTTTTATTGATGATAACAACTTGCCTTCTATTTCCATTTTAGTTGCTGCTCGAAATGAAGAAGAAAATATAATTAATTGTTTAAAATCGCTTGAGCTACTTGATTACTCTAAAAACAAGTTAGAGATATTAATTGGCAACGATCAATCAACCGATAGAACAGCCGAATTAGTAGCTGAGTTTACCCAAAACAAAACCTATTTCAAAACCATTGAAATAACTGAAAACCTAGGAAATGCAAAGGCTAAAGCCAATGTTTTAGCACATTTATTTAACCAAAGTACTGGCCAAATTATTTTTGTAACCGATGCCGATATTCAAGTAAAACCAACATGGGTAAAAAGTATTTTGCCTTACTTTAATAATTCAAATGTAGGTATAGTTTCAGGAACAACAGTGGTTAACGGAAAAAATTTATTCGGTAAAATGCAAAGCATTGATTGGCTTTATTTTTCGGGTTTGCTTACCGCTTTTGATAATTTGGGTTTAAAAAGCACTGCAGTTGGCAATAATATGGCCATTACCAAAAAAGCTTACTTAGCCACAGGCGGCTACCCTACTTTTAACTTTAGTGTTACCGAAGATTTAGCCCTTTTTACTGCTATAACCAAACAAGGATTCAAAGCAGTTAATTTATTAGAATCCAATAACTTAAATTTTTCAAAACCACAAATTTCCTTTAAAAACTTTTTGCACCAACGCAAGCGCTGGCTTATTGGTGCACAAGACTTAAATTTAAAATGGAAAATGCTTTTTGCTTTAATGGGTTTATTTTACCCTTGTTTGTTTGTGCTTTTATTTTTTAGTTATAAAAATGCAGTTGCACTTTTGCTTTGCAAATTTTTAATTCAAACGGGTATTTCAATATTGGTTTCAAAACGTTTGCAAATAAAAACCAGCATTTTTCATTTAATTTTATTCGAAATTTACTCAATAATAAGCACCTTTGCCATATCTATATTTTATGTTTTGCCCATTAAAATGATTTGGAAAGAGCGTAATTATTAACAAAAAAACAAATGATTCATATACAACAATTTACATTTAACGTATTTCAAGAAAACACTTATATACTTTACGATGAAACCAACGAAGCCATTATAATTGATGCAGGCTGTATGACAGCTGATGAACAAAAAACATTGGTTAAATTCATGGAGGATAACCGGTTAAAACCTGTAAAATTAGTAAATACCCATTGTCATATTGACCATGTGTTGGGCAATGAATTTGTATTAAATAAATACAATATTCCACTTTATTTGCATAAAGATGAAATCATTACCTATAAAGAAACCAGGCGCTGGACTGTTATGTTTAATATGCCAGATTTGTTTATTCCAGAAAATGTAAATTTTATTGATGAAACTTCAGAAATTACATTTGGAAACTCCAAATTAAGTTGCCTTTTGGTGCCTGGCCATTCCATTGCAAGCATTGCATTTTACTGCAAAGAGCAAAACTTTTTAATTGGCGGTGATGTAATTTTTTACATGAGTATTGGCAGAACCGATTTGCCGGGAGGTGATTTAACCACATTATTACAAAGTATAAGCACAAAAGTATTTACCTTGCCAAACGAAACCAAAATATACAGTGGACATGGAGAACCAACCACTGTAGGTTTTGAAAAACAACATAATCCTTACACTAAAAACTAACAACATGATTCAATACATAATAGTTGGAATTTTATTTGTGGCAGCCATATTTTTTATGGTTTACAAATTGGTGAGTGCTCCAAAAAAAAGTAATTGTGGTGAAGGAAACTGTGGCTGTAAATAAATTGAATTTTTTACTTATAAAAATAAATTTGCTAGAAGCTAGTTGCTAGAAGCCAGCAGCAAATGTTATAAAAAAAATGAAACTAAATACGAATAAATACGAAACCACGTTAATGGTTAGACCTGACGATATAGATATGAATAACCATGTGCACAGTAGTAAATATATGGATTATGTTCTTTTTGCGCGTTACGACCAAATGCACCGCTGTTACAAAATGAGCATGGACGAATTTATAAAAGAAGGTTATGGTTGGGTAATAAAAAGCACACAATTAGAGTTCAAACGTTCGTTGGTTTTAGGCGATACTTGCCATATTTACACGTGGCTTGAAAACATGGAAGGCAGCAGTTGCAAAGTAAATTTTGAAATAAAAAAAGCCAATGGAAAAGAAAGCTGTACTGGTTATTTTATTTATACCATGGTAAATTTAAATACTGGTCGTTCTGAAAAGGTGCCTCAATGGATTATTGACCGTTATTCAATTGCAGATTAATACAAAAAATAGTTAATGAAATACATTTTATATATAGTTTTTATAAGCATAGTAATTGGTAGCTGTCGCAAAGACGATGTTTTTACCAACTCACCTGTTTCGCTTAATTTCAGTACCGATTCAATTGATTTTGATACTATTTTTAGTTTAAAAGATAGTGGCGTAATTGGCACACCAAGGTCAATAACATTAAGATTAATTGTTACCAATCCAAACGAAAATGCTGTAAAAACAAATATTCAAATGGAAGGAAACCAATATGGTTTATTTAAACTAAATGCAGATGGTATTCCAGGTTCAGGCAATTTACAAAAAATTGATAATGTAGAAATTAGAGGCAAAGATAGTATTTATATTTTTATTCAAACCTATATAAATCCTGATGTATCAAACCAGTTTCAGGTAACGGATAATATTTTATTTAACACCAACGGAAATTTACAAAAAGTATTGGCTTTAACTTATGCCATGAATGCCAATTATTTTAAAAACAATACCATTTCGGCTGAAACCACTTGGAATGATTCAAAACCTTATGTAATTTATAATGATATTTTGGTGGAAAAGGGAGTAAAACTAACCATAAATCCTGGAGTAAAAATATACAGTCATAACAATTCAACTATTTACGTGGCTGGAACTTTAGTAATAGATGGAACAGTTGACAATCCAGTAATTTTGCAAGGCGATAGACTAGATGATGATTATAAAGAAGTACCAAATCAATGGAATGGAATTCATTTTTTACAAAGCAGTATAAATAATAAAATACAAGGTGCAATTATTAAAAATGGTTTTGTGGGTGTAAGGGTTGATTCTGTTTCATTAAATGGAAATCCTAAATTAACACTAACCCAAACCATTATTCAAGATATGGGCGCGGTTGGATTATTAAGTTATTCAGGATACATCAAAGCTGAAAATAATTTAATCAGTAATTGCGGCCAATATTCGGTTTTAGGCGACTTAGGTGGCCGGTACGATTTAACCTTCAATACCTTTGTAGCCCTTGGTGCATCGGGTGCGCGCAAAAACGCAACAGTTACATTTACCAATACGCCTTACAAAGATGATAAAGGAGTAATTACCATTTTTCCTTTAAGTTATACACTGCGCAATAATATAATTTGGGGTAGTAACGAAGATGAAATAAACTTTGTTCGTGATGAATTAGGTGTTACACAAACTAGTATTGTTAAATACAATAACATAAAAACACAATTATTTTTAGATGAATTAGCACAAAGCAACTCAACTGTTCAGAACAACCAACTTAATTTTGATCCGCTTTTTGTTGATTACTTAAAGAAAAACTACAAAATAAAAGGAGGTTCGCCTTGCTCAGGTGCGGCAGACCAAACTACCGGAATTCCAACTGACTTAGCAGATAAAGTTAGACTCAATCCTTCTATTGGTGCTTACGAACCTGATTAGTTTTTATTCATTGCTAGTTGCTAGTTGACAGTTGATAGTTGATAGTAATTGATTTACAACAATCATAATTCAACAATCATAATTCAACAATCATAATTCAACAATCATAATTCAACATTCATAATTCATTGTTATTTTATGACAAAAAAGCTCATTAACAGTTATTTAATGAAATAAGATAGTCGATTATTTCAAAAAAATAATAACTTGCATTTATTATGGGAAAAATAAACATAAAAATTATTTGTTTCTTTATAACCTTTTTTGTTGTTAAAAGCATTTATTGTCAAACAGATAGTATTGCCCCAAAAAAGCTATTTATACAAAAAGGAAATGCAAGTTATTACGCTCGTAAATTTGAAGGACGAAGAACTGCAAGTGGAGAAAAATACCGCAGAAAACTATTAACGGCTGCCCACAGAACTCTACCATTTAATACCAAAGTAAAAGTTACAAATCCTAAAAATGGAAGATGGGTTATTGTAAGAATAAATGACAGAGGCCCTTTCCATAGAAAACGAATTATTGATGTGTCGGAAAGAGCCGCTAGACATTTAGGAATGTTTGGGCGAGGACATTTAAAAGTAATTATTCATGAAGTGCCCGATAGTGCTCAGGTTTGGGTAAACCAATCGCAGAATTAATTTATTGATTATATTTTATTTACCAAAAACTCTTTTTAAAATATCGGTTACTTGGTGTAATGGATCTTGACGAATTTGTTTTTCTTCTTGTTCTAGTTTTAAAAATAAACCATCAAGTGCTTTTTGAGTGGTGTATGTGGCTAATGAGTTTTGTTTAACTTGTGGAAACAACATACCATTTACCGAAGCCAAATTATAACCATCAATTAAATTTTTATAAGCAGTCTCAGCTGAATAACCAAGCACCAATGGTTTGCTTAACGATGTTCTAATTTTTGGAGCAAAAGCATCGGTAAGTTGCTGGTAAGTATTATTTTTTAAGAATACAGTTGCCGCATTTTGATTTCCATTTAAAATATTAAATCCATCTTGAATACTCATTTTAGTAATGGCATTTACAAATATACTTTTAGCTTGAGGAGCAGCATCTTCGGCAGCTTTATTAATTGCTACAATGGCATCGTTTAATAATTTTTGACCACCAGGTATTTTAGCTAAATTAGTAACAATTGGCTGCGCTTCAGGTGGCAAAGCAAGTTTTACTAACTCATTACCTAAGTAACCATTTACCCTACTTAACGAAAACACTGAACTATCAATACCAACACTTAAAGCATTTTTTAAACCTTTAATTACCTCTTCGTTGGTTAACGGAATTTTGATATTCCCAACATTGCCAATTCCCGGCTGTTTAGCTAATTCATTTAAAACATCGCACGATGACATGCTACCAATAGCTAAAAATGTACTTACATATATAATTAATTTCTTCATAGGCTGCAATTTTAGTATTTTATTTTCACAAATAATTGGAATTAAACACATCATTTATATATTGCACGCAACAAAAAACTAAAACATACAAATAAATTATGAGTGATTCATCTACAGGACATCCAAAAGGATTGTACTTATTGTTTGGAACTGAAATGTGGGAAAGATTTAGCTACTACGGAATGCGTGGCTTATTAACCCTTTATTTAACTAAAGCAACTATTGAAGGTGGCTTGGGTTTTGACGATGCCAATGCAGGCTTACTTTATGGAATATACACAGGTTTAGTATATTTAACTCCTATTTTTGGTGGATATCTTGCCGATAATTTTATTGGTCAACGTAAATCAATTACAATTGGTGGTATTTTAATGGCCTTAGGTCAGTTTAGTTTATTTATGTCATCGGCTAATGCCTTACCTTTCTTTTACTTAGGATTAATTTTATTAATTATTGGTAATGGCTTTTTTAAGCCAAATATTTCAACCATTGTTGGTCAATTATATCCTGCAGGTGACTCAAGAAAAGATGCTGCATTTACCATTTTTTATATGGGTATTAACCTAGGAGCGTTTTTAGCCCCATTAGTTTGTGGTTATTTAGCAGAAGATTACTTTGCTGTAAAAGATGCAACTACTGGTAGTATTTTATCATATGGTTACAACTATGGATTTTTAGCGGCAGGAATAGGAATGGTTTTGGGTCAAATTATGTTTAATACACTTGGTCAAAAATATCTTGGAGATTTAGGTATTGAGCCAGGAGCTAAAGTTTTAAAAGCACAAGCTTTAGCCGAAGGAAGAGTAGACCCACCTTTAACCAAAGAGGAAAAAAATCGTTTAACAGTAATTGTAATTATGATGTTATTTAATATTTTCTTCTGGGCTGGATTTGAACAAGCCGGAAGCTCAATTTCATTATATACTGATAGATATATAGATAGAAGTATTGGCGATTGGACTGTTCCAACCTCTTGGTTCCAATCTGTTAACCCTTTATTTATAGTTTTATTAGGCCCTGTATTTACTATACTTTGGACAGTTTTAGCTAAGAAAAAGAAAGAGCCAAATACCATCATAAAAATGGGATTAGGAATGATTTTATTAGGTGTTGGTTTCTTTTTTATGATTGGTGCAGCACTTCAACGTGGTGGTGATGTGGCAGATACTGCCGTAAAAGCTAACTTAATGTGGTTAGTAGGAACTTATTTAATACATACTATGGGAGAACTTTGTTTGTCTCCAGTTGGATTATCAATGGTTACTAAATTAGCTCCAATTCGTTTAGGTTCATTAATGATGGGTGTTTGGTTCTTAAGTAGTTTTATTGCAAATTTCTTATCGGGTTACTTAGTTCAGTTTTTTGCTACTATGGGCGCACAGGCTATTTTTACAATTATTTCAATTGTAGTAATTGTTCTTGGCTTAACTGTACTCATAATCTCAAATCAACTAAAGAAAATGATGCACGGAGTGCAATAACTTTTAAATAATAAAACCAAAAAGCCTTATAATCATTGAGATTGTAAGGCTTTTTTTATGGCTTTATTTTAAACCTCAATAAGTTTTACCAATTCACTTAATTTATCAGCATCTTCTTTCTTCTTATCAGTACGCCAACGCAAAATACGCGGAAACCTCAATGCAATGCCACTTTTATGCCTTGACGAATAGTTAATTCCTTCAAAACCTAACTCAAAAACCAACTCCGCATTTACACTCCTAACTGGCCCAAACTTTTCGCGAGTATTTTGTTTTATCCAAGCATCTACTGCCACTAATTCTTTATCGGTTAAGCCGCTGTATGCTTTAGTAAAGGGCACCAACTCACCTTCATTATTCCAAATAGCAAAAGTATAATCAGTATATAAATTAGCTCTTCTGCCATGTCCTTTTTGCGCATAAATTAAAACGGCATCTACTGTGTAAGGTTCTAGCTTCCATTTGTACCAATCGCCTTTTTTGCGCCCTACTTGATAAACCGAAGTTTTGTTTTTAAGCATCAATCCTTCGGCCATTAACTGCCTTGCATTTGCTCTTATTGCTGTTAATTCTTCCCAATTATTAAACTCAATAGTTGGCGATATTTTCAAATAATCATTACTAGCCGCTTGTACTATTTCTGCTAATCTAAGCCTTCTTTCGGCTAAAGGTTGTTGCCTGTAATCTTTACCATCTAACTCCAATAAGTCATAAGCTATAATGGCCACAGGCACATCGGTTAAATACTTTTTCGAAACATTTTTGCGGGTAATACGGGTTTGCAAATCGTTAAAATTGAGTATTTTATTGTTTTTATACCCCACCAATTCGCCATCGATTACGGTTCCATTAGGTAAATTATGAACCAAACTTAACAACTCTGGAAATTTATTGGTAACCAACTCCTCGCCCCTACTCCATATATAAATTTGATTGTTTCTCACAATTAATTGCGACCTTATTCCATCCCATTTGTATTCAGCTTGCCAATTATTTGCTAAGCCCAAATTATTTAATTCATCATCTAAGGCATAAGCTAGATAAAACGGATATGGTTTTGATAAATCATCGCTGTTATTTTGAGTAAAAAGCAGTTCGTTAAAAGTAGTATGCTGCGCATCCCAATTACCCATTAACCTATGAGCAAAAGCATTTTCAGTAATATTAAATGCTTTAGCCAAAGCCTTAACCACCAATTTTTGTGACACACCAATTCTAAAACCACCAGTACAAAGTTTATTAAATACAAAACGTTGGTTAACATCTAACTGCAACCAAGTATTACAAATAAATTCTTTTCTTAATGGTTCTTCCGCTCCTTTAAGTTGAACCATTTCATCAATCCAAACATGCAAAGGTTTTTCAATAACAGTTTTACTTAATGGTAAAATATTGCTAATGGTTTCGGCTAAATCGCCTACTATTTGATACGTTTCATCAAAAAGCCATTGTGGTATTTCGGCTAATTGCGCAGCCCAAAGTTTTAGTTCCGATGTTTTGGCAATTGATTTAAATTTTCTATCACATAAAATGGCCAATACCCAAATTTTATCCAACTCATTAGCTTGTAAAAAATACTGGCACAAGGCATCTACCTTTTCGTTGGTTTTGGTAGTTTGGTCTAAGGTTTTATATAATTCGGCAAAATGTTGCAAGGCAATAAATTTAATTATAATAAAGCATTTGTTGTAAAATAGTTTTTGCTTTGGGTTGTTTGTTAATAAGGTTAATAAGTTAATGGAGATAATTTGTTCATTGGTTTTTGAGTTAAGTAATTCATTTCCCTTGCCGAAGGCTTTCTAAATACTTCGGCTACGTTCAGCAGCCATAATTCAACATTCATAATTTATAATTCATATTTCCCTTATTTAATAAAAGCAAAGAAAATTACTACATTCGCGCTTGTGCGAAATCCAAATTTAGACCCTGAAGATAGCCATTTAACCAACGCTGAAAAAGAGCTTGAACGAGTGTTGCGTCCGCGATTATTTGATGATTTTACTGGACAAGAAAAAACCATTGAAAACCTAAAAATATTTGTACAAGCTGCCAAACAACGTGGCGAGGCTTTAGACCATGTGCTTTTACATGGCCCTCCAGGTTTAGGTAAAACTACTTTAAGCATTATTATAGCCAACGAATTAGGTGCTAATATAAAAACTACCAGCGGCCCTGTGTTAGAAAAAGCAGGCGATTTAGCAGGATTATTGACCAATTTAGAAAAAGGTGATGTACTTTTTATTGATGAAATACATCGTTTAAGTCCGGTAGTAGAAGAGTTTTTATACTCGGCTATGGAAGACTATAAAATTGATATTATGATTGATAGCGGCCCCAATGCGCGCAGCATACAGTTAGAAATTGAACCGTTTACTTTAATTGGTGCCACTACCCGATCAGGTTTGTTAACATCGCCATTACGAGCACGTTTTGGAATAAACTCGCGTTTGGAGTATTACGATAAAAAGTTAATGAAAACTATTATTGAACGTAGTTCAACCATTATGAACTCAATAATAGATGAAGAAGCCGCTTGGGAAATAGCTCGCAGAAGCAGAGGAACCCCGCGTATAGGCAATGCCCTTTTGCGCAGAACACGCGATTTTGCGCAAGTTAAAAGCAATGGGGTAATTACATTAGATATTGCCCAATTTGCCTTAAATGCCTTAAATGTAGATAGCGAAGGTTTAGACGAAATGGATAGCCGAATTTTAAAAACCTTGATTGAAAAGTTTAAAGGTGGCCCTGTGGGCTTAAACACTTTAGCCACTGCCATTGGCGAAGATGGCGGAACCATTGAAGAAGTGTATGAACCTTATTTAATTCAAGAAGGATTTTTAATGCGCACCCCTCGCGGTAGAGAAGCCACCGAAAAAGCTTACGCACACATGGGTTTTACACCTACGTATAAGAATAAGTTGTTTTAACGGAGTTCGAAGTGCGAAGTTTCAAGTTCGAAGTTTTTAAACAAATGCGGAATGCGAAGTTTCGAGTGCGAAGTAAAATGCAAATGATTTAGTAAATAATTAATAACATTGCTTATTGCCCATTGCTTATTGTCTATTGCCTATTCCTGCATTTCATTCACTTCGCACTTTTGGCATTCAGCATTCCGAACTTTGCATTTCATTTACTTCGAACTTTTGGCACTTCGAACTTCGCACTTTAAACGTGCAAATCACGTTTATTCCTCTTCTTTAAAGTACAATTTATAAAACTTTCTTCCGTCAGGGTCTACGCCTTGTTCTATTAAGTTTCTATCGCCATGAATGTATACATGGAAGTTTTTATCGAGCTTAAGCACGCTTTTAAATACCTTGGCTTGTTTTTTTACAGCTTGGGTAGATATATCAAAACTATCCATCATGTCTAACTCATTGCTTTTGCGGTAAGCTTCATCAAAGGTGCGGAACGATTCAATTACATTTTCATCGGCAAAAACTTGTTTTTCAAATTCTTGTTTATCAAAGGTATCATTGGTTTTAAAATAATCAACCGAGCGGTTTAGGTAATCAATTTGATCGGCTTTACTTACCTCAAACTCTTCGTTTAGCTGTTTGGTAACAAAGTTTTTGGCAATATTCATAAACTCCTTGGTGTGGTTATAATTATTGCTACAAGGTTTTAGCTGCAAAAAACTATCTTTCCAATACTGAGCCTCACTGCCTTTATTACCTTTATCTACTATACATACTTTATAACCTTGGTCGGCTTGGGTATTAAATATAAGGCAACCTTTGTCTAGTTTATCTATATTTATACCATCGTTATAAGTAACATCAAATTGATCGTTTGCGGCATTAATATTTAAAAAATCGTATTTATTTTCCGATTTAAAAATACCAATGGCTTCCACATCTTCATCTTCTACCTGAATATTGGCAAAATAGGCCACAAACAAATCGCCACTTTTTATTTGCGGATGAGTAGCCAAATTATACAAATGTTTGGCCACGTTTACACTATTTATATGAAAAGAGCTGCCATGCTCAAAGGCTTGAAAAGCGTAATTATAAATGGGGTTAAGTTTAAAATCGTTATTGCTAAAACTAAAGTTATAAAACTCAGGACTGTTAAACGATGAAACAAAAAAACGCACCAATAATTCCTTTAATTTATCATCGGTTATGTCTAATAAATCTTTCGAAACCACTAAATCCTCGTTATTGGTTTGGTTACCTACTTGGTGCACCGATACTTTTTCTAACCTAATGGTTTCTATTTCAAATTTTTCTGCCATATTTTAACTAAAATAATGGTTGTAAATATAGGTTGATTTTTGAATGTATATTACTCAAGGCGTGAATGAATTGTTGATTTATGGATGATGTATGAAATTAGAAAGATAATAATGATGTTAACGGGAAGGCCAACATCGGCTAAAAAACACTTTTTTGTTGCAGTCTAAGAATGCCTTCAAAGGCTCGAATGGTTTTTCCTATTTAAACAAAAATTTTGGCTAAAGCCAATTTCTGTTTCTATTATTCCGTGCCCTAAAGGGCACGGCAATGGATACTTTCTAACAATCCTTCTCAAAACTGATTGGCCTTGAATTTCTATTTTTGGCAATGTCTAAACAAATTATTCATTCCAATTGACTTGGCTGTATTGCCACGCCCTTCAGGGCGTGGAGAAGATGAGCAGAAAAAATGGCTTTAGCCAAATTCTTCTTTATTTAAACATCAATTTTGGCTAAAACTAATTTGGATGTCTTTTTATTGCCGCGCCCTAAAGGGCACGGCAATGGATTCTTCAATTAATCCTTTTCAAAACTAGTTGTCTTTTAAACTGATGCCTTCGCTTTCAGCGAAGGCATCAGTTATTACGAATGCTATGCAGCGCTTCTCCTTAATTTGGCAACGAGTTAGCTAATGGATAGTAATCATTTATAGCCAAGAAGATGCTTTCAGCATGACCCCGATGTTGCAGGATTTTAGTTTTGGCTTAAGCCAACTTGCATATTTTTTTATTCCGTGCCCTAAAGGGCACGGCAATGGATACTTTCTAAAGTCCATTTCAAAACTGATTGGCTTTGATTGTTGTTTTTGGCAATGTCTAAACAAATTATTCATTCCAATTGACTTGGCTGTATAGAAGGATTAATTGCCACGCCCTTCAGGGCGTGGAGAAGATGAGCAGAAAAAAATGGCTTTAGCCAAATTCTTCTTTATTTAAACATCAATTTTGGCTAAAGCTAATTTAGATGTCTTTTTATTCCATGCCCTAAAGGGCACGGCAATGGATTCTATTAATTAATCATTTTCAAAACTAGTTGGCTTTGATTTTTATTTTTTGGCAATGGCCTTGATTAATTGCCACGCCCTTCAGGGCGTGGAGAAGATGATTAGAAATAAATGGCTTAAGCCAAATTAAAACTAATGGCACTATAAGTTTTGAAAAATGCCGGTATGAATTTCCACGCCCTTTAGGGCGTGGAAAACATGATTACAAACAAATGGCTTTAGCCAAATGCTGTTTTAACATAAAATAGAGTGTACTTTTATTTTATACCTGTTATGGTTTTAAACTGTAAGTTATCTTGCTTTAACAAATCTTTATTTAACTGCGAAATAAGTATTTGGCAAATATCTTTTACCAAAACATAATTATTAGCCATTAAAGCTTTTTCACCATCGCTCATTATTGAGGCCAAATTATCGGTTTTAGCATAATTGGTTATGGGCATTGATTTTAAGTTCAAAAATATTTTACCATAATTTTGGGCATTGCTATAAAAATTGGTTGATTCTATGTCACTCAATATTTTTGTTTTACCATCTATCCAATGCCTGTCGCCTGAGTTTAGCATATCATTTTCACTTTGAATAATAGCTTCTACTTCAGCTTTTTGATTACCATTCAACTCATTTATTATAAGCAAAACACCTTGTTTGGCTAAATGCCATTCCTCTATTATAGCTTGTAGTTTTACAGCCCTATCCAAACTATCTAATGCTTTAAGTAATGTACGTTTTTGTTCGTCTAATTTATATAAATTATCGTCATTTACTTGGTTTAACAGCGCATGTAATTCAGTTAATCCGTCAGAACAATTTTGATATTTTTGCACTAATTCAAAGTTTTGATCTTGTATAGCCGAGGTAATTTTAGGTGTAATTTGTTCAATGGCCAATTGAATTTCTATTTGAACTTTATGCTTATTAACCAGTTTGGTATTTGGGTTAAAAACACTTTTTAACTTTAAATCAGCCGATGGAATATTTACTCCTACTTCCAAATCTCTCGATTCTGAAATACTGATATTAAGTTCAATGGGAGTGCCTTTTACTAAATCGTGTTTAAGGGCGCTGCCTTCAATATTTATCATACCAATACTTAAATTAGAGGCAGGCAGGGTACCACGTTTTCCTTCTAACACGTTAATAAACACATGGTCGTTGGAACCAGCCAATACTGTTTTTGAAAGTGTTTTATAAACTGTTTTCTTAAGTGGTAATAAAGTATTTTTCAAAAAAATAGGCTCTAGCAAAGTTTCCCCACCTTCATTATCTAACTCTAAACAGATATCAGCCGGCAGTGGTTGACCATTTATACTAAAGTTTCCTTGATTAATAGCTACCTCAAAACTACCTGCTATTTTTTTTGAACTGTTAAGTAATGAAATATGAAACGTATTGAGTGTGTTTGGTAATAAAGGTACAAATACTTGTATATGATTGTTAAACGCCTCTAAAGGCTGTAATAAATGGTCGTTTAACCTTTCTATTTGAATAAAACCATTAAAGTTGGTCTTCGTTTTTATGTCAATTAATTCTTCATCATCTCTCGAGTTATTTTCATAAAGCAAATTTACATTTACTTTATTTTCCAATTTATCATTGTTTGTAGCTATTTGAGCTAATTTAGAACCTGCATAATAAGCAGCACCTTTAACCACAGCCGTAGTTGGGTCTATGCTACTATCAATTGTTAATCCAGTTTGAAGTTTTAAATTTTCTCTAATAAATGGAATATAAGTAGTACCTCCTACCAATATGATGCGGTTTAAATTATGATATTGTAAACCACATTGTTCTAGCATTTCGGCTAATAACAACATTGATTCATTAAAAAAAGGTATTACCAAATCGTTGAATTCATTTATGGAAATTGGAATTTCTTTAAATAAATCTAACTCATCGTACTCTATTTCAATCAGTGCATGATTGGCTACTGAAAGCTCTTTTTTAGCATCTTCTATCTTAGCAATTAAATAAGAGTGCAAAGTGCTTAACTCCTCTTGATTTAATTTTTCAAGTAATTGTTTGTCAATTTGAGGCAACACCACTTTATTCAAAACAGCTTGATCTATATCAAAACCTCCTAAAAAATTATTGCCTAAATGGTTAATTGTTTTTAACTCACGGTTGTTTATTGCTATCAATGCGCAATCAAAAGTACCACCTCCAAAATCGTAAACCACCCAATACTGCTTTTCGGTTAAATCAATATTATTTTCGTTAGCATAAGCTAAGCAAGCAGCTATAGGTTCTTGTAACAATAACACTTCTTTTAACCCAGCCATTTCGCCAGCTTTTTTAGTAGCGTTCGACTGAACAGTATCAAACGAAGCAGGAATAGTTATTACGCATGATTGTATGGTTTTATCACGCTCAAATGCCAATAAAGTTGAAAGTATTTGGGCTGATAATGCAATAGGATTTACCTCGATATTTTCAGCTTCAATCTTATATATTTTATCAGTACCCATATTACGTTTAAAACTACTAATAACCAACTGAGGATTAGTTTTTAGTAATTCCAACGCTTTTTCACCAATAAAAATTCTTCCATTTTTAAAACCAACAGCCGAAGGCAATAGCTCTCTAAAACCTTTTGGATTTTTTAACAACACAACCTTACCTTCCATATACACCCCTATTGCCGAGTTTGTTGTACCTAAATCTATTCCAAAATTTATATTATATTGCATTTAATTCTTCAAAATATATTTAATTCAATAATAACTTAATTTTGCCAGTAAAACCAATTATGAATTTGATAAATAAATTGTTTAGTTTTAATAAAAAAGACAAACAATTACGACCTCAATTTTTTATTCAACTTGAAAAATTGGGCATTAATAAAACAAATATTGCTACACTTGATGAAAAAGAAATTATTAGAATTGAGAAGATTTTAAAAATTCAATCAAAAACAGAAGCAGGATTTAATCAAGCATACAATGATAAAATAGTGGCAGCCCTCCGCCATCATAAAAGGGCCATTGCTTGTTTTTTTGAAGATGAAATGTTGTTTCACTTAATACAAGCATTGCCACTTAAAGAAAATCAATTCATACCTTTTTTACCAAATGATAAAACAGATTTGGAAAAAGTAAAAGTGTTTTTTAGTGAATTTATTGAACCCGATTTAATTGAACAGTTTAAAGATGCATTTAACAAAAACCGATTAAAGCAAGTGGAAAGATGGCATTATTCCGATAACATTTTCTCTGCAAATTTTAAACAACAAATTGCGCAAATTATTAAGCTAAAACTAGAGCAAATTTCGGAAAATATAATTTTGTACACCAAAGGTAACAGCACGTTTGATAAAATTCCTTTTGCCACCAATAAACTGTTTCATAATCTTTTACATCAATATGCAAATAATGAAACCGATGAATGGGTAAACAAGTTTTTATTATATTGTTTAGAAAATAGTGGCTGTTTTAGTGGGGTTGATTTTACTGATTCCATATTTTTTAGATTATCTGATTATCCATCAAAACACCAAAACTTTGGTTATTTACATTATTTAACTGTAACCAAAGCAGGAGGCAGTAATAAAGTGGCAGCAATAGCCATTGTTGTAATTTTAGCAGTTATTTTTATTCCTATTGTAATTTTATCTATTCAAGCAAGTTATACGCCACCAAAAGGGTTTACTATGCCTACTGACCCCTACTCACAAAATGAAATAATTAGAGAGTTTTATAACCAAAGAAGTAAAAAAGAAAAGTATGTAGAAAATTATAAATATCTAGACTGTGATTCCGTTAATCTAAACTCTAACTACCTAGCTTTCTTTGCGGCAACTGGTGCAAAATTTAAAATAGAACCTACTATCAATAAATTTAAAACTGGAGATTTTATTAATGAGGCTAATGGCTTTAACCAAATATTACCTACAACACCCGATCAATTTTATTTTGTAAACCACCACAAAAAACCAGTAATTTTATTGGTGTATTTTAGTGTTTGTAAATATCTAAGATTTGATGAGCTATACCCATGCAAATATCCATTTGCGTGGAACGAAATATATGTTTCACCAAATGATTCTATCAAACTTTCAGCTAGCGCCTTAGATTATTTTTCAGTAAAAACTGGTGGAGAATTCAATAAAGTAAATGTAATATTTGGATACGATTCAACCATAAAAAAACATGATTATCAATGGTGCAATGAAACAATAAACGATATAGTATTATACAAACACACCTTTGTGCTCAGCAACAAAAATTTAATGAATGGTGGCAAATTGATTTTAAATACATCAAAAAACGGGTTTCAGTTAAACTGGCTCGGAAATTCCAATGCCCTTTATATTAATGAACAAAAGCGCTACTTTGATAAAAACGAAACACTAACCATAACTAAAAACTTAAAATTATATAAAAATCCTATGTTCCAAAAACCTTATTAAACCATTTAAATAAGGCGTAAACAAGTAAACTAAAAAATGGAACAATAAAGTGATAATTAATGCAACTGTTTCAGGTGGATAAATAATAGTATGCCAACCAGGAGTAACGCAAAACATGGTATCAATTATAAAAAACCTTACCAAAACGTATATTAATAAACTAGTACTAATAATAATTATAAAGTAGGTATATATTTTTTTCATTTATACTTAATTAACGATATTAATAAAAAAGCCAAACGTTTTCACATTTGGCTTTTAATATTTTTCTATTTGCCAGAGGCCAGAAGCTAGTCTTATAATAACTTAGTAAATACGCCTGGATATAAACCTAGAACAATGCTTATAATTAAACATACGGCTATAACCATTTGGTATGCAAAAGTAGGTTTAATTTCAAATTCATTAGCTGGTTTACTATACATAGCCACAATTACTTTCATGTAATAAAACACACCAATAATTGAACTGATAATGGCTACAAATACCATATTTTGCCATCCATTTCTAAATGCTTCGCTAAATATAAAGTATTTACCAAAAAAGCCTGCAAACGGAGGAATACCAGCTAAACTTAACATAGCCATGGTTAAACTAGCCGCCAATAAAGGATTCTTTTTAGCTAATCCATTAAAACCACTTATACTTTCAGTTCCAGTTGCTTTAAAAACGGTGATAGCAATTGCAAAAGCAGCTAAACTAGCTACTGCATAACCTACCGAGTATAAAAATAATGCACTATCAGTTCTACCCTGTAAACTAATAATTGCTAAAAGCATATAACCAGCATGGCTAATACCTGAATAAGCCAAAAGGCGTTTAAAGTTATCTTGAACCAACGCTACCAAGTTTCCTACCAATAATGTAGCAGCACAAGATACGGTTAAAACAATTTCGGCTTTGCCTAAAGCAAATACAAAACATGTTGATAACAAACGGTAAAAGGCAGCAAAAGCAGCTATTTTAACCAATGTACTCATTAATGCTGTAATTAAGCTTGGCGCACCTTCATATACATCTGGAGCCCAAAAGTGAAAAGGGGCAGCAGAAACTTTAAACAACATTGCGAATATCATTAGCAACATACCTACAATAAATAAAGGATCTAATTTATCAGCATGCATGCGCATGTAATTACCAATTCCGTCAATGCTAAAAGTACCAGTTACACCAAATACCAAAGCTATTCCAAACAATAAAAATGCACTGGCAAATGAACCCATTAAAAAGTATTTGAAACCTGCTTCGTTTGATTTTACTTCAAACCTGCGACTTCCGGCCATTACATATAATGAAATAGATAAAGTTTCAATTCCTAAAAACAACATGGCCATGTTTGAAAAACTAAACATCATTAATGCGCCACAAAGCGTAAACATTAATATGGCCATATAATCACTGATGTGTTTTTCATCATCGGTGCTGGTATAAAAATCGCCAGAAAGAATTAAAATTATAAGCATGATAAACAATGCCAAACCGCTAAAAGCAGTTGAAAAATTGCTATCGCTCAACATGCCGTTAAAATGCGTTTGCGGATTGTTCCAAGTTTGTAAGTTTAAGCTAAAAATAACAGCTAAACCCAATACTAAAATTGGAATTAAATATTTACGTAAATTAAATATTTCGGCTAGTAAGCCAAATAATCCTAAACAAGCTGTATATATTAAAGTATTCATTAATGAATGGTATATTTAAAATGTAAAATTATCTAACAAAACTAAGTCTATAAATTTGCTCCGAAATAGGTGCAACTAATTCTAATATAGGTTTAGGGAAAATTCCAAATGCAAAAATTAAAATGGCAATGGTAGCTAATACCAATTCTTCGTTCCACTTTAAATCTTCAAAAATAGTAACGTTTTCATTTACATCACCTAACATTACTTTTTGATACATGCGTAACATATAAACTGCACCTAAAATTACTGTTAAACCAGCAAAAATTGCCGCCCAACTATGGTACTCAAATAAACCTAATAAAAGCATAAACTCACCTATAAAACTATTGGTTAAAGGCAAAGCTACTGAACCTAAAACTATTATAAGAAAATAAGTAGCAAATCGTGGTGATAATACGCGAATACCTCCTAATGTATTTATATCTGAACTTCCGGTTCTATTAATAATAATATCAGCACAATAAAACACTCCAACTACATTAATACCATGCGCTAACATTTGAACCAATCCACCTTGAATACCTTGAACATTTAATGCAAATATACCTGCTGCTATAAGTCCAACGTGGGCAATTGATGAGTAAGCAAATAGTTTCTTTAAGTCGGTTTGCATAATGGCAATTACCGAAGCGTAAACCACTCCAATAAAACACATAGCAATAACGTAGGGAGTATATTCAGCTGTTCCCATTGGAAGAATTGGTAATAACCAACGTAATAAACTGTATAAACCCATTTTTAGCATGATACCAGAAAGTAACATAGTACCTTGAGTTGGTGCTGAACTATAAGTATCTGGCTGCCAAGTATGGAAAGGAATAATTGGAATTTTAATGGCATAAGCTAAAAAGAACATCCAAAAAATAAACCCTTGTTTACATGAGCAAATATGGTTCATGGTTAAATCAAACCAACTTAAACTATGGCTGGCAGTATTCCAGTATAAGAATAAGAAACCAAACAACATTAATAAACTACCTGCTAAGGTATAAATAAAGAATTTTAATGTAACTGTTGCTCTATTTACCCCACCCCAATTTAACGAAATAAAATAAATTGGAATCAATGCTAACTCCCAAAAAATGTAATATAAAAATCCATCGAACGATACAAAAACACCAATTAATGCAAAGTGCATCAAAAGCATCAATGAGTACATAATATGTGTACGCTCTTGGTTACGGTTAAAGCCCGCCAATACTATTAAAGGCATTAATAAGTTGGTTAAAATAACCATCAATAAACTCATGCCATCTAAACCAATATTGAAATTTATTTTAGGAGTATTTATCCAATCAATATTTAATGATAAAAGGCTATTGGTAACCTCTGGAGCATTAGGTGCTTTAAAAACTGTAAATACATAAACTGTAAATGCTAATTGGACAACAGTAGCAATTAAACTAAACCATTTAACCAATTCTCCTCTTAAAAATAAAGCAATAATGCTTGCTACTAAAGGTATAAGTAATAATATAAGTGTTAACATTATTTATGAGTATAAAGTGATTCAAAAAAACCTAAAACATCGAAAACTTGTGCAACTAGTAATACAATCATGCCAATAACCATAGCAAACATGTAAAAACCAACATGGCCACTTTGGAATAAACGCAATAATCGCCCAACTTGGCTTGTAATAAATGCTACTGCATGTACCAATAAATCAATAATTAATTTATCAATAATTACTAAAAACAAATCGCTTAAAAGCATAACTGGTTTTACAAAAACAGCATTATAAATTTCATCAATATAAAATTTGTTAGCTACCACTTTACTTAAGCCACTTAATTGCTCATCTTCAACCGGAGTTTGTTTTTGCATAACATATTTATTGTAAGCAAATGCAATACTTACCAAAGCTAACCCAACAGCTGTTCCTATTAAAATCCATTCCATAGAATGACTCATTTCGTGGCCAGCAGGCATAATGGTTTTTGATTGTGCAAATACACTTGATAAATAGGTTTTAAAACTATGCGTATGGCTTAACACTGGGGGTAAACCAATAAAACCAACTACAATTGAGCAAACTGCTAAAATCATCAAAGGTAAAGTCATTACTATTGGACTTTCGTGAATATGGTGTTTTACTTCATCAGTTCCTCTAAAAGAAGTAGAGAAAGTTAAATACAATAAACGGAACATGTAAAATGCAGTTAGCATAGAGCTAAATGATAATAGGCCCCAAATAATTTTATTATGTTCAAATGCGGTTGCTAAAATTTCATCTTTACTAAAGAAACCAGCAAATGGAGGAATACCTGAAATGGCAACAGTTCCAATTAAGAATGTAGCAAAAGTAATTTTTATGTATTTACCTAAACCACCCATTCTGCGCATATCTTGTTCTCCACTTAAAGCATGGATAACAGAACCTGCTCCTAAAAATAATAGTGCTTTAAAAAATGCATGAGTAACTACATGGAACATACCACTTTCAAAAGCACCCATTCCTAAAGCAGCAAACATTAAACCTAATTGAGAAACAGTAGAATAAGCCAATACTTTCTTGATATCGTTTTGTAATAACCCAATAATGGCTGCAAAAATTGAGGTGGCTGTTCCTACAATTAAAATTACATCTAACGTATGAGGAGCTAATGAATATAAAATATTAGAACGAGCTATCATGTAAATACCAGCCGTAACCATTGTTGCAGCATGAATCAATGCAGAAACTGGAGTTGGACCAGCCATTGCATCTGGTAACCAAGTGTATAATGGTAATTGAGCCGATTTTCCCATTGCTCCGATAAATAAAGCCAATGTAATTCCAACTATAGTAATATTACCTATTCCTAAATTCAAAGCTCCAATTGCTACTTGATCGTAGTTTAAAGTTTTAAAATGGAACAACATCATAAACATACCAACTAAAAAGCCTAAGTCACCAATGCGGTTCATGATAAATGCTTTTTTAGCTGCATCGTTATAAGCTTGGTTTTTAAACCAGAATCCAATTAATAAATAACTGCATAAACCTACACCTTCCCAACCAATAAACATCATTAAATAGTTATTTCCCATTACTAAAATAAGCATGAAAAACACAAATAAATTTAAGTAGGTAAAGAATCTTGAAAAGCCTTCATCATCATGCATGTAGCCAATTGAATACAGGTGAATTAAACTTCCTATTCCAGTAACTACCAAAAGCATGGTAATGGTTAATGGGTCAATTAAAAAAGCAAATGGAATGAAAATATCTTTAAAGTAGAACCAATTGCTTAAAACTACTGTTTCTGAACCACCCGCAGGAAGGTTAAAAAACAAAAATAATGAACATGCAAACGATGCCAAAAGCATGGTGGTCGCAATCCAACCCGAAGCATGACCTAATTTTTTGCCAAATAAACCATTGATAATAAAACCTAGTAGCGGCAACAGTGGTATTAATATTGTTGGCATAAATAAGTTTGATGTTTGTATAACTGTCTCTGTCATTTTTAAGTTCTTAGTTTTAAGTTCGAAGTACTTTCACGCCTTGCGTGATTTAGTTTTTTATTGTTTGAAATATTGCTATTCGAATTTAATTTTTAGTATTTCGAGTTAATAATCTTACCACTTCATTCTATTTAAAATATCAATATCGGTAGAGGCTACATTACGGTAAATACTCACCAATAAAGCCAAACCAACGGCAACTTCTGCGGCAGCTACCACCATAATGAAAAACACAAACACTTGCCCTTCAGCATTTCCAGCATAGCTGCTGTAACTTACTAGTAACAAGTTAACTGCATTAAGCATTAGCTCTATACACATTAATATAATAATGGCATTTCTACGTAATAATACGCCCATTACTCCAATACAAAACATAAATGTGCTTAGTAATAAATACCAATTTTGAGGAACTGATTGAATGCTGTTTTCCATATTAATTAAAACGTTCTTTTTTAGCTAAAACTACCGAACCAATCATGGCTGATAAAAATAATATTGATGCCACTTCAAATGGTAAGGTATAATCGCGATACAATTTCATACCTATATTTTTTACATAACCTACCTCAGATAATTGCGGAGCTACATAAGGTGCCGGCATGGTGCTACGAACAGCAGCAATAATTATTAAAAACAGTGCGCCACCTGAAAGAACTGCTGCAAACTTTAATAAAGTTGGTTTATGAGGTTCGGTTTCGCTATTTAAATTTAAAAGCATTACGGTAAATAAGAATAAAACCATAATTGCGCCAGAGTAAACTATAATGTGTACCACAGCCAAAAACTGTGCATTTAACATTACAAAATGGCCCGCTATTGAAAAAAAACACAAAATAAGCCATAAAACGCTGTAAATTGGATTTTTACTAAACACTACAAACAGCGCACTTAACAACGTAAATGCTGCTAGCATGTAAAATATAATTTGACTAATTCCCATAATATTTTATTAAAAGCCCGCAATAATACTAATTACTACCAAATTTTCTAAACACTTTATGAAAGGTTTAGTTTTTGTGGAAAGATTTTAGTTGTTGTACAAAAAAACAAAATATTTACTAGTATAAGGAATTAAAAAAACTAAAAAAATCTATTTTTATATAAAAGTTGAAAATCTATTTTGTTGTTGTAACAAATAAATATTTAATTAGCCAATTATAAAATAACTAATAATCATCATTTACTTATTTTATAATGATTTAGAATATGCATAAAAAAGATTCACTAGAATTTGAAATTTTACAAAAAGTAACGCTTAATACTGCAATTATGTCGGTATTAGCTACTTTTGCCAATTTGGTTGTAAAATTGTATGCTACTGCCTTGGTTACTGTAATAGGAGCGCTATTTTATTTTGTGGTTTATTACATTTTAAAGAAAAAACAAATTATTAGATTAACCAATCTAAGCGTAGTTTTATCCTTTTTTATTTATTGTATTTTTCTTTGGTTTTATAATTCTGGGTCACTTGGTAGTACCACCTTACTAATATTTGTTCTTTATTTTATTTCATCATTTATTATTCAAATAAAAAATCAAAATAAGTTTTTTGTTTTATCTATAACTATTATAGTTGCTTTACATATAATTGAATACCAAAGACCTGATTATATTTTACAAACATATCCTAATAGATTTGATAGGTTCTTAGATATTACATTTGGCTGTATTTTAGCAATGGTAATGCTTAAAATACTGGTTAATAGTGTTAAAAGAAGTTATAATGAAGAACGAAAATTAGTTCAATCAAAAAATGAGGAGCTGGAAAAAAGTAAACAAGATTTAATTGAAAGTAAGAATTTTTTCAACAAACTAGCCGAAAATTTACCTGGTGTTAGCTATCAATTTGAATTAACTAAAAAAGGGGAAGTAAAATATAATTATATTAGTGGTACAGTAAATAGTATTTATGAAGTTACACCTGAACAGGTTTATGCTGATGGTTATATTCTATATAATATGATTACCAAAGATACTATTAATCAGTTTGATAACGACCTTAGAGATTCCTTCAAAAAAATTACTTATTTTACTAATGAACACAAAATTAAAACACCAAGTGGTATTGTAAAACATATTCTAATATTAGCAAAACCCGAAAAACAACCAGATGGTTCTGTGGTTTGGTACGGCTATAATAAGGATATTACTGATAGAAAATTAGAAGAAGAAAAATTATTAGCCAGTGAGGAAAAGTTCAGGTTTATAAGCGAAAACACTTCAGATGGAATTGTGGTTTTAGATACCGAAAAGGTTACTTATGTTTCAAAATCATACATCGATATGTTTGGGTATTCTGAAGAAGAACATTACGGAAGAACTGAAGCAGAAATTTTAAACTTAATTCACCCTGATGATAGAAAAAAAATGCTTCAAACCATTGAAAACGTGGTGAGTAAAAAAGGTGAAAACTTAGTTTATGAATACCGTTATTTACACAAAAAAGGTTATTACGTTTGGCGTGAGGATACTTTTAGTTTTTTTTATGATGAAAATGGTAAAAACATAAAAGACATAATTGTAGCAAGAGATATAACTGAACAAAAAAAGACAAGGATTGAATTTGAGCAACTAAATAGCATGCTTGAACAAACCAGTTTTTTGGCAAAAGTTGGTGGTTGGGAAGTAAACATGAATACCAAAGAAGTTATTTGGACAGATCTAATTTACGAAATGTACGACCTTGATAAAAAAGATTTTAAACCAAATATTTATTCCATTCTTCGATATTTTAAAAGAGGCCCAAGCAGAATCAAAATAACAGAATTTTTTAACCAAGCTGTTACCGATGGAAAAGAGTATGACGAAGAGCTGGAGTTAATTACCGCCAAAGGCAATCATAAATGGGTTAGAGCTATTGGTAAAGCGCTATTAGAGAATGGTGAGTGCATTAAAGTTTATGGCACTTTACAGGATATTACCATTCAAAAACAAAAAGACGAAAAAATAAAAGAATTAGCGCTTGTAGCCTCTAAAACCACCGATGCAGTAATTCTTACCGATGCAAATGCTAAAATACTTTGGGTTAATAATGCATTTGAAAAAATGACTGAATACACCTTTGAAGAGGTAATAGGCAAAGAACAAAAAGATTTATTAGTAGGACCTAAAACAGATTGGGAAACTATTCACGAAATGATGGATGCAACCAAAATTTATGAACCTACCAACGCTACATTATTAAATTATACTAAAACAGGTAAACCAATTTGGTTCGATATTTCAATTACGCCAGTTTTTGACGAAAATGGTATTTGCACCAACTTTATTGATGTAAAAAAGGATGTAACTGAGCGAATGGAAAAGCAAGAACAGTTGCAAGCTTTAACTGATGTAACTGCCGACCAAAATAAACGCCTTTTAAACTTTACTTATATAGTCTCTCATAATATTCGTTCACATTCAGCTAACTTAACTGGTTTAATTAATTTAATAGACCAAACAGATAATGAAGAAGAAAAACTAACTTTATTTAAAATGCTAAAAACCAGCACCAATAAATTAGAAGAAACCATTCAAAACTTAAATGAAATTATTTCGGTACAAAATAACTTAAACCAAGCAAAAAGTATATTAAACTTAAAACAAGAAATTGAAAGAACTTTTTTAGTGGTAAATGATGTAATGTTGGAATCGGGAGTTACTATTAAAAATAATGTAGCCGATAATATTAATTTGGAAGTAATCCCTGCCTATTTAGATAGTATTTTATTAAACCTAGTTACCAATGCCATTAAATATCGCTCACCTGAAAGACAACCAATTATTGAAATTTCAACACAAACCGAAGGTGATTACTTGGTACTTTTAGTAAAAGACAATGGCTTAGGGCTTGATTTAAATAAATTTAAAGACAAACTCTTTGGTATGTATAAAACCTTTCATAATAATCCCAATTCACGCGGAATAGGATTATTTATTACCAAAAATCAAATTGAAGCCATGAATGGAAAAATAGATGTAGAAAGCCAAGTAAACGTTGGTTCAACATTTAAAATTTACTTTCCAAAAATGAAATAAAACTCAACTTATTAATTAATCAACAATTTAAAAATTCTTTACTTGTGAATTTAACTTTCACACCTATTTTTGCCACATTATGACAAACCAAACAATGAATCTTTTTGAAAAACACAAAAATACTTTAAGCACTGCTATTACAGCATTAGCCGAACGTACTTATTATACTCCATATCCTGAAAATCCTAAGGCTTATGCCGAAGATGCAGATGCAAAAGCAAAAGCTTGGATTAGCGCTGCTATGAACAACGATTTTAAAGGTTTGAAACAAACTGGCGAAACTGCTTGGCATGGCGAAGAAATTTCACCATTTTTACAAGTAGGTGTTGGCATAAAATATCCAATTTTTTCGGTTGATACATTAATCAACAACGCTAATGCTGCACAAAAAAGCTGGAGCAAAACCAGTGCTAGTATTCGTGCAGGTATTTTAATTGAAACATTAGAAAGAATCAGTGCTCGTTTTTTTGACATAGCTTATGCTACCATGCATACCACCGGACAAGCTTATATGATGAGTTTTCAAGCTAGCGGACCACATGCTAACGATAGAGCTTTAGAAGCAATAGCAGCAGGTTATCAAGAACTTACTCGTTACCCTGAGCAAGTAGAATGGGTAAAAAACTTTGGTAAATTCGATTTAAAAGTAAATAAAGATTTTAAGCCTGTGGCTAAAGGTGTAGGTTTGGTTATTGGTTGCTCTACCTTCCCTATTTGGAACACAGTTCCGGGTTTATACGCTACATTAATTACAGGAAATGCGTGTATTGTTAAGCCTCATCCAAAAGCTATTTTACCTATTGCTATTGTAATTGAAGAAATTCAAAATGTATTAGCCGAAAACGGTTTTGATACCAATATTGTGCAATTAGCTGCCGATAGTTCAACAAACCCAATTACTAAACAATTAGCAGAAAACAATACTATAAAAATGGTAGATTTTACTGGTAGTTCAGAGTTTGGAAATTATGTAGAAAGTTTGTCGAAATTAACTTTTACTGAAAAAGCAGGTGTTAATAGTATGATTTTAGATTCAGTTAACGATTTACAACCAGTATTAGCCAATATCGCATTTTCGGCAAGTTTATATAGCGGCCAAATGTGCACTGCTCCACAAAATATATTTGTAAGCAAAAATGGTGTTGAAACGGCCAATGGTTTAGTGAGTTACGATGAAGTGGTAAAAGGAATTGCTGCTGCCATTACAGGTTTGGTTGATAACCCAAAAGCTGGTCCGGGCACTTTAGGAGCTATTCAAGCTGAAGCTACCTATAAAAGAACCAACGAAGCAAAAAACTTAGGTGGTAATTTAGTTTTAGATACCAAAGCCATCAAAAATGAAGAGTTTGCTGATGCACGCATTGCCACTCCAGTAGTAATAGAAGTAGATAAAAGCCAAAAAGACATTTATAACCGCGAGTGCTTTGGTCCGGTATTATTTATAGTAAAAACCGATTCGGTCGAAGATTCATTGGAATTGTGTAAAGCATTGGTAATGGAAAAAGGAGCTTTAACTTGTGGTGCATATACTACCAACCAAGCTACTAAAGAAATGATAGCAGATGAAATGAACGAAGCTTTTGTTCCTGTTACCTTTAACTTTACAGGTGCAGGTTTTATTAACTCTCACGCTGCCTTTAGCGATTTCCATTTAACTGGAGGAAACCCAGCAGGAAACGCTAGTTTTACTAATACAGAATTTGTAAGCAAACGTTTTGTTTGGGTAGGAAACAGATATATGTAATCAACTAATAATAAATTTATAAAAAAGCGGTTTACCATTGTTGGTAGCCGCTTTTTTGCTTGTAAAAACATTTAAAATAAATATGAATATAAAAAACTTTGAGTTTAAGGCAAAGGTTGACCAAATAGCAACTTATGAAAATAAATTACTTACGCTAAATCCTATTTTTAAAGGAATTGACCACCAAATAGATACTTATTTTAACGCAACCACAGGAAGGTTAAAACTAAGGGAAGGAAATATTGAAAATGCTTTGATTAATTACGATAGAGCTGATTACGCTGGAGCCAAAGAATCACAAATTATTTTATACAAACATCCTGCAGATTTGGCACTGAAAAATATTTTAACTAAACAGCTAGGCGTTAAAATAGTAGTGGATAAAAGGAGAAAAATTTACTTCATCAATAATGTTAAATTCCATTTTGACATGGTTGAAAACTTAGGTGCTTTTATTGAAGTGGAGGCCATTGATACCGATAATGCGTTTACTATTGATGAGCTGAAAAAACAGTGCGATTTTTATTTTGATTTCTTTGAATTAACCCCTCTACAAATTATGGAAAAATCATACAGCGATATGATTTTAGATTTACAAATTGAAAAATAAAATTGGTCAGAATTTGGCGTCCTCATCAACTTCTCCAATTCGGTAGGTGAGAATATTAATATAGGAACAATTTGAATGTTTTTGTTTCAAAATCTTGAAAAAAGTTAGTTAAGTTTGTTACAAAAATCCCAACTGTTTCATGAAACTCCATTTCCAATCAAAATTACTGTTTGTAATTATTGTTTTAGGGCTATTGAATGCCTGCAAATCAGATAAAAATAAAGCGCCTATAACCAATGGTGTGTATTGGTGGAATGGCGATATGACCCGTTATAACAGTAATTTCGAATCGTATTTGCCATGGCTTAAAACCAATCAAGTAACTAAAATTTATTTTAAACAATACGATATAGATTGGAACAATGCACGAGGAATATTCCCAATAAATGGCGTGAACGAAGCGCCTAATGATGTTGCAATTAGGTTGTACCATCAATTTATTCCTTGCATTTTTATTACCAACAAAGTTTTTGAAAATGCCAATGAAGCTGAACTAAAGGAACTTTCGGAACGATTGGCTGCTAAAATTGATACTTCATTTTTGGAATATCAAATTGATTGCGATTGGTCGGCTGGGACTAAAGATAAATACTTTTTGTTTCTAAACTTTTTAAAACAAAAACTACCCAAACATATTCAATCGGTTACCATTCGACTTTATCAATATAAATATCCTGATAAAACTGGGGTTCCTCCAGCCGACAGAGGCGCATTGATGTTGTATAATTTTAACTCTCCAAAGAATTATAGCGAGCAAAATTCCATTTTTAACAAAGAAGAAGCTTTAAAATATGTAAACACTGAAAAGTACAAACTTCCACTCGATTTTATTCTGCCTTCATTCTCGTGGAGCGTTATTTATGCCAATAAAGTTTTTGTTGGTTTGCTTCGTAATTTTGATGCTACAAGTACTTTAACTTTTTGCAATCAAAAAAGTAAAAACATTTATGAAAGTAAATTAGATACAGTAATAGAAGACTTTTACATTAGAAAAGGGAATGAAATAAAAGTAGAAGATATGGATGCAAAATCATTACAAGAAGCCAATGATTTAATTTCAAAATTTAAAAACACAGACCAATATACTGTATCCATTTTTAGTTTAACAGAAAAAACAAAATCAACCATTCATCATGAAGTTGCAAAAAATATTTATCGTATTACTGAGTAGTTTTTTTGCTGTTTTTCCAATAAAAACGGCCTTCAATTGTGTTGATTTTGCTGATGCAAATAGCATTCGTGTAAGTCATTTTTTTAGCGATATTTTACCATTTAACGAACTCATCAATTTTTATTATGAACCAGAACATTACACTTACAGCACTGATAACGAAAACATTGTTTTGTCGGAAGCGGATGAATTAAATGTGCAAGAATGGAAGCAAAAACTGAATGATAAAAACATTACCGATAAGGATGTGATTAGTTTTTTGTATGAATTAAAGCCCGAAAATTATTGGAAAAACAAATCTGCTTGGGATTTAAATAATCGTTTTTTACACACAGCCAAAACCAAATTTCCAGAAGCATTTAATTATTTACAATTACTAAAAGATGTAAATTTTGATATTGGTGAAAGAAATTTGTTTAACAACTGGAATTACAATGAGGCCATTACTTATAAAGATCAGCATTTAAAGGAAAAATTAGAAGAACTATACCATAAAACTGCTGATTCATTCTTGAAAAGAAGGTACGCTTATAAACTTATTTCGTTACAATATTATGAGCAATGGAAGGATGAAAAAGACTCTTTAAAAACCAACGCTAAAAATAAATTAGTGCAACTTTTTGAAAACGAATTTGAAAAAGGAAATAAAGATTGGATGTATTATTCGGCTAAACATTATTTTGCATTACTGCAAAGTGAAGATGCGATGTTGGAAGTCTATATAAATGCCAAAGACAAAAGGGCAAGAATGGCTGATTTATTGCCTAAAACCTATTTGCAAACTAAGTTTAAGCAAAGTAATAATCCTATTGAAAAAGCAACTTGTTTAGCAATTCAAATGTTCAGAAATCCTGGTCCTTGTTTAAACGAAATAAAAACAATTTACAACCTTCAACCCACCAACAGAGATTTTAAATTTTTAGTTACACGCGAGGTAAATAAATTAGAAAATTGGCTTTGGAGTAAACAAATTAGTGGAATGAACTTTAATGATGAATTTTGGTATGACGAAAATGAAAAACACTTTGTGGTGAATTACAAAAATGATTTGGCTTATGCAGGAAAAGTAAATCAGTTTTTAAAAAAAGTGTATCATCAAAAAACTACCAGTAATGATGATAAATTATTTTTATCACTTGCCATTTCATATATCGATATTTTGCGAGGAAGTTATACTTCAGCCAACAGTTATTTAAAAGATTTGAGCACCTATAAAGACAATAAATATGCGCTACAAGCAAAGGTGATTTTGTTTTTATTAGATTTACATACCAAAGAAATTGACAAAAATTTTGAACCTAATTTATTGAATTTATTAGCTGAAATTAAGCAAAATAATAAATTAGATGCTGCACAATATTATGTGCAACAATTAACCAGAACGGTTGCTGAATTTTTGAAAACAAAACCCGCTTATAGAGCCAAAGGATTTTTATTAAATACGCAAAATGATTTAATCAGGTCGAAGGAATATTACTATTTTTCTGAAATATATAAAGATGCAAGTGTGAATGATATTGATGAAATATTGGCCATTATTCGCAAACAAAATAAAACCAATTTTGAAACCATGATTACACAAGGTGTTTATTATGAATACTTTGATGATACAGAACAGAGAGTTCCTATTGATACACTCAGATTGATTGACTACAAAGGATTGAAACTGATGAGGCAAAATAAACTTTCAGAAGCTTATCAAGTTTATGCCAGCTTAAGCGATAGCATTTTAAATACTGAACCTTTTAGTTATGTAAGAGATGATGTGTTTATGTTTAGGTACCAACATGCTGATGAATTTATTTATAACAAAAAAACTTTTTTAGCACAATTGATAAAATACAAACAACAATTACTTAGAGAACCCAATAATGCTTTGGTTAATTTTTATGTTGGCAATGCTTATATGAACATGACCATTTATGGAAATGCTTGGCCCATGATGAGTAATTATATTTCGAGTAGTGTAGAAAATAAAGAATATGCCAAATTAATTAACCATCATTATGTTTATGGCGATTGGGCCTTGCCTTTTTACAAAAAAGCGTTGCAAAATGTAAAAGACGAAAAGTTAAAAGTTTTGATTCAAATAAACATAGCTTTTATAAAAAATATTGATAAAGATCCATCGTTTGATGAAGAGTTAGGTACTTTAAAATTGTTGTGTAACAACACCAAAGAATTTGATAATTTACTATTAGTTTATACCAATTGCGATATGTATTACGACTACACCAATAACTTTGTTAGAAAAGGAAATAGAATTGCCAAGCAACGTTATTGGAATAGAAATTATTACTATTATTAATTAATTAAATTAGAGACTAGTGATGCCTTTTCTTCACAGCGTGTAAAATTTTTCCAAACAGTTGTTCGACCCCTTCTGGGTCGCATATTTGTAACATAATTTTTTCTATAAACATACGACCCCTAAGGGGTCGAACACTACTACAATAATTTCTGTTTACATGGTAGCTTCAAGGCATGCTATATCTCTGCAGCACATATATAGCAATTCTGCTAATCCTAAAATCCGATTATTTAATGTTCGACTAGTTATTTTGCAATATTATCAATTTTAACTAATTCATTCTTTGAAGCAATCACATAAAAATTTGCAATTGCTTTTGTATACAGCGATTTTGAACCTTTAAATTTGTCATAAAAATCTTTATTACAGAATATTTGTAAAATAATTTCATCATTAAACTTTTTACCAACGCTTGGAAAGACGTTTTGAACATGGCCAACTGTTTCAATTTTAAAAGAGTCATTAGGATATTCAAAAAATAAATCAACGTGAACATCTGTTTCCTTCATCACTTCATTTTCTTTTGTTATTTTCAATTTAAAATCACCATCAAAATTCATCCATTCCTTTGAGATTTTATAATTATTTACAATTGGTAAATTATTTTTGATAGTGTAATTATAAATTTTTCTGGCAGTTTTAATATCAGAAATAAAATACTCTTTTACACTAATCTTATTTAGTTTGTTCAAAAATTTTAACCATTTTTTCTTCTCAACAATGTACGAGAATTGAAAGCTTTGTTCATAAATTCTAACTTTATCTTTGAACTCAACAGTATCAACCCAATAACTCAAGTAGTAATTGGTTTTATCGTAAAATGCTAGGGTATAAAAGCTAGAAGGAGGGCAACAACAATAACTCGTTTTTTGGGCTTCATTTGTCATCTTCTCAAAATCATCTAATACTTTTTGTTCAGAAGTTTCATAAATAAATTCACTTGAAAATCGATAATAGTGATTGAAACGAAAACTAGCAGAACTTGTACCATCTTGAAAAACAATAATTCTGTTGCAATGATATTCGGGATTCGGTTTTACTTTTAATTTTTCTAATACTAATTTGGGAGTTTCGTTGGTGTTACACTGAAAACCTAAAACTAATAGTAAAATTGATACTCCATAAATTTTTTGTATTGTCATAAAATTATTGACTTGTGTTTGTTTGTTTTTACTTTAATCAGCACAACGGCTAACGACTACGGAAAAACGCCCAACGGCTAAAAAACTAAATCATAAAAACTAAGTACTTGGTTCTTTAAACTAAATAAACCAAAGTTCCGTAGGAGCGAAAGTATGGTAACCATGAAAGCACACCACTTACCAAAAACCTCAAAGGGGCGACACTTTCCTACTTCATTTATAAACTAAACTAAAAATTAAATACTACCATTTTCCCAAATTTCATCTATTTACTGCTCGTTAATTGTTTGTTGGATGGTTATGTTGATTCAACATTCCCATTTCTCCTTTCATCCTTCCACGTAAATAAATCAAACCATCCCAGTAAAATTACTTTGCATTATACCTTGTTGAATAGCACTTTTTAACTTGTGGCTTTAACATCTATTATATATTTTGCGCCAAATAATAATTCGAATTACATAAATTCAATTATCAAATTAATGATAAATTACAATTCCAAAATTTATATTGCTGGCCACAACGGAATGGTTGGTGCTGCCATAAAAAGATTATTAATCAAAAATGGTTTTATCAATATTATTGGAAAAAGCAGCAAAGAATTAGATTTAAGAGATCAGGCAGCTGTAAAAACGTTCTTTATAAACGAAAAGCCAACTGTAGTAATAGATGCAGCTGCCCGTGTTGGTGGTATTTTAGCCAATAATAATTATCCCTATCAGTTTTTAATGGATAATATGCTCATTCAAAATAACTTGATTCATACTGCTCATGAAAATAATGTTCAGAAATTCATTTTTTTAGGTAGCTCTTGCATTTATCCTAAACTTGCCCCTCAACCATTAAAAGAAGAATATCTTTTAACCAGTAGTTTAGAACCTACTAATGAATGGTATGCCATAGCTAAAATTACAGGAGTAAAATTATGCCAAGCCATTAGAAAACAGTACAATAAAGATTTTGTAAGTTTAATGCCCACTAATTTATATGGCCCTTACGATAATTTTGATTTAGAAACATCACATGTTTTACCAGCTATGATTCGTAAGTTTCATGATTCCAAGTTAAACGGTCACACTCCTGTTCAATTATGGGGTAGCGGAACTCCCATGAGAGAGTTTTTACATGTGGATGATATGGCTAAAGCCGTTTTGTTTGCCTTAGAAAATGTTTTACCAGAATACTTGTATAATGTAGGTACTGGAATTGATTTGACAATTAAAGAATTAGCAGAAACCATTCAAAAAGCAGTTGGACACCAAGGAGAAATTATTTGGGATGCATCAAAACCTGATGGCACACCCAGAAAACTAATGGATAATTCAAAAATGGAAAACCTTGGTTGGAAAGCTGAAATAACACTTGAAGATGGCATCAAAGAAACATACAAATGGTTTTTGGAACATGTAAAAGAAGTGAAGGAAGTGAAAATGTGAGACCGTTTATCGATTACCGTTGACCGAAAATCGTTTATTGAAAAACGTCAAACGAACAACAAATAACGAACATCAAATAACGAAAAACGACTATGGAATCTAATTTAGAAGTTTGGAAATTATCTCATCAGTTAGTTTTATCTATTTATAAAATTACTGAAACATTTCTCAAAACGGAACAGTTTGGTCTTGTTAGCCAAATCAGAAGAAGTGCTATTAGCATTCCAACCAATATTATTGAAGGACAAGCAAGACAATATAAAAAAGAATTTATTCAATTTTTATATATTGCAAAAGGTTCTCTTGAAGAAACTAATTATCATTTATTTTTAGCTAAATACCTAGTCTTTATTTCTGAAGAAATATACCAAGAGCTTTCAGAAATTTGTACTAGAATAAAAATGATGTTACATAAACTAATTAAATCAATGCAAACGGAACGTTGACCGTTTAACGTTGGCCGATGACCGTTTATCGTTGACCGAAAATCGAATAAAATTAGCATTCACTTCGGCTTCGCTCAGTGACCGTTAAAAGAATAACAAATAATGAACAACGACAAACAAGCAACGAACAACGAACATCGAATAACAAACAACGTAAAACGAGCAACGAAAAACGAAAAACGAAAAAAATGAAAACAGCACTTATAACAGGAATTACAGGACAAGATGGAGCTTATTTAGCCGAATTTCTATTAAAAAAAGGATACTTTGTGCATGGTATCAAGCGTAGAAGCTCTTTGTTTAACACAGATAGGATCGATCATTTGTATCAGGATCCACACGATAAAAATGTAAAACTTAAATTACATTATGGCGATTTAACAGATAGTAGTAATTTAATTCGCATTATACAAGAAACACAGCCAGACGAAATTTATAACCTAGCTGCTATGAGCCATGTGCATGTAAGTTTCGAAGAGCCCGAATATACTGCTAATGCTGATGGTATTGGAACTTTGCGTATTTTGGAAGCTTTACGCATTTGTGGATTAACACAAAAAACAAAAGTTTACCAAGCCTCAACTTCCGAATTATATGGTTTGGTGCAAGCTGTACCTCAAAGCGAAACTACGCCTTTTTATCCACGCTCCCCTTATGCAGTGGCTAAAATGTATGCTTATTGGATTACAGTAAATTACCGTGAGGCTTATAATATGTTTGCTTGTAATGGTATTTTGTTCAACCACGAAAGTCCTTTACGCGGAGAAACTTTTGTTACCCGTAAAATTACCCGAGCAGCAAGCAAAATTGTATTAGGCATGCAAGACAAATTATACTTAGGTAATTTAAACGCACAACGCGATTGGGGGCATGCCAAAGATTATGTAGAAGCCATGTACCTTATTTTACAGCAAGAAAAACCTGAAGATTATGTAATTGCAACAGGCGTAACTACCACCATTCGTAAGTTTGTGCAAATGGCATTTGCTGAAGTAGGCATAACCATAGCTTTTAAAGGTGAAAACGAAAATGAAATAGGTTTTGTTGAAAGTATAAATACAGATTTATTAACTACAAAAAACATAAATACTTCTTTAAAAATTGGTGATGAAGTAGTTGCTGTTGACCCTCGTTACTTCCGCCCTACCGAAGTTGAATTATTAATTGGCGACCCAACTAAAAGCCAGACTAAATTAGGTTGGAAACCAAAATACGACTTACCAATGTTGGTAGAAGACATGATGCAATCAGATTTAAAACTAATGCAACGCGAATTATTTTTAAAACAATCAGGACATAAAGTATTAAGTCAGTTTGAATAAAAGTTGATTTTACTTGGTATAATTAGCACACCTGACAGGTTTTAAAATATGTCAGGTGTTTTAGTTTATTTAGGTCAACCCAAATTAATCCCACCATTAATTTTAGTTGTAATGATTAACATGATATTTCATCGAACATTGTTGAAACGTCATAGCAATCAAGCCTTAGGGTGAGAAGCAATCTCAAGCGAACAAAAGTTTCCCGCTTTCCGATGTGTCGGAAGCAGATTACGCAGAGTTTCCCGCACATTATTTAGTTGCATAGACCTAACAACCTATGTTGTTTTATAACGCCCTTTCAGGGCTAATCCTCTAAATAGGCATCCATACCTTGCAGTCTATCCTGGTGATTGTTCGAACCATGTCACGAATTGCGTGATAGAAAGAGGATTGAAATGATTTCAACTCAAACCGTGCGAGAACGTCCTCCTGAGTGTGCCTTGGTGTGAGAAGGAACTCATACAATGAATACTTCCGCTTTAATCAGCACAACTGCTAACGACTAACGAAAAACGCCCTACGGCTAACAAAAACAAATCATCAAAACTAAGTACTTGGTACTTTGAAATAAATAACCCAAAGCTCCGTAGGAGCGAAAGTATGGTAACGAAACAAGCAACACCAACCAGCCAGATCCTTGTAGGGACTGCACTTACCCACCCCTACCCCAACAAAACTTTACCAAACCCCTATTTAAATACACCAAATTTCAATTTCATTTAACTAAAAAACGATGTGAATAATTATACTTGAAACATAAAAATCTGAAAATCTTTTTATTACATAAATATCATTATTAATAAAATATTATGGATGGTTATAAATTTTGGATTTTGTAACAATTGTACTAATATTGAGCAATAAAAGTACTCAAAATCTTTTCTTTTTTGGTACTTGATACATCTTTTTGACACAGCCAAACCTGTGACTCACCAAGCGAAGCTGTGAAAAAAATAGACACGAGAATTCAGACGAAAGAACACAGACAAGATAATTCACTGTGAAGTTAATGTAATAATTTTTTTTGCTTTAATTGGGTTTCTGTCTTTATATATTAATAATCAAATAGGAGTTAAGAAAAATAATAACAACAACATTGAGTCATAATTTTCAAAACCTCCAAGTGTATCAAAGAAGTTTATTAGTTGGAGTTAAAATTATGTCTGTTATTGATGAAGTTAAACCATACAGACTAGCAAAACAAATCGTAAGTTCGTCCATTTCCATTCCTTCAAACATTGCATAAGGTGCCGAAAGAGGTTCTGAAAAAGAATTTATAAGATTTTTAGGATATGCAAGTGGTTCAGCAGCCGAATTAATTACACAATTAACCATTATCGAATTGTCTGGAAAAAAAATAAACCTTGACTTGCCTTCATTAATAACTGAACTAAAAGAGATAAATGCAATGTTGAGGGCACTTATAAATAAACATAAAGCTCTTTTAGATAAATAGTACTTTCTGATTTTTGTAAGAGAATTCAAAGTAGGGAATCCAAAAGCCAGAGTAGAAAAATTTAAAATTATCTGTAATCTGTAATCTGTAATCTGGAATCTGGAATCTTTTATCTGGAATCTTCTATCTGGAATCTTTTATCTGACATCTTTTATCTGACATCTTAAAACTTAAAACTCCCATTTGCTAGACGCACTCATTACATCTAAAACCCGAATTAAATTACTACTTAAGTTTTTCTTAAATAGCAATAACAGGGATTATTTGCGTGGATTAGAAAGTGAATTTGGTGATTCTTCAAATTCAATTAGACAAGAATTAAACAAACTAGAAACAGCAGGGTTACTAGAAAGTAATAATGAAGGGAATAAAAAAATTTTCAACGCAAATACCAAACATCCACTATTTCCTGAAATAAATAGTATTTTGATGAAATTTACTGGACTTGATCAATTAATTATTCATGTAATAGATAGGCTAGGTGATGTTAATGAAGTATATCTAATTGGTGATTTAGGAAGAGGTGTAGAAAGTGAATTAATTGATTTGGTTTTTGTAGGAAATATTGATAGAGATTATCTAAATCAATTGATATTGAAAGCTGAAAAACACATCAAAAAGAAAATAAGGTACGTATATTATTCTTTAGAAGAATTCTCAAATAAAAAGGATAAAATAGTTTCAGAACATGATTTATTGCTTTGGAAAGCGAATTAAATTGAGTGTAAGTTTTAAATAGGACACTTTGCCTTTGAATGGATGCCGATGGCTATCAGCATTCATCAATCCATATAAAATTAATTATTGGTGACGCTTCGCCAAAACACCAACAATGGCGAAAAACACTATATAAAACTAAAATGTGGCATTAGCCCATTTAAAAAACAAAAAAGACCTTTGTATCAATTGCCACTATCCCGAAAGCTTTCGGGATTAACTAGTGGAATACAAAAACACAAACACAATTGGACTTAACAGAATTAATTAATAAATACAATTCCTTAGGAATAAATTTAATCATTGATTTTGATAAATTCAATCATATTTCATTGGTACATCACTCCACTAAATTGGAAGGATCAACCTTAACGGAAAGTGAAACACAAGTATTAATATTAAATGGTTTAACCCCAAAAGGAAAACCACTTCATGATAGTTTAATGGTAACAGATCATGCGGCTGCCTTAGCATTTATTATTAATTCGGCTAAAGAAAAAAAAACAATTACTGTTGAATTTATTCAACAAATAAATGCCTTGGTGGTTAAAAATACTGCTAAAATTTATCATACTGTTTTAGGAAATATAGATGCTAGCACAGGTGCTTTCAGAAAAGGGAATGTTGTAGCTGGTGTTTCCTATTTTCCTAATTACAATAAAGTTGAAAAGTTGGTATTAGAATTAGTAAATAACATTAATGAGACATTGGATAAAGACTTATCATTGATTGAAAAAATAAATTTATCATTTGCAGCACATTTTAACTTAGTAAGTATTCATCCTTTTTATGATGGAAATGGAAGAACATCTAGGTTATTAATGAATTATATTCAAGCAATATTTCAACTACCTCTTGCAATAGTTCACAACGAATCCAAAGTTGAATATATCAACGCATTGGTTGAATCGAGAGAATCAAATAATATAGATTTTTTTTATCGCTTCATGACTCAAGAATATAGCCAACTTTTAACTTCAGAAATTACAAAATTTGAAGCGTTAAATAATAAATCAACCACTAAATTTAATTTATTATTTTAAAAATCGCCTGTCACCCTGAACTAGTAGAACTAAGAATTTGACCAAGATTGGTTGCCGATAGCTATCTGTCTCCACCAATCCTTCTAAAAAATAAATTGTCGGTGCCGTTTCACTAAAAAATGCACAAAATCCCAGTAACCCAATAAATAATAAAAACTAGGTACTAAAAACTTAGAACTAAAAACTTCAAAAAATGGATAAAATAGCAATCATTGGCCTAGGATATGTTGGCCTTCCTTTAGCAGTTGAATTTGGAAAAAAAACGCATGCCATTGGATTCGACATTAACCAAAGTCGTGTAGATGAATTAAACAATGGTCACGATAGAACTTTAGAAATAGCTAATGAAGACCTAAAAGCTACCTTAGCTAATAAAAGTGAAACTGCCAGTTTTAAATGTACTACTGTTCTAAATGAAATAAAAGACTGTAATTATTTTATTGTTACAGTTCCCACCCCTACCGATAAAAATAATCGTCCTGATTTAACTCCACTATATAAGGCAAGTGAAACAGTAGGTAAAGTATTAAAAAAAGGAGATATTGTAATTTATGAATCAACGGTTTACCCAGGTGTTACCGAAGATGAATGTATTCCTGTTTTAGAAAAAATATCTGGATTAAAATTTAATATTGACTTTTTTGCTGGTTATTCTCCTGAAAGAATCAATCCAGGTGATAAAGAACATACCGTTACTAAAATTTTAAAAGTTACTTCAGGTTCTACTCCCGAAGTGGCAGAAAAAGTAGATCAGTTATATAGAACCATAATTGTTGCTGGAACGCATAAAGCCAGTTCAATTAAAGTAGCTGAAGCAGCCAAGGTAATTGAAAATTCGCAACGCGATATCAATATTGCATTTGTAAATGAGTTGTCTAAAATATTTAACTTAATGGGAATCAATACCAATGATGTATTGGAAGCAGCTGGAACAAAATGGAATTTTTTAAAGTTCAAACCAGGTTTAGTTGGTGGTCATTGCATTGGAGTAGACCCATATTATTTGGCTCAAAAAGCACAAGAAGTTGGTTACCATCCAGAAATAATTTTAGCAGGACGCAGATTAAATGATAGTATGGGTGCTTATGTTGCTACCGAAACTATCAAGTTCATGATAAAGAAAGATATAAAGGTTAAAAATGCTAATGTTTTAATGTTAGGATTTACCTTTAAAGAAAATTGTCCTGACGTAAGGAATACTAAAGTAATTGATATTATAAACGAGTTGAATACATATAATGTTAACCTAACTGTGGTTGATCCTTGGGCTGAGCCAGCAGAAGTAAAACATGAATATAATTTAACCACACAAAAAGAAATACCTAATACCAAATTCGATGCAATTGTATTGGCAGTTGGCCACAATGAATTCAAATCTTTCAATATTCAAAATTTATTGAACGATAACCATGTTATTTTTGACGTAAAAGGATTGTTGGATAGGAATATGGTGGATGGAAGTCTTTAGTGAGTAGTTTGGAAGTTGGGAGGTTAGTTGGTTGGGGAGTTTGTGAGTTGGACAAACCTTTTCAAACTCTCAAACCTTTTTACAAACCTCCAAACCTTTTTACAAACCCTCAAACCTTTCATCCACCCAAACCTTTCATAATGGTAACATACAGTTTTGAAAAATTAGAAGTTTGGAAAGAGTCAAGAATATTAGTTAAACTTATCTATCAGCATACTAAATTATTTCCAAAAGAAGAAATTTTTGGTATTACAAGCCAAATGAGAAGAGCCGCAATTTCGGTAAGTTCCAATATAGCTGAAGGTGCTGGAAGAAAAACACAGAAAAATCAGGCTCAGTTTTATACCATCGCTTATGGAAGTTTAATGGAGCTGCTGAATCAATTAATTATTTCAGTTGATTTAGAATTTCTTGAAGAATCAAAATTAGAAAATGAATTCCGACCATTAATCAATAAAATAAGTCTTAAATTATATAACTTAAAAAATAAAGAGGTTGAATAAAGAAATTTTGTGAGTTTGCAGGTTTGTAGGTTTGTTTGTTTTTAGGTTTACTTTTCAAACTTCCAAACCTCCAAACCTTTTGCCCAACCTTTTCCAAACCTCCAAACCTTCTTCAAAACAACCAAACTCCCAAACACTTTCACAAACCTCCCAACCTTCCAAATGTTCAACCCAAAATTATACAACACTCCCTACCACACCACAGACTTATATAAATTCAAATTTTTAGTAACTGGAGGTGCGGGATTTATTGGTTCTAACATTGTTGAGTACCTAATTAAATACAATGCAGGACATGTGCGTGTACTTGACAATTTATCGAATGGTTACTTCGAAAATATCAAAGATTTTATGGGCTTACCTAATTTCGAATTTATTTTAGGAGATATAAGAAATTTAGAAACTTGTAAAAAAGCGGTAGAAGGTATGGACTTTGTAAGCCATCAAGCGGCCTTAGGTTCAGTGCCACGTTCAATTGCAGACCCCATTACTTCTAATGACGTAAATGTAAAAGGTTTTTTAAATATGCTTACTGTGGTAAAAGATGCACCAAATATAAAACAAATGGTGTATGCAGCTTCTTCATCTACTTATGGTGACAGCCCTACCCTTCCTAAAGTGGAAGGTAACGAAGGTAACCCTTTATCACCCTATGCTGTAACCAAGTTAGTAAACGAATTGTATGCTGATGTATATAGTAAAGTTTATGGACTGCATGCCATTGGCTTGAGGTACTTTAACGTTTTTGGACCTAAACAAAATCCAAATAATCCTTATGCTGCGGTAATTCCAATTTTCTGCAAAGCATTTATTGAAGGAAAACAACCTACTATAAACGGTGATGGATTAACTAGCCGAGATTTCACCTTTGTTGAAAATGCAGTACAAGCGAACATCAAAGCAATGCTTATTGGAGTTGAAGAAAGTTTGGAGGTTCGTGAGTTGGGAGGTTTGAACACCTCAAACCAACAAACCTCCAAACCAACAAACGTTATAAATCCAAACCCTCTACAAAAGCACGAAGTATTCAACATGGCTTGTGGCGATCAAGTTACCTTGAATGAGATGATTGATATATTAAATCAGTTAAGCGGCCAACAAATTAAACCTATTTATGGCCCTGAACGCAAAGGAGACGTAAAGCACTCTAAAGCAAGTATTGATAAAATTTCCAATTTCTTAAATTACGAACCACTATTTCGTTTCCAAAAAGGTTTAGAAATTGTTTTTGAATGGTATAATGAGCAATTTAGTTATTAATGTGTGGTATTTCGGGTATAATTAGTAAAAACGCTACTATTACACCTCAGCAGTTAGAAGCGTTTAATAATATTACCAAACATCGCGGTCCTGACGATGAAGGCTATGTTTTATTTGATACTAATACACAACAACATCATATATTATTTGGAGTTGACACACCTTTAGAAGTAAAAAACACTTCCCTTTTATATAAACCAACTGAATCAATTCAAACCAATAAAGAATCTTTCCATATTGCGCTTGGCCATAGACGCTTATCCATTTTAGATTTATCTCCTTTAGGCCATTTGCCTATGTGTGACCATAACCAAAGATTTTGGATAACCTACAATGGCGAAGTATATAACTTTATTGAAATAAAAGAAGAATTGATGAGTGTTGGATATACTTTCAAATCATCATCCGATACTGAAGTAATATTAAATGCCTACATAGAGTGGGGCGAAAAATGCCTGAATAAAATGATGGGAATGTTTGCCATTGCTATTTTTGACAAACAAAAGGAAGAGATTTTTTTAGCCAGAGACCGGTTTGGAATAAAACCACTTTATTATTATACCGACCAAAATCAAAATTTTTATTTTGGAAGTGAAATAAAACAATTTACCACCTCTCCTACTTGGCAAGCTATTTTAAACAAACAAAAAGCTTACGATTATTTATTTTATAATTTAACCGATCATAGTGATGAAACTATGTTTGAAGGGGTTTACCATTTACCTCCAGGTTGTTATTATAAAAGTACCTTAACTAATTTTAGCTTTTCAGGCAAATTACCAGTTATTAATTGGTACCAAATTCCTAAAATAAAAACTAATTTAAGTTTTGAAGCCGCAGCGAACCAATTTAAAGATATGTTCAAAAATGTGGTTAAAATGCACCTACGTTCAGATGTAACAGTTGGATCCGCTTTGAGTGGAGGTTTAGATTCATCTGCTATTGTATGCCAAATAAATGAATTATTAACAGCTCAAAATAAAGCCGATATTCAAAAAACTTTTTCATCAGTAGCAAATGATGAACGTTTTAGCGAAAAAAAGTGGATGGATGAAGTGATTAACTTTACCAATGTTGATGCTCATTTCGTGTATCCAAGTGGTGCAAATTTATTTGAATTAACACCTAAAATTTTATGGCACATGGACGAACCTTATAATTCGCAAAGTGCCTACTTAGGTTACCATGTTTTTCAAAATGCTGCTCAAAATGGAGTAAAAGTTTTGCTTAACGGACAAGGGGCTGACGAGTATTTGAGTGGTTATACTGATTTTAGGTCGTTGCGTTGGAAATTGTTATTTCAAAAATTTCAATTGACAACTTTATTAGATGAGTTAAAAGAAAATGGCTTTTCTTCAATTACAAACAGGGTTAGTCATTTATTTAAAATTGGGTTAAGTTTGCTAGTACCCGACAAATGGACTACCAATTATTTATCAACCCTAAAATCTGATTATCAACAAATAAAAAACTTAGTAAATTTAGAAAAACTTACTAACAGTAAAAAACTTACCCATCCCCTGGCAAATTTAAATGCTGACAATAATTCGGTATATAATATTGCTAATAAGCAACTTTTTTATACCTCATTACCTAAATATTTAAGATGGGAAGATCGCAATTCTATGGCACATGCAGTAGAAGCAAGGGTTCCTTTTTTAGACCACAGATTAGTAGAGTATACCTTATCATTGCCAGTCAATTTTTTAGATAGTAAAACCGAAACAAAAAAATTACTTGTAAATGGTTTAAAAAACTTATTACCAAAGGCTATTTCAAACCGAACAGATAAAAAAGGGTTTATAACACCTGAAGAAATTTGGGTAAAACAAGAATATACTCGAGAAATAAGAGCTCAATTAGCCCAATCCATCAAACATAGCCAAGGAATTATTAAACCTGAAGCATTGAGTTATTTTGATGATGTAGTAGCTGGCAAAAAACCATTTAACTACAACTATTGGAGATTGATTTTATTGGGTATGTGGATGAATTTATATAATGTAAAATTATTATAATTCATATTGAGTGGTTAAAATGGATATTAATTTTTAGGGTTATAAAGTTGATAAATTGAATTTAGACAATATTTTTGATTTACATAGTTCTATAAATATGTCAACTTAAGAAAAAAAAGTAAAATAAGAAAACAAGTTATACAATTTAAATATATCTCACTATTGGAATTAAATATACCATTTAATAAACCTTACTTAACGGGTAAAGAAACTGAATATATTAACCAATCGGTTATTTCTGGTAAAATATCAGGAGATGGTGTATTCACAAAAAAATGCCATCAATGGTTTGAAGAAAATTTACAGGTAAAAAAAGCATTGTTAACTACATCATGCACTGATGCATTAGAAATGGCGGCATTGCTAATAAATATTAAACCTGGCGATGAGGTAATTATGCCTTCTTATACATTTGTTTCTACTGCTAATGCATTTGTATTAAGGGGTGCTAAAATCATATTTGCAGATAGTCATAAAAATCATCCTGGCATTGATGAAAGTAAAATTGAATCTTTAATTACTACTAAAACAAAAGCCATAGTTCCTGTACATTACGCTGGTGTGGCTTGTAATATGGATGTAATTATGGATTTGGCAAATAAATATGACCTTTATGTTATAGAAGATGCTGCGCAAGCCATTGATAGTTATTATCTTGGTAAAGATGGTATAAAAAAAACTTTAGGTTCGATTGGCCACTTAGCTGCTTTTTCTTTTCATGAAACTAAAAATATTATGAGTGGTGAAGGTGGATTATTGGTTATTAATGATGATAAATTTGTAAAAAGGGCCGAAATTATTCGAGAAAAAGGAACTAACCGTTCGGCATTTTTTAGAGGTGAGGTGGACAAATATAATTGGGTTGATGTAGGTTCTTCCTTTTTACCATCTGACATTATTGCTGCATTTTTATATGCACAATTAGAAAATATTGAAAAAATCCAGAAACAGCGAAAACTAATTTGGGACTTATATCATAGATTGTTAACTCCTCTATCGGTAAAAGGAAAAATTAATTTGCCAGAAGTTCCTCTTTACGCTACCAATAATGGACATATGTTTTATCTTGATTGCAAAACCTTAGCTAATAGAACGAAAATTATTGATGTACTCAAATTAAATGGTGTATTAGCCGTATTTCATTATTTAAGTTTACACAAAAGTACATTCTATCAAAATAATCATGATGGAAGAGCGTTAACTTACAGCGACTATTATACCGATACACTTTTAAGATTACCTTTATATTTTGAGTTAACAGAAAAAGAGGTAACATTAATAGCTAACATTATTACTAAAATTTTTGAATAAAAATATTTTACATGTAATGCATGCTGATAAATTCACCTTACCATTAATTAAATGGCTAGCAGATGAATTTGAAAGCAAAACAAATCAACATTTTTTATTATTAGATGCGGAAAATATTGAACTAACCAACAATGGTTCATATACAATTTTGAAACATCCGTTAAAAAAAAACATAATTAATAATACTATTCTGATATTTAAGTCCTTTCAAAAGGCTGACCAAATTATCATGCATGGTAATCCATTATTATTTTACTTATTTATTTTTAGTTTTTGGGTAAAAAAATTAGGTTGGATTATTTATGGTGGAGTTGATATGGAAAATACCAGTAAACCTGGATTAACAAACGTCTTGAACAAATGGATAAAAAATCAAGTTTTAAAAAAAGTATTATTTCATTATACCCATATAGAAGGAGATAGCAAATGGTGTAATCAAATTTACCACTCTAAAGCAAAATTTATTTATTCACCCGTTTACTTAAGTAATATACCTAATTTAGAAAACTTTTCGCCACTTACAACCATCAGTAATCAAGAATCAATCAATATATTAGTTGGAAGTTCAAATGACTCAAGTAATAACCACCTTGAAATTTTGGATTGGTTAAAAAACATTGATTCACAGAATTTAACTATTTACAGCCCATTGTCTTATGGTGGAACACTAGAATATAAAGAAAAAATAAAAGCCGCTGGATTTCAATTTTTTAATGAGCGTTTTATTCCACTTGAAAATTTTATGAATTACCAGGAATACCAAAATTTCCTAAAAAAAATACATTGGGCAGTTTTTAACCATAAGCGACAAGAGGCTATGGGTGTTACTTTAAGTTTATTAGGCAATGGAAAAGTAGTTTATTTGTATCCTCATACTACTGCTTTCCAATCATTCAAAGAAAGAGGTTTTGTAGTTTTTGATAATACTTTAATTCAAAATAAAAATAACATTTACGCCTATCATAATACTTATCCCAATAAAGAACTATTAGAAAAATATTACAGCTTAACTACTTTAAAAAATAGTTGGACCAATATATATAATTGTTAACCTTTATCACCCTGAGCTTGTCGAATGGGTGAACGAAGGATGAAAAAAAATTAAACTAAAAAAATTGCCACAAACAGCAGCACAGCATAAACAAAAAACAATATCCAGCCTAAAATGGTCTGGTATTAACCAAATATTCAAACAAAGTTTGAATATTGGTATTGGTATTATGTTAGCCCGTTTATTATCTCCTACCGAATTTGGATTATTAGGTATGGTAACTGTAATTACTGGATTTATGCAATTATTCAATGATTTTGGCTTTGGTGCAGCACTGATTCATAAAAGCGATGCCAATGAAACGGATTATAACAGTGTTTTTTGGTTTAACTTATTTACAGGTTTTATTTTTTCAGGCTTACTCATTATTGGTAGTACATTTATTGCTGCATTTTACCATAACCCTGATTTAAAAATAATTATTATTAGTATTTCGTTCTTATTTATTATTCAGGCATTTAGTTATGTACAATATACATTAATAAAAAAAGCGCTTAACTTTAAAGTACTGTTTTTTGCCGAACTAAGCGCTATCATAATTTCAGGATGCACCGCCTTGTATTTGGCATACAATCATTATGGAGTATATAGTTTAATTGTTCAAACACTTTTAAATAGTGCCATTTTAGGTATTATTATTTGGATTAATTCTCAATGGATGCCAAAATTTAAATTCTCCATAGTTGCCATCAAACAGCTACTTAAATACAGTGTACCATTAATGGGTTCTAATGCATTGGGGTATTTATTAGGAAATGTAGATAAAATTTTAATTGGCCGTTTTTTAGGAACAGCAAGCTTGGGACTTTATTCTCGAGCGTATTCTCTCATGATTTTTCCAGTTGGTCAAATAAGTGGGGTTATTTCACAAGTAATGTTTCCTTCATTGGCATTGATTCAAAATGATAAAGAAAAAATAAAAACCATTTATTTAAAAATGAATCAAGTAATTAGTTTCGTAACTTTCCCATTAATGGCATTGGCTTTTGTACTTGCCGAACCATTTGTAATGGTTGTTTTAGGGCCTCAATGGAAAGAAATGATTCCCATTTTTAAAATATTAACCATTGTTGGCGCTTTGCAATCTGTTGGGACCCTTGTTGGTAATATTTTTATGGCACTTGGTGAAACAAAATTATATTTAAAAGTAAATTTTTTTTCTGGAATAATACTGATATTAGCATCTATAATAGGACTTCAATTTGGAATTATTGGCGTTTCAATTGCACTTTTAATTGCCACAATTAGTATCGCTCTGCCGCAATGGTATTTAACCGGAACCCTAATCAATTTAGATTTAAAAAAATATACTACTGCATTCGGGAAAAATATATTACAAGTTGTAATTTTAGTAGCTGTATTTTTGACACCAATTATTTTTAACATTCAATTGTCGTATCAAATTCAATTAGTTATTTTTCCTTTAATGGCAATCACTATTTATGCAATACTATCAATGATAATAAATAAAAATTTAGTGGAAAATATTATTGATACAATAAAAAACAAACTGTAGTTAATGGATTTGAAAAGAGAACGATTTATCAATTGGATGATTACCGAAATATTTGAAAAATATTTTAAACAACAAACCAATAAATACTTAAAAGGCCGTTTAATTGATATAGGATGCGGAGTAAAGCCATACAAAGAAATGTTGAAGCATTTGGTTACCGAACATGTTGGTGTTGACCATGAAGGTACCACACACAATAAATCAGAAGTAAATTTAATTGGTACCGCTTATGCCATTCCTGCTGAAAATGAAACTTTTGATAGCGCTATTTGCACCGCTGTTCTAGAACATCTAGAAGAGCCAGAAGCAGCTGTTAGAGAATGTTACAGAGTGCTTAAACCGGGAGGTCATGCCATTTATTCTATGCCGTTTATTTGGCATGTACACGAAGCACCTAGAGATTTTTACAGATATACAAGGTACGGATTACAATACCTATTTGAAAAAGCAGGATTTGAAATCATTGAAATAAAACCATTATCTGGTTTTGTAGTAACTTTTTTACAACTGCACATTTATTTAGTTGATGGTAAATTTAACAAAGGTATTGTGCGTAAAATAAAAATATTAGATGCCTATATCTGGATTTGCCATAAAATGGGATTATATTTAAACAAAAAAGACCATAGCCATGATTGGACTTGGATGTATGTAGTAACAGCTAAGAAAAAATAAAATTAACGATGAAAGAAAAACCTGAAATTATTAATCTTCCCAAGTTTCTTGACCCAAGAGGTAATCTTTCTTTTATAGAGAATAATAAACAAATACCATTTAAAATTGCCAGAACTTATTGGATTTACGATGTACCTGGTGGTGAAACTCGTGGAGGCCATGCATACCATCATTTACAAGAATTTATTGTGGCTTTAAGTGGTAGTTTTGATGTGGTTTTGAATGATGGAAATAAAGAGTATCGATTTAATTTAAATCGTTCTTATTATGGTCTTTATGTTCCTAAAATGTTTTGGCGTAGTATGGAAAATTTCTCTACTAATTCATTAGCTTTAGTTTTAGCTGATAACGATTATAAAGAAGCGGATTATATAAGAGATTTCGAAAAATTTAAACTACTAAAAAATGCAAAATAATATTACAGTTTTTGATTGCAATCTTATTTATTTACCTAAAATAGAAAATAGAGCGGGTAATATTACTCCTATTCATAATAATATTGAAATTCCTTTTGCAGTGAAAAGAATTTTTTATTTATTTGATATTCCTGGTGGTGAATCCAGAGGTGCCCATGCACACAAAGAATGTCATCAGTTTTTAGTAGCAGTAAGTGGCTCATTCGAAATTCTGTTAGATGATGGAAAATCAAAAAGACTGATTCAACTTAACAGACCCTACATGGGTTTGCATATTCCTCCTGGTATCTGGGCATCAGAAATTAACTTTTCTTCAGGCTCAATTTGTTTGGTTTTAGCATCGCATACCTACAACGAGGATGATTATATTAGAAATTATGAAGATTTTTTAAAGATCAAAACCAAATGATTCACGAAAAAGCTGAGGTTCAAACAAAAAATATAGGTAAAAATACCTTTGTTTGGCAGAACGCAATTATTTTATCAAAAGCCGTTATAGGGGATAATTGTAATATTAACTGTCATACCTTTATTGAAAATGATGTAATACTTGGAAATAATGTAACCATTAAGTCTGGTGTATATTTATGGGATGGAATAAATATTGAAAATAATGTATTTATTGGACCTAACGTAACATTTACTAATGACAAATACCCTAAATCAAAATCATACCCTGAACAATTTCAAAAAACATTAATTAAAGAGTTTGCATCCATAGGTGCTGGAGCAATCATTTTAGGTGGAATTGAAATTGGAACTAATGCTTTAGTCGGTGCAGGTGCACTAGTTACTAAAAATGTTCCCCCTTTTGCTATAGTTAAAGGAAATCCAGCAAAAGTGGTGGGATTTATTAATAAAGATGGTTCTAAAATGAAACAAATAGACAATTATTTTATTTCGAATTCAGGAGAAAAATTTTACATAAATTCTTAAATGAAAATACCATTCTTAAATTTCACCCCAATGCATGTACCTATTAAACAGGAAATCATGCAAACTTTCGAAGCTTTTTACGACAGCAATTGGTATGTATTAGGCGATAAGGTAAAACAATTTGAAGCTGATTATGCGCAATTTAATCAAACTGAATATGCTGTTGGAATAAGTAATGGTTTAGATGCATTACATATTGCACTCATGTCACTTGGAATTGGAAAAGGAGATGAAGTAATTGTGCCTTCAAATACCTATATAGCAACTGCATTGGCAGTTTCATACGTAGGTGCTACACCCATTTTTGTAGAGCCTAATATTGAAACCTACAATATAGACCCTAATCTAATTGAAGCAGCCATTACTAATAAAACAAAAGCCATTATGCCCGTTCATTTGTACGGCCAAGCGTGCGAAATGGAAGCTATTAAAGCCATTGCAGTTAAGTATAATTTATACATTATAGAAGATAATGCACAAAGCCAAGGCGCTCAGTTCAATAATATTTATACAGGTGCTTGGGGCGATATCAATGGAACAAGTTTTTACCCAGGTAAAAACCTAGGTGCTTTAGGCGATGCAGGTGCTATTACTACTAATAATAAAGATTTAGCACAAAAAGCCATGGTATTACGAAATTATGGTTCTCAAAAAAAATATTACAACGAAGTAATTGGCCATAATATGCGTATAGATGAATGCCAAGCAGCAATTTTAAGTGTTAAACTAAAATACTTAAATAATTGGACAGAACAACGCCAACAAATAGCCAATTGGTATCATGAAGAATTAGCAGGCATTGAACAAATCGTTTTACCCAAAACAGCATTAAAAGCTACTCATGTGTATCATTTATATGTTATTAGAACAAAAAAACGGGATGAATTGCAAAAACACTTAAATGATAGCCATATTGGAACATTAATCCACTACCCTATTCCACCTCATTTGCAACAAGCTTATGCACATTTAGGCCATAAAACAGGTGATTTCCCAATTGCTGAAGAAATAGCAAATACTTGCTTAAGCTTACCAATGTGGCCAGGTATGACAAAGGAAATGGTGGTCGAAATTAAAGATGTAATGAAACAATTTTGAAACAAAAGTCAATCGAAAAACCACTTTATTAAAAACCGATATATATAAATTTTTTGAGCCTTACTTTATGAGAAAAACTAGTAATATTGGTGTATTTTTGACTTTTTTATTTTGGCCTTTGCTTAGTTTAATTTTAACTTATAGGCATCTTAAGCAAAGTACAACGCAAAATGCTATTTGGCTATACAATGTTTTTTTGGGATTAACATTTTCATTTTACACGTTTTCTGATTGCGCTAGATATGCTGAAGAATTAAAATTATATCATAGTCAGTTTAAATTTACCTTCTTAGAATTTATTAATCATGTTTTCTTTTCTGTTGATTCAAGAATCGATTTCATACAACCCCTAATTACTTATTTAGTTTCCTTATTTACTGATAGCTCCTCAATACTTTTAGGTAGTTTTGGTTTATTTTACGGTTATTTTTATTCACGAAATATTTGGTTTGCAATAACTAGAATTAAGTCAAAAGTTAGAATTGAGGCGCTTTCGTATTTTTTAATTTTATTCATTCTTGTTCCTATGTGGAATATAAATGGATTCCGTTTTTATGCCGCAACTCATGTTTTTATTTATGGATTTAATTTGTTTGTATTCAAAAAAGAAAATTTTAAAGGGTTATTTTTTATAATTTTCAGTTTATTTGTTCATGATACATTCATAATAGCAATAAGTGTCTTTTTTTTTTTTTTTTTATTAAAGAATAAAACCCAAATAATATTTTATTTTTATTTAATTTCATTGATTTTTTCTAATATAGGAAGAAATTTTGCTTCTGACTTTTTTGAAAAATTTTCAGGAAATTTGTTATTAAAGGACAGGTCGGGATACTTAAATGAAGAATATGCAATAACTGTTCAATCAAATGTAGATTCCTGGAATTGGTATGTTAAATATCACTATACACTTATTGATTCACTAGTAATGACGAGTATAATTTGGATTTATTTTTATAGAAAAAAAATATTATTTTCAATTAGTCAAAATATGGATTTATTTTCATTTGGGCTATTAATGCTTGGAGTTGTCAATTTTTTAGGAGACATCCCCTCGATGAAAAGATTCCAATATGTAGGTTATTTACCTTTATTATTGATGCTTTTTATTTTTTTTCAAGAAACAAATTTTAAAAGAAGACCAGATTGGTATAAAGTATTAAGTTTTTCAATTACTTTGTTCTTTTTTATTTTGGAGATTTGGATTGGTTCTATAAATATCTCAGTGGCCTCTATTATTGGGAACCCTTTTAGTATGTATTTTTTTGATTTCACTTATTCAGTAAATCAATTAATTAAGGACATATTGAATTAGTTATATATGCATTATTATGGTTTCTTTTTTTTGAAAATTCAGTATTATTTAAATTGTTTATAGGATTTTAAATATTTGTGTTTTATAGTTTTGTGTTGTTATGAAAAATTATTTTACTTACAAAATTGTCAAATTACATATGATTTTCAATATAGCAACTTGTGAATGAGCGTTAACCTTTTACTCTTTTGGGGACCTGTTAAGTTTAAAAGAGTAAAGTATTTCTTACTATAGTTAGTATTTCAGGAGCCAATTGTAAATTTTCTGATTTAAATTTTTAAGCACCATGTATTAATTCTCCTTTTATACCTACATTTTGATCAATATTATTATAGTTAATATTAATAATATATTTTAATTTAAATCTTAAAGACATGGTAAAAAAAACAATAAAGGCCATTTATCATAAAATTAGAGATAGTTGGCAATTAATAAGTTATTATATAAAATATATTAAGAACTTTTATATCCCTAATTTTAGGAATATTTTTCATCATAAAATTAGTTTAAATGGTCATTGTAACTTTAACCAAACTACCCTGTTTCAGGGTTTAGGAAATGTTAAGATTGGGCATAATTGTAATTTTGGTTATTGGCTTGGAGGCTTTTTTAGATATGGAACTATTGAAATACAAGCAAGATATAGAGAATCTATTATATTATTAGGTAATAATATTTTTACAAATAATAATGTATTTATTCTAGCCGCAAATTATATAGAAGTTGGTAATGAAACATTGATAGGACAAAATGTTGTAATAATGGATCATGAAGCACATGGAATTAATCCTTCAAAAAGGGGAACTATTGGACAAATTGGAGAAGTTATAATAGGAAAAAATGTTTGGATTGGAAATAATGTTACAATTTTGAAAAATTCATTTATTGGGGCGAATTCAATTGTTGCCACAGGCGCTGTTGTTACTGGATATTTTCCAGAAAACGTCATTATTGGAGGAGTACCTGCCAAAGTCATTAAAAATATTGAATGAGTAATAAACAATCATCATATCGTCAAATTGTTAAAGCCACATCCATTTTTGGTGGTGTTCAAGTTTTTCAAATTATTATTGGCATTATTAGGTCAAAATTTATTGCAGTATTGTTGGGCCCAACAGGAATGGGAATTGCAGGTATACTAAACGCTACTTTGGGTTTTATTGCAGCATTAACAAATTTTGGGTTAGGAACAAGTGCTGTGAGGGATATTGCTGATGCACACAATTCAAATAACGAAAATAGGCTCATAGTTGTTTCAACCGTATTTAAACGTTGGATTTGGATTACAGGAACACTTGGTTTCATTCTAACAGCAGTTTTATCACCATGGCTAAGTGAACTTAGCTTTGGAAATCGAGACTATACATTTGCCTTTGTTTGGATTTCGATAACCCTATTAATTAATCAAATTAGCACAGGACAAGCGGTAATATTACGTGGGATGAGAAAAATTGGTTACCTAGCGCAATCAAGTATGATTGGAAGTGTAATAGGGCTGTTAACTACACTTCCTTTGTACTATTTTTATGGATTGAAAGGAATTGTACCTGGAATTATAATTACCGCTATCACTTCTTTAGCTCTTACTTGGTTTTATGAACAAAAACTAAATCTGAAATCAGTTTTTGTATCATTAAACCAAACAATAATAGAAGGTAAAGGCATGCTTAAAATTGGTTTTTTAATTAGTTTAAGCGGATTAATCACAGTTGGAGCATCTTTCGTGGTAAGAATATTTATAAATAATAATGGAGGAATAGAACAGGTTGGATTATATAATGCAGGATTTACAGTGATTAACATGTATGTTGGAATGATTTTTACAGCAATGGCAACGGATTATTATCCAAGGCTTTCTTCAGTATCACATTGCAATACTGAAATGAAAGCTGTTGTAAATCAACAATCGGAGATTGCTATACTCATTATGGCTCCTGTTTTAATAATTTTTTTAGTGTTTATAGATTGGGTAGTTATTTTACTATATTCCGACCTCTTCTTGCCAATAACAAAAATGATTTATTGGGCGGCTCTTGGAATGTTTTTTAAGGCAGCAACTTGGTCAGTTGGATTTATATTTTTGTCTAAAGGAGATAGTAAATTGTTTTTTAGGAATGAAGTTTTATTTAATTTTTATATGCTTGTTTTAAATATTATTGGATACAAATATTGGGGTTTGTCTGGCCTTGGTGTATCATTTTTAATTGCCTATATATTATATTTCCTTCAAGTTTATTTGGTTTCTAAATCAAAATTTTCTTTTTCATTTAATTCATCTTTTATAAAAATATTTTTTTTCCAATTTACATTGGCAATAATAAGTTTTTTGGCAGTTCAAATTTTTAGTAGTTTCTGGGCTTATGGAATTGGTCTAATTTTGTTGGCTATTTCTAGTTGGTATTCATGGAAACAGCTAGATGAAAGATTAGATATTAAAGGCATATTATCAACTTTCAAATCGAAATTTTAAAGTTTATATTTTTTAATAAAAATGAATATTCTAATATTAGGTGAATATAGTGGTTTCGCAAAAAATTTAAAAAAAGGTTTTATCAAACTAGGACATAATGTAATAATTGTAACTGATTGTAATGGCTCAAAAAAAATAACCTCAGATAAAAATGATATTTTATTTAATTTTTCAAAGACTTACTACATTAAAGGTAGAGCTCTTCCTTTCATCAAAACATTTAATTGTATATACAATGCCCTATTACTTAATTTTAAAATTTTAAAATGTAACAAGTTCGATTTAATTTTAATTGTAAATTCTGAGTTTATTTTTCACAATTTTCTCGAAGATGTTGGTGCATTTAAATGGGTTATTGCTAATAAATTGAATAAAGGAGGAAAAATAATACTTAGTGCATGTAGCTACGATCCTGCATTTTATCAATTTCAAAAAGACCTAATTTATTCCCCTTTCTTAACTAATAATGCGAGCTATACATTAAAATATAGCACTGTGAACCACAATAACCTATTTAAGGATGTTGTTTCTTATGTGGACTTGATTGTTCCTACCGAATTTATGTATAGGCTAACAATGGTTAAATATCTTAAAGATAATAATATAAATACCAGAATTTCAAAGTGTATAATGCTGCCTTATGAAACCGATATTAAAAATATTGAAACAGAAAAAAATGATAAAATTATTATACTTCATGGAATTATAGCAGGTACTAACAGGGGACTGCTTAAAGGTTCTAACCATATTTTGAAAGGTTTAGATTTAGTAAAAAAAAAATATCCTGAAAAAGTTTCTATTGTTGTTCCAAAAGATTTAGGGTTCGATGAGTATATGAAAATTTTCAAAAGTGCTGATATAGTTATTGATCAAACTTATTCTTATGGTTTTGGTATGAATGCGGTTATTGCGCTTTCCTATGGAAAAGTATTATTGGGAGGTAATGAGCCCGAGTATAAATCATGTTTAGAAATTCACGATATCCCAGTAATAAATATTTTACCAGATGAAAATCAAATATTTTTAGAATTAGAAAAATTGATTTTAGATAGAAATAGAATTGAAACTTTAAAAATCGCATCTAGAAAATTTGCACTGGAAAATATCTCGTGTGAGATCGTTGCGGCCAAATATATTGAATTATTAAAAACCATATAATTAAAATAAAAAAATATCATAAAATATAAATTGTAACAAAAATATTTGATAGTTTAATTCAATAAAATTTCCACATGAATACATTGCATTATATTGGTAGAAAAAATCTACTTTTCACAAATGATATTAATACAAACGAGCGTAAATTACAAGAAGTAGTTTCTTCCTCAGCTTTTCTTGTTATTGGTGGAGCGGGTTCTATTGGACAAGCCGTAACCAAAGAAATTTTTAAGCGTAATCCCCGAAAACTCCACGTGGTGGATATCAGTGAAAACAACATGGTTGAATTGGTAAGGGATATTAGAAGTTCATTTGGCTATATTGATGGGGATTTTCAAACTTTTGCTTTAGATATTGGGTCTCCAGAATATGACACTTTCATTGAGTCGGATGGAAAATATGACTATGTGCTTAACTTATCCGCTTTAAAACATGTTCGTTCAGAAAAAGATCCTTTTACATTGATGCGAATGATTAATGTGAATATCTTCAATACTGATAAAACCATTCAACAGTCGATAGCTAAAGGCGTAAAAAAATACTTTTGTGTTTCTACAGATAAAGCAGCAAACCCTGTAAATATGATGGGAGCATCAAAACGGATTATGGAAATGTTTTTGATGCGAAGAAGTAAAGATATTGCAATTTCTACTGCTCGTTTTGCCAATGTTGCCTTTTCTGATGGATCATTGTTGCATGGTTTTAATCAGCGTATTCAAAAACGCCAACCCATTGTAGCACCTAATGATATCAAAAGATATTTTGTAGTACCACAAGAATCCGGAGAGCTATGCTTAATGTCTTGTATTTTCGGAGAAAATAGAGACATTTTTTTTCCAAAACTAAGTGAAAGTTTGCACCTAATTACCTTTGCTGAAATAGCTATTAAATACCTTATAAGTTTGGGTTACGAACCTTATATCTGTTCCACAGAAGAAGAGGCTCGTCAGTTTTTTGAAAATGAAAATATGAAAAATAGGTCACTGAGCGAAGTCGAAGTGTGGCCTTGTTTATTTACAACAAGTGATACTACTGGTGAAAAAGATTTTGAAGAATTTTTTACGAAAGATGAGGTTTTAGATATGAGCCGATTTGAAAATTTAGGAATCATAAAAAATGAACTAAAAATTGAAGAGGATAAATTAAACCATTTTACTAATATAATCAATGCTTTAAAGCAAAATGGTAAATGGAATAAAGAACAAATTGTAAATTTGTTTTTTGATATGATACCAAACTTTGGACATAAAGAAACTGGTAAATATTTAGACGCAAAAATGTAAGCAAAATGATGGATTCAAAAATAAACGACACGATTAAGTTTATAAAATCGCAATTCAATCACCAAGATTTCACTCCTCTACATGTTCCGCATTTTGGTGGCAATGAAAAAAAATACTTAATTGATACAATTGATTCAACTTTTGTTTCTTCGGTTGGAGCCTATGTTGATCAATTTGAAAAATTAATGGCATCTATTGCCCAATCTCAAAAAGCAGTTGCTGTTGTTAATGGTACTGCCGCACTTCAAGTAGCTTTGCATTTAGCAGGTGTAAAACCAAATACCGAAGTAATAACACAAGCTTTAACTTTTGTGGCTACCGCCAATGCAATTGCCTACAATAATGCACACCCAATTTTTTTAGATGTTGACTTAGACACTATGGGACTCTCTCCAATTGCGGTTGAAAATTTTCTGGAAGAATTTGGTGAATTACGTGAAGATGGTTGTTATAACAAAATAACACAACGAAAAATAACAGCCTGTTTGCCAATGCACACATTTGGATTTCCTGTGCATTTAGATCAATTAATGGAGGTTTGTTACAAATGGCAAATACCAATTGTAGAAGATGCTGCTGAATCTTTAGGTAGCACATATAAAGGTAAGCATACAGGAAGTTTTGGTCAATTAGGTGTATTTTCATTTAATGGCAATAAAATAGTAACATGTGGAGGCGGAGGTGCTATTGTTACCAATAATTTTAATCTAGGCGAAAAGGGAAAATACCTGACCACTACAGCAAAAATACCGCATCCTTATGAATACGTGCATGATGAATTAGGATATAATTACAGAATGCCTAACTTAAACGCAGCCTTGGCTTGCGCGCAATTAGAACAGCTGGAAAGCTTTTTAGCGAATAAACGAACTTTAGCTCATGAGTATAATGGTTACTTTGCAAAAAATGGCATTTTATTTAGAACAGAAACACCAAACACCAAGGCTAACTATTGGCTTATGTGTGTGCAATTAGAAAATAAAGTTGAAAGGGATTTATTTCTAAAAACCACAAATGAAAATAAAGTGATGACGAGACCTATTTGGCAATTAATGTTTAGACTTCCAATGTACAATCAATGCCAAAAAGATGAACAAAAAAATGCGTTATTTTTAGAGGAACGAATAGTTAATATACCAAGTAGTGTTAGGTAAAGAAGTAGTTATAATTGGATATTCGGGACATGGTTTTGTTGTAGCTGATGCTGCAATTAATGGTGGTTTGAATTTAATGCATTATGCTGAAATTACTCAATCAAGATACAACCCTTTTAATTTAAATTATCTTGGTTTTGAAGGCGATAAAAACTTTAATGGTTGGGAAAAAGATTATGAATTTACACTTGGTATTGGGGATAATAATCTAAGAAGAAAAATAGGTGACTTAGTAATTTCAAAAAAGCAGAAATTACTTAATGTAATTGATAAAACTGCAAGCATTACTAAAACAGCAATTATTGGTAATGGTGTTTTTATTTCTAAGAACGTGAGCGTTAATGTTTTGTCTGAAATTAGTGACTATGTAATTCTTAATACAGGTTGTATTATTGAACATGAATGTAAAATTGGAAAAGCTTCACATATTGCACCGGGTGCTGTTTTGGCTGGAAATGTGAGTGTTGGCGAAAATACTTTTATTGGAGCCAACTCTGTAATTAGACAAGGAATAAAAATTGGAAACAATGTTATAGTTGGAGCTGGCAGTGTTATCGTTAAAGATATTGATGATAATTTAAAAATAATAGGAAATCCAGGAAGAAAATTATGAATCAAAAAGTTGTAATTATAGCAGAAGCTGGTGTAAATCATAACGGTGATTTTGACAGGGCCATTCAATTGATTGATGCGGCCGCAGAAGCTGGGGCTGATTACGTAAAGTTTCAAACCTTTAAAGCGGAAAATATAGTTAACCCTAATGCAATAAAGGCTGAATATCAAATTCAAAACATGGCAGGTGAAGAAGATAATACTCAGTTGGGTATGTTAAAAAAGTTGGAAATGCAAGATGAATGGTATCCTCATTTGATTTCACGTTGCACTGAAAAAGAAATCAAATTTTTATCTACGGGTTTTGATATTCAAAGTATTGACTTTTTGGATGGGATTGAAATTCCATTTTACAAAATTCCATCTGGTGAAATAACCAATAAACCCTATTTACAGCATGTTGCACGAAAGGGTAAAGAAATAATTCTATCAACTGGTATGGCTAATTTACAAGAAATTAAAGAAGCCATTGAGGTAATAGAAGCTGAAGGAATAGCCAGAGAAAGGATAATTGTACTTCATTGCAATACCGAGTATCCAACTCCTATGAAAGATGTTAATTTATTAGCAATGAATCATATTGCGAATGGGTTAAACATAAAAGTTGGCTATTCAGACCATACCTTAGGCATTGAAGTTCCTATTGCTGCTGTAGCATTGGGTGCTTGCGTTATTGAAAAGCATTTTACATTGGATAGAACTTTACCTGGGCCAGATCATGCGGCATCATTAGAACCAAATGAGTTAACAGCAATGGTTAAAGGAATTAGAAATATTGAATTGGCTATTTCAGGTAGCGGAGTTAAAGAGCCTAGTAATAGTGAGAAAAAAAATATTGATATAGCACGAAAAAGTTTACATTTAAAAAAAGATTTAAAAAAAGAACATATTTTAATAACTGATGATTTGATTGCATTAAGGCCAGGCGATGGCATAAATCCTATGCTAATTGATGATATTATAGGTAAAAAACTAATTAATGATTTATCTAAAGGACATAAAATTAATATAAATGATTTTGCATGATTAGAATTGGTATTTTAACAAGTTCTAGAGCCGATTACGGAATATATCTTCCCATGCTTCAAAAAATGAAAAGTGATTCTTTTTTTGAAATGGAAATAATTGCTTTCGGAACTCATTTATCTAAGAGCCACGGATTTACTTTAAAAGATATTGAAAAAGATGGATATAATTGTATTTATTCTATTTCATCACTAATTTCCAATGATGACACACAATCAATTTCATCTTCTTATGGCTTGACAGTGTTGAAGTTTGCTGACTTTTGGTCAACTCACAAGTTTGATTTGGTTTTTTGTTTGGGAGATCGTTTTGAAATGAGCGCTGCTGTGCAAGCGGGAATTCCTTTTGGTGTAAAATTTGCTCATATACATGGAGGAGAAACTACCTTAGGAGCAATTGACAATATTTACAGGCACCAAATTACTTTGGCGTCAAAGTTACATTTTACCGCTACTGATGTTTTTAGGGAAAAGGTTATTAATTTATTAGGTTCTTCAGATGATGTTTATTCGGTTGGATCGCTAAGTTTGAGTGATATTAATTCCTTTGTCCCGATAGATAAAATTACCTTTTTCGAAAAATTCAATATACCTAATGAAGAATTTGCCCTTGTTACTTTTCATCCGGAAACAATATCTCTAAAAGACAATGCATTCTATGCCAAAGAGATGAAAAAAGCATTGGCAATAATTTCAGAAAAAATATTTGTTATTTTTACAATGCCTAATGCAGATACGCAAGGATCAGTTTATAGAGAAGTTATTGAGCAATTGAAAAATGAATTCCCAAATCGATTTTTATTGATTGAAAACTTTGGTAAAAATAATTATTTTTCAGCTATGCATTATGCGAAAATTTTAATAGGAAATACTTCTAGTGGAATTATTGAAGCAGCTTCATTCGGTAAATTTGTGGTTAATGTTGGCAGCAGACAAAAAGGAAGAGTTCAGAGTGATAATATTTTAAATTGTGAGTTTGAAGAAACAGCTATGATTGAAATTATAAACAAAACCATGAATTTTGAAAAATACCATGGCGAAAATGTATATTACAAAGATAGACCTGTAGATAAAATAATTAAAATTGTAAAAGAATATTATGAGAGTGTATAGAGACCATTTAATTCTTTTAGGAAGCAGTATAAAAGTAGCATTAATTAAATTCAATGAATTGGCTCCTGATGCCATATTATTTGTTGTTGATTCAAATGATAAATTAATTGGAGCACTAACGGATGGTGATGTTAGACGTGGTTTACTAAAAGGTTTTACAATAGATAGTAATATTGATGATATAATAGAAGAAAATCCAAGATACATAACCAAAGGTGAAAATAATCTAGAAAAAATTATTGAATACCGTGAAGGTGATTTAAGGATCATTCCAGTTATTGATGAAAATCATAAAGTGGTTAATGTTATTAATTTTAGAAAAATTAGATCGTATTTACCTATTGATGCTGTGATTATGGCTGGCGGTAGAGGACAGCGTTTACAACCTTTAACTGATAAAATCCCTAAACCGCTATTGAAAGTAGGCAATAAAGCTATCATGGAACACAATCTGGATCGATTGGCTTTATTTGGAATAGATGATTTTTGGATTTCTTTAAAGTATTTGGGAGAACAGATTGAAAATCACTTTGGAAAAGGAATAGAAAAAAACATTAAAATAGAATACGTTTGGGAAAACGAACCTTTAGGAACTATTGGAGCGGTTTCTAAAATTGAAAATTTTGAACATGATTATATATTGGTTACCAATTCAGATTTATTAACCAATATTGATTATGAACAATTTTTCCTCGAATTTACAAGGCAAGATGCAGATTTAGCCGTTTTAACTATTCCTTATCAGGTTAGTATTCCCTATGCTGTTTTAGAAACGAACAATGGAATTGTAAAAAGTTTTAAAGAAAAACCAACATATACCTATTATTCTAATGGAGGAATTTATTTAATGAAAAAGGAAATGTTGAAATTTATTCCCAAAAACACTTTTTTTGATGCTCCTGATTTGATGCAAGCGGTAATAAATAATAATTTAAAAGTTATTTCTTTTCCTTTTTCAGGTTACTGGTTGGATGTAGGCAAGCATGAAGATTTTGAGAAAGCGCATATTGACATACACAATATAAAGTTTTAAAATGAAAATATTGTATATAATACCTGCAAGAGCTGGCTCAAAAGGATTGCCAGGAAAAAACACTAAAATGTTGGGGAATAAACCTCTTATTGTTCATTCAATTGATTTTGCAATGAAAAATATTAAAAGTGGTGACCAATTGTGTATATCAACAAATGATGACGAAGTAATCACAATTGCTTCAAATTTAGGAATTCAAGTTCCTTTTAAAAGACCCGAGGAGTTAGCGTCAGATATAGCAACCACTTATGATGTTATTATGCATGCAATAAAACATTATGAAGATCAAAATAAATTCTTTGATTTAGTATTGCTTTTGCAACCTACATCTCCATTTAGAAACCAGGAAGATTTTGAAAATATAATTCATGCTTACAAAGATGATGTTGAAATGATAGTAAGTGTGAAAAAAGCAAAAGAAAATCCTTATTTTACTATTTTTGAAGAAAATGAATTAGGTTTTTTGGATAAAAGTAAGAAAGGTGATTTTCAAAGAAGACAAGATTGTCCAGATGTTTTTACTTTTAATGGATCAATGTATTTAATGAGTGTAAATGCTTTAAAAAATTCGAAAATCCAAGAATTTTCGAAAGTTAAGAAAATCATTATGCCAGAAGAAAGAAGTATAGATATAGACACAATGGCAGATTGGACTTTAGCAGAATATTATTTGAATAAACAATGAAAACAGTTAGAATTATACCAAGATTAGATATCAAAGGGCCCAATTTAGTTAAGGGTATTCATTTAGAAGGATTAAGAGTATTAGGTAAACCTTCTGATTTTGCTAAATATTATTATGAGCAAGGTGCTGACGAATTAATGTTTATGGATGTTGTGGCCTCTCTTTATGAGCGAAATAGCCTACATGATATTATATCTGAAACAGCAAAAAAAATATTTATACCAATTACTGTTGGAGGAGGTTTAAGATCTATTTCTGATATTAAGGAGGTACTACGTGTTGGAGCAGATAAAGTTTGTTTAAATACAGCCGTTATAAAAAATCCTCAATTAATCAGAGAAGCATCAAGAATGTTTGGTTCTTCAACAATAGTTATAGCAATTGAAGCTATTAAAGAAAGTGATGGTAGATACCTTGCTTACACTGATAATGGTCGAGAATTTACAGGTGTTGACGTTTTTGAGTGGGCCCAAAAAGTAGATGAATTAGGCGCAGGTGAAATAGTTATTACTTCTGTTGATAATGAAGGTACCGGACAGGGTTTTGACTTAGAATTAATTTCTAAAATTAGTAATATTGTAAGTATACCTGTAATAGCGCATGGAGGTGCAGGAAAACAAAATCAAGTATTGGATTTAATAAATGATGGAAACGCTAATGCTGTAATGATCTCCTCAATGTTTCATTATCATTTTATAAAAGAAAATGAATCGAAAGCATCATCATTAGAAGGAAATGTGGAGTTTTTAAATCAAAAAAGGAATTTTCATACTTTTGAGCCATGTACCATTTCGGATTTAAAGAATTTATTAATTAATAATCAAATAGAATGTAGATTATAATGGATAGTTTAAAAAAGAAAGTAATAATAATTGATTATCAACTAGGTAATCTTTTCAGTGTAAAGCAAGCTTGTGAAACTGTGGGAATAAATGCCAAAATCAGCTCAGAAAGTGAGGAAATCATAAATGCTGATGCTTTAATCTTACCTGGAGTTGGAGCTTTTATCGAAGCAATGAATAATTTAAAAAAATTAGGATTAGATACTGCCATTAAAGATAAAGTAACAAAAGGAACTCCTTTATTTGGTATTTGTTTAGGACAGCAATTGCTTTTTACTGAAAGTGAAGAATTTGGTGCAGGAAATGGTTTAGATTTAATTCCAGGAATAATTAAAAGATTTCCAGAAGAATTTGAGGAAAGAAAAATTAAGGTGCCCCATATCGCTTGGAATACAATTTATAAATATAACCAAGATTGGAGCAAAACGGCATTATCGGCATTAGAAAATAATGATTTTATGTACTTTGTACATTCTTATTATGTAAAGCCTTCTAATGAATCTTGTGTTTTGACTAAAACAAATTATGACGGAATTGAATTTTGTTCATCCATAATTAAAAATAATATTTTTGCAACTCAATTTCACCCTGAGAAAAGTGCAGAAAAAGGTATTTCAATTTATAAAAATTGGGCTTTAAAAAATAATTTACTATAATTTATCAATATGTTAAATAATAACAATTTAGAAGCATTTTTTGGCTTGCCACAGGAAGTAAAATTTTGCACAAAATGCGTGATGTCAAATCAACGCCCAACTTCGGCTGTAGAATTTAAACACACTAAAGACAGTAAAAAAACCACCATGAATTTTGACGAACATGGTGTTTGTGATGCATGTAGAACAGCTGAAATAAAAGACAATATCGATTGGGGTATGCGTGAGGAAGAATTAATCAAGCTCCTAGATAAACATCGTAAAAATGATGGGTCTTATGACTGTTTAGTTCCAGGAAGTGGAGGAAAAGATAGTGCATATCAGGCACATGTGTTAAAGTACAAGTATAATATGAATCCGTTAACTTGTACTTGGCCTCCTATTTTATATACCGATTATGGACTGAAGAATTGGAAAAATTGGTTAGATAGTGGATTTGATAATATCTCATTCTACCGAAATGGAAAAGTAATGAAGTTATTAACAAAATTATCTATAGAAAATTTGTTGCACCCATTTCAAACTTTTATTTTGGGTCAAAAAAACCTTGCGCCAAAAATTGCAGCTCAGCATGGGATTAATTTGATTTTCTATGGTGAAAATGAAGCTGAATATGGTAACCCATTAGCCGATAATACGAGCTCCCTACGAGATAAATCTTATTTTAGTTTTGAACATTTAGATGAAATTTTTTTAGCTGGTGTCTCCATAAAGGATTTAATCGAAAAATATGATGTTAAATTAAGTGATTTAATGGCGTATTTACCTCCAAAGTTAGAAGATTTAGAAAAGTCTAATATTGAAGTTCATTATTTAGGATATTATTTAAAGTGGACACCTCAAGAAGTGTATTATTATGCTGTAGAAAATACTGGTTTTAAAGCTAGACCGCACAGAACCCAAGGTACATTTAGTAAATACAGCGGAATCGATGATAAAATAGATGATTTACATTTTTACACAACATTTATTAAATTTGGAATTGGGAGAGCCACATATGATGCTTCTCAAGAAATTAGAAATAGGCATTTAACGAGAGAAGAAGGAGTTGCACTTGTAAAAAGATTTGATGGTGAATTCCCCGATAGATATTTTAATGATATAATGGAATACATTGGAATGGATCCAAACGAATTTCATAAACTATGTGACAAGTTTAGATCACCACATCTATGGTGTAAAGATGAAATGGGAGTTTGGAAATTAAGGCATAATGTGGCAAAGACAGGATTAAATGATTAAATGTCTTAATTGATTAGGAATTAACTTTAAATATTCTTGTAAAACTTTTTTAAAACTGTAACACCCACATACACAAATGAACAGGATTATCATTAAAATGACATTGAATCAAATCAACGCAAAAGTTGATTTAAAAAACTATAGATCAGATTAAAATATTACTATTATTAAATTTATATGTTGACTACCAAAAATGTGTACGTTGTTTTTACAGAATATCAATTGTTACAGGCTATAAATATCGCAACTAGTGTTTACAAGGATTCTTATTTTAATAATATTATTTATATTATTCGTGAAGGAAAACGTATGAATGGAATAAATAGGCAATTAGATTACAATGAAGATAATATTGTCTTCAAGTTTTTGGATTTAGCACCTTCAAAAATAATTGCAGACACTATAAAAGCAGAAAAACCAAACCATTTTCTAATTTTTCAAGACACAACACCTATCAATGTATATTTAGGTCACACAATTAGCAAGCAAGGGGCAAAAATATCATTAGGACCAGATGGATATGGTTCCTATGAAGTTTTAAAAAAGCGTCTTAAATTACTTTCTATAATTAAAGAAAGTTTTACAAATAACTTATTTTTAATTAAAAACAAATTATTTACCGGCAAAATACATATTTTTGATTATACATACGGAAATAACGATTTTACAAAAAACATATGGGTAACTCATCCTAAAGAATATGTTCATAGGGGCAAGAATAAGGTAAACGTGATTGAACTTCCTTCGTTCAATGAGAAATGCTTAATGCTAATAAAAAAACTCTTTAATTTTAAACTAGTATTCCCTACCCAAGATTCTATTTATTTCTTTAATCAACCTTTGTGGGTAGATTTAGCAAAAGTAGAATATGATTTTCTATGTAAGGTGCTTATTCAATTTCCTAATAAAAATGTAATTTTAAAACTGCATCCACTAACTTCAGCAGAAATGAAAAGTAAGTATAAGGCACTTGATAAACTTCAAGTTATTGATGCTGATTTCCCAGCTGAAATTATTATCTCAAGCCTATCGAACTGTATTATTTACTCCGGTTTTTCAACGGTTTTAATTACAGAAAACAAAAAGTGTAATTATTATTTTAACTATCCTGTTTTCAGAGCAACAGGCCATAGAATCATCAAACAAATTGGAATTCCAGCTCTAAATCATATTAAAATGATATCAACGCCAGAAGAAATGGAATTTCCGTTGTTATAAAATAATTATAAAATATAGAAAATGTCTGAAAGTATAAATTTTACAAAAAAAAATTCAGAGAATGAGTCTCTAGAATATGGTAAAAATGAGTCTCAAGTAAAGTTATCTATTATAGTCCCAACTTATAACGTGGCACCATGGATTGAACGTTGTTTATTAAGTCTTATTAATCAAAACATTAATTCCAATTCATTTGAAGTTATTGTTGTTAATGATGAGTCTACTGATGAAAGTGCAGCTATTGCTAGAAGTCTTGCGTCAAAATTTTCACAAATAAAGGTAATAGATCAAAAAAATAAAGGTTTAGCAGGTGCTCGTAACACAGGCATAAAAAATGCCGTTGGAAAATATTTGCTTTTTGTGGACTCTGATGATTACATAGAACCAAATGTACTTTTAGATATGCTAGCTTTTGCAGAAGATTCAAATCTGGAGATTGCAATGTTCAGTCAAAAAATGATTGACTTAAATAAAAAAGTTACTTATTATAGGGTCCCTACTTCTAAATCTGAAATTATGTTGGGTATGGAAATGTATTCTAAAAGACCAGGTGATAGTGCATGTAAGTATTTAATCAATACAGAGTTCTTAAGAGTTAACGATTTATATTTTTATGAAAACGCTAAGTTTTTAGAAGATGCAGAATGGAGCCCAAGAATATTTTCAATGACCCAAAGAGCAGCATTTAAAGATATTATTTTTTATGTATATGAATTACGCCCGGGCTCTCTTATTACATCTAAATTTTCTTTTTCAGAAAAAGCAACAATTGGATATTTAGATTCAGCCAACCATCTTAAAAAATTTCAAAAAGAAAAGGCTTTAACTATCTCTCAGAAACTTTTCATTAACCAAGCAATTATAAAGTTTTCAGTTTTACCAATTAGTATGCTAGCTTCAACTAAAAATTTTAAAAGTTTAAGTAATGTAAAGAATTTACTAACAGAATTTGGACTAAATAAATTAGATTTAAAGTCAGTAACTGGTTTTAGGCGAATTCATGGTTTATTGTTTAATTTTTCTCCTTACGTATTATTTGTTTACATTTTGTTTTTCAACACACTAAAATCAATCATTAATAAAGTAGGAAAGTATTGATAAAATATCTATAAAAGATGTGGTAAAAATTTTATTATTTTTTATAAATGTAAATTCTTAAAGGATAAAAATTCGTTACAATTCAATAACTTATCTATTTTAAATAATAGCCAAATTAAAAACAACTCAACAAAATATAAAATATTATCATGTTAAAATTAAGTAAAGAAGAACAAATTTTTTTAAAAAACTTCACTGATTTAAAATCAAAAAGTGGCTCTCATTCCCCAAGCATTTTGACATTATTAAATGATGAAGGTACTGGAAAAAAAATTGAAGTTGATGCTTGTTTTTTATCTAATCCTTATGCTACTGAACTATTTATTGAATTTTTCGAGAAGGAATTGGTAACAACAAAACTATTAAATCAAATTATTGAAGCCTACCCACCTCAAAATAGAGAAATAGCATTACATCTCTCCAAAACAATCAATGTACCTGCTGATTATATTTTTATAGGTAATGGTGCTATTGAAATAATTCAAGCGGTAATTCACAATTTCGTTAAGGGAAAAATAGTAGTTAATATACCTACTTTTTCATCTTATTACGAATATGTAAGAGTTAAGGATGATATCGTTTTTTATCAATTGTCCAAAGAAAGTAATTATTGTTTGGATGTACAGCATTATATAGATTTTGTAAAAAAAGAATCTCCTGATACAATTGTGTTAATTAATCCTAACAATCCAAATGGAGATTATATTAATAAAGAAGTATTACATATGATGCTTACAGAATTATCTTTTGTTAAAAATATAATTTTAGACGAGAGTTTCATTCATTTTGCATATGAAGATTTGAATTTATCGATGATTGACAGTTATAATTTGATGAACGATTTTCCCAATTTAATTGTTATCAAAAGTATGGCAAAAGATTTTGGAATTGCTGGATTAAGAGCAGGTTATGGAATTATGCAACCTGAAAAAGTTAATTACCTACTAAATCATGGTTATTTATGGAACGTTTCAGGTTTAACAGATTATTTTTTTAAGCTTTATAGTAGAGAAGATTTTCAGAGGAGGTATGATGTTGTTAGAAAAAAATATATTATGAACACATTGATGTTTTTGAATGAATTAAGTAGAACTCCAAATATTAAAGTTTATCCTTCACGAGCTAATTTTGCTTTGGTAGAGTTGTTAGACGGATCTGATTCAAGAGAATTTATGATCAAAGCATTATATTCTTATGGTATATATGTTAGAGAATGTTCTGATAAAATTGGTCTCGATGGACAATTTATAAGAGTAGCTTCTCGTTCTTTTGAGGAAAATGTTTTAATATTAAACGCTTTTAAAGACATTTTAAAAAGTGAGAAGAATTAACCTTGCAATCTTTGATTTTTGCGATACTTTAGTGAGTTTTCAATCAGCAGATGCTTTTACTAATTTTGTAATCTCAAAAGAGGGAGGTGTTAAAAACTTAATTGTTAGTGCAGTAAATAAAACTTTTTCAACTTTTAGAATTTATAGTGTTTTTAAAAAATTAGATGTATTTCAAAATCTTCAAAAAAGAATTCTTTTATCATGTTTAAATGGAATTACCAAAAATCGTTTAAATAATTTAGCAGAAGAGTTTGAAGAAAATGTAGTTCAAAACAACCTAAACAAAGAACTGATAAATTTATTAAAAGAGCATATATCCAATGGTGATAAAGTTATTATTAATTCAGGAGGATATGAGCCTTATCTCAATTTTTTCGCTAAAAGAATGGGAATCTCATCTGTGTATTCAACTCAAATTGAGTTTATTGATGGAATATGTACGGGTAAAATATTAGGTAAAGATTGTTTATATGATGAAAAAGTTACTAGGATGAAAAAGGATGGTATTGATTTTAATCAATTTAAAGAAGTTTTCGTGTACTCAGATAGTGTAACTGATATGCCTCTTTTCAATATTGCTACTCAAAAAATTGCTGTTATTAAAGGTGAAGTTATTCCAAAATGGTGTGAAAGTAGTATGTTTCAAATTTTAAAAGTATAAATATGGAAGTTATAAAAAAATTAAAATATTCTGGCTATTTGGGTTTTCAATTAGTCTATCTCTTTACGTTTTTAAAAAAAATCACTAGAGGATATTTTAAAAGTGATAAGTCGTTTTTACAAGATCGTTTTTTAGATTCTCTAGGTTATCCTTTAAATTTGGAAAATCCTAAATCACTTAGCGAGAAATTACAATTTTTAAAATCAATTTACAAAGAGGAGCTACACGCTCAAGTATCGGACAAATATAGAGTAAGAGATTTTCTTCGAGATAAGTTTGGAGAAGAGTTTTTGATACCATTAGTGCTAGTTACAGATGATCCTAAAGAAGTAAATATACACACAATACCAGATTTTCCAGTTATTGTAAAAGCCAATCATGATGCTGGTAATTACCAAATAATTCGCAATAAGAATGAAGTAAATTGGAACAAGTTGCAGACCGATTGCAAATGGTGGCTGAGCTGGAATTATTATTATTCAGATCGTGAATTACAATACAAATCAATTAAAAGAAAAATTATCGTAGAAAAATTATTGATTACCAAGGAGGGTAAAATACCAAATGATTATAAGTTGAATTATATTAATGGTAAATTAGAAATAGTTTATGTTTCTGTAGATAGAGAAGGTGGTAATTTTCGTAATTTGTATAATGCAGATTGGAAGCCGTTGCACTTTAAATGGGCTGAAAGAAAAAAAATAGATTCTGTTAAAAGAGGGCCTGAAATACCAGCCCCACTATCATTTGAAAAGATGAAAGAATTAGGAGCAGAAATTGCAAAATTATTTCCTTATGTAAGAGTTGATTTTTATGATGTAGACGGAAAATTGTATTTTGGTGAAATTACATTATGCCATGGTGGTGGTTTTTTTAAATTCGAGCCAAAAGAATTGGATTATGAATTTGGAAAAAAACTCATTTTAAAATAAATACTTTTTCAAACAGTAAAAATAAAATGTTATCATTTAAAGAAAAATTAGCTAAAAATTATATTAATGCAATTGGTTGGAAAACCAAACAAAAATATTTAATTATTGAAAGTGATGATTGGGGAGCAATAAGGATGCCTTCCATAGAAGTATATCATGAACTAATAAAAAAAAACATTCCAGTAAACAAATTTAGTTTTGATAAAAATGATGCTTTAGAGTCGGAAGATGATTTGACTGCTTTATTTGATGTATTAAGTAAATTTCAGGATAAAGCTGGTAACCATCCACTAATAACGGCCTATTTTGTTGTAGCAAATCCTAACTTTGAAAAAATTAAAGCATCAGGTAAACAGGAGTATTTTTATGAAACAATATTGCAAACCTATGAAAGGGAATTACACACGCAACAAGTCCCAAACTTGATTAAAGAAGGTATTCAAAAAAAAATTTTTATTCCACAGTCACATGGAAGGGAACATATTCATGTGAAAAGATGGATGGAAGCAATTAATTCTGATTCAGAAAAAGAATTAATTGCATTTGAAAATAGAGCAATCATCTCATCAAATTCATCTACTTGTATCAAACCATATAAAAAAAATTATTTTGCAGGGCAAGATTATTCAAGTGAATTAGAGTTTGATTCAATCGAAAAAATTTTGGATGATGGATTAAAGATTTTTGAACAACTTTTTGGGTTTAAATCAATTTCATTCACACCCCAAGGAAGTTACTGGGGGGCACACATTTTTGATGTTTTGTTTAAAAATCAAGTAAAATTAATATGTGGTCAAAGACAAGAACCAACAATTAATGGTAAACATAAAATAATAAACAATAATTGGGGCGATAAAAACCAACATTCTCAAATATATTGGAGGCGTAATTGTATGTTTGAGCCATCTAGAAATCAAAACTTCAATTGGGTTGGGAAGTGTTTAGAAGAAATAGAAATTGCATTTCGGTGGGGAAAACCAGCTGTTATTAGCTCTCACAGAGAAAATTTTATTGGCTGTATTTTTGAAAAAAATCGACAAGACTCATTAATTAAATTAGATACCTTATTAAAGGAAGTTCAAAAAAAATGGCCTGACGTAAAGTTTATTAGCACTGCTCAACTAGCCGATATCATGATTAATACAAATCAATAGGATGCAGGAGTATATAAAAAAACACTTTATTAATTTAAGAGGTGTAAAACTTGGAGAAAAAGTATTGGTAATAGAGTCTGACGATTGGGGCAGCATTAGAACACCAAATAATAAAGCAAAAGAACATTTAATAGAAAAAAAACTATTAAATGCCAAGGATTCGTTTACTCAATATGATACACTTGAAACAGATTTAGATTTTGAACATTTATTAGAAACTTTTTCTAAACACAAGGATATACATGGTAATAGCCCAGTGATTACTACTAATACCATTCTAGCTAATCCTAACTTTGATAAAATAAAGGAAGATAAATACGAAAAATATACCTTTGAAACATTTAGTACAACCTATAAAAATCAAAGTCAATCACAAAATGCCTTTGAACTATTTAAACAAGGAATAGGTAAAGGAATTCTTTACCCTCAATTTCATGGCAGGGAACATTTAAATGTACCCATGTGGCTAAAGTTACTCCAAAATAATAATCAACACTTTATAGAATCGTTTAATTTAGGCTGTTTTTCAATCAATTATACTCATCCTGCTAATAAAAGAAATAACTTAATGGCGAGTTATGACTATCAAAATGATGAAGAATTAGAATTTATAGAGCAAAGCATTGCAGAAGGTTTATCATTATTTGAAAGTATATTTGGTTTTAAATCTTTATCAAATATTTCACCTTGTTATGTTTGGGACGAAAGCATTGAAAAAACCTTATTTAATAATGGCGTAAAGTTTATTCAAGGGTCACGTTTTCAGCAAAAACCACAGCCTAATTCAAAAAAGTTTAAAAGAATATTTCATTATAATGGTGAAAAAAATAAGTTAGGACAATATTATTTCCAAAGAAATGTATTGTTTGAACCATCGTTAAATAAATCCATTGATTGGGTAGCCAAGGCTATGGAAAGTATTTCGATTGCTTTTAGTTGGAATAAACCAGCCATCATAGGGTCACACAGAATTAATTTTACTGGTGGACTTAATGAACAAAATAGAATAAACAATTTAAAACTTTTTGAAGATTTATTTAATCAAATTCAAAAAAAATGGCCTGATGTAGCTTTTATTTCAAGTGCTGACCTACATCAAATATATTATAAAACTAATTCGTGAAAAAAATTGTAATCGTATCTCCTTCGTTAAAAGTAGGTGGAATTGAACGTGCATTAACTGTTTTAGCCAATTATTTCAGTGAAAAAGGTCACCATGTGATCTTTATTTCTTGTTTAGGCGGTGAAAGATTTTATACTTTAAATAAAGAAATTGAAATAAAAGAGCCTAAACTCCAAAACAAAGGCGGACTTAGTAAATTTTTTTTTTATGTTACTATGATATTCTTTATTAGAGAAGAGGTAAAAAAATTTAAACCAAATGTTGTTTTATCCTTTGGTGATTGGTTTAATCCTTTAGTATTGTTATCATTAATTAATCTCAAATATCCTATATATATATCAGATAGAACAAGTCCTGACTACAATTTTAATATATTTACAAAATTGGGAAAAAAATTACTTTATCCTTTAAGTAGCGGATTTATTGCACAAACACCATTAGCGGCTGATTTTAAAATAAAGCAATTTGGTAATAAATTAAAAAATATCAAGGTGATTCCTAACGCTATTAGAGAAGTAAGCATCACTGAAAACATAAAAGAAAATATTATTTTATATGTAGGTCGATTTGCTTGGGAGAAGTCTCCAGAAAGATTAATTCAATCCTTTAGCAAAATAAAAAATATAGATAATTGGCAGCTTCACATGGCAGGAAGCGGGCCAATACTCTCTCAAATGAAACAATTAGCACATGATTTGAAAATAGAAAATAATGTTGTTTTTCTTGGTAAGGTTGAAAATGTAGATTACTTGCTTTCTAGGGCTAGTATTTATGTTTTACCATCTATTTTAGAAGGATTTCCTAATGCATTATGTGAAGCTTTAGCTGCAGGAGTGCCATCCATTTGTTTTGATTCCATACCTCACCAAGGTATTATTGATAATGAAATAAATGGCTACGTAGTTAACAATGTCGAAGAACTTACTAATCAATTGGATTTTTTAATCGAAAATCCATCCATACGAGAATTGCAAAGTAAAAACGCAAAAAAGATAAAAAATAAGTTGTCTTTGAATAATGTCGGAGAAAGTTACCTTAATTTTATTACAGAAAGTAAATAATCAATGAATTTTTTATATAAAATATACTTTTCATTACCTAATCTTAGGTATCCTGTCTTATTACATAAAATGGTTAATAGGATTTATTTATTCATATTTAAAAAACTTTTTAATCAGCTCTTTGAAAAAGAAGTTGAAAAAATGAGATTAAATGGTCTTATTGGAACTAATCAAATTATTAGGGATTACAGGATTGAAGTAAGTTTAACGTCTTTTCCAGCTAGAATTAATGAAGTTCATAAAACGATTGAAACAATTTTTTCACAAACAATTCAAGCCGATTCTATAACCCTTTGGTTATCTATAGAACAGTTTCCAAACCAAATAATTCCTAAACAACTAGAGGAACAAAAAAAAAGAGGATTAATAATTGAATTCGTGCCAGATGATTTAAGATCTCATAAAAAATACTATTATGCATTTCAAAGACAAAAAAATAATTTAGTGATAACTTTTGATGACGATGTTTTTTATCCTTCAAATACAATAGAATCATTAATAAATGCTCATCGATTATTTCCAGAAGCTGTTATTTGTAATAGGGGTCATAAAATAACATTTAATAGCTCAAAAATAAATAAATATAAAAAATGGAATCATAATTTTAACAGTAAAATTCCATTATTGGCATCTGTTGCAACAGGAGTTGGAGGGGTGTTGTATCCACCAAATAGTTACGTTAAAGATATTTTCAGAATAGATGTATTTAAAAACAATTGTTTTTATGCAGATGATTTATGGTTAAAATTGAATACAATTAAAAATAATACTAAAACACTATCATTAAGAACTTTCAAAAGAGACTTTATTAATGTAGGACAAAGTCAAAAAAATAAATTGGTACAACAAAATTCTCTAGAAGGTGGTAATGATAAACAACTGTTAAATATTTTAAATCATTATAAAATTCAAGCTAGCATATTTAAAGATTAATGAATAATCAAAAAAAACTAATTGTAGGAATAACAGCAGAAGGTTCTGTAAGCTTATTAGAAGGACAATTGGCTTATTTTAAATCTTTAGGATACGAAACATATTTGTTAGCACCTCTTAGCGAACGTTCTGAAGTTTTTTGTATAAAAGAAAATTGTAAACATCTTGTAATCGATATCGATAGAGAAATTAATCCAATTAAAGATTTTAAAACACTTCTTTCAATTATCAAAATATTTAAGGAGGTTAAGCCAGACATTATAAATCTAGGAACCCCTAAAGTATCTTTGTTAGGAATGATAGCAGGTTTTTTCGTAGGTATAAAACAAAGAATTTATACTTGTAGAGGGTTTCGATTTGAGAATGAAACAGGTATCAAAAGATTAATTTTAGTAAGTATGGAAAAAGTGACTGCTTTTTTCGCCAACAAGATTATTTGTATTAGCCCATCACTTAAAAAATACGCTGTTGATAATAGTATTTTTAACAAAGAGAAAACTTTAGTCATAAATAAAGGAAGCAGTAATGGCTTAGATTTGGCAAAATTCTCTATTGATAAAATAGATTTAATAAAACAAAACGAATTTATTAACCAGCATGAACTTCAAAATAAATTTATATTTGGATTCGTAGGAAGATTAGTTAAAGACAAAGGTTTGTTTGATTTATTAAATGTTTTTGATAGGCTTTACTCAGATAATAAAGATATTAGACTTTTGATTTTAGGTTCCGATATTACATCAAATCACACTGAAAAAAGTTTTGTGAAAAAGTATAAAAATCATCCAGCAATTATTTTTCTGAATTTCCAGTCTGATGTGTCATTTTATATGTCAATGTTTAATGTAATGGTTTTACCCTCACATCGTGAAGGATTTGGAAATGTATATATTCAAGCTGCTGCGATGGGCGTTCCTTGTATAGGATATGATATTACTGGTGTGAGAGATGCTGTTGCCCATAATTTTAATGGGTTATTAGTTCAACCTAAGTCTGAAAGCCAACTATTTGAGGCAATGAAAACTTTATATTTAGAAAAAGATTTAGCTAATCAATTTGGACAAAATGGAATAATTTGGTCAAGTAATTTTAACAATAAAATTATTTGGGATGGAATGAATAATATTTACCTTGGCAAAAATTAAACTCAATAATAATATGGAACAAAAATTTTTAGAAAACTTTAAAGAAATACTTGAAGTAGAAGACAGAGACTTAACATTAGAAGATAATTTTAGAGATTATCCGGAATGGGATTCATTAGCAAATCTTTCGGCAATTGCCATGATTGATGATGAATTTGGCGTGGTAATTGATAATAATGAATTTAAGAAATTAAATACATTAGGTGAATTGTTAGCAGCTATAAAATCAAGAATGAACAGTTAAATGGCTAGTCTTTTTTCATTAGTTGAGAAAAATGTATTAATTACCGGTGCATCAAGTGGAATTGGAAAAGCTGCAGCAATTGTTTCTTCTCAAAATGGGGCAAACTTAATTGTTCAAGCTCGTAATAAAGATAGGTTAGACAGCTGTATAATTGCATTAGATAATGCTAAAACTAATATTCCAATTTTAGGTGATTTAACTATAGAAGAAGATTTAGATAAAATTGTAATTGAATGTCCTAATTTAGATGGCTTAGTTTTAAATGCTGGAATTGTTAAACTATCGCTTGTTCAATTCATTAAAAAATCGGATTTAGATTTGATATTCGATACCAATGTTAAAAGCTCCATATTACTAATACAAAAACTTTTAAAAGCAAAAAAAATAAATAAGTTTGCTTCTATTGTTTTTGTTTCATCAATTGCATCTCAAAAGGTAACATTAGGAAATGCCATGTATGCAGCTTCTAAAGGTGCAGTTAACTCGTTTACAAAAGCATTGGCATTAGAGTTATCACCAAAAAAAATTAGAGTAAATGCTATACTCCCTGGTTTGGTTGAAACCAATATTTTAGGGGAAAATAGTCAAGAAGAAGAATTATCAAAACATTTGAATAATTATCCTTTGGGTAGGTTTGGGCAACCTAATGATATTGCCTATTTAATTCAATACTTGTTATCCAATGAATCTAGTTGGATGACAGGTAATTTAATTCCAATAGATGGAGGATTTTCATTAAAATAAAAATGTATGAATTTAGTAATAATTGGGGCTAGTGGTTTAGCTCGCGAAGTATTTGATTTAGCGCATATTTGTTATGGCTCAAACCCTAAGTTTATAGTAAAAGGTTTTCTTAGCGATGGACCATCGCAAATTGAATCTATGGGTTATCCTAAAGTACTCAATACTGTTGCCGGCTACGATGTAGCAGAAGGTGATGTGTTTTTTTGTGCCATCGGCAATGTGAAAGATAGAAAAAAAACAGTTGAAATTATATTGGCTAAAGGAGGAAAATTTATTAATTTAATTCACCCAAGTAGCATCATTTCACCAAGTGCTAAAATTGGTATTGGCGTAGCTATAAAGGCATTTTGTTCAGTGGCAAGCGATGTATTTATTAGCGATTTTACCTATATTCAAAGTTCTGTTATAATTGGACATGATGTTAAAATTGGGCAGTTTTGTCAGTTAAATTCATTTTCTTTTTTTGCGGGAAATTGTAATATAAACAACTTATGTACCATAAATGCAGGTGCAAAATTGGTACAAAAAACAGTGGTGGAAGAAGAAGCAATTGTAGGTATGGGAAGTGTGGTACTTACACGAGTAAAAAAGGGAACTACTGTTTTTGGTATTCCGGCTAAAAGATTACTTTAATTAATATGTCAAAAATTAATATTTCAGGCATTAAATTCGCTGCAATGGCCACTTCGGTGCCTCTAATTACAGAACAAATTAACTACCAAGAATTAGGTTTAGTTAATGTAAGAAAAAGTAATTTTGAGCAAACCACTGCTGATTTAGGTTATGATGCAGCTTTTCGAATTATTGAGGCTCAAAAAATTGATGTAAACGAAATTGGTGTATTGATATTTATTTCAAGAACACCTGACTATAGAAGTCCAAACACTGCAGCAGTTTTACAAGGTCGCCTTGGTTTATCTATTGATTGCATTTGTTACGATATCAATGCAGGCTCAAATGGTTTTTCTACTGGTGTTCAGGTAGCTTCATCCATACTAAAAAATATCAATAAAATTAAGGCTTTTATTATTTTTGGCGATACTCCAAGTAAACTAAGTAATGAACAAAATTCAATACATCAATTAGAAAGTGATGCTGCTACTTGTATTTTATTAGAAAAAACAAATGCAAATTCTTCCATTATTTCTTATACAGAGTCATTTGGAACACATTTTGAAAAATATGCCATCCTAAAAGGAGGTTTTAGGTATTATGGTAAAAATATAAAGTTTGATTCAACAGAAAAATCAAATTTTAACATCAATTTTGATGAACCTTTTATTGAAAGTTTTGTAAGTAAAAAATTACCTATATTTTTAAATACAGTTAATCAAATCAATAGTAATTATCAGCAATCATTATTGGTTAATAACCAGCTACCTTTTATTGGATTGAATAAGGTTGACATCAATTACAACGATGCTATTTTAAAAAATTCAATTAATAAATATGGTTTAACTTATTCAAGTTCAATTCCTTTACAATTGCAATTGTTAAAAGAAATAAGTGAATCAAATAAAGAACAAAACACCAATATAACTTTAAATACAGTAACTTTTGGCGAGGGATTAGTATTGAATTACACTTCATTTGAAATTGATTTGAAAAATATACTAACCACCAATGAGTCAATTGAATTTTTCAGTGAATACAAAGTTTCACACGAGATATAAAAATTAAATATGATATTTAGTAGTCATGAAAATATAAAAATTGCAGGAATTTCAGTTGCCATTCCTTCTCAAAAAATCAATGTAACAGATTATTATACAAATTTTGGAGAAGAAACGGTTGATAAATTTTCAGAAATGGCTGGTGTAAAGCAAACCACAAGGGCTATTGATGAACAAACTGCATCTGATTTAGGGTTTGAAGCGGCTATCAAACTTTTTGAGGCTAAAAATATAAACAAAGAAGATATTGGAATATTAATTTTTGTAAGTCAAAAACCCGATTACCGATCGCCAAGTACTGCTTTTGTGCTTCAAAAAAGGCTTGGTTTAAATCATGATATAATTTGTTTTGATATTAATTTGGCTTGCTCAGGTTTTGTTTTTGGCCTTCAAACTGCTCATTCATTATTAAATCAATCTAATAAAAAGTTCGCCTTACTAATAACTGCTGATACTTCGTATAAAACTTTATCACCCGAAGATAGAACCATGATTATGTTATTTGGTGACAGTGGTTCTGCTTTATTGTTAGAAAAAAAAGTAACGGAAAATAAAAATAATCAATTTGGACTTAGATCAAATGGTTATAAGTTTAAGAGCATAATAACTCCTGCAGGCGCTTTTAGAAATATGGACTTAAAAAATATTGAAGAAGAGTGGACTGATGGAATTACAAGGTCTGATTATAACACGCACATGAAAGGAATGGAAGTGTTTGGATTTTCAATAACCGATGTTCCTAAATTAATTGAAGATTTTTTTAAAACATCCTCCTCTCAACCATCAGATTATGATACTTTTGCATTACATCAAGCTAACCAATATATTTTAAAACAACTATCTAGAAAAAATAAGATTCCATACGAAAAAATACCAATTTCACTAGATAGATATGGAAATAATAGTAGTAATTCTGTTCCTTTGGTATTGTGCGATCACTATTCAAAAAATGAAAACCAAAATTTAAGAGTATTTATTGCTGGTTTTGGTGCAGGTCTGTCGTGGGCTTGCGGAAGTATTTATATTAATACTAGCGATATACTTCCTATACATATTACAGATAATTATTACAAAGAAGGAAAAATATAAAATGAATAACTTAGAAAAATTTAACTCCATTTTTGCCGAAACATTCAATGTGGATTCAAGTCAATTAAATGAAAATTTTGGAATTGATACGGTAGCAAATTGGGATTCCGTTACACAACTTAGCTTAGTTACAGCAATTGAAGATGAATTCAATATAATGTTAGATACTGATGATATTCTTGACTTTAAAACATATTCAATAGCTAAAGAAATTTTAAAAAAATATCAAATAGAATTATAATTTAATGTTACATAATAAAGTTTGTCTTGTTACTGGTGCAAGCAAAGGAATTGGTTTAGCAATAGTTAAAAAATTTGCCGAAAATGGTGCTATTGTATACGCAAATGTTCGCAATGAATCATCATTAAATAGTGAGTTAACAGAACTTCAAAACAACTTTTCAAATATTAAAATTTCCTATTTTGATGTGGTTGCTGAGCAAGAGGTTAAAAATGCTATTTTAGACATAAAAAAGAACGAAGGTCGTTTAGACGTATTGGTAAACAATGCAGGAGTAGTTTCATATGAATTACTTGGATTACTTAATTTTGATAAATTACAGCAAATGCTAAACGTAAATGTAGTGTCTGTAATTAGATTAATTCAGTTAGCATCACGATTAATGACAAGACAAAACTCAGGTTCAATTATTAATATTTCTTCAATTGTAGGAGTTAAAGGAGTTAAAGGACAATTGGCCTATTCAGCTACAAAAGGAGCTGTAAATACTATAACCTTATCTGCATCAAAAGAATTAGCAGAAAATAAAATTAGAGTAAATGCAATTGCACCCGGCATGGTAGCTACTGAAAGGCTAAAAACAATAATGGATGACAAGTTTAGTGACCGTGTAAACGATATTGGATTTAAGCGTTTAGCAGAGCCAGAAGAAATTGCAGATACTTGTTTGTATTTAGCTTCAGATTTATCTAAATATGTTACAGGACAAATAATTGGAGTTGATGGTAGTACCATTCTATAAATCATGTTTTTAAATATAGATCTTCATAAATCAGATGCCATTGCCTTAGTTGATGATAGTGGCTTATCAATAACATTCAATGAATTAATTACTAAATCCAATGAATTTTATAAACTAATTGATAAAAGAACTTTAATTTTTATTTTAGCAGATAATTCAATTGAATCATTTATCGCTTTTTATTCTTGTATTCAAAATAAAGTAGTTCCCCTATTATTAAGTTCAAATACCAATGAAGAACTTTTAAATAATTTATACGAAAAATACGTTCCTGAATTTATTTATAAAATACCATCAAATAATTGGAGGCCAAAAAATGAAAATATAGTAGCTACTTATTTAAAAGAAAATGGTTTTGAGTTAATACAAACCAATAATATTAATCCAATACTATTTGATGAACTTTCATTTTTACTTCCAACTTCTGGAAGTACAGGAAGCCCAAAACTTGTTAGACACAGTTATACAAATTTAGATTCTAGTGCAAAAAATGTATCTGAGTTATTTAAAATAGATAATACACATACCGCCATTGCTTTTTTACCAATGTATTATACAATGGGCTTATCTGTAATTATGAGCCATTTAAATAGTGGTGCAAAAGTTGTATTAACTAATTACAGTTTAACCGATAGGTTATTTTGGAACCTAATGAAAGAACAGAAAGTAACTACCTTTACAGGAGTTCCTTATAGCTTTGAGTTATTAGATAAATTAAGATTTTTCAGAATGCCACTTCCTGATTTAAAAATAATAACCCAAGGGGGAGGTAAATTAAAAGAGGATCTGTTTATAAAATTTGCGCAATATGCGACAGATAAATTAATTCAATTCATTCCTACCTATGGACAAACTGAAGGTACAGCAAGAATGGCATTTTTAGAACCTTCAATGACCCAACTTAAAGTTGGCAGCATAGGTAAAGCCATTCCAAATGGTTACTTAGGTGTTATAAATAATTCTGGTGAAGAGATATTAATAACAGAGGCCGAGGGTGAAATGATTTATAAAGGCAAAAATGTAACATTAGGTTATGCTGAATGTAAAGAAGATTTAACCAAAGGAGATGACAATAAAGATGTTTTAATAACTGGAGATATTGTAAAAAGAGATGCAGATGGGTTTTACTTTATAATTGGAAGAAAGAAACGTTTCTTAAAAATTTATGGTTATAGAATAAGTCTTGATGAAGTTGAAATGCTTATTAAAAATCAATTTCACATTGAATGCATTTGCTCAGGAAATGATGAACAATTAATCATAAAAATTGAAGACTTATCACTTGCCAATCAAGTACAAGCTTATATTAGTGATAAAACAAATTTATTTCATCAATGTATTAGTGTTCAACAGCTTGAAAACTTAGCTAGAAATGAAGTGGGTAAAGTAATTTTAACCAATTAACAAACTACAAAAGCTAACATGAAAATTACTTTAATTGCGGGTGCAAGGCCAAACTTTATGAAAATTGCACCTATTATTCATGCAATAGATTCAGCAAGAAAAAATGGAAGCACTTTAGGATATAGATTGGTGCATACCGGGCAACATTATGATGAAAAAATGAGTGACACTTTTTTTCATCAATTAAATATTCCAAAACCTAATGTTAACCTCAATTGCGGTGGAGGCAGTCAAGCTGAACAAACTGCTTCTATTATGGTAGCTTTTGAAAAGGAACTCATTTCAAACCCAACCGATTTAGTTTTGGTAGTTGGAGATGTTACTAGCACAATGGCTTGTGCAATTGTGGCAAAAAAGTTAAATACCAAAGTAGCGCATGTGGAAGCAGGTATTAGGTCTTTTGATTTAACAATGCCTGAAGAAATTAATAGAATGGTAACTGATAGCATTACTGATTATTTTTTCACTACTACTGAAGGTGCTAGTAATAATTTAATAAAAAGTGGTATGGATAAAAACCATATTTTCTTTACCGGTAATGTAATGATTGACACCCTACTATCTAACAAAGATAAATTTACCCCACCTCCTTTTTGGAATAGTTATCAATTAGCCAATAACCAATATTTGGTGTTAACATTACATCGCCCCGCTAATGTTGACAATGCAGCAAATTTAAAAGAGCTAATGCATGAGATAACAACAAACTCCAACAACTTACCAATCATTTTTCCAATGCACCCAAGAACAGCAAAAATATATGCTGAATTGGGCATTAATGCTCCAAATTTAAGAATTGTTGATCCTCTTGGATACCATGAATTTAATTATTTGGTACAACATGCCAAAGGTGTAATTACCGATTCTGGAGGAATTACCGAAGAAACAACAGTTTTGGGTATTCCATGTATAACCTTAAGAGATAATACAGAAAGACCTGAAACAGTAGAAATAGGATCTAATGAATTAATTGGCACTAACCCTAAGGCAATAAAACCTTATCTAGAAAAAATGCTAAATAATAATTGGAAAAAATCGGCTATCCCAGAAAAATGGGATGGTAAAGCCGCAGAAAGAATTGTAGCTGTTTTACTAGGACTACTGTCACCCTGAGCTTGTCGAATGAGTGAACGAATGCACTTGTCCCCTGCCTCTTTGTCACCGTGAGCCGTAGTGAGCTTGTCGAACTGCGAAGGGGTGTTAAAAGAAAACATTTACTAAAATAATTACGTGTCATGGATTCGACAAGCTCACCATGACATTAGTATCTCGTTGTCACCCTGAGCCTTTGTCACCCTGAGCTTGTCGAAGGGTGTCGAAGGGTATCGAAGGGTATCGAACTATGAATAGGTGAACGAATGCTATCGAAAAGTTACAATAAAGTATATAAATGAACACATACTACATTTATATTTTAAAATGTTCTGATAATTCATATTATATTGGTGTAACTAATAATCTAGACTTAAGACTTAACCAGCATCAACAAGGTGTAAATAAAAATAGTTATACTTTCAATAAAAGACCTGTTGAATTAGTCTATCAAGAAGAACACACTGACATCAAAAAAGCAATTGCTAGAGAAAAGCAATTGAAAAAATGGTCGAGAAAAAAGAAAGAAGCTTTGATAAATGGAGATATTGATCTTTTGAAAATTTTATCAAAAAACAATCAATAAAGTGTCATGGATTCGACAAGCTCACCATGACATTAGTATCTCGTTGTCACCCTGAGCCATTGTCACCCTGAGCTTGTCGAAGGGTGTCGAAGGGTGTCGAACTATGAAGGCAAACTACAAATGAGGAAGCTCTATTAATAACCTAAGTATAAATCTAAAAAACTTTAAATCATCAAATTGAAATCCAAAAAAATACTTATCGTTTGTCGTTCATTTTTTCCTGAATTAACTCCCCGCTCTTTTAGGGCTACCGAGTTAGCTAAAGAATTTGCGATACAAGGTCATCAAGTAACAGTACTCCTACCCTATGATAACCAACGTGATTTATCAACTTTTGAAAACTTAGGCATTCAATTCAAATATTTTGGACCATTAGTTTGGAAAGATATAAAACCATGGGGCAAATCAGCTATTGGTGACTTAAGCAGAAAATTTGGCCGAGTTTTAAATTTATTATTAGACTATCCAAATATTGAGATTTTATGGCGATTAAAGCCCATTTTAAAAAAAGAAAAGAATTACGATTTATTAATTTCTATAGCTGTTCCCCATGAAATAAATTGGGCAATAGCACAAATTAGAAAAACGGGAACAGAAATAGCTAAAACTTGGGTAGCCGACTGTGGCGACCCTTTTATGGGTAATATTTTAGAGGCTATTAGGCCTCCTTTTTATTTTGGATACTTCGAAAAATTATTCTGTAAAAGAGCTGATTTTGTTACGGTTCCTACCCAAACATCATTAGATGCGTATTATCCTGAATATAGACATAAATTTAGAATTATTCCGCAAGGATTTAATTTTGACGAAGTTAAATTAAGTAAAAACCATGAACCTAATTTAGTTCCTACATTTGCCTATGCCGGAAAAGTGGCACAAAGTGGAATAAGAAGCTTAAACACCTTAATAGAAAAGCTGATTGAAACAAGGCTACCTTTTGTTTTTCATGTGTTTGGAGCAGAGGCTAAACTTAATTTAAAAGGTTATGCCGATTTATACCCTAATCAAATTAAGCTTCACGATCCTTTAAATAGACTTGAGTTACTTTTTGAATTAAGTAGAATGGATTTCTTACTCAATTTAGATAATGGAACACTATTAAATACTCCAAGCAAACTTATTGACTACGGGTTAACAAAAAAACCTATTCTAAACGTTTTGGCACATCAACCAGATATGGATTTGATAAAAAGCTTTTTTAAAGGGGATTATCAAAATGCATTAAAAATAGAAAATATCAATCAATACAATATAAAAACAATAACTGCTCAAATTTTAAACCTATAGTTTTAATATCGTTTACTTTTAAGGTAGGTACATTTTAACTTAGCTCAGTGTCCACGGTCGTTGAGCGAAGTCGAAACGAATATCAATTAAAGTAAAATGCTTAACTAAATTATATTGCTTTTATTTTATAAAATAAGCAGTGAGATGAATGAAAAACAACCTAAAATTTGCGTTTAATAATTTATTTTATAAAACCAATAAAAAGCTAATTGCTATTGCCTCTGACGATTGGGGAAGCATTAGAGTAAAATCAAAAAAAGACCAAGTTGAATTAACAAAAAAAGGCTTAAATATAGCTTCTAATAGATTTGACGCGTACGATTCGCTTGAAAGCAACAAAGATTTAGAAGAATTATATGAGGTTCTGTTATCATTTAAAGATTTTAAAGGAAACCACCCTATAATTACCCCTGCATTTAATGCAGCAAACCCCGATTTTGAAGCGATTAAGGAAAATGATTTTACAAATTATGTTTCTGAAAATTTAAACAAAACTATTTTAAGATATCCTGCAAGTAATAAAATTATTGATCTTTACAAAAAAGGAATTGAATACAATATTTTTGTTCCACAAAGTCATGGCAAAGAACATATTCAGGCCAATTGGTGGATGAAAGAGCTACAAAATAAAAATTCGTTTGCTAGACAAGCATTTTGTAATGAGTTTATTTTTATTCCAGATAACCTATTAACACTACCAGTAAATAATATACAAGGCACTTTTAATGCTTTAAATATTTCAGATATTGAGCATTACGAAGCAACTATAAGCAGTGCAATAACAATGTTTATTGAATTATTTGGATATAAACCTACTTACTTTACCCCACCTGCTATGTTTTACCACAAGAGTTTGGAGTTTTTTTTGGTTAAAAATGGTTTTAAATACCTAGATGTGGAGTTAATACAAAAAAAGTGTTTAGCCAAAAATAAAACCATTAATTTCTTAGCCAAAAATAAATGTGGTTTAAAAGCAGTTATTAGAAATAATGTTTTTGAACCCAATTTAGAGCCTAATAACGATGGTGTAGATGGCTGTTTAAAAAATATAGAATTGGCATTTAAATACAAACAACCAGCCATTATAAGTAACCACAGAGTTAGTTTTGTAGGCGAAATAGATGAAAAAAATAGAACAAATGGTTTAAAAGCATTGCAAAAACTATTAAAAGAAATATTGAATAAATGGCCAGAAGCTGAATTTGTTTCTGTTCCCAATTTGTTTAATTAATTGATAAATATGTCCATAAAAGGTCATTTCAACTTTTACTTATCTCAATATAAAGGATTCAAAACAAATAGAAAAATTGTAGTTATTGAGTCAGACGATTGGGGTTCTATAAGAATGCCAAGCAAAGAAGCAATTAATAACTTGCAACAACTTGGAATTAACCTGAGTAAAAATCCATACAATTTAATTGATACATTGGAAAATGTTGAAGATTTAAACGCCTTATATGAAATAATTGATAGTAAGGAGTTTAAACACAATAAACCTAAAATTACATTTAACTTTATATTAGCAAATCCTGATTTTGATAAAATAAAAAAGGAGAATTGGGAAAACTATTATTATGAAAAGTTTACCACAACTTACTACAAAAGAGACGGTAATAATAAAGTGAAAGATTTAATTGACTGTGGGATTGAAAGCAAATTTATAAAACCCCAGTTTCACGGCAGAGAGCATATCAATGCTTTACAATGGCTTGAAGTTTTAAAAACTGATAATTCTGATTTTAGAAATGCCTTTAATGAAAAATGTTTTTGTATTGATACGGTAAATAATAAAAATTTATTAAGTGCATTTGAATTTCAAAACCCAAAAGAAGAATTATTTATTGAAAACAGTATAAACGAAGGTATAAAATTATTCAAAGAAACGTTTAACTTTTCCCCTAAAAGTGCTGTGGCACCCCGCCATGTTTGGAACACCAAAATTGAGCAAGTATTTTACCAAAATGGTATCAAACAAATTCAAAGTTCGCTTAATCAATTAATTCCTGCAATAAATGATTATCAAAATGTGCAACACTTTACTGGTGAGCAAAATAGTTTAAAACAACTATACACAGTAAGAAATGCTTATTTTGAACCTGCCTATAACCCATCTATCAATTGGGTTAAACAAGTGCTAAGTAAAGCACAAACAGCATTTTTATTTAAAACACCGCTAATTATATCAATGCACCGTTTAAATTTTGTTGGAGGTATTAATGAATTAAACAGATTTAATAACTTAAGTCAGTTTAAACTACTAATTTCGACTCTGATAAAAAAATATCCTGACATTGAGTTTATGCACTCTGATGAGTTAGGCAAAATAATAAATAACCAAAATGTGCGGAATTAGCGGTTTTTTTGATAGAAGTTTTAATTTGAATAATGGCACTTTGCAAAAATACTGCGAAGTGATGAAACACCGTGGCCCAAATGATAGTGGTATATATGAAAATAATTTTACCACAGGTAATTTAGGTTTTGCGCATACCCGACTTTCTATTTTAGATTTATCACCATTAGGACATCAACCCATGGTTTTTAAAAATTGGGTAATAGTTTTAAATGGCGAAATATATAATTTTAAAGAAATAAGAAACCAACTTATAAATAAGGGCTACACATTTGCATCTGAATCAGATACAGAAGTGGTGTTAAAAGCATTTGATTGTTGGGGAATGGATTGTGTTAAAGAATTCATTGGAATGTTTGCTTTTGCAATAGCAGATACTGAAAATCAAAATATTTATTTATGCAGAGACAGAGCAGGTGTAAAACCATTGTATTATTATTTTGACCAAAAAAAACTAGTATTTGGATCAGAAATGAAGGTATTTTTTCAAACAGAAAATATTCCAAAAAATATAAGTACTAGTGGATTATATCAATTTTTACAATATGGTTATGTAAAAGGACCTAATACCATTGTAGAGAACATAAATAAATTGGAACCTGGTACATGGTTAGTATATAATACCAATAACAATACCATAACCAATACTACTTATTGGAACATAGCAGAGCATTATAAAAAACCAAAATTTAATGGCAGTTTTACTGATGCAGTTAGCGAATCGGAAACATTAATTAAATCGGCTTGTAGTTACCGAATGGTGGCCGATGTGCCTGTTGGTATATTTTTAAGTGGCGGTTTTGATAGCAGTATGGTAACTGCATTATTACAAAAAGATAGAACCCAAAAACTAAAAACATTTACCATTGGTTTCCCCGATGGAGTAGACGAATCGGGCGATGCACAAAAAATTGCAGCTCATTTAGGTACAGATCACACCTCTTATGATTGCTCTTATGGAGATGCAAAAGAAATAATTCCTCAATTACCTTTCTTTTACGATGAACCCATAGGTGATATTTCAGCCATACCAACTATGTTGGTTAGTAAACTAGCTAGAAAAGATGTTACTGTTGCGCTTTCGGCTGATGGTGGAGATGAATTATTTGGAGGCTACCCTGGATATAAAAATAATGTTTCAAGGTTAGCACAAATTAATAAAATTCCTTTTGCTCCAATGACCTCTATTTTATTTAAAACCATAGGTAAAATAACTGAAAATAATAATCCTTGGCTTAGCAAAAAAGTTACTGGTGTTGGCAATATATTAAACCATAAAAAAGAAAAGCAGTATATTGAACTTTATAAACATGTAAATGGTTTACCAAATGGAACAATTAACAATATTATAAAACATAAACAACACACTGAAGCAACTTCAAATTTTAGTAATTTAACCAATGTGGTTGATTCTTTATTTATAATTGATTTTGAACAATCACTGAGAGATTATTTATTAATAAAAGTTGATAGGGCTACTATGGCTTACTCCTTAGAAGGAAGAGAACCTTTACTTGACCATAGGTTGATAGAATTTTCAGCACAACTACCTTTTGATTATAAAATAGACCAATTTAATAACAAAAAAATTATTAAAGAAATAGTTTACAAATACTTACCAAAAGAATTGATGGATAGGCCTAAAGTTGGATTCGATTTGCCTATTTTTGATTGGTTAAAAAACGACTTAAAATATTTATTAGATGAATATTTAAGTGAGTCAAATCTAAATCAAAGTGATTTACTCAATACAAAACAAATCTTACAAATGAAAGAACTATTTTTAGTCAATCAACTCAAAGAAAAAGATTTGATTTGGCGTGTATTAGTTTTTCAAATGTGGTATATAAAATGGATAAAAAACTAATTATATGATTCCAGTGACAAAGCCTTTTTTACCTCCAGAAGAGGAATATAATAAATACATTGCCGGCATTTGGCAACGACAATGGTTAACTAATAATGGCCCTTTAGTAAATGAATTAGAATTGAAACTAAAAGATTATTTAGGAGTTAATCATTTGCTGTATTTAACCAATGGTACCATTGCTATTCAAATAGCAATTAAAGCTTTAAATTTAACTGGACAAATTATTACAACACCTTTTTCGTATGTGGCTACCACTAGTAGTATAGTATGGGAAGGTTGTGAGCCAGTTTTTGTTGATATAGACCCTAATACTTTAAATATTGATGCTAATTTAATTGAAGCTGCAATTACTCCAAAAACATCGGCTATATTGGCAACACATGTTTACGGAAATCCATGTGATGTAGAAAAAATTGAGAAAATTGCCCAAAAGCATAATTTAAAAGTAATTTACGATGCCGCGCATTGTTTTGGAACCACTTATAAAGGGAAATCAATTTTTGATTATGGTGATATAAGTACTACTAGTTTTCATGCTACTAAACTGTTTCATACCATTGAAGGTGGAGCTGTATTTACAAAAGATGCTTCTTTGTTAAAAAAGATGTCATACCTACGAAATTTTGGACATGAGGGGCCTGAAAAATTTGCTGAAATTGGAATTAATGGTAAAAACTCTGAATTTCATGCAGCTATGGGCTTGGTTAATCTTAATTATATTGATAAGATTTTAGAAAAAAGAAAAGAAATTAGCTTGTATTACGATGAAAAACTGGCTGGATTAAATTGCCAAAAAATTACAATATCAAGCAATGCAGGTTTTAATTACTCTTATTACCCTATTGTATTACCTAATCAAGAAATTACTTTAAAAATTATAGAAACCCTAAATTCTAATTGGGTATATCCTCGTAGGTATTTTTTCCCTTCTTTAAATACTTTACCATATGTTAATCCAACTACTATAACAAACTCAGAGTCAGTTTCTGAAAGGGTATTATGCTTACCTTTATATTATACCATTACAAAAGAAGAAGTTGATTTAATAGCCCGACTGATTTTAAGAGTTCAAAACAATTAAAAATGGTAGTAGCAGGAGCCTCACGACACGCTAAAGAAATAATTCAAATTTTAAACAAATCAAATCAACCAATTGTGTTATTTGATGATATGTCAGCATCATTAGACTACTATTTTAATGATTATCAATGGATTAAAAACGTATCGGATAAAGCTATTTTAAATGAAAAAGAATTTATTATAGCAACTGGAGGCACTAAAGTCCGCCAAAAAATTGCTCAAAAATTGATAAATGTTGGCCTTGAATTAACCACAATAGTATCTAATTCAGCAGAAATAGGCACTAAACAAATTAGTATTGGTAAAGGGGTTAACATCATGAACTTTGTTTTTATTTCTGATTGTGTTACTATTGGGAATGGAACATTGCTTAATGCATTTGCTTCTATTCATCACGATGTAATTGTTGGAGAATATTGTGATATTTCGCCACGAGCCACGCTTTTAGGAGGTGCTCAAATAGGTAGCTTTACTTGGATAGGCGCAAGTGCAACCATTCTTCCTAATATAAAAATTGGAAATAATTGCATTATTGGTGCAGGTGCTGTGGTTACAAAAGATGTACCTAATAACAGTACTGTTTGGGGTGTACCAGCTAAAATTAAACATGAACAACCCTAAAATAAGTATTTTAGTTCCAGTATATTTATCTTATCCGTTTTTAGATAAAATAAATAACTGTTTATTGAACCAAACATATACTAATATTGAAATAGTTTATGTTAATGATGGTTCGCCTGATGAATCAGGTATTAAATGCGATCTGTTTGCCAATAATGATAAAAGAGTAAAAGTAATTCACAAAAAAAATAATGGTGCTGCTGATGCGCTTAATACAGGAATAAAAAATGCAACTGGCGATTACATCATGTTTATTGATGCTGATGATTGGATAGAATTAAATACCTGCGAAATAGCCATTGAAAAAGCATTGCATTTTGATGCAGATATGGTGTTTTGGTTAAATATTAAAGAATTTCAAAATAAATCAATACCCTACCCTCCTTTTTTTAAGCAAGATAAACTATTTGCCAATGATGATATTCTTTTTTTAAGAAGAAGAATGATTGGTTTGATAAATGATGAACTAAAAAATCCAACTCAAACCGATGCATTTAATGCGGGTTGGGGCAAATTATATAAAGCTAGTGTAATAAAAGACAATCAAATTAAATGGACTGCAACTCATTTAGTGGGAAGTTCTGATGTACTATTTAACACACAGCTCATGCCATTTATCAATAAGGCATATTACATAAACAAATATTTACATCATTATAACCGAAACAATCCTAACTCATTAACAAAAACTTATAATAATACACTTTACTATAAGTACAAAAATCTTTTTATAGAAATAGAAAAAGTAATAACAAACCACTATTATCAAAATAGTGAATTTAAGCAAGCTTTAAATAATAGAATTGCTTTAGCTAGTATCAATATTACACTGAGTTTAACAGCTTCAAAATTCAGTTTTAGTCAGAAAAAAGATTTACAAACCATGTTGAACGATACCGTATTTGTAAATAGTTTTAATAAACTTACTTTTAAGTACATACCTTTTATGTTTAAAGTGTTTTTTTTTATGGCCAAGTACAAAATGGATTGGGGTGTATTTTTATTAGGAAAAATAATGAATAAACTACGATGATAAACTCTAACTTTTTAAGATATGGAAGCCTATTGAAATATCCGCGAAGGGCATTCAAACATTTTTTAAGTTTAATATATCCAATATTTAAAATGTTATACGAACTACCTTCAGTTAAATCGGTAGAAGATACTTTATTAGATATTGAACAAAATAAAAATGCGAGCATTGTACGATTTGGAGATGGAGAAATATTATATTTAACAGATAAACTGAATTTGCCTTTTCAAAAATATGAAAATGAATTAGCTTTAAGTTTTGAAAAAATACTCCAAAACAATGTTAAAGATTTATATGTAGGCATGCCAATAGGTTATCACTCGCTTGAAACCATGGATAAAGAAGGACAAACTTTTTGGAGAAGTCAAATTGTATGGAATTACCCCCGCTTTAAAAAATACTTGAATTTAAAAACAGTATATGCCAATGCTAGTATTACGCGTATTTATTACGGTTTTAAAAAAGAATACGCTACCCGTAATTTTGCTCATTGGAAAAAAATTTTACAAGCAGATCATCTTGTTATCATTGAAGGTGAAAAAACGAGATTTGGTATTGGTAACGATTTATTAGCTGGCGTTGCTAATATTAAACGTATTTTAGGTCCAAAACATAATGCGTTTGAAAAAGCAAATGAGTTGATTGCTGAAATTGAAAAACAATCAATCAAACCAAATATGGTGCTAGTTGCATTAGGACCTGCCGCCAAGCATATTGTTTTTGAACTACACCAAAAAGGATACAGAGTAATAGACGTTGGAAATTTAGATATAGAATACGAGTGGTTTTTACGTAATGTATCTGAAAGAATTAAAATTCCTGGAAAATATGTTAGCGAAGTAGTTGGAGGACGAAATGTTGATGACTTAAATGATCCTAATTTAAATACAATTTATACTTCACAAATTATAGCCAATTTTTCGTGAATAATATAGTTATAATTGGTCCAAATATTGGAATGGGGGGGGTTGAAAAAGCTAGTTGCACTTTGGCAAATGCTTTAAACCAAAACGGAAATGAAGTTACATACATTGCGTTAATACCTGAAGCAAAATTTTTCAACCTTAACAATTCTGTACAATACTTAGAGCCAACGGGATTTAACACAAATAAAATGTCGCTTATAAAAACCTTGGCGTTTATTAGAAAAAACATAAAAACCATTAATCCAAATGGTATCATAGCATACACTAAATTTTATGCATCATTAGCTAATTTAGCATTAATATGTACTCCCTATAAAGTAGTTTTTTCTGAGCGTTCAAGTCCTTTTTATAAATGGCCATTTCATATCAATTTGATAACCCAAATTTCCATTTTATTAAAAAAACCAAAAATGGTTATTGCTCAAACTCAAATTGCAGCTAATTATCAAAAAGAAATTTATAAAAACACTCCTATTGTGGTAATTCCAAATATTATTAAAGAACCACAAACATATGCATCAGTTGAACGAGAGAATATAATTTTGTGTGTTGGCAGGTTTAACGATAGTTGTAAAGGTTTTGATATGATGATTCAAGCATTTAATCAAATGCAAAATAAAACTTGGGAATTACATTTTGCAGGAGGAACTAAAGAGGAAGCAAAAGATCTAATAAAACTAATTGATATTCAAAATATTAGTAGGGTTAAATTCTTAGGTAAAATTGAAGCATTAGATGATTTTTATGCTAAAGCAGGAATATTTGTTATTCCATCTCGTTCAGAAGGGTTTCCAAATGCACTTGTTGAGGCCATGTTTACAGGAACACCAAGCATAAGCTTTGATTTTACTGCCGGCCCAAGAGATATTATTACAGATGGTGTTAATGGCTGCATTGTGAAAGCAAACGATACCAAAGAACTTGCTAAAAAAATCGACTATTTAATTGAAAATAAATCAATTAGAGATAAGTTTTCAAGCAATGCAAAATTATCTTCTCAAAAATTTTCAGAGAAAGAATTAATCAATCAATACCAAAATTTATTTATATAAAAAATGTGTGGAATTGTAGGATTTTATAAAAAAAATGAGGTTAATATTGACATTAAATCTTTAACAGCGTGTTTGAAAAAACGCGGTCCTGATGCTTCTGGAGTATATTCAAATAACTCCGTTTCGTTGGGTCATGCTCGTTTATCAATTATTGATTTAGCTACAGGTCAACAACCCATGTCATCTGACGATAAGACATCGGTTATAGTTTTCAATGGTGAAATTTATAATTTTAAACAACTTCGTACTTCACTAGTTAATTCTGGTTTTAACTTTAAAACTCAAAGCGATACAGAGGTAATATTAATTGGTTATCAATATTGGGGAATAGATACTTTATTAGAAAAATTAGAAGGAATGTTTGCCTTTGCGCTTTGGGACGAAAAACTAAATAAATTATTTATAGCCCGAGATAAATTTGGTGAAAAACCATTATTTTATTATGAAAATGAAAATGGTTTATTTTTTGCTTCAGAATTAAAAGCCTTAGAACCTATATTAGATAACAAAGAGATTAGTTTAGAAGCATTAAACTTATATTTTAGTTTAACTTATATTCCAGCACCACTTACCATTTATAATCAAGTTTATAAGCTAGAACCAGGTCATTATTTATCAATTGATAGCAGTAATGTTGTTTCAAAAAAACAATTTTATAACTTAAAGAATATAGTTGAAAATAATCAAAATAACCAGATTGAGGATTATGCAGAAGCACAAAGGTTGCTAAAGGAACTATTGTTCGAATCGGTCGAAAAAAGAATGGTATCAGATGTGCCGCTTGGTTCGTTTTTAAGTGGTGGAATAGATTCAAGCATTATTTCAGCCATCATGGCTCAAATTTCAAGTACTCCTATAAGTACATTTTCCATTGGTTTTACTGAAAAAGATTATGATGAAAGCGAAAGAGCTCAATTGGTAGCAAAACATATTAAAGCCAATCATAACCAACACATGCTTTCGGTAGAAGAACTGCTAACTTACACCAATGAAATAATTGAATATTTTGATGAACCATTTGGCGATTCGTCTGCAATACCTTCATACATAGTTGCAAAAAAGGCAAGAGAAAAAGTTACAGTGGTGCTAACAGGCGATTGTGCAGATGAACTTTTTGGAGGCTACGAAAAATATCTTGGCAATTATTATGCTGAAAAATGGAATAAATACCCGGGTATTTTAAAAAATATTGTTAGTGCAACTGCTAATTCTATTCCTCATAATTCAATTACAAACCATACTTTACGAAAAGTAAAAAAGGTAATAAAAAGTGCCAGTTTAACACCAGATAAACGTTATGAAAATTTAACTACATTAGGCTATAACAAACTCGAAAAACAAAACTTACTACTTCCTAATAATTATGCAAATAGTAGCAATAATATTACTCAATATTACTCAAATTTAAATAGCCAAAATCAACTTACTAAAACATTTTATAGTGATGTGAATTTGGTTTTGGAAGGAGATATGCTGCCCAAAGTAGATAGGATGTGTATGATTAATTCTTTAGAAGCAAGGGTGCCTTTTTTAGATTCAAAAATTGTTGATTTTTCGTTTAAACTACCAAATCAGTTTAAAATAAACGGTACTAATAAAAAACGCATCTTAAAAGATACATTTGGCTATTTATTGCCAAAAGAAACATTATCGTTTAGTAAAAAAGGATTTGGTATTCCAATTAGAATTTGGTTCAAAAATGAGTTAAAATCTGAATTATTATCATTAATAGAAAAGGATTTTATTATAGCTCAAAATATATTTAACCCAGATTATATAGAACAACTAGTTAACGAACACATGACTAATAAAGAAAACCATTCAACAAAATTGTGGTTATTATTTGTTTTTCAAAAATGGTATAAACTACATGCATAAAAAACATAAGCTTTTACGCATAACTACTGTCCCTATTTCAATGAACCATATTATGCGTGGACAGTTAAAATACATGAACCAATATTATGAAGTAATTGGGATTTCAAGTTATGTAGAAAAGGATGTGAACGATATATTAAGCAGAGAACAAATTCCAATGATGTTTGTGGAAATGTCAAGAACAATCAATCCCATCAAAGATTTATTGGCATTAATTAAACTTTGTTTACTCCTATTGAAAGAACAACCAACCATAGTTCATACACATACACCAAAAGCAGGATTATTAGGTATGTTAGCTGCTTTTATTTGCAATGTTCCCATAAGGCTACACACAGTTGCAGGAATGCCTTTAGAAGAAACCCATGGATTAAAAAGAAAAATTTTATTATTTACAGAAAAACTTACTTACCATTTAGCACATCAAGTTTATCCAAATTCAAATGGATTAAAAAAATTTATTTTAGATAATAAATTAACAAAAATAGGTAAAGTGAAGGTGCTAGCAAAAGGCAGTTCAAATGGTATTAATACCGAACATTTTAATAAAAACTACACTACTAACATAGTTGAAAATAGACTAAAAAAAAGAAGTGAACTTGGTATTGAGCCAAACGATTTTGTGTATTGTTTTATAGGTAGGTTAGCAGAAGCCAAAGGGATAGCAGGGCTTTGCGAAGCATTTTTAAACTTAAATAAAGAATATTCTAATACAAAGCTTCTACTAGTAGGACCAATAGAAACAGCGAATAGTAAATTATCGGATACTACTGTTGAATTAATAAACCAAAATAAAAATATAGTTTACCCAGGTAGAGCTGAGGACATACGACCTATTTTAAACTTATCAGATTGTTTTGTTTTTCCATCATATAGAGAGGGTTTTCCAGGAGTATTAATGCAAGCTGGTGCAATGGGTGTACCAATAATTGCTTCTGATATTGGAGGAAATAACGAGTTGATTAAAAAAGACTTAAATGGGTTACTTTTTGAAGTTAAAAATAATAGTCAATTATTATATACTATGAAAATAGTATATAATAATTTAAATTTGCGTGAACAATTAGCCAAAAATATGAGTAAAACTATATCCAATGATTACCAAAACAACATTGTTTGGAATGCTATTAAAAACGAATATGATAATTGGATAAGTTTAAAATTTAAACAATAATGCAGCCATTTAAACGATTGTTATACTTGCTGTATTATATTAAAAATACAGATTTTAGTTTATATTACAAATTTCTTACTTATGCTGCCAATTCAACCAAAAAATCAAAACTAAGGTTAATTTCTGATAGTATATACTCGGTTTTTAAATACAATATTTCTTTATTAGAATACTTTCAGTTTCGCTTTTTTGAACAAGATTCAATTAATAGAAATAAATGGGCTGGCACGGGTTTTATGTATGAGTACCAATTAAAAATGAACCCTATTGCTACTAGAGTAATACTTGATAATAAAACTCTTTTTTATCAAAACTACAAACCTTATTTCATTCACCATGTCTATAGCTTAAATGAAATTAAAGATGATTTAAATATCTGGAATAAACTAATTTTAGATAATAAAAAAATTGTATTAAAAACTAAAGATGGTAAATGCGGTAAAGGTGTTTTAATAAAAACAATCAATGAATTTGAAAATCAACAAAATTTGATAACTTTTATGGAGGAAAATGAATTTGATTTGATTGAAGAATTTATTAATCAACATTATTTACTTAATCAATTATCACCCTCAGCTGTGAATACTGTGCGAATTTTTACCCAATTAACTCAAAACAATGAAGTAATCATTTTAGGATGTAGATTAAGAATTTCAGTTAATTCATTTGTAGACAACATGGCAGCCGGTAATATGGCTGCTCCCATAGATGAAATAACCGGTAAAATAAATGGTGTGGGAGTTTACAGCGATATTACTAAAATTGACGAAATGTTTCATCCCGTAACTAAAACAAAAATTATTGATTTTGAAGTTCCATTTTGGCCTGAAATAATAGATTTAGTTAAAAATGCAGCTATTTTACATCCTGAGAATAAATCAATTGGATGGGATATTGTAATAACAGAAAATGGTCCTGGAATTTTAGAAGGTAACCATGATTGGTGTAAATTGGTATGGCAATTACCAATAAAAGAAGGAATGAAAGTTATTTTAGAAAACTATAATTAATGAATTATTTATATAAAAATTATTTTAAAAGATTGATTGATTTATTGATTAGCTTACTTGTAATTGTAATAACATTTCCAATTACTTTAATAAGCGCAATAATATTATTTATGCAAAATGATGGTAAAGTTTTCTTTGTACAAGAAAGACCAGGAAAAAATACAGTTGCATTTAATATCATAAAATTCAAAACAATGAATGATAAAAAAGATGTAAATGGTAATTTATTGCCCGATAGAGATAGGATTACAAAGGCTGGTAAGATAATAAGAAAATTATCAATTGATGAATTACCTCAAATGATAAATGTGCTAAAGGGTGATATGAGTTTAATTGGTCCAAGACCTCTTTTATTTAAATATATACCTCTTTACTCAATTGAGCAAAATAGAAGACATGAGGTTAAACCAGGTATAACGGGTTGGGCTCAAGTTAATGGAAGAAATGCAATATCATGGCAACGAAAATTTGCACTTGATGTGTATTACGTAGATAACATCAATTTTATACTAGACTTTAAAATTGTTATCATGACGATAAAAAAAATAATAATTAGTGAAGGGATTAATCAAAGTGCTGATAGTCCTATGCAACCTTTTAACGGTAATAATTAAACATGAAAATATTAGTAACAGGAGTTGGTGGACCAACTCCAAGAAGTTTTACTTTATCATTAAAAAAATTTGGAACTAAATTTAACAATTCCACCTTCATTGCAACAGATAATAATCCTCTTTCAATTGGATTGTATCAAAAAGATTTATTCGAAAAATCCTATTTAATTCCAGGTTGCACTGATGAAAATTATTGGAATAACATAAACCAAATTATTGACGAAAATAATATTGAATATGCCATTATTCAACCAGAATTAGAAGTATTGGAATGGAGTAAATACGCCCAAAATAATACACTTCCTTGTAAAGTTTTGCTACCAGATTATCAATTAGCTTGTTCATTAGTTGATAAAGCCCAACTCAATGAAATTTTACTTCCATTAAATTTAACACCTCTCTCATTTGAATTTGATAGAAACTATCAAAACTTGAATGAAATTTTTGATAAACTTGGAAGTGAATTTTGGGTAAGAAGTTCAAAAGGAACTAGCGGACTAGGTTCTCTAAAAATAAACAACCTTGAATCATTAAAAAACTGGATTCATATAAATAATGAAGTTACTACATTTTTGGCTAGTAAGTTCTTAACTGGCCGTAATTTAGCTTGTAAATTATTGTATTGGAATGGTAAATTAGTTCGCTCAGCATCAGCAGAGCGCGTTAATTATATTATGTCAAAAGTAGCGCCCTCTGGAATAACAGGAAATACATCTTTTGGCAGATTTTTAAACGATAAAAAAATAGTTTCAGTAGCCATTAAAGCAATGGATTATTTATTCAATAATTTAAATATTAAACCACATGGTTTTTTTACCATTGATTTAAAGGAGGACGAAAATGGTAAACCATTTATTACAGAAATAAATGTTCGTCATGTAGCATTTACTCAATGTTTAGCAGCTGCAGGAGCCAATTTTGCAGAAGATACTATGCGATTATTAAGCAATGATGAATCATTTGATCATAATTATAAAATGTATGAATTTGAAAAAGATTTAATCTTTTTAAGAGATGTAGATTCATATCCTATTTTAATGAAAGAAACTGAATTCTTAAAATAAATCCTAGTTAATACATTGAGTATAAAAAAAACAAAAAATGTGTTTTGTGATTGCATTTTATGCAGAATATTTAAGTAAATCGTATATTTTAATTTGTGTAATATTACAAATTCATTCAACCTTTTTCATATAGTATTTATTCTTACATAATCGGCATTTCAACATTTTTGAAAAAAACCTTAATTGTTGGTGTCTCTCATCTAAAACACCAAGTATAGTGTGTTTAAAGTTCTGTTATAATATTTCTTATATTGTAACCATTTGCTGTTAAATAAGTGAATTAAAATAACTTTATGTTTGTTAAGCAAAATCAAAACGTTAGTAAAGTTATGGAATATAGGTTTGACTTGTAGCTAAAGGATAGGCTTTATAATAATAATCGAACAACAATAAACGGCATAAAAAACTTCCTTGCATTGCGTGCTTTAAGTTATTAATATTGCCCCCTAATTTTTAATTGAATGACTAAACCTAAAATATGGCTTTCTTCTCCTCACATGAGTGGAAAGGAATTTGAATATGTAAAAGAAGCTTTTGATACCAATTGGATTGCGCCACTTGGCCCTCATGTAGATGGTTTTGAAAAAGATTTGTGCGATTTTACCAAATCAACCAATGCAGCAGCATTAAGTTCTGGTACAGCAGCCATACATTTAGCATTGATTTTATTAGATGTGAAGGCAGGCGATGAGGTAATTTGTCAAAGTTTTACCTTTTCGGCTTCGGCCAATCCTATTGTTTACCAAGGCGCTACTCCAATTTTTGTTGATTCAGAAACTGATACTTGGAATATGTGTCCAATACATTTGCGTAAGGCCATTGAAGATAGAATAGCTAAAGGCAAAAAACCTAAAGCCATTATTCCTGTTCATTTATATGGTATGCCTGCTAAAATGGATGAGATTATAGCTATTGCAAATGAGTTTGATATTCCAATAATAGAAGATGCTGCTGAAGGATTGGGAGCGCACATTGATGGTAAAGCATGTGGTACTTTTGGTAAATTAGGTGTACTTTCATTTAATGGAAATAAAATTATTACTACCAGTGGTGGTGGTGCATTACTTTCGAACAACGAAGATTATATTAAAAAAGCTCGTTTTTTAGCAACTCAAGCACGCGATGCTGCTCCTCATTACCAACATTCACATATTGGTTATAATTATCGCATGAGTAATGTTTGTGCGGCTATTGGAAGAGGACAGATGACTGTATTGCAAGATAGAGTGAATCAAAGACGCTTAAATTTCGAACTCTATAGTAACCATTTGGCAAATATTTCTGGAATTAGTTTTTTAAATGAACCTGTTGGTTATTACAGCAATCGTTGGTTAAGTACTATTTTAGTTGATCCATCAAAAACCAATGGGGTTACACGAGAAGATATTAGATTGGCATTAGAAAAAGAAAATATTGAAAGTCGACCATTATGGAAGCCAATGCATATGCAACCAATTTTTGAAAACTATCCTTTTTATGGAGATGGCACCGCTGAAAGATTATTTGAACAAGGATTATGCTTACCATCTGGTAGTAATTTAGACGAAAATGAACTACTAGAAGTGGTAAAAATAATTAAGAATTTGTTTTAGTAATTTTTATTTACAACTTATTATATGACCTAAAAAGGGAGTTGAAATTTATTTCAATTCCCTTTTTTTTTGAAATAATATGGCTAATATAACGTTTTAGTTAAATTGCGATTGATTAAAGCTACCCATTTTATAAAAATTTAAAGAATGTCGAAAATAAAATTTGCAGTAGTTGGTTTAGGCCATATTGGTAAACGCCATGCAGATATGATTATACAAAACAATGATGCTGAACTTATTGCATTAATTGAAACCAATACTGAAATAAACCTTCAAAACTACCAAGTTCCTGTTTTTGATTCTTTAGCAAGTTTTTTCAAAGCTAATTTAGCTGCTAATATTATTTGTATTGCAACACCCAATTACTTGCATTGTGAACAAGCTATTCAATGCATGCAAAATGGATTAGACGTAATTATTGAAAAACCCATGGGTTTATCTGTAAACGAATGTAATGATGTAATAGAAACTTCGCAGCAATTAAATAAAAAAGTATTTTGTGTTATGCAAAATAGGTACTCCCCTCCTTCTATTTGGTTAAAAGAAATAGTTAGTTCTAATATTTTAGGTAAAATTTTTCATATTCAAATTAATTGTTTTTGGAACAGAGATAAAAAGTACTATAAACCAAATGGTTGGAAAGGAAAACTAGCGCAAGATGGAGGTACTTTATTTACTCAATTTAGCCATTTCGTAGATACTCTTTATTGGATTTTTGGAGATATTACCCATATCAATGCCAAATTCAATAACTTTAACCATCAACAAAGTATTGAGTTTGAAGACTCTGGTTTTATACATTTTGACTTAGTTAACGGAGGTTCAGGAAGTTTAAATTATAGTACCTCTGCATTTAATAAAAATATTGAAAGCAGTATTACTATTTTAGCCGAAAATGGTAGCGTAAAAATAGGCGGCCAGTACATGGAAAAAGTATTGCATTGTGAAATAAAAGATTACCAAATGCCTGAATTAGCTGCTACTAATCCACCAAACGATTATGGAACCTACAAAGGAAGTGCTGCAAATCACGAGTATGTAATTAACAATGCCATTCAAACTTTATTTGGCAATGAAAATATAAAAACTCCAGCTCTTGAAGGCTTTAAAGTGGTGGAAATAATTGAGAGGATTTATGAGTTGCGAGTTAACGAGTTGGTGAGTTAGCAGGTTGATGGGTTGCGGGTTAGCGAGTTACGAGTTGGAGAGTTGCGGGTTAGCGGTTTAACGAGTTGATGGGTTGAGAGGTTGCGAGTTGGAGAGTTAAGAGTTGTGAGTTAATTAGAGCATTTGTAAATCGCAAAAAACGTAACAAAAATAACCCGAAACAAAAAAACTCGTAACAAAAACAACCCGAAACCCGCAACAAAAATAACCCGTAACAAAAACAACCCGAAACAAAAAGAACATAAAAATGAAAAACTATTACTCACACGAAACAGCTATAATAGACGAAGGTTGTAATATTGGTAATGATGTTAAAATTTGGCACTTTTCACATATCATGCCTAATTGTGTTATTGGCGATAGATGTAACATAGGGCAAAATGTAGTGATTAGTCCTGAAGTTGTTTTAGGTAAAAATGTTAAAATTCAAAACAATGTTTCAATATATACCGGTGTAATTTGTGAAGATGATGTTTTCTTAGGTCCTTCAATGGTATTCACTAATGTTATAAATCCAAGAAGCTCGGTAAACAGAAAAAACGAATATGCCAAAACACTAGTAAAAAAAGGGGCAAGTATTGGTGCTAATGCAACTATTATTTGCGGTAATACCATAGGTGAATATGCTATGATTGGCGCAGGTGCAGTAATTACAAAAAACATAAAACCTTATGCTTTAGTAGTTGGTAATCCTGCCAAAGAAATAGGTTGGGTTAGCGAATATGGTCACCGCCTTCATTTCAATGAAAAAGGAATTGCATTTTGCCATGAAACCAAACAGGAATATGAGTTGAAGGATGGGGCTGTTAGAAGAGTGAGTTGAGAGTTGAGCACTGAGATGTGAGACGTGAGACGTGAGAATTGAGCACTGAGAGTTGAGTTTTGAGAATTGAGACATGAGCTTCAATGATATTTATAAAGAAATTTATTTAACAAATGGAAAGAGCCAAAATAAATAGTTTTAGAGATTTAAGAGTTTATCAAAAAGCATTTGAATTATCCATGGAAATTTTTATATTGACTAAAACTTTTCCTAAAGAAGAGTTATACTCTTTAACAGATCAAATAAGAAGGTCATCAAGGTCTGTTTGTGGTCAAACTGCGGAAGCATTTAGGAAAAGGAAATATCCAAAATCATTTAGTGCTTCTTTAAATGGTGCGGAAGGTGAAGCATCCGAAACTCAAAATTGGATCCTTTTTGCTAAAGCTTGTGATTATATTAATGAAGAAACAAAGATGAGAATTTTTCAAGGATACGAAGATGTAATAGGAATGCTAGTTACTATGCAAAAGAACTCTGAAAACTGGTCGTTTTAATTTTCTCATCTCATATCCCATCGCTCATTTCACAATTCTCATATCCCATTTTAAAAATCAAAGTATGAATAAAATACAAATGGTTGACCTAAAAAGTCAATATATCAAAATAAAAGCTGAAGTTGATGCAGGTATACAAGAAGTAATCAATAATACCCAATTCATTAAAGGACCTCAAATAAAAGTATTTGAAGAAAACTTAGCCACTTACCTAAATGTAAAACATGTAATAGCATGTGCCAATGGAACTGATGCACTGCAAATAGCTATGATGGCATTAGATTTAAAACCAGGAGATGAAATAATTTTACCCGTTTTTACTTATGTAGCTACAGCCGAAGTAATAGCATTATTGGGCTTAACTCCCGTTATGATTGATGTAGAACCAGATACGTTTTGCATAGATACCAATAAAATTGAACAAAAAATAACGTCTAAAACCAAAGCTATTGTTCCAGTTCATTTATTTGGTCAATGTACCAATATGGATGAAATAATGCGCCTTGCTCATAAACATAATCTGTATGTTATTGAAGATACCGCGCAAGCTTTAGGTGCAACCTATGAAATGAGCACTGAGAGAGAAGAAATGAGAGAGCGAAGCTCATCTCCCATTTCTCAATTCACATCTCCCATCTCTCATCTCCCAACTCTCAAATCTCAAAAAGCAGGGACAATAGGAAACATAGGAACGACTTCATTCTTCCCGTCAAAAAATCTTGGCTGTTATGGCGATGGTGGTGCATTATTTACCAACGAGGATGAATTGGCTAAAAAAATAAGAATGATTTGTAATCATGGTCAATCGGTTCAATATGTGCATGATTTAATAGGCGTAAACTCAAGATTAGATAGCATACAAGCCGCTGTTTTAAACGCTAAGTTACCTCATTTAAAAAGTTATGAAATAGCTCGAAATGAAGCTGCAAACTGGTACGATGAATTGTTGGGTAATCATCCTAACATCATTATTCCTAAACGAAATCCTAAATCAACACATGTTTTCCATCAATACACTATACAAATTCGAAGTCCCAAATTCGAAATTCGAAATTTAATTAAAGAAGAGATGCAAAAAAGGGGAATTCCTACAATGGTTTATTATCCAATTAGTTTGCATCAACAAAATGCTTTTAAGGCTTTTAATAGCTTGAACGAGGATTTTCCAGTTTCAGATAATTTATGCCAAACGGTATTATCGCTGCCTATTCATACCGAAATGACCAAGAAAGTGGTGGAATATATTTGTAAAAACTTAATTGAAGTAATTGAAAAATCAAATCTATAAATAATTAAACCTCTAATAACTAAATATAGAAGAACTACATTTTTATAGAAAAACAATCTTGAAAGTTTGATTTAAATAGCTAATTTTGTGTATACTGAAATATAAAAATGGAAGTAAAAGAACCTGATTTAGCTTTTAATAATTACTCGTATGCCGACTATTTAAGTTGGACTATGGATGAAATGGTGGAAATTATTAAAGGACGTGTTTTTAAAATGAGCCCTGCTCCTAAAAGAATTCATCAAAAAATTTCTTGGAGGCTTTCAGGTTTGTTTTACAATTATTTAAAAGATAAAAAATGTCAAGCATTTTCAGCTCCTTTTGATGTGAGACTGCCAGTAAAATCAAGGAAAAACGAAGAAATATTTACTGTTGTTCAACCTGATATTTGTGTTATTTGTGATTTAGATAAACTGGACGATGCTGGTTGTATTGGCGCACCCGACTTGATTATTGAAATACTTTCAAAGGGTAACAATAAAAAGGAACTCAAAAACAAATATGAGGTTTATGAAGAAAGTGGGGTAAAAGAATATTGGATTATTCATCCTGAAGAACAAACATTGATTATTAACAAATTAGTGGACGGAAAATATGTTCCATCTAGGTTATTAACTACTGGTGATGAAGTTACCACTTCTATACTTTCCGGATTTGTGCTTAACTTAAACGATGTTTTTGATAATTTAGATTAAACTTTGAAAAGATTATTATTTATTAATACTTCGTTTGATTAATTTATTGTTGATTTGCAATAAATGGAAACCAAAAAAGCTATACAATTCATTATTCTTTTTGCGCTGAGCTATATTTTATTAAATGGATTGTATCAATACGTTTTATGGCTTTATGCTCCAGAACCTGATGTACTAACAGTTTTTACTGCCAATGTTTTTTGTAATATTTTTAATCAATTTACCCCAACTCCCCTACTTAATAATGCAGCTGTATTAATAAGTTTAGCAGATAAAAAATTAGTGAACATAAATGAAGGATGCAATGGAGTAGCCTTAATAACTACTTTCTTAAGCTTTGCTATTGCATTTAAAAGTAAATTTAAAAACTACCTTATTTTTGTTCCAATTGCTATTATTTCAATACTAATAATCAATATATTAAGGCTCTATTTATTAATAGAAATAAAGTTAGTTTATAATACTTACTTCGATATTTTCCACACTTATATTTTCCCAGCCATAATTTACTTTATAACTTTTTTACTAATGGTACTTTGGGTTAAGTTTATAAATAGAAAAACCAATAATGAAAGCTAAGTTTCTACTTAAAATAGCGCCCATATTTTTACTTTTTGTATTCGATTTTTCATTTCAAAATTTCAATCCATTAAACTTTAGTTTTAGTAAGTGTAGCTTGTATTTATTCAATGCTGAATGTATCGATTTTCAAGCATTTGCAATTAATAAATTAGTACGTTTATTACTTAATTTATTAACCATAAAATTGGTGCTAAGTATTTTTAAAACTGAAGTAAAACCCATTTGGCTTTATTTAAGTTCAATTACCGTAATGTACATAATCGATATGTTTTTATGCTATTCAATGCATCCATTGTTTATTAATTGGCATAAAGTTTTGAACCCAATTTTGTATAGTCCATTAGCTGGAATTGGATTACTAGCGTGGTTTTTAAGCACCTCAAAAGCAATACAAAATGATTAGTATTTTAATCTATTGGCTTTTTATTTTAGTAATTTGCTATGCCCAAGGATTGGCGCTTAACAAACTTTTTAAAGCCAATCTTTCGTTCAGTTTAACCATTATTTTAGGCATAATTGGTATAACTACTTTAGCCAATTTGGTTGCCTTTTTTGCACCAATAAATTTTTTATTTTTAGCCACTGTAATCATTATATCTATTCTATTTATTGTATTTAACCTAAAGTATTTTAGTACTCATTTTAAAAGCCATTTGATTGTTTTTAAAAACAGAAAAAACTTGTTTACGATAATATTTAGCAGCTTGGTTTTTGCTATTTACTCCAGCGGATTTTCAAATATAAATGATGATGGATTGTATTATACGCAAACCATTATGTGGCTTAATCAGCATGGGTTGGTACATGGTTTATCTAACTTACACTTATCGTTGGGTTTATGTTCATCTTGGCATGTGTTTCAAGCCATATTTAGTTTTCCAAACTTGGTTAACCTTAACGATGTAAATGGTTTACTTTTATTGGTATTTACCCTTTTTATTCTTGAAAAAAATGAAACAGAACAAAATGCTTTTACTAATTATTTGCAATATGTATTAGTATTATGTATAAGCATTCTATTTTTTAGCGCACCTAATCCCGATTTTGCCATTATTATTTTAAGCGCAATGGCAATACAATTATTTATTTCAAATAAAAATTATCCACTAATTATAGTTTTAGCTGCATTTTGCTTTTCTATAAAAATATCTGCTATTATCACCTCTCTCCTAGCCGTTTATTTGTTAATAAAATATAAAGATACAAACAAATCAAAACAGTTACTCATTCTGGCTGTAGCCATTGTATTCATTCATATCACCAAAAATATATACCAAACAGCTTATCCACTTTATCCTTATAAAATTATTTCATTTAACTTTGATTGGAAAACACCCGAAAGTATTTTAAACTTTTTTACCGATGGCGTAAAAACTTGGGCTTATTCTGATAAATACAAACCTACAGATATTCAACAAATAAAAGAAACAGACCAATGGCAAGTAGCTAAAAATTTACTGTTTAGAACTGGAAGCAAAGGGCTGATAAACAAAGTTATTTTATTATCGTTTTTGTTAAGCAATGTTTTGGTGGCTTACTGTTATTTCAAGAAAAAATTGGAACAGAAAATAATTGCCATGCATACTGTAACATGCTTAAGTTTAATAATTTGGTTTGTTTTTGCTCCACAATACCGTTTTGCGCTGCCTATGTTAATTTACTTCTTAGCATTTATTATTTCATTGATTTATAAAGAAATATTATCTCTAAAATTCAAAATAAACTTATGGTATTTCCATGTGCTTTTTCTCTTGGTATTTTTTGCCATTAGCCTAACCGGAATTAAAGTAAATGGTAACCAAACAAGTTCACAAATTGGCACATTTAATAAAATTGATGCACAACAAATTTTGGTTCCAAAACCTGAATACAGTTTTAAAATGGATACAATCATGGTAAACGGACAAACCTATTTTCATGCTCAAGGTAACCGTTATTGCTGGAATTCGCCATTACCATGTATGAGTAAAGGTTATGAAAAAATAATATTCGAAAACTATCATTACAGAATAAGTTTAAGAGGAAAAAACATAAACGAAGGTTTTAAATTTATTTATTACTATTAAATGATATAATTGCAGTAAATAAAAAGGCATTTAAAAAAGTTGAAAGTATCGATAATTACAGTTGTGTACAATAGCGTAGATACGATTGAAAAAACAATTCAATCGGTGCTTGCGCAAACGCATAAAAATATTGAATACTTAATAATTGATGCAAAATCAACTGACGGTACACTTGAAATAATTAAACAATACGAACCTCAAATTCAAGTAATTGTATCGGAACCTGATAGTGGTTTTTACGAAGGTTTGAACAAAGGCATTAAACTAGCCACTGGCGATATTATAGGTTGTTTAAATGCAGATGATAGGTTTGCAAACAATGATATCATTGAAAAAATTGTGGCTGAATTTAAGCAAAACAGCCATTTAGAAAGCATAATTGGCGATATAGCTTTTGCAGATGAATACAATAAAATTTCGCGTTATTACTCTGGTTCCAAATTCAATACCAACTTATTTCAATGGGGCGTTATGCCTCCACATCCTTCGTTTTACTGTAAAAAAATTGTGTTTAACCAACTAGGTTTATACAACGAATATTTTAAAATAGCTGGCGATTTTGAACTGATGCTGCGCTATTTATGGAAAAACAAAGTTTCGTTTAAATATGTTCCTTTACTAATGGTGTATATGCGCAAAGGCGGAAAGAGCACAAGCAGTATTTTCACCAACTTTTTTATAATTAATCCAGAAGTAATAAATGCTTGTAAATTAAATGGTTTAAACACCAATTTATTAAAGATAAGTATGAAATATTTTTTAAAAATTAACCAGTTTTTTGCTAAAAAATAACCATGCTAAAGCGAATCATTTTAAAGAAAATACTTACCATTTTAATTTATCCAGCTTCGGTTTTTAGCTTAATAGGATTTTGGTTTAGTTTTCTACTGGTAAAAAATAAAGTTACAGCAAAAGCTAAGTATATTTTTATTGGTTTATTCTTTTTATTTGTTATAATCACCATGCAGCCAACCGCTGCAATATTGGTTCATAGCCTAGAAAAAGATTATACAAGTTTGCTTGATACCAACAAAATTAAGGAAGCCGAATACATTATAGTTTTAGGAGGAGGTTATAACGATGGTGATGAAATGCCTGAAAGTAGCTTACTATCAAGTGGCTCATTATCCAGATTAATTGAAGGTATAAGATTGAAACAAATAAATAAAAATGCCAAACTGATATTTTCGGGTGGAAAACCATATACCGAAAATCACACTGAGGCTAGCATTTACCAAAATGCCTATAAAAGTTTAACAAACGATACTATACCTCAGATTTTGAGTGAAATTCCACACAATACAAAATCGGAAGCTGATGAAGCATTTAAACTAGTTGGTAATAAAAAAATGTTATTGGTAACTTCGGCTACACATATGCCAAGAGCCATGTATTTATTTCAAAAAATGGGCTGTAATGTTACACCCGCCCCTTGCGATTTTTTTGTAAAAAAGGTAAAGTATTATCCAAATTTTCCTAGTGGAAACAGTATTAAACAAGCTGAAATTGCTATACACGAATATGTGGGCATATTAGGCTATAAATTATTTGACTAAAATTGAAAGAATTAAGCACATTAAACAAGTATTTTGTAAAATATAAATGGCGATTATTAGCCGGAATTATTTCGGTGGTAATAGCTAGTATTTTTCAAATTTTTCCAGCTAAATATGTTCGTGAGGCTACTAATTTGGTAGCTGATGCGTTAAAGCAAGTAAATAGTAATTCCGAAAATCAAGATTTATACGATAAGTTATTTTACTTTTCTATTTTGATTCTTGGTTTTTCATTGTTAAGAGGTTTGTTCATGTATTTTATGCGCCAAACTTTAGTGGTAATGAGTAGGCTAATTGAATACGATTTGAAAAATGAAATTTACGAAAAATATCAAACACTTGACATGGAGTTTTATCGCAAGAATCAAACTGGTGATTTAATGAATAGAATAAGTGAAGATGTAAGCCGAGTACGCATGTATATTGGCCCTGCGCTTATGTACACAGTCAACTTAATAGTAACTTGTAGCATAACCATTTATGCCATGTTTCAAACCAATGCTATGCTAACTTGGTACACTTTAATTCCTTTGCCAATTTTATCTGTAACCATATTTTATGTAAACAATTTAATTGAAAAAAGAAGTGATGCCATTCAATCAAAACTGAGTGACTTAACTAGTTTTGTACAACAAAGTTTTTCAGGAATTAGGGTTATAAAATCGTTTGGAATAGAAAAGCAGTTTGAAGAAGATTTGTTATCACAATCGCTTGATTACAAAGAAAAACAGTTAAAATTAGCTAAGGTTGAATCGTTATTTTTCCCAACTTTATTCTTTTTAACTGGATTGAGTACTTTAATAGTAATTTTTGTTGGTGGTTTATTGGTTGCAGAAGGCAAAGAAGATATTGGAATAATACCAGAATTTATATTATATGTTGGTATGCTTACTTGGCCTGTAACATCGCTAGGCTGGGTCAGCTCATTGGTTCAACGTGCGGCTGCTAGTCAGGCGCGAATAAATCAATTTTTAAATACCGAAGCTACTATAAAAAATAGTAATTCAAATTCATTTACATTCAATAATTCAATTGAGTTTAAAGATGTAAGTTTTACTTATTTCGAAAAAAATTATCCTGCATTAAACCATGTTTCGTTTAAAGTAAATAAAGGGCAAACATTAGCCATTTTAGGCAATACAGGTAGCGGAAAAACTACCATTACACAACTTTTATTGCGCATGTTAGATGCAAACAATGGAGAGGTTTTAATTGATGATGTAAATATTAAAAACTTAAACATAAATGCTTATAGAGAGCAGGTTGGTTATGTTCCTCAAGACGTGTTTTTATTTAGCGATTCAATAAAAAATAATATACAATTTGGTTTAAAAAATGACAAATTAAAAACGCTGGAGCAAGTTGAAAAAGCCAGTAATAAAGCCAGCTTAACCGAAAATATTTTGCGAATGCCTAATCAATTTGAAACTATAATTGGCGAACGTGGAGTTACTCTTTCTGGTGGTCAAAAACAAAGGGCAGCCATTGCTCGAGCATTTATTAAAAATCCTGAAATACTTATATTTGATGATAGTTTAAGTGCCTTAGATACCAAAACAGAAACCAGTATTTTAGAAAATATTTATAAAGAAAAACAAAACAAAACCATTATAATAATTAGTCAAAGGGTTTCGAGTGCTAAAAATGCAGACCATATTTTATTCTTTGAAAATGGTAATTTAGTGGAGCAAGGCAACCATAACGAGTTAATAGCATTGAATAAAAAATACTGCGAATTATATAATAATCAATTAAATACACATGGTTTAGTAACAGATTAAATAATGAGTAAAAAGTGTTAACAAAATTTTTTGCAAACTATTTTCGGGTGGCTAATTTGCAAACAATTTAAAACGAAGAAAACAGATAAAAAATTTATGGACGATTTCGAGAAAAGAGATAACCAAGAAATATACTCAAAAAAGATTAGAGCTGGTAAAAGAACTTATTTTTTTGATGTAAAATCAACCAAAGCGAACGATTACTTTATAACCATAACAGAAAGTAAAAAACGTTTTGAAGATGGAACATTTATAAAGCACAAAATATTTTTATACAAAGAGGATTTTAATAAGTTTACCGAAGCACTAGTAAATACGGTTGATTACGTAAAGACAGAACTAATGCCAGAGTACAATTTTGATGAATTTACCAGAGAAGATTATCGCTCAGAAGGCGGGAGTTACGAATAATTATATAAAAAATTTTACTTGCTATAATAGCATTTAAAAGCTTAATTTGCATAAAACTAACTAAATAAATAAACATAAGAATGAAACAATTATTCAAATCAATAGCGGCTATCGCTTTAGTAGCTACTTTCTTTGCGTCTTGCTCAAAAGACACAGCCTCAACAACAGGCACAACTGAAGTTGGTGCACCAACTTTATCAGTAACTGCCCCAACTGCTGAATCTAATTTAAGATTCAATGATGTAATGACAATTAAATTTACTGCTTCTCCTGCTAGTGGCGCTAAATTAAAATCAGTATTAATTACCAGGACAAATACAATTTCAAGTGTTACTGTTAAAGTTTATGGCGATTCTACTGCATCAATTGCTGATTCGGCTACCATTAACAGAACAGTGAATGATAGCGTTTTAGCCGCAAACGGAAACGTAGGTGATAAATTCATTTACACCATTGTTGTTACAGACGATAAAGGTAAATCAGCAACTAGTACTGCTACTTTAAATATTAAAGATTTATACTCTACTGGTCAGTTTGTAATTGGTGCACAATCAAGTACTACAAACGAACTTAAATTCATTTCATTTAACGAAAATTTACCAAATGGATACGAATTGTATAAAGCAGGTATTGCTGAACCAGGACAAGGTCAACAACCTTCAACTGCTGATTCAGCTACAAGAGCACGTTTTAATTCAAGTAAAATTGATTTAGGTTTTTACTACGGTACTTCTAATTTAAATACCTTGTTTTCGCCTTCATTAACAGGAACTGATGTTGCTCCATGGTCAACTGAATTAGGATTCTGGTCAAAAAGAAACAGAACGTATATTTTTAGAACAACATTACAAGCCTCATTATTCTCAGGTACAAATTTCAATATTGAGCAAGAAATTGACAAGATTGACTTCTCTTTAGCACCAAATCAAACTGAATTAGCTAAAACATTATTAGCAGGTAATGTGGTAGCATTTAAAACTGAAAATGGTTTAAAAGGATTAATGTTAATTGTAAATCAAGCAGCTGATGCAAAAAGTTTCATCACTCTTGAAGCTAAATACAAAAAATAATTTTTAAAAAAATAAAGAAAACCGCTTCAAATTTGAAGCGGTTTTTTTTTGATTTAGCCAAATAGAATTTTAAATTTACAAACTGTAATTTTTACTAAAATAAATCAATAAAGTAACAAACAAGTTAATGAAAAAAATAGCGGTATTTACCTCAGGTGGCGATTCGCCAGGAATGAATGCTTGTATAAGAGCAGTTGTTAGAACAGCCATTTATAAAAATATAGAAGTAGTTGGCATTATGCAAGGTTATAAAGGTATGATTGAAGGAGGTGAAAACTTTGTACCAATGACATCGCGTTCCGTTGGTAATATTATTCAAAGAGGTGGAACTATTTTAAAAACATCAAGAAGCAAAGAATTTATGACTCCAGAAGGTCGCAAAAAAGCTTATGATAACTTGGTTGCAAATGGAATTGAAGGAATAGTTTGTATTGGTGGAAATGGCACATTTACAGGTGCTGAAATATTTTATAATGAATATAAAATCCCATCAATGGGTTGCCCAGGAACCATTGATAATGATTTATTTGGAACCGATTTAACTATAGGTTTTGATACTGCAATTAATACTGCTGTTGACGCAATAGATAAAATTCGAGATACTGCTGATTCGCATGGTAGGGTATTTTTTGTGGAAGTAATGGGGCGTGAAGCCGGATTTATTGCCTTAGCATCAAGCATTGCCGGAGGTGCTGAAATTGCTTTACTACCAGAAGTGAATGAAGACTACACTAAACTGGTAGATTTTTTTAAAGGCAGGAACAACAGTAAAAAGTCGTTTACCATAGCGATTGTAGCCGAAGGAAATACCGAAGGTGGTTCAACTGCAATTGTAGAAAACATAAAAAAACAAATACCTGATTTTGATCCAAGGATAGTAATTTTAGGTCATATTCAACGCGGAGGATCACCAACTGCGTATGATAGGGTATTGGCATCAAGACTTGGAAATGGTGCGGTTGAGGCTTTACTTGAAGGCAGAAAAAATGAAATGGTTGGTTTAATAAATAACCAAGTTGCTTATACCAGCTTCCATGAAGCCATTTTTAGTAAAAAAGACCTTAATCCTGGCTTGTTAAAACTAATTGATGTATTTAATTGCTAATTGATTATTCTTGAATACTGGCTCGTTTTAACCTATCGTTTATAGCATATCCCAAGCCAGTATTCGGGAATTTTTCTGCATATATTTCATCAATATCTAATTCATCAATATTGCGCATAACCGCAAATAATTTACTTGCAGCTTCGTTTAAATCTTTGCTTTTTGATAATACAAATTGATTTGCTTCGGGAATATCATTTACCGATTGATAAAAAGTAATTACTCCTACCCTATTCATATCTTTGCCTTCGGTGGCTTTAAATATATCATCTACTAAAAATAATGGATGATTAGGAGCATAATGCTTGGTTAGCATACCTGGCGCTACTATTTTATTAGAGGTAATATTAGTTATTAATCGATGTCCTAATACCTCCTCAATTTCTTCTATTGCCAAACCTCCAAAACGTAATATTTTAGGTTCGTTTTCTAAAAATGAAATGATAGTTGATTCTACTCCAACTTGGCAAACACCGCCATCTAAAATATAATCAATTTTATCTCCGAGTTGATTTTCAACATGCTGAGCAGATGTTGGACTAATAAACCCACTTGGGTTTGCACTTGGTGCTGCCAATGGAAAGGATAATTGTTCTAATAAACTGAGTGTAACAGGGTGATTAGGAACCCTTATGGCAACCGCCCCAGTTCCTGCAGTAACTATATCTGGAACTTTATTATTGGCAGGAATAATAAAAGTTAAAGGACCTGGCCAAAATTTATTAGCTAATAATTTTACTTGTTTTGGTATTTGTAAACCCCACTGTTCAAATCGTTCAATGCTATTGCTATGAATAATTAATGGGTTAAACTGAGGCCTATTTTTGGTTTTGTAAATGCTTAAAACTGCACTTTCGTTAAAAGCATTAGCAGCCAATCCATAAACCGTTTCGGTTGGAATGGCTACTAATTTATTGCTATTTAAAAGCTCAATTGCAAGTTGTATATTATTTCCTATTGACAAATTTTAAAACAATCCGTTTAGTTCTGCTTGAATTTTATCAATTACTTTTCCTAAATCTTCTGGGCGTTCAGCATAGTTCAAATCATCTACTTCAATAATTAAGTGACGGTGTTTATATGAACTAATCCATGCTTCATAACGCTCATTTAGGCGTTTTAAATAATCTAAACGGATGCTATCTTCATAATCTCTACCACGTTTTTGAATATTGTTTACCAATGTTGGAATAGAAGCACGCAAATAAATCATTAAATCAGGAGCTTTAATGGTTTGGTTAAGTGAATCAAACATTTTTTGGTACGTTTCAAAATCGCGGGTGCTCATTAAGCCCATTGAATGAAGATTAGGCGCAAAAATATTCGCATCTTCATAAATGGTTCTATCTTGAATTATACTTTTTTTATTTTTTTGTAATTGTAAAATGGTGCTATAACGACTATTTAAAAAATAAATTTGAAGGTTAAAACTCCAACGTTGCATGTCTTCATAAAAATCGGAAATGTATGGATTATCCTCAACATCCTCATAATGAGGTTCAAAATTGTAGTGTTTACTTAAAAGTGTTGTAAGCGTAGTTTTTCCCGACCCAATATTTCCTGCTATTGCTAAATGCATATTATTGTATTTTTATTAAAGTACGATTTTAGGGCTTTAACCACAAACGATTTAAACACTGTTTCAACAAATGCAATAATTATTGGTATAGTTATTGAAATCATGTATTAGTTACACCATATTTTATATTACCTTGCGCAATCATTTTAAAATGAAGAAACTTCATCAATTAATAATAGGCAGCTTTTTCAGAACATTTTTACCAACTATTGTGGTGGTTATGTTCATTTTGCTCATGCAATTTATTTGGCTTTATGTAGACGAGCTAGTAGGAAAAGGGCTTGAATGGCAAGTAATAGCAGAATTACTTTTTTATTGGTCAGCATCTTTAATACCACAAGCCATGCCTTTGGCTGTATTGTTAGCTTCTATTATGACATTTGGTAACCTAGGCGAAACATACGAACTAGTAGCTGCTAAAGCTGCCGGTATTTCTATTTGGAAAATGTTTAAACCAATGTATGTGGTAATGTTAGGTATTTCTATTTTCGGTATTTTTGTTTCTAATATTCTAATTCCTGTAGCTAACCTAAAAAGCAGGGCTTTGCTTTACGATGTAAGAGAGAAAAAACCAGCATTAGCTATAACCGAAGGCGTATTTTATAGTGGTATTCAAGGTATAACATTACGAGTAGGAAAAAAGGATAAAAAAACGCAGGAAATGCAAGACATTATTATTTACGATAAGCGTTCTAACACTTCCCATTCTACGGTAATTTCTGCTAAAAAAGGAACTATGACTTTAAGTAACGATGGTAGATTTTTATTCTTTACTTTGTTTGATGGAGCAAGGTACGAAGAAATGGAATCGCAAAGAAACTATTACAATACTTTTCCGCATTCTACCACATACTTTAGCGAAGAAAAAATTATGTTTGACTTATCGGTTTTAAACTTTAATAGAACTGATGAGGATTTATTTAAACATAATTATGAAATGCTCAATGTATTTCAATTACAATACTATAGCGATTCGATGAAGGTAGTTAAATATAAAAAGGCATTAGAATTAAAAGGCTTTGTAAAACCATATTATTTCTTTCTAAAGAAAGACAGCCTTCTTAAAAATACTGTAATCAGTTCAGTTAGCGATACCGTAAAAAATGTAGTTAGCTTATTTGACCCGCTTTATAAAGACAATATTTTAAACAATGCCGAAAATAATACTAGAACTGTAAAAAATGTAATTTCGTATGCCATAACTGAAAGATTTGATATTAAAAAGAGTGGAGCCAGATACGATATTGAATGGCACAAAAAATTTGTATTGGCCATTGCTTGCATTATTATGTTTTTTATTGGTGCTCCACTTGGCTCCATTATAAGAAAAGGTGGTTTTGGCTTACCTGTTGTAGTTTCAATTTTACTTTATTTAATTTACCATATTATATCACTTTCGGGCGAAAAGGCCGCTAAAACAATGGCTTGGTCGCCCATGTTTGGTATTTGGATTGGTGTATTGGTATTAACTCCTCTTGGATTTTTCTTAACCTATCAAGCTAGTAACGATAGTTCGTTATTTAATAAAAATGCTTGGATAAATATTTTTAAAAAAATTATTCCAAAAAATAAAAATACAAAATGAATATTTTACAAATAACTCCTCGTTTTCCGTGGCCATTAAAAGATGGTGGAGCACTTTGCTACTTTAATTATGCAAAAGGCTATGGAGATGCTGGGTGTGATTTAACCATTGCCTCGTTAAACACTTCGAAGCATTTTATTGATTATGAGGATCTTCCAGAACATGTTAAAGCCTTAGGCGATATTCATTTAACTTATATTGATAACCATATAAAACCAATTGATGCATTTTTAAACTTGTTTTCTAACGACTCGTATCATGTAAAACGTTTTATAAACAAAAATTTTGAAGAACAACTCATTCAAATTTGTAAAGAAAAAGAATTTGATGTAGTAGTTTTTGAAACCATATTTGTAGCACCTTATTTAGACATTATTAGAAAGTATAGCAAAGCAAAATGCGTATTGCGACAACATAATGTAGAATACCAAATTTGGGAAACTTTGGCTTGTAATGAAGGTAATCCAATAAAAAAATGGTATTTAAATTTACTTGCCAAAAGGTTACAAAGTTTTGAAAAAAAACAACTTAATAACTTTGATGGTATTGCTGCCATCACTAAAAATGATGCTTTGGCATTTAAAGAAAGTGGCTGTACAAAACCTATTCATGTTTCACCATTTGGTATTAATTTGGAAAAACTAATAGTAGATAATACTAATTTAGAAATGCCAAGTTTATTCCATATTGGTTCAATGGATTGGATGCCAAACCAAGAGGCTATGAAGTGGTTTATTCAGAACGTGTGGTATGATATGAACTATGAGTTCCCAGAGCTTAAATTTTACCTTGCCGGCCGCAATATTCCAACATCGTTTTTTGATTATAATAACCAAAACCATATAGGTGTTTTAGGCGAAATTGACGATGCCATTAGGTTTATGAACGAAAAAGCCATTATGGTAGTTCCTTTATTTTCTGGAAGTGGTATTAGGGTTAAAATTTTAGAAGGGATGGGCTTAGGAAAATGTATTATTTCTACCTCGTTAGGAGCTCAAGGAATAGAAGCCGTTAATGGCGAACATATAATAATAGCCGAAACAGCCGAGGAGTTTAAAGCCCAAATTAGAAATTTAATTAATAACCCTAGCGAGATAATTAGGATTGGTAAAAACGCACTCAGGTTAGTAAAAGATAAGTACGACAATAAAAAAATTGTGGCAGATACATTATCGTTTTACCAAAGTCTTTAAACAAAAAAAGAGGAGTATTTTAAACAAATCTCCTCTTTTTTATTTTATCGTTTCTAATTAAAACTTTGATCTCCAATCGAGCATACCACCTAAAACATTTCTTACATTCGTAAATCCATTATCAAGTAAAAACATTTTAGCATTTCCGCTTCTTGCTCCGCTCCTACAATGAACAATTACTTCTTCATTTTTTAAGTTTTCTAACTCGCTCAATCTGCCAGGTAACTCACCTAATGGAATTAAGGTAGCTCCAATATTAAATTCTTCATATTCGTGTAATTCACGTACATCAAATAAGTTAAGTTTTTCACCAGCATCCATACGTTGCTTTAATTCGTCTGTAGTTATGTCGTTCATATTTTATTTGTATTTAGTTAATTATTAGTTTTTTAGAAAATTTAGCGCCAGTTAATTCATTTATAACCTGGACAATATAAACACCTGATTGCAAATTACTTGCATCTATATTATTTACATTGCTATTTAAATTATAATTAGCTAATTGTTTGCCCATTAAATCGTAAATTATAGCTTGACAGTTATCGGCTTTACTCAATTCAATGGTAAAGTTTTGCGAAGCTGGATTGGGGTATAAATTAAATTCAAAAGTATTAATACGTTGTGGTTCTACAATGCTGGTTGGCACATCCACAATTTGCCCTAACATTGGTCGAATCATTAAAGCACCAGGAATTTCGGTTGGCAACCAAAAACCATCGGTTTTGTAAAACATATTTGGGTTGGTAACCATTTTATTGCCTACATAATAATTTTCATCTAATCCTACATTTAACACAAACTGACCAATTTGTTCCCAACCAACATAAAAACGTTTTGGAACCACAATGGCCGAATCGAATAATATGGTAGCAAAACCGTTGATGGTATTGGTATAAATAGGGCTTACACCAGTTTTGCGGTAAATTACTCTATCATTTGTTGCTGTTTGTCTAATTGGAGTTATATTATCCCATACTACTACATCAAACTTGCGTGTGCTCACATTAAATTCTGATTGGTTAAAGAATATTTGAACACCATAAATGGTATCAATTTTTTCAATATCGTATGCTAAAGCAACAGAGCCTGTGTTTTTCAAATAAATGCCATAACCAGCTTCAGCCGAACCATCATCGTAAGCAAAATAATTGCTAAATGTAGTAGTAGTAGTTATTGAATCGTTGCTTGGTACATTATCGTTTCCTGCAAAACCATTATTACTAACGCTCAAAGTATTGGTAAACTTTCTTACTAAATTGGTAGAAGTTGTGTTTAACACAGTTGGATTGACTGAAATTAAAGGAGTAGCTACTGAAAATGGAACACTTCCAACAGCATCGCTTTTTACAAAAACCACGCTTTGTTCGTTGTTAAACAATTGCCTTCTATAGTTAATTGAAAAGTTACGGTTTCCATTATTAAATACAGAAAAATAAAGTGAATCGTTGGTGTAAGCAGGCTTGTTTAATTCAAAGTGTTTCCAAGGCATACTTCGGTATTTTTTCAATAATGAAGTGGGTGTTGATGAAATTGCCAAATCATCGTTAAAGGTATCTTTTAAACTTCTAGCTGCATCCAACTTTATGTAATCAATATGAAATTGGCTAACATTGCCCGAAAGGCTTCCTATATTTTTAAACCTAAACTGAAAATCATTATGTAAGTATTTAGCAGGCACAGCTATCAAAACCCTATTAAAAGTATCGTAACCTAAAGTATCTAAAGCCGATTTTTTCCAAACTGTTGCAAACGAATCTGCATCATTTGGACTAAATCTAAAGTCTAAAATTAACGAATCAGTTGGTTGAATTTGACCTGTAGTTCCTTGTAAATGATATTGGTAATAAAAGCTTAAATAGATTGAATCGCTCAAAGTAAAACTTGAAAGATCAAATCCTTTTGATGTTAAAATATCAGCCACACCTTTTATAGGCAACTTACTATAAGCATTTCCAAATTCGTCTAATCCATCAAAAGTTGCCACATTTATACTTGGCTGATTGCGTGGAAAATTATTGTTTATAAATACTTTGTTATCAATCCAAAAATCATTGTTAGGATAATAACCAACTGTGCTTGAAAAATCGTCAAACAAAGGTAAATCACGCTTGGCTGTAATCTTTAATGCAGCAATAGCAAAACTTGCAGTTTCGGTATTTAAATAAGTACCTTTATTAATAAATCTAAAACTAAAAAACTGATGTCTCAATCTACCTGAACCAACCGAAACATTGACATTTTGATAACTTGTTCCAACTTTACCTGAAGACCAGATTCTTTGCCAACGGCCAAGATTATCCAATACCTCTAAATAAATAGAATCATTTACCCTTGTTTGATTAAAACTTCTAAACCAAAAACTCATTACCAATTGGTCGCTCGTAGTTGTTTTAGATAAATCTATAGGATTAGCAATTAAAGTATCTGCATTGCCATACAAACCATTATTGGTAAAATAGCTTGAATCTGCAATTTGAGTGATTGAATTAAATATAACCGAATTACCCCATAACATAATATCGCTATCATTAGGCGTTACATTATTATTAAAGTTATACCAACGGGTATTGATTGGTGTAAACGTTTTGGTATTAAATTGCCTAAACGATTCGTAAAATGGTAAGTTATTTTTAAACGAAATAGCCAATTGATGCAATTTAAAAACCTCTTGTTTATCACTATCAGTATTACAATAACTTACAAAACGAAACTGAAATAAATTGGTTCGTAAATCGGCTGTAATAGGCAAGTTAAATATTACATCTCTATTTAAAACAGCCTCATTATTGCTAACCCAAAGTGTGTTCCAAACTCCCGAATTTCCTTTTACCTGAAAAACCAAAGAATCGTTCAACTGCCAATCAGCTCCAGTAGAAAAATTGATTGAAACAAAAACATTATTTCCAATTGCTGAGGTATTTAATAATTGAGATGTTAGCACATCAGCCATTCCAAAACCATTGTTGTAAACAACTCCAACTGTATTCTTAGTATCAAAAATAGCGTTTAAATTATCAATGGTTACTGCACTATCTAACCAATTGGTTTTATTGGGCTTATTAGAAAATTTATTGTTAAAAAAATCAATAAAAGGAATGGTTAACGCATCAGCTTTTCCAAGCTTTGTGGTAGTTAAATTTTCACTAGTAATATTTGTTTCCTCATTTTGTTTTAAAAACACATTACTTCCTAAAGGAACTCTTTTTTCTTGAGCCTTTGCGGTAATGCCTAAAAGCAAAAAAGCTAAAATGGTTAAGTTAAATTTCATGAAATATTTTTGTTAGGTTTAACAATGCAGTTAACTGTATCAGCTTGATTAACGTACATTTTCAAATTTTAGTAATAACAATTGTGTCATTTATTTATCGCCTAAAAACAAATCAATTTGTTGGCCACTTTTTATGGTTTGACCTTCTTGAAATGGAGGCGACTGACGTTTAATGGTAGCGTTTAACGAATCGTTTTTACCTTCGTACACAATACTTCCAACCTGAAGCATACTACTTTCTAAAACACCTCTAGCTTCGTTTAAAGTTAAATTAGTTAAATCAGGAATGGCTACTAAAGTGCTGCCCATACCATCGCCAACTACTAAATCAATACTTGCTCCTTTAGGAATTTTTATGTTAGGTTGAATACTTTGATTACGGTATAATTGGTCTAAAACAGCTCCTGCAGCCACATCTGGCCTATAAATAACGCTTCCAAGTTTTAAACCCGAACTTATTAAAACAGTTTCGGCAAAACGCAATGAGCTATTAATTAAATTGGGCATTTGCACGCCAATAGTTGAAGTAGAATTAATGGTAATATAAATAAATCGGCCTTCTTTTACCTTTGTATTGGGTGCTGGATTTTGCTCCACTACACTGCCTTTGGGCATATCGTCAATAAAAGCAGTATCGGTAATTATATACCTTAGCTTTTTTTGCTCTAAAATTTTCTCAACTTCTTCAAAATTTAAACCTTTTAAATTAGGTAAAGTTAACGACTCGCCATGCCTTGTATAAGCACTTAATACCAATGCACCAAGCCAGCTTAATATGTACAAAACCAGCAGTATAAGTAAAATATTTATGGCTAACGATTTAAATAATTTCATTAATTTGATTGTATTTTTAATAAACTTTTTCAGGTTTATTACATTTTTACAATACTAATAAATTTTATGAAGGATTTTGTAAAATATTTGTTATTTGCTTTTATAAAAAAACAAATAACAAATATTCTATTTACGAATGGCTATTTTCCATCAATTATCATGGGGTTATTGCCTTTGCCTAATACAATTATTTTGGCATTTGCCGATTTAGCCAACTCTAAATTAGCTTTGATACTTTCGTATTGTAATTGTTTATCGCTCAAACCTGTAGAAATAATTCTTTGATAATCAGCTATACCTTGCGCCTCCACCCTTTTACGCTCTGCTTCTTGTTTTTCTTTTTGCAATACAAACTGCATTTTTTGAGCATCTTGCTCCGCATTTATTTTTGATTCAATACTTGCTTTAACCGAAGTTGGCAAAGTAATATTACGCACCAAAAGTTGTTCTAAAATCAATCCTCTGCTTTTAAAATCTTTTTCTATGCTGTTAAAAATGCGCATTTGGAAAGTATCGCGCTTGCTGCTGTAAAGAGCCACAGCATCGTAATAAACTGCGTTATCTCTAATTTTTGTTCTGGTTAAAGGTCTTACAATTTTATCGTTATAATCCAATCCAGTTTCTTTTAATAATCTTGGCGCTTCTGAAGGAACCACACGGTAAAGAACAGTTAAATCAATGGTAACTTCCAAACCATCAGCTGTTAAAACCCTAATGGCATCATCACCGGCTTTTGTGCCTTCATCGTGTATGCCGCTCATGGTATAATTTTGGGTTTTGGTATCAATGGTTTTTACTTCTACCAAAGGATTTACAAAGTTTAAACCACTTAATAAAATATCGTCTTCAATTTTACCAAACAGCGATTTTACACCAATTTGGCCTGCATCAATTTGTTTAAAACAAGAGTTTAACACACCAATTACAATTAGCACAGAACCTACAATTTTTATAGGCATACCAAACTTAGCATTTATATTATTAGGATTAAATACAAATGTTGCTACTGCAATAAGAACTAGTCCAAGGAAAATAAGTACCATAATTTTTTTTGAATTTTTATATTTCAATTCAAGATTACAACTTTATAATGGATATGTTACTTTAAATTTATGAAAGGCTAAAGTTGTAGTTAAATGAACTTTTAAATACTTAATTAGTTTTTACTTTCTTACTTTCTGAAGTGTTTATTCAAGCAGATGGTCAGGTAATATTAATTTGAAACACTTAATTCAAAATAAAAAACCGCTTATGCACAAATACTATAGCGGTTTTTATGCAATAATTACGATATTGGAATAGCAATAAAATGTTGGTTGGTGAAGACACCAAACAATTACAAATATTCCCCCTTTTTAAACTTATTTACACATTACGAATTATTGTTTAATTACAAAACAAGAAAACAAGATTAAATAATTAAAAATTTATATTGGAAAATTATTTAACTACTCATTTATTTGAAAAATGAAATTTAAAAATTGTGTATTATTTGTAATTTTAAGTTTAGTCTTTATCCGTTGTAAAGATTCAGAAAAAAAGACTTATTATTCAAACGGAAATTTAAAAAGTATTGTAAAATTAGAAAACTCAAAGAAAAATGGAGTTGCTATATCTTATCATGAAAATGGCAAAATAAAGGCTAAAGTTTTTTTTATAGATGATAAAGTAAATGGTTTAGCTGAAGATTTTTTTGATAATGGTATTTTACAAACGCAGAGTAATTGGTTGAATGGACAATTAAATGGTAAGTATAAAGAGTTTTTTTCAAATGGAAAATTAAAAATCGATTGTAACTATTTAAGAGATAGTTTTGATGGAGAGGCTCTATCATATTTTGAATCAGGCGTAATTAATACAAAGGAAAATTTTAAACACGGAAAAAAAGAAGGTTATGCTTATCAGTATTTCGAAAATGGCACAGTTGAAATGGAAGTTAAGTATAAAATGGGTGTTAAAGATGGTACTTATAAGATTTATTACAATAATGGACAATTAAAAGAATGTGGAAGCTATAAGGATGGGCTACTTGATGGAATAGTTAAATTGTTCGATGAGAATGGTATTCAGAAATCAATATCAAAATATATTAAAGGAGTCAAAACAACTATAAATAATAGTTGAAATAGTCTAATTTCCTAAGTGCACGAGCAAATACTACAAAACAAGTGAACACATTTAAAATGTTCAAACCATCAAGAAGAAAAGACCGAACTAACCACTTTAGCCAAAACTAAAAATATTTTTTTTGAAAACAGGTTCGGGAAAACTTTGTCAAAGTTTAGAACTTTGACAAAGTTAACTGTAATGGACAGCAATTAGTTAAAGCCAAGGAGATGCTTGCAGCATGACGAACTGCGGAGTGCGGGAACCAACGTCATTGCGAAGCACGAAGCAATCCCTAGTTATGAAAGAAGTCCGCCAACTTGAGATTGCTTCTCTACGATCGCAATGACGTTTGATGCTGATAAATTTAACGAATAAGGAACACCAAAGCTCGAAAAAACCTTCTAAACTTTCTAAACCCTCTAAACAATTAAACAATGCTAACGGAAAGCAATCAGTTAAAGCCAAGGAGATGTTTGCAACATGACTGAATGCAGTGGATTGCTTTAGCCAATTTTAAACCAGTTTTTTATTTAAAAAATTACGTTATTTGAATAGTAATCAAATGTTGGTAACAAAAACCATTGGAAAAACTACTAAAAAATTAAAATAATGAATACAGTTAAAATAGTGATTTTATCTTTAATGATTTTTTGTTTATACTCTTGTATTTCAATTTCTAAGTTCGATGAGTTTTTAGATTTTAGGGTAAAACATGACTCACTAACTTATTCAATACTAAGAACTGAGGGTAAGTCTTTTTTAGGAACAGATAGTTTTGTATATCGTGCTGTGCGAAATAATAAGTCTTTATTATTTATAGAAGTAGATTCTTCATTTTTTAGCGATAAAGGCAAAATACGGTTTTTAATATCTGACAGTACTGTAGAATTTTATTTTAAAAGTGATTCTGAAAATTCCAAGGAAGAAAAAATTAATTTGGAAACTAATTTATTCTATAAAAATATTTATGAAAAAGCTATTTTTTATGATTCTATTATGAAGTTAGCATCTTGTTATCACTATAGTTACCCTAGGATTGGCTATAACTTGCTTTATTATCAAGATAGCTCAAATTCAAATACAAAAAATTTAAAAATAGAAGGCAATTGGTATTATGATATTGAAAAATTTAACAGATATGAAAAAAAATATTTACTTAAAAGTTTTCATAAGTACTTTAAAAAAGGTTCCTAGCTAGTGCGCGTACAAATACCGCAAACCCGGCACACGCCCTGCCTTGAAGGAGCGTGTTCAAACTAACAAAAGGAAAATACCAACCCAACCGCTTTAGCCAAAACTAAAGCGTTTTTTTATTGATAAAAAGGTGCGGGAAAACTTTGTCAAAGTTTAGAACTTTGACAAAGTTAACTGTAATGGACAGCAATTAGTTAAAGCCAAGGAGATGTTTACAGCATGACGAACTGCGAAGTAAAAAGTTCGAAGTTCTTAGTTTTGAGTAAAAAGTATTGATTATTTATAGTGCGGGTGCAGTTCCCCCTTGCGCTTAGGATTGGCCCTGCTGAAGGGGGTTAGGGGGATGTTAATTAATAAGGTAATAAAAGATTATTTCCTTATTAAAAGAAGATGTTTTGTTCCTCAGCATTACTGAGTTGGGAGAGTTGGGAGATTTTTGAATGCGAAATGCAAAGTTTAAAGTGCGGAATAAACGTTTTATTAAAACTTACTTTTTAGCAAAAGGTTATAGCTATTGATTGGGTTTGGATATAAATTTGCATCTAACTTTAAGATCATAAAATGTAAATGTGTTGGCGAACGTTTTTTAAATGCATTGAGTCCTGTTCTGCCTACAGTAGCAATTACTTGCTTAGGTTTAACAATATCGCCAATCTTTACATAAATATCCTTACAATGGGCATAATAACAAATAATGTTTAATATTGGATTATACACATATATATACTTTCCGCCTCTTAAAGTGCTGGTAGAATCCCAATTTGGCGACATGGCAATAACCACTCCACCAGTAAAAGCTAATATGTTAGCAGGCTTTTTGGTTTTATCATCCAAGGCATCTTGGTTTTTATCGTTTATAAAAATATCGTGTGCCGCATGCCCAGTATGCTTATCGCCATCAAAATAATCAAAACCAGCCGGTACATATCCGTTACCACTTTTCCCGCCTATGGCTTTGGCATTATAACCTTGTATTGGAAAATAAAATTTATTGAAATTGGAATCAAACTTCTGAATTTGAAAATAGATTTGATTGATTAACTGCAATTGGAATTTAACCATCATGGTTGCACTGTTTTTATTGATGGAACCAAGTAATATATTATTGTTTAACTCATTAAAATTTTGACAAGAACTTACCAAATCAGATTGGTTTAAATCCTGACTCTTTAAATTGTTTATTGCATAAAAAAACACAAATACCAAAAACCATTTTTTCATTTTTATACCAATTTTATTTGAATCGTTTTAAATCATTGTATTGAAAAGTCCACTCCGGTGTATGTAAAGTTTCGCCCATACTTAACTCATACCAAGGCGAAATACTTTTGTTATTTTCATTGACTAAAATATGAATATTTTGCGCAGGCATGTAGCTTTGGGCTAACATAAAAACACGCTTTCCTGTTTTTTTATTTTTTGCTACATCCATAACCATAACTGCATGTCCAGGACTTCCACCTTTTATAAATACATCGCCCACCTGAATACTATCAATGCTAACAGGAATAAGTTCTTTGCTTAATGATAAAGTTCCTGCATAAGTAAATACTATTTCTAAATATTGCTTAAATGTTGCATATGAATAATCAATAGTTTTAGTTTTTACCCAATTTACGGTATTGCCATTTACCTTTATTCGGTAACCTTGAGCCCATTTTTCGTAACTGGCGTTAAACCCATTGGTAAAGTTAAAATGTATTTGTTGATACTTTTTTTGCGCAAATAAATATTCAGCCCTTAATCGCATCACAGCATCTGCACATTGCTGCAAATCCTTTTTGCCTATATCTATTTTTAAAACCGAAGCTGCTACTTGTTGGTTAATTTTAGGAAAACCGTTAAAGTATTTCACTTGAGTTCCAAATGGAAATAACTCAAAATTATTTAAATAAGCTTCAAACGAATTGGCTTTATAAATTGGCCTTTCAAAACCTTTAGGACTGTTAAATCTAGCAGAAACTGTTGTGCCCTTTTTATTGATTATACTACTATCTATTTCGCTTTGAGCACAAGCTGAAATATAAAAAAGGCTAATTAATAGAATAAAAATATTTTTCATAAAAAGCCTTTTTTGTATTTAAAATGTTAAAGTAACTCCACCTAAAATATTGAAACCATAAACATCGTAATTGGTAAAGCGCATATAGCGAGCAGCTGCCATATTATTACAGTTAATAAATACTGATACATTTTTATTGTATCTGTAATCTATTCCTAAGTTTAAATCAACAAACGGATTTAATTTTACTTCAGTTATATTGTCTTTATTTCCTGTGGTTGGGTTAGTTACACCTCCTGTTCTTTGTCCAACATAAAATATATCGCCACGTAACATAAACTTATCGCCAATATTATAGCTAGTATTTAATTTTACTTCTGTGCTTGGGCGGCTGTAAGCAAATTGAAGTTTGCTCATGCTGTAATTATAAGCTTTGGCCAATAAAGCAAATCTCCATTTTTCGCCTAACTGATAACTAATATCGGCTGAAAAAGTGGTTAACGTAACCTTTCCTTCATCGTAAATAATTTTTTGTAAACTGCTGCTATCTTGTACATAAAAAAGTATATTTTCAATATTGGCTATAGATGCTTGTAACGAGTAATTTAAACCTTTAGCAATATGACCTTTTAAACCAACATACATTTCGAATAAGTTATTGGTATTTTTAAAATTGTAATTACGCACAAAAGGATTTTCAGCATTGATACTTCTAAAAGTATTGATACCATAATTACCAGTAACACCTCCTAATACAGTTAAAACCTTAGGAACTACATGGTATGCAGCTTCTCCAAAAGGATAAAAATGGCTATTTTTTTCGGTTTCTATACTATCAGCAAAATAAGTAAAGTTAAAACCTGCCCTTAAATAATAACTTTCATCTTCCAAGTTAATACGTGGGTTAAAAATAAAAGCTGTGCGCTGCAATGTATTTGCATTTTTTATATTGCTAATACTATTAATGCCTGTATATAATGTAAAAGGAATATCACTAATGGTTTTACTTAGGTTTCCAGCTATTTTAAAATTATGCTCTACTAAATCAAAGTTATTACCTTGAAAATAATAGTTTACATCAAATTTATATTTTAAAGAAAGGCTATCGTTTTTTAAATTCTCTAACGAAATATTTAAATCAAATAGGTTATAAATATTTTTTAAAGTATCTTCTTTAGCTCCAATTGCTGTAGGTAAAAAACCATAATTATACACCACATTACGGTGATATAATGCAGAAACACTCAATACCGAATTACTAAAAAAACGTTTGCTATGGGCACCCAAAGTATTATTGCTAAAATTGTTAAAATCCCTATCGCCATTGCTCGATAAATGTTTAAAAAACAAACCATTGTTCCAGGTTTTGTTACGCATACTTGTAATGTAACCTTCGGCCAATGGAGTGGCATAATTTCCAAAACCAAATCTAAAATAGTTATTGCGTAATTTAGGTAATAACATATTACCCAAACTAATTGGTTTAATGGTATAAATAGTTGGTGTAGTTTCAGTGTTTAAATCAGGAACTTTGTAGGTAAAAGTTGGCTTTACACTTTGAGGTTGCTCCGGATTTGGGTTAACTGGAATTTTTATAGACTCAGATAAAGTGGGTACATATTTTATGTTTACGTTAATTCCATCACTGAGGGTATCTTGCTGCGCCATAGCTGAAAAAGCCATGCCATTTAAAATCAAAAATGCTATATATAATTTAATATTTTTCATACTTAGTTATGCTTTAAAAAATTACTGTTATTAGAAATTAATCGCGGCTTTTTATCCTCTCATCTACTTTCTTTTTCTGTTCTAATTTTCCTTTAGCCTCGTCTTCTTCTATTTTCTTCAACTTTTCTAAAGCAATAATTTTCAAATCATCTTTACTGTATTCATCAATAATACTTTGTAAAGTAGCTTTGGCTTGGAAATAATCTTTTTGAGCTACATAATTATCGGCTAATAAAATAAATGATTTAGCTACCCAATATTCGTACTCTCCAAAGTTGTCATTTATTTCGAAAATAGTTTTAATACTTGTTTTATAATCTTTTCTCAAATATTGAATCAAAGCAATATTGTAGCTAACTTCTGCACCAATTGCATTTTTCTTATTCTCTTTCAACAAATATTGGAAATCGGCCCAAGCACTGTCAGGTTTATTACGCGCCATAAAAAATCTTGCAATGTTTAATTTTGCATCTGATAAACCTTCTTTGGTAGCTATACCAGAGTTAACGTATCTAAATGAAACTTGAGTAGCAGTATCCATTTTATTCATAATCATGGCAGCGCGTAACTGACCTAATAATGATAATTGTAAATTGTCTTTATTACCAGCAATACGCTCTAAAGCAGCATAATACTCAAATGCTTTTTCATAATTTTTGCGCAAATAATAAATAACCGCTGTTTGGCGTGTACTTCGTTCCGTAAAATCGCTTCTAATAGCATTGGCTGTATATTCATAACCAACCAAAGCATCATCGTAAGCTTTTAAAGCATTATCGCTTTCTGCTTTATAGTAATAAGCTTTAGCAGTAAAATAGCCACCCGCAAAACGATTTAAATAATTACCAAAACCTTTACTTGCTTTTGAAAAATCGCGATTAGCGCTGTTAAAATCTTTTTTACTATAATATTCCAAAGCAGCTTTGTAATTATTAAAAGCCGATTGGTATGTTAATGAATCTTGTGATGAAGCCGATTCCACTATGTTTGGCAAACTTTTTATAAAATCAAAATAGGTATCGCTTTCGCCTTTACTAACCAAAATATTTTTTAAAACTACCAAACCTTGACGTGCTTCATCGCTATTGGTATAAGTAGTTGAAAGTATTTTCATGGTAGCTATTGCCTCATCATCTTTAGCTAAATTAAACAAGGTAAGTCCTTTATTTAAATATGCTTTGCGTATAAACGCGCTTCTTGGATAATTATCAATGATATTGTTAAACCCTTTTAAAGCATCTTGTAAATTGCCATTTTTTAATTGTTCATCAGCTTTTTCAAACAAAGCATCATCTATAAAAATTGATTTAGGAAAACGCTCAATTAATACACCTAACGTGTAAATTTTATCATTTGACTTTTTAATAACACCTTGAATCATGGCTTTTTGGTATAAGGCATAATCGCTTCCATTCAAATCTTTATTGATTACTATATTATAAAACTCAATTGATTTTTGGTAACTGCCTTCGGCAAAATAACAATCAGCAATACGTGTTACTGCATCGGTATAAACTTCAGGATTGCTCATTTGCGCATCGCGCTCTGCATATTTTTTAAAACTTTCAATGGCATTTTTGTAATCAACCGTTTTTAAATAAGCGTAACCTAAACTATAAAACGACATATTATAAAACCTTGCAGCTTTTAACTCTTCAACCATTTGAGCTTTTTTAAACTGCACAATTGCATTGCTGTAAGCAGCATCGCGATAAGCAATTTCGGCTAACCAAAAATAGCTCAATCCCACCATTTGCATATTGTATTTTCCTGAAGCTAACACTCTGTTAAAATACTCATCAGCGCCTTTATAATCGTTTTGTAAGTATAATTCCTCCGCTCTGTAATAATATATTTTTTGAAGTGTGCTTAAATCCTTGTCGTCTTTATCTTCAATACTTTCTAAAATTTTTATAGCCTCTTTGTAATTTTTACTGGTAAGCAATAAATTACTAATTAACCCTTTAGCTTCGGTAATGTATTTTGATTTTGGATAAGATTCAATAAATGATGTTAAATTGGTTAAAGCATTGCTATTAGTAGAAATTTCGTAACTTAATTTAGCAGTATTAAATAATGCTTCTTCATTTAAAGAAGGAATAAAACCAAGAGATAAACACTTATTAAACGCAGTTCTAGCATTGTTCTTTTTATCAATGGTTAAATAACATTCTGCCAATTGAAAATAGGAATATTGCGATAAAGTATCTGTTTCTTCCGATACTTTTAAAAAGTTTTCAATAGCTTTATCGAATTGTTTGTTTACTTTATAGGAATAAGCCAATCTGTAAAAATCGTTACGCGAAGGAACCGCAGGCGCCTCGTTCATGTATTTAATTAAATAAGGTAAAGCTTTATCGTAATTTTTTTGGATATAATGCGATTGACCTAACATACCAGCTACATCTATTACCACATCTGGATTGGTAATGGTATCACAATACTTAATTACTTGGCTGTAATCTTTTTTAGCAAAATAAATTTGAGCTACATACACATTGCTTAAAGGACCAAAAGTTTTATGGTTTTTTACACGACCAAAATGTTCTAAAGCTTCTTGATAATTGGCTTGACGGTAACAAACATAACCATAATAGTAATTTACAGCCTCGTAATATTTTGTTTTAGGGTCTTTAATTTTTCTGAATGCTTTTTGCGATTCATCAAAATTTTCGATTTTAAAATTACAAAAACCTTTAATGAAATAATATTCCAATTGTTGGTTATCATCTAAATATTCATCATCAAAATCAACCAACATAGAGGCTGCTTTTTTATAATCTTTATTTCTATAATAATGACGTGCCAGTTGGTATTTTGCTAAAACAGCTTTATCGTATTGAGGATATTTTTTTATGATGTTTAAAAGCAACTTTGGCGCATCGTTATTGGCCAATTCCATAGCACAAGTGGCTGCATAATATTTTGCATTTACCACATAAACTTCATCTTTAATTTTATCGGCAAACATGTTGAAATGTTTTTGAGCTGCCGCGTACTTTTCTTTATCAAAAAGCTCTATGGCACGCTGATAAATCCTCGATTCGTCTTCATAAATAGCAGTTCTTTGAGCTGATGCACTGTTTTGCAAAAACAAAATCAATGCAAATGCACAAAATTTTAAATATTTTATAAAAGCTAATTTGCTCTGTAGCATAAATTTATAAATTTTAGGGTAAGTAAATAAAGGTCAAATGTAAATTGCTTTTATTATTCAATAATCACATTGATTTGGGCAGTGTATAGTTTGCTATTCAAATAACATTAAACAATAAAAAAGCGCTGCTATTTTAAACGTAAATAGCAGCGCTTTCTTTTTAAGTATTGAATTTATTTTACAATTCAGTTATTACATTTTAGTTTCCAAATAAACCTTTTAGTTTCTTTTTGGCTTCTTCCTCTAATTTGTTTTTAGCTTTATCTGCCTCAGCTTTTGCTTTGGCTTCAGCTTCTTTTTTCAATCTATCAGCTTCGGATTTAGCCTTAGTTTCTAATTCTTTTTTCTGTTTTTCAATTTCGGCTTTGGCTTGATCTTCCAATTCTTTTTTCTTTTTATTTAACTCATCGCTTAATTGATTTTTTAAACTACTAGCTTCATTTTTAGCAATATCAGCCAAGTTTGTGGTAACAGTTGGTTTGGTAAAGGTACCACCTAATTTTAAACCAATATTCATTATTTCGTTTAACTTAACATTTGTTCCACCTTTTTGATTTAATTGAGCTAAAACACCATCTAAAGCAGAATTGGCGCTTCCTAAATCTTTTCGAGGAATAGCAACTGTTCCTAAATAAGAAATAGTTTGATCTAAACCTGTTGAACCGCTCAAGTTTAAAGTTTGACCACCTAATTTTACATTAAATGGTTTGGTATTAACCCTTCCTCCTACTACTTCGTATTTGATAGAAACGTTTTTAAATTCTGCTTTTTTCCATTCATCGCGTTTAAACACATCAGCTATTTTATTAAATGCTTCAATATTGGTAACCGAAGCATTGTTTAGTTGTAAATCGCCAGCAATGTATGTTTTTTCATAAATAGGCATCATTTTATTATCTAATTCCGTGGTGAATTTAGAAATTGATGTATTGAAAACTCCAGTCATTTTCTCCGCAATTGGAGCTATTTTTTGAACAGTATTAAATGTTTTAAAAGCTGTTGGAATATCTAAATTTTTAATTCCAAAAGCCATTTCTACTGTTGGTTTTTTAGGATTGGTTGTTTCGTAATAACCATCCATTGTCATGCTGCTACCAAGCATGTTTAAAGCTACTTTGCTAAAAGTAAGTTTTTGATTAGCCACTTTAACCATTCCATTAAAATTAGTAATACTATAATTGGTATAAAGTAATTTAGCTATTGAACTGGTTAAAGTAAAATCAATATTCCCTGGAATTTCAACTACAGCCATTCCACTTGTATCGGCTCCAGCAGAAGTTGCAGCAGTTGAAGTATCAGTGCTATTTGATAAAAACTGATTTGCGTTCATCATATTACTTTTAAAATTTAAGTTACCAACCAAAGTTCCTTTACCAAAAAAGTATGGAAAAAAGTTACTTAAATCGCCATTCATTTGCATATCGCTATTACCAATTTTAGCATCAAAATTTGAAAGTGTAACTGTTTTTGGATTAAATGCCAAAGTAGCAGTACTTAATTTCATACCTTGCGGTAATTCAGCTGATTTATAGTTAATTCCATTAACTGCAATGGTTCCACGAGCATTAAAGTTTTCGTAGTTTTTATTTTCAATATCGCTAATTTTACCTTTTGCAGCAAAATCAGAAGTTAATAAACCCGAAAGTATAGTTCCGGCTGGCATTGGCACTATTTTTACAACATTATCCAAATTCAATTTACCTTTTAAATGTGCATCAATAAATGGATCTTTCATTGGATTTTCGGCTAATAATTTAGCATCAAATGGATCGCCTTGTAATTCAAAGTGCATTTTAGCTAAATTAATTATGGTATGGTCTAAATTGCCATCAGCATTGGTTACATGAAAATCAATGCCAACATTTTCGACAGGTGCAGGCAATGCTGGATATTTAAACCAACCTTGCTCTACCATTAAGTTAAAGGCAAATGCAGGCAATTGTTTATCGTTAAAAGTTCCTTTTGCAAAACCATCAAAAGCCAATTTACCTTTTGATTGAATATCTTTAAATGATGAACTATAAATAGCTGGTATTAAAGATAAAAAGTCTTTGAAATCGTTTTTCTTAGCAGCATATTTTAAATCCATATTTATATCATTACCTGCCATTTGCACAAAACCATCCATTTTAAAAATCAATTCGTTCAATCCAAACTCATTGTCTTTAAAAGTATATTTACTTTCTTTTTGATTGGCTTCAATTTCGGCTTTAAAAGTAGTGTGAACCTTACTTAAATAATTAATATTAGCCATGGCATAAGTCAATTTAGCTATGTCTAAATCGTGTTTCATACTGAAAATATCTTGGTTAAAATCACCGTTTAAGGTATAATTCATCCCATCTATTTCACTACTCATATTTCCAACTTTATCGTTGTAACTGATGTAAGCATTTTCTATTTCAAGTTTTTTTAGCAATACATCAAATTTGGCAGGCTCGCCAGTTGTTTCGGTTTTTGTGGTATCGGCCGATGGTTTAGCAATATCCCAATTGGCTTTACCATTACTCAATACAATGGCATGAATACGAGGTTGATTTAAATAAACGTTTCTAATTTTTATTTGTCCACCATTGATAACGCTCATTAAATCCATTGAAACTTCCAATTTATTAATGGCTAATAATGTATCAAACTCAAATTCTTCAATACCCACTACTTCAATGTTTTTCATGGTTAAGGTAAAATCGGGGAACGATTTTAAAATACTAAAGCCAATATCATCGCTAAACTTTACTTTGGCATTAATATTTTTATTGGCTTCTTCGGTTACTAAACCCACTATTTTACTTTTAAAAATAAAAGGCAGTGCTACCACAGTAATTATTAAAAGTCCTAGAACAATTAAACTAATCTTTAGTGCTTTTTTCATATAAATAAGATAAGAAATTAAGAATGGCGAAAATAATGCCAATTAAGTAATTATTGAAGTTTTTATTTGGAATAGAAGAAAAACTTCTGTTAAACGGTTAAATAGCCAACTGATTTGGTATTTCAATGGTGAAGGTAGTACCTTTTCCAAGTTCACTATCAACCAAAATTTTACCTTTATGCATTTCGATGGTTTTATAAACTATTGACATACCTAAGCCTGTTCCCTCGCCAACTTCTTTGGTTGTAAAAAATGGATCAAACATTTTATTTACCACATCAGGTGTCATTCCAATGCCATTATCGCTAAAAGTTATAACAAATTTGCCACTTACTATTTCGGTTTTAATAGTAATAACCCCACCAATTTCGTAATTCCATTTTTTATTAACCGCATAAATTGAATTGCTCAATAAATTCATAAACACTTGATTCATTTTACCAGGAAAATGTTCAATAACTCCGTTTTCGGCTTTAAATATTTTATCAACTTTAATTTTGTTATTCAATTGATTATTAAGCAATACCAATGTACTATTTATACCTTCGTGAATATCTGCAAATTTGGTTTCAAACTCATCGGAACGCGAAAATACTTTTAAACCTTTAACTATTTCAGTAGTTCTATTTGCACCTTCTTCAATTCCTTTCAACAAAAATTCAATTTCCTCATTTAAGTAATCAAAATCCAAATCCTGTTTCAAATTATTGATACGTTTGGTTTTTAACTCCACCGTTTCGTCTAGTTTAGCAATTTGTTCTATTTGATTAACCAAGTCAATAACCATTAAAACATCTCGCTTTAGTGGTTTAATATTGCCTGAAACAAAATTGATTGGATTATTTATTTCATGTGCAATACCAGCAGTAAGCTGACCTAATGAAGACATTTTTTCTTTTTCTATTAACTGAATTTGGGTATCTTTAAGAACAGTAAGCGTTTCGCTCAATTGCTTGTTTGATTCGGTTAATTCATTAGTTCTTTCTTTAACCTTTTGCTCTAACCTCACATTTTGCTCTTTGGTAATTTCTTCATTTAACTTAGAAACTTTTACCGCTTGTAATTGAGCTTTTTGTTCTTCAATTTTTAACAAATTGTATTTATCGGCTTGCGCAATGCTTAATAATATTACTTGCAATGCACTGCCATAAAGCATTATTTGAGAAGTAAATAAATTGTATGGGAGGACTTGAAAATCAGTTAAAATAAATACAATGATACCAACAAATAATGCCGACCAAGAAACAAAATAAAATGTAGCTAATCTATTCCCTTTTAAAACTAAATTCAACGAAATTGATAACATTATTATTGCAATAGTAAGTTGAACAGGTTGAATAATAGAATACGCTAAACTAATATTACCACTAATACTGATAAGCATTATTAAACAATAAATTACATGGTAAAAATTAAATACTTTAACTAAAACCTTATTCGTTTTTTTAAGTTGGAGAAATGATTTTGCATACTCAATACCAGAAATACTAACTAAGCACGTGAAAAGATATATGCTTTGATTTGCCATAAAGTGATTTTCAGGCCACAAAAACAAATTAGTATATCCTTGTAAACTTGATTGTGTTAGCAAAATAAAAAAGGTATGAAACAAATACCATACATAAGTTTTTCTATCATCTTTAATACTTATTGCCAAAAACATATTATAAAATAAAAGTGCTAGAATTATACCAACATAAAAACCAAAAAACAAAAACCTATTAAGCCAAATAGTATTAAATGATTCAGTGTTTCTATAATAAATTGGTATAAATAATTGACCTTTAGACGAAACTCTAATGTAGTAATTAATGGTATCATTTGGATTGATGTTTACTTCAAATGTAAATCCGCTGACCGCATTTTTTGAATCCGCAATTTTAAAATCAGTACCATAAGTTTCGCCAATTTGTTTCAATCGTCCATCAACCAGACCAAATAATTCAACTTTGTTAATATTTAACTGATCAATACATAAGTAACCACTATTTTTAAAATTTGAATTATTGTGTAACCTTATTTTAAGCCAAACAGTATGTTTAGTAACTTTAAAATTAAGAAATTTTTGCTGAGATTCTGTAAATCTTGCACTTGTAACAATTTCATTTAAACTTATTTCATTTGTTGTATCTAAGTAATATGAAATTTTATCAGCCAAATTAATCTCCTTAGATATATTATCAATGGATACTAATTTTTGAGAATTAGATTTAAATACAAAAGCAAAACACAGTAGAAAAAAAAAGGCTACTCTCATAAAAACATATTTTTAAAATTTAACTCCAAACTCAGTTGTAAATTTATATCAAAAACTTTGCTTTCGCCAATGTGTTGAATTATTTTGTTAGGGGTTTCATACATTGAAAGAATATCCTTTTCGAATTCAGGATCTCCAAATGTTATATTCTTTAAATTTTCTATTTTTACAGCAGTAGCCACTAAATCTAATTTGGGGTAATTAAATGTTCCATTATTGCCAACCTCTTCTAAAATTTTAAAACCAGAATTTTGACATGTTTTTACTGTATAGGGAGCACATAATGCAAAAAGGGATTTTATTTCTATTTGCATAGCAAGGGCAACACCTATTTTAATTAAAAATTGACCCAATCCCCTTCCTGAAATATACTTAGAGTTCCATAAGCCACACAACTCAGCAGCACCAACACCTTTATATCCATTTACTAAGTTTATTATTTTATCATCAACCACTTTAATAGCTTCTACTAGCGGAATTGGCGCAAAGTCATTAACAATATGAATTCTTTCTCCACCATAAACCGATTTACCATCTTCACTCTCAATAACCATAACTATTACCCCTGGATTGTAAAACCACGATTTGTTAGAAGTCGTAACTTTTGTTATACCATGTTCTAACAACACATTTTTATGGCCTTCTGCAAATAATTCGCACGTTGGTTCGTCATCTATGGCTCTAAAAGCTCTTATTCTTAACATGGCTTTTTATTACTTTTTGTAATAAAATATTTTATCAATTGATTTACGTATTGAACGAGCGGAGGGCTCGTTTGCATGGTGCAATTTAAACATAAAAATAGGTGTATCTTTACCACTTAATTTCCACAATTCGAAGTTTTTTAAATACATTTTATACAACAACTCTTTTGAATTAATATCAAATGAATTTTCATTACTGTCTAACAATCGTTGAAACATGAAAAGCGAAGCAGATATTGGATGAAAAGCCATTCCCAAACCATTTGCTTTTAACCAAATACGTTGTAATGCAGCACCACCTTTTATGTAATTAATATCCGATAACTCATTTGCTATTATTAAACCAACTGTGGAAGAATTTAATACTGCTTTTTTCGACATTTTTTTAAATCCTGTACCATTTTTCCAATTTCGAAGGTATGCTATGGCATTTTCGTCAGAGGCAAGCAATAATGCAGCTTTATCACTTTCACTTATTTCCATAGTTTCTATATCAATACCATCGGCAGTTTCTAAAGTTTGTTTTTGATTCCACCTCATTTCTTTTTTAAATAAGTCGTAATGCCCTTGTGGGTGTAGAACTCTTAACATATCGGTTGTGGTAACAATTTCAGCCACTGCCTGCAAATCTTCATCACTATTTAGCCATTTAACACTAATGCCATCTAATAGTTTAATTTCATCATTCAACAATTCTATTTGAACGTTATCAATGACTGATTTTTCGGCAACTTTTCTATTGGTAACTCTTAATTGAATAAATTGGTTTAATTCATCTACCACAATGGTAGATTTTTCAAACTGAACAACTGCTATTAGCTCTTTTAAATTATTGTTTGGAAATAACTTTGTATGAATTACCAAAGCATGTTTAGATGCTTCAATTTTTAGGTTTTCGAGTGCAGCTCCAAAACCAACATAAGAGCCTAAATTTTTATAATCTAAAAATGAATAAGAAACTGCAATTTCATGGTATAAATACAATATATTATTACTCCAAACCCAACGCCAAGGCTGCATATTACCGCCACTTGGAGCTAAGCTAGCAGCTTCTATTAATTGTTTGATAGTTTCGTTGGTTAACGATTCCGCATTATTGGTTAAACTATATAAATCTTGTTCTAATTGAGCATAATACTCAATTCCTTTTTCTATTGGTTCGTTTGAAGGGTTGTAAACATCGCTAAGAGGTTCATTTTTATCTTTTATTAGATCTTCCAAATCAATGTAAAACCTACCAGAAACATATAATTGATTTAACAAAATTCTACGAGCTACATCGGCACCCAAAGCACCACCCAAAACCACGGATGAAGCCAATTGAGGCCAAGTAGTTATGGTTTGTTCTACTTCCATCATGCTTGCTTTTAATCTCGCAGATATGTTGTGCATGCCTACCATTGGCAATACATAAGGGATTTTTTGTTCGTTGGTTAAATCTTTAATTTTAGTTGGATCTAAATCACCAACCAAACCATGTAATAAAGGCCTATTTGGTTCTAAATCAAAACGTTCAATATCCATCATACCTCTATCGCTGGTATCCATAATTACAGGAATACCAAGCTCTTTAGCCTTATAACGACATTTTATTTTTATATCAAGTCCATCGCATTCATCTACCAATAAATCAAGCTTACCACCCTTATTAAAAAAGTCTTCCATGTTTTCATCAGTTAAACCATCAAAAAAACAGGTAACTTTTAAAAAAGGATCAATTTCGGCAATTTCTCTCGCAGCTATAACTACTTTAGGCAGACCCAAATTATGAACTCCAGTGCGAATTCTGTTTAAGTTACTTAATTCCAACACATCAAAATCAGCCAAACGAAGTTCACCAAAACCTCTTTCCATGGCTAAAGTTAAAGCTATGCTTTGCCCAACTGATAAACCAATAATTCCAATTTTTTTTGTAGCCAAAATACTACGTTCTTCAGGTGTAATTTTATATTGATTTCTATTAGTCCTTACTAATATAAACTCCTCTTCGGGTAATAAACGAACCAATCTGTTTGTCCATTCATAATAAACCCAAACACCATATTCCGACAGCAATTTTCCGTTTAAATGTGCTTCTATTTTTTGCACATAATCATCATTAGATAACTTAACTGAAGGATTTTTTGATTTTATTAACTCCTTTAATTGATTGTATAAATCATCGTAAACCGCTGGATTTTTGGTATTAACAATTTGTTGTAATTGTAAATCTTGACGATTTTTAAAAATGGAGGCATTAAACACAAAATTTTCCATAACTAATATTTTATATTTTTATTCTAAAGCAATATTTTTTATTACTTTTGTCAATATTAGTATTAAAACCATAATTATTTAAAAAGTTTTTATTCAATTAAAACTAAAATGGAAAACGCAACCAATAACGAAAAAATTAAAATTCTTTATTTAGATGATGAAGAATTTAACTTACATGCTTTCAAAGCCACTTTTAGATTTACTTACCAAGTATTTGTTACTTCAAGCGCATCAGAAGCTTTAAAATTAATAGGTGAAAATAATATTCAAATAATAGTTTCAGATCAAAGAATGCCAGATGTAACCGGTGTGGAATTTCTAAAAATGGTAGTTGAAAAATACCCAACTACCAAACGCATATTATTAACTGGCTACAGCGACCAAAATGATACCGTAAATGCTATTAATATTGGTAAAATATCAAAATTTGTAAATAAACCTTGGGACGAAAGCAATTTAAATAGCATTTTTCAAGAACTTTATGCCCAATATTTACTTGAATTAGAAACCAAAGAGAAAGCTGACCAACTAGAAAATGTGGCCAAAGAAAGAGATTTATACAAAGAAGAGAGTGACCAAATTGAATTTATGTTACGTCAAAAATTATTAGAAGACTAAAACCCATTAAACTATTTTGGAAAACGCAGACCAACCAGAAAAAATTAAAGTGCTTTATCTTGACGATGAGATAATAAACCTACATTCGTTTAAAGCAGTTTTACGAATGAAATTCAATGTGTTTATTACTACTGACCCCATTGAAGCCTTAAATTTGATTGAACTAAACGAAATTCCAATTATTTTTTCTGACCAAAGAATGCCTGAAATGATGGGTACTGAGTTTTTAACCAAGGTTTATCAAAAATTTCCAGATACGAAACGAATTTTACTTACTGGCTATACTGATATGACTGATTTAGTTATAGCCATTAACGAAGCAAGAATAGTAAAATACTTAACCAAACCTTGGGATGCAGAGGTAATTGAAAAAACAATAAATGAACTGAACGAAGAGTATATTTATTTGAAAAACTTAAAGCATAAAGCATAAAAAAAGCCGAATTTTAAATTCGGCTTTTTTGTTATCAATACTACGCTAATACAGCTTTTAAATCATCTATTAAATCGTCAATATCTTCCACACCAACGCTTATTCTTAGTAAATTATCAACTACACCTGCGGCTTCACGCTCAGCTTTTGGAATAGAAGCATGAGTCATAGTAGCTGGATGGTTAATTAAACTTTCAACACCACCTAAACTTTCGGCCAAAGTAAATACTTTAAAGCTTGATGCTATTTTAAAAGTATCTTCTAAACTGGCATTTTTCAATACTATCGAAATCATTCCACCAAAATCGCGCATTTGTTTTTTAGCAATTTCGTGGTTAGGATGGGTTTCAAAACCTGGCCAATATACTTTTTCTATTTTAGGATGAGTATTTAAGAAATGAGCGATTACACGACCATTTTCGCAATGTGCTTTCATACGTAAATGCAATGTTTTTAAACCACGTAATACCAAAAAACAATCCTGAGGACCTGGAGTAGCACCGCAACTATTGTTTATGAAAGCCAATTGCTCATGTAAATTATCATCGTTCATTACCAAAGCACCCATAATTACATCGCTGTGTCCACCCATATATTTGGTGGCCGAATGCATTACAATATGCGCTCCTAAATCTAACGGATTTTGTAAGTAAGGCGAGGCAAAAGTATTGTCAACTCCTAAAATTAAGTTATGGGTATTAGCAATTGCTGCACAAGCAGCTATATCCACTATTTGCATAGTTGGATTGGTAGGCGTTTCAATCCAAATGAGTTTGGTATTGGCATTGATACTTGCCACAATATTTTGCGCATTGTTTAAATCAATAAAATGGAATTTGATACCATAGTTAGCAAATATTTTAGTAAACATACGATAAGTTCCACCATATAAATCGTTTCCTGTAATTACCTCATCGCCTGGTTTTAATAACTTAACAACCGCATCAATAGCGCCCATTCCGCTACTAAAACACAAAGCATGTTTGCCATTTTCTAAAGCCGCAATACAACCTTGTAAAGCTGTGCGCGTTGGGTTTTTACCACGTGCATAAGCATAACCTTGGTGTTTTCCTGGGCTTTCTTGCCAAAAGGTGGATGTTTGGTAAATAGGAGTCATAACTGCGCCTGTGGTTGGGTCAGGCTCTTGACCTGCATGTATGGCTTTGGTAGCAAATTTCATTTATGTTTTTTTAAAATTATAGCTACAAACTTAGCCTATTTTTTTAAAACAAACTATGAAGAATGTTGATTTTTGATTGATGAATGATGAATGATGATTGATGAAGTAGGAAGTAGGAATTAATTATCTTTATTTAATAACCTTATTGACATTTAAAATAAATCATCAAAAATTTTTTTATTGCTATTAACACTAAAATAAGCAATGTTTGTTTTAAAATAAACTGACTAATTTTAACAATTAATTATTGCATTATTTGATATTTATGAAATTGTATAATTTAAAAAATATACTGAAATTCTTTAGCTTAATTTTTATAATTATGCTTACCCAAAGTTGTGCCAAAGACATTAGCTGTGGCGATACAAACGATATTGTAAATACTTACAATATTTCTGCCGATGACAAAAGCAAAATTCCTTTTAAAGGAAATGACACACTAATTTACATAAGTGATGCTGGAGATACAGCAACCCTTATTGGAATAGGAAAAAAGGTATATACAGACCAAGTAAGAAAAAATATTTCAGGAAATGCGGATTGCCCCAGATATACAGTAGATAACAACGAAACCATTAGCATTGAAAACAATGGAAATAACCCAGAATTGTATAAAGTAATGTATAAAATTTATGGTGATAAAGAAAGAACAAAAATTGAATACTTTGTTAATAATATCTACAGCAACGATTATTCATATTATTTTAATTCAGTAAAATTTTATACTGATTCAACACAAATAAATGGGGCCTATTATTTTGGGACTCCATTAGATAACATAAATTATAAAGCATTATATAATTACAACTACGGTTTTTTAAAAATACAATTAAATGGAGGTAAAATATGGCTATTAAAAATTTAAAAATAACGAGAATAATCAAAAACACAAACTTCTTTTCTACTTTGAAAACCAACACTAAACTAGGTTTTTTATTTATAAACACCATAATGGTGTTATTTGCAAATATTGTATTTGCTCAAACCCCTGAATTGTTTGAAGATAAAGTTTTAATTAACAATATATCCGCTCCTTGGGGTTTCACATTTATTAATAGCAATGAAGTACTGTTTACAGAAAAACAAGGAAAAGTATATCGATATACCATTTCTACTGATTCGCTTCAAGAAATAAGTGGTGTGCCTACTGTTTCTGTAAACGGACAAGGTGGTTTATTAGATATTGCCTTACATCCAAATTTTAACAGTAACAATTTTGTTTACCTAACCTATGCAGTTAGTGCAACTGGAGGGCAAACAACAGCCTTAGGCAGAGGGAAGTTGGTGGGCAATCAACTTCAAAATTTTACAGAATTATTCCGCGCATTACCAATACGTAACTCGGGCGTTCATTTTGGCAGTCGAATTGTTTTTGATAGAAATAATTTACTCTACATGTCGGTAGGCGATCGTGGAGTGCAAGATAGTGCGCAAAGCAAAAGCAACCATTTTGGCAAAGTATTGCGATTCAATGATGATGGAACTGTTCCTTCAAGCAATCCTTTAGTTGGAGTTCCAAATGCAAAACCTGAAATATTTTGTTGGGGAAATAGAAATATTCAAGGTATGGCAATGAATCCTGCTACAGGCGACATATATGCACACGAACATGGCCCTAGAGGTGGTGACGAACTAAATATAATTAAACCAAATACCAACTACGGTTGGCCTAAAGTTACCTTTGGCATTAACTACGATGGAACGCCTATAACACCAGATACCGTACTTCCTGGAATAGAACGTCCATTAACTTATTGGGTTCCATCAATTGCCCCATGTGGAATGACTTTTATTAAAAATGGTCAACCTAACAATGAGGCAGATATTTTAATTGGCACATTAGCAGGTACTCACATTCATTGGCTAAAATTGAAAGACGATAAAAGAGTATCTTCCACAAGAAGTATGAATGGTTATGCACGTTTTCGTGATGTAAGACAAGCACCTGATGGAAAGATTTACGCCATTACCGAATCTCCAAACCGATTTGTGTTATTGCGTTCCAATGTACCTGTTTTTAATTCAACGGAAGAAGGAACAGGTGAATTGAAGGAAAAAGATGTTTTATATCCAAATCCTAGTGTTGGGGAAAGTACTTTGTCATTTTATGTGTCAACTAAACAATTTGTTACAATAAGAATTTTTAGCACCAATGGCTTATTAATTAAAGAACTAACTGCCCAAAATTTTGCCGCAGGCAGACATTCACTTGAAATAGAATCTGAAAAATTACCTCAAGGTTTTTATTTTATAGAAGTAGACAAAGGAGGAACAAAAACACTAACAAAGTTTATTAAAATGTAGGAAAGAAATTTGGGGGTTTATAAGCCTTCAAACTAAGGATAGTTGTAAACTAAAAAAAATTTAAAACAAGCAAAAACGATAAACAATATTTTAGGAATTGGTCTTTTAGCTTTAGCATGTTGTCACCTAAAAATTAATAATAAGTGCGGTTGCTGGAAAGAATCCTAACATAGGCAGAATATTTTTTATTCAATTTCTTTCTACCGAACTGTTTTTTATTTTTTCATTAATTCGTTTACATTTTAACTATGGAAATATTAACAATTGAAATTGATACAAAAGAACATTTAGAAGAACTAAAAAAAATATGTGAGGCATTGCCTTTTGTTAAAAATATTTCAACAGTAAATAAAATAAAACTTACACCCCAAAATATAGCATTTGGCATCGGCAGAGTTGCTTCAGATATTGAATTAACTGAGTATTTATCAACTCAAAATTATACTTCAAACATTAATGAAGATGATTTACTTTTAGAGTTAGACAAGGTGAATTTATGAAATTGATATTTAAAGAACCTGCACTTAAAACCCTTCGATTACAAAGAGATTTTTTAGATTCAAAAAACACAATTGGTAGTGGTAACAGATATGTTTTAAAATTTGTAGATAGTATTAAATCATTTGCCCAACCTAACACACAATATGCTAAATGTAATAATATTGTACTATTAAAATTCGGATATTCATGCGTAACAATTGTATCAATGGCATTAAATTATGATTTCATTCAAATCATTATTGGAAACTGTATAGACGTTTAATTAAAATACTGTACAACTAGTAAACCGCTTCCAAACAGTTGTTCGACCCCTTCGGGGTCGTATGTTTATAGCATAAGTATTTTTATAAACATACGACCCCGAAGGGGTCGAACACAAGCGAAAAGGATTTTGTTTGTATTTACATACGTTTAATTAAACGTCTTTACTTATACTTATATAACAAACATTGATTGCAACGTCTCTACCGCGTAAAAACAGCATCAAATAAATTTATAAGGTTTTAGTGATATTACAGTATATTTGTTTAAAATAATTTTACATGAGAAAACTTTTTACAATATTAATTTTCCTGTTTTGTTCATACAGTTATGGACAAAATTTGGTTGTAAATCCAAGTTTTGAAAACTACGATACATGTCCTGATTATTTGTCACAGTTATCGAGAGCTAATGACTGGTATTCAATAAGAATGACACCAGATTATTTTAATGTTTGTGCACCAAACTTATATAGTAAAATTCCTGACAATTATTTTGGAAATGCAAATCCAGCTTCAGGAAATGCGTATGTTGGCTTTTGTAGTTCAAGTGCTGGAAATAGTTATTTTTTTCTAGAATGTGTAGGTTCTAAATTAATTACTCCGCTTGAAAAAGGAAAAAAATATTTTGTTAGTTTTAAAGTATTTTTATCTCAAAAAGGAAGTCCATATCAATGGTGCGGAGTCAATAAATTAGGTGCACTTTTTTCTACTGTTTTATATTCTGAAAAAAATCCGTCACCAATTTGTAATTGTGCTCAAGTATATACCAATAATATTATTACTGATACTTCAAATTGGACAAGAATAAAAGGATTTTTTATTGCTGATTCTAACTATTCTTATATTGGCATTGGCAGATTTTTTGACTATCCATCAACTAGCTCAAAACAAATTGCAGGAACCCAATGTAATGCTTATTATTTTTTAGATGATGTTTGTGTTTCTACAGATTCAGTTTTTGCAAGTAACTTTGCATGGCCTAACAATGACGGCTATTCTTATGAAAAAGAAGTTTTAATTTACCCCAATCCATTCATCAATAAATTAACTGTAAAAACTAAAAATTGCAATCAAACAGAAATTGTACTTTATGATGTTTTATCAAGAGAATTTATATATCAAACATTTACCGATTCAACTGAAATATTTACAGAACATCTGGCAATGGGGGTATACTTATACACCATCCGAAATGCAAGCGGAATTATAAAAAGTGGGAAATTAATTAAAGAGTAAATGTAATTATCAATTGGTCAGTTCGAGCGGAGTCGAGAACAGGGTAATTGTTCTCGACTCCGCTCGAACTGACTTAGTATTTCAATTGTTCCAACAATTGTTTCACTTCTTCGTTTTGGGGATTAACTACCAATATACGTTTCAATAGTTTTAACGCTTCGGGTTTGTTATTTTCTAAATTATAAACTGCTGCTAGGTTTAGCAATGCTTGTTCATTATCGGGGTTTAAAGCCAATGCTTTGTTGTAATTGGTTTTGGCCAAAGCAAGGTTATTTTGCCTTAAATAAGCAAAGCCCAAATTAACCAAACTTCCCTCCTGCTTTTCATTTTGTTGTAAGTTATTGTTTAATAATAAAATGGCTTCATCTAATTTATTCAGCATTATTTTAGCTTGTGCTAATTTGTCAATAAAATCAATACTTTGAGGCGAAAGCGATACTGCTTTTTGAAAAAATAATTCAGCCCTTACATGATCGTTTTTGGCTTGAAAAGCTTGCCCAACTCTATAACACATCCACGCACTTTTTTGCTCATCTACATTTCTAAACGAAGCCTTGGCTATAATGGCATCATAATCGTTTTGTAAGTAATGTAATTGCACTTGTGCATCCAACCAATTTTGTTGGTTATTATCTGCTTTAAAATAGGTCTTAGCTTGTTCTAAAGCTTCTTTTTGTCCATTAAATTTTTCTACATAGTTAATAAGCGCTTTCACTTTTGACAGTTCAGTAGTTTCTTTATTATTAATACAATACAAACCTGCAAATTCTTTTACTTTATCTATTTCGTTTTGTTTTACTGCTTTGGCAGGCTTTTTTATCCAATGGTCGTGAACAGTTACATGCGGAATATCAATAGTTCCTGAGCGCGGCATGTGGCAATTGCTACAATCGTTATTGTTAACCATTCTGTTTTTTTCTGATTCGCTACACAAAGTTTGATTGGTGTTTGAATGGCATTTAATACAAGCATTATTAAATATTTGTGTGCCTGTTTTTTTTACACTTACATGCGGATTATGACAAGTAATACAAGTTAAATTTAAGGTTTCAAAGTTTTTGCCTGCTGTTTTATTTTGTTTGTTGCTTTCCGTAAAACATTTGCTTAATTGAAGTCGTTGGGCATGGCTAGCCATAATAAATTCATCATTCTGGCCTTTGTATTTAGGCATGTACACTTCCCAAAAATCGCTTAAAACCATACCTGGTTTAAAATCTTTAAAAGTTTTTCCGTCTTTTAAAATGGCGTTTCCTTGTAAATGGCAGCGTTGGCATAAATCAATTTGGCGTTCCCAAGGCAATTTTTTAGGATTAACAATGGTGTAATCAATTTCGTGAGCAGTATCCACCAAATGGCCTGCTAACTTTTCTTTTAAATGCACTTCGCCAGGTCCATGGCAACGTTCACAATCAATTCCATTTGGAATACTGGTAAATTTGTTAGCTGTAAAATCGGTTACACTTGGAAAACCATTATGGCAACTCATACACTCAAACTCAATGGTACGACTAAAGCGGCTGTTGTTTCCATTTTCAAAACCGGGAGGTAAATCCCACTTTTTTTCTTGTGCATACCAAGTCAATGGCATTTGGTACAAATAGCCATTGATATTTATCAAGTGCGAATTGGTATGTTGACCAGAACCAATAATATAATCAACCTTTTCAATACGTTTGTAAATGGTATCTTTACCATTCATTCTGTATTCCAAAATAAACATATTATTGTTTTTCCAAAATGGATGGTAATACAGGTTTTTAAATTTATCGTAAACTACATGGTGTTTGCTAAAATCGGCACTCGATTTTTGTTTGGTGGCTAAGTCAAAACTTTTACCCATTCCAGTTTCTATAAAAGTATTGTAAATATCGGCATGGCAACTTCTACATTGCTGCATACCTACATATTTTACCGAATCATTGTGGTTCAAATATTTACTTTTTTCAACTGCTTTTTCAGCATTGTTACCACACCCAATATTTAACCAAAATACCGTAATTAGAAATGATATAATAATGAAGTAAAGCCTGTTTTTCAATGCCATTTTGTTTGGTTCAAATAACGAAAATGTTTACCCATATTAACAAACATTTGAATAATTAGTTGTCAATTTTTTAGGTTTAAAGCAAAAAAACAATTTTATTTGAATTTTAGAATATATTTCTAAAAAAATAATTATTAATTAAAAGCATAATACACAAATTATAGTTATGCGATTACCGAATAAAATTGAACAAATTAAACCAAACAATATGATAAAAAAATTTACTTTCATTCTGCTACTTTTAGGAGCTAAGAGTTCATTTTCGCAAGGCGAATTTAAACGATTTGGAATTGGGTTGAATGCAGGAACAGGTTGGAGTATGTGCGATGGTGCTGATATGGGTATGCCTGGTTTTGCAGGTGGACTAACAGCAAAATACTCAATTTCAAACAGATTTGCGCTTAGAGGCGGAATGCATTATGCCGGTTTTGAAAATGTAAATGCACGTTTTACATCAAATACTAGTACTTTAGCTTTTGATTTACAGGGTGTATTTAATGCCATTAACTTTAGAAAAACTAAAGCAGAAAAAAATGGATACAGACCTGTATTTAGCACTTTATATTTTGCCATTGGTGGTGGAACTTTAAACGCCAATGTTGATGGTTATAGTAATCCATGGCCAGATCAAGTTTCGAGTGTTAACAGTGGTTTTATAGCTACAAGCGTTGGTTATAAAATAAAAGTAACTGAGTTAATTGATTTAAACTTTGAGTATAGTATTAGAACAACCAATACCGATTTATTAGATGGTTATAATCCACAAGTTTACTCTAATCGTTCAAACGATTATTATGGAATTTCAATGATTGGAATTAACTTTAATTTAGGAGGAGGTTCTGAAAATATTGAGTGGACTGACGGTTTTGAAGGAGTTGTTAAAAATATAAAAGTAGATAAAGAAACTACCAAATCAGCCTCTAAAAAAGATTACGATGCTTTGAAAAAACGTGTTGACGACCTTGAAGCAATGGTTAAAGATAGTGATAAAGATGGTGTTCCAGATATTAGAGATAATGAAATTAACTCGCCAACTACCTTGGTTGATAAAAATGGTGTAACCTTAGATACTGATGGTGATAAAGTTCCTGATTATTTAGATAAATGCCCACAAGTTAAAGGATCAAATGCTGATGGTTGCAATGCTGCAACAATTAAGCCTGATGTAAAATATGTAGCTGGAGCTAAAATTGATTTAGGCGCTTCAGGTATTCAATACGGACCAGGTAATGCTATTATTAAACCTATTTCTTACTCAGTATTAAATAAAGTGGTAAAAATTATGAATGATAATCTTGAACTTGAATTAAGAGTAGAAGGCCATACCGATAATTTAGGTAAAGAAGAAGCAAATTTAGCTTTATCAAAAGCTAGAGCTTTGGCAGTAAAAAAATACTTAATTGATAACGGAATTGAAGATTACAGAATTACTGCAGAAGGTTATGGAAGTAAAAAACCGGTAGCCAATAATAAAACTCCAAAAGGCAGAAGTCAAAACAGAAGAGTTGATTTTATTCTTCAATAATTTTTGATGTTATAAAAACGAGGAGGCTGTTCTAAAGTTTAGAACAGCCTTTTTATTTAAAACTATACCTAACTCCTATAAATGCTCTTATGCCTTGCAATGGTGCATAATTATATGTTGGGTCAAAAGTATAAGCATAAGGATTGTTTATATTTACCTGCTTATCAAATGGATCGAATGGGCGCATGATTGGATTTTGAGGAATAAAATTGAGTAAGTTTTTAGCTCCTCCATAAAGTGAAACATTGTTTTTAAACACTTTGGTTATTTGCAAATTTACCAAAGCAAACCATGGCGACTCAGCGGGACGAAAATCGTTTGGTAAAATAGGCAATAACATTGGACTTGTTAAAGTTCCAGTTAAATCAATGGTTATGTTTTGTTTTTTAAAATGATAATTAGAGCCATAATTAACTGTTAAAGGTGGAGTTTGAATTTGTCCACTCTTTACCTCGTTATTCAAACTATCTTTATTCACAGTAAATACATCTACCAAAGTAAAGCCTAAATTAGCCTTAAAACCATTGCTAAAATTTGCATCTAAACCAAAGTTAACACCTCTGTTTATGGCGTATCCATTTAAGTTATTAAATATTATTTGATTGGCGTTGGTTAAATAATCGGGTACAATTCGGTTAGTAAAGTAGGTGTAAAACAGGTTTAAGTCTAGGTTAATAAAACCATTTTTTACACTCATGTTTTTTACATAATTAGCCGATATATTCCACGATTGTTCGGGCTTTAACTCGCTTAAAATTACCACTTGCCTTGCACCAGTTAATGCTGCATGTTCTTCACTAAACAAATTTACAACTCTATAACCGTTGCCTAAACTTAACCTGAAAGAGTTACTTAAATTAGGCGAAAACTTATAATTAAATCGTGGCGAAAAAATATGACCATGAACTGAGTTAATATCGTATCGCAAACCTAAAAGCATTTTATTCTTTATATTTATTTTGTAATCATCTTGAATAAAAAAGCCAGGTAAATAAGTAATACTTGGGCTGTTTGATGAATCTATTTTTTGAGTAACAGCGGTGTTGTCGTCATAAAAAGTATAGCGAAGTGCTGCTCCAACTAATAAGTTATGTTTTTGTCCAATTGTTTTATCATACGTAATTTGACTAAAACCAATCACTTGAGTTGCTGCATAAGCCATTGTGCCATAAACAGAATTTTGGTCATGGATATTAAATGAACTATTTAAAACTACTTTATCTTTAAAATAAGGTAATTGATAATTACCCAATAACTCTAATCTTTTGGTGTAAATACTTTCGCCATATACACTATCACCACCTCTAAATGCTTTTGTCCATTGGGTTTGCCCACCCCATCTATCTTCATAAAAAAACCTAGCTGCAATATTTGCTATCCTATTTTGCTTGCGTTCAAAATTCGTTTTATTAAAAATAGAAATTCGTTTTTGCAAAGTAACATCGGTAAAACCATCGTTGTTGTTATCCCAAATTTTATCAAAATAAAAAGCATTGGCGCTCAATAACGACTGTACTTTAGGATTGATTTCCAATTTATAAGCTATATCTAAATTATTTTCTAAATAACTAGTGGTATTGAAATCAATACTTAAACGTGGTGCTTTATTGGCATTTTTGGTAATGATATTGATTAAACCACCTACAGCTTCGGAGCCATATAAAGTAGAAGCAGGACCACGTTGAATTTCAACTCGTTCAATAATTGAATTAGGAATTCCCATTAAGCCATAAACAGTAGAAAGGGCCGAAACTATTGGCATTCCATCAATCATTACCATGGTATAGGGACCTTCCATACCGTTTATATGAATATCGCCCGTATTGCATACATTACAATTCAGTTGAGGTCTAACGCCATTTACCATTCCTATAGCTTCAAAAATATTGGGAGTTGGATTTTGTTGAAATAATTTGGGCGAAATAACCTCCACCGAAACTGTACTTTCCTTTTTACTTATTTCCTTTAAAGTCCCACTAACCACAACATCGTTCAATGTATTTTCGTTTTCAATTACTTCAATTACTAAATCTTTATTTTTATAGTTTGAAGCAATAATTTTGACCTGTTTTGGGTAATAACCTAGTGCCTTAACAGTTAATAAAAAGGTATCTTTTGATAAATTTTTGAAAATAAATTTACCATCTTGATTGGTTTGAACAGCTTGTTTCAGTTCCTTAATACTAACCACAGCAAATGACACTGGCTTTTTACCACATATTACTTTTCCCTCAAAATCAATATTTTGCGCACTTGTTTGATAGAAAAAAGTAGTTAGCATAATGCTTAACAAGTAAAAATAGATAGGTCTTTTCATTTTTATTAGGTTGGCAAATATAATTTGTTAGACTTATCTAACAAATTTATTTTATAAATATTAATATTACTTTTGGCAAATGCGAACTTTAGCAGAGGAAAACTATTTAAAAGCCATTTATAATTTAAGCCAGCACGAAAGTGGTGCAACGGCTAGTAAGCTTTCAGAAAAATTAAATGTAAAGCTGCCAACCATTAATAGTATGGTAAATAAATTAGCCGAAAAAGAATTGGTTGAATACCAAAAATATAAAGGATTTATATTAACAGCTAAAGGACAAAAATATGCGCTAGAAGTAATAAGGAAGCACCGATTAACGGAGTTATTCTTGGTAAAAATTATGGGTTTTGGTTGGGAAGAAGTACACGATATAGCCGAAGAAGTAGAACATATAAAAAGCCCTGCATTTTTCGAAAAAATGGATTTGATATTAAGCAATCCAAAGTTTGACCCACACGGAACCCCAATTCCTGATAAAGAAGGAAAATTGCCTAAAAATACCTTGAAACAACTTTCAAGCATTGAAGTTGGTAAAACCATAACGTTTGTGGCCGTTAGTGATTCTTCAACCGACTTTTTAAGCTATTTAAGCCGAGTAGGTATAAGTTTATATGAAAAAATTGAAATATTAGACCGTGAAGTTTTTGACGGATTGATTAAAATAAAAATTGGCAAGAAAAATATCAACTTAAGTGGCCAAGTAGCCGAAAGAATTTTAGTAGAATAATAAGTTACAAATAATCTTTTATCAATGATTTGATTTCATTTTCTGTAAAATTATTTATTTCACCTTTGTTGTATATGGAAAAAAGAAGGACTCTCGTATCAATTACTTTTACAAAAGATAAAACTCTTGCACCTCCTGACTTTCCTTTATTTTTTGAAGCAATAGCCAATCTGATCTTAAAAATATTATCTCCAAGAGGAATGCCAGTAGTAGGATTTTCCTCTAGCTTTAAAAACAGTTTTGCTAGCTCATTTTTTAAAGAAGGATATTTTTTTATTAGCTTTTTTGCCTCCTTTTTAAAATTAGTCGAAAGTTCTACACTATAACTCATTCAAAAAATCTTTAGCTGCGGTGGTTTTCAATTTACCTTTTTTAAATAGCTTTACCTCTTCAAGACCTGCGCTAATATTTTCCAATATTTCTTCTTTGATTGGTTCTCCATCAGTTTCTATTTTTTTTACATAATGTAAATTTTTAGCCAACTCAACAAAATGGCTAAATTCTTTATCTGTTGTATAAATTGTCACATGTCTCATATTATTGTTAATTATAAAATATTGATGGTTATAAAATATTTAAATTTCAAATATAAGTGTAATTTTAAATTTGAAAAACATATGTTTTGATTACATACCTTCCCATTTAACAGATTTTGTATTCATTTTTATAATATACTTTCCAATAATATCGAACTCAATATTTACTTCATCTCCTTCTTTAAATTGATGAAAAACAGTATGTTCAAACGTGTAAGGAATAATGGTTACACTAAACCAATCTTCTTGCGCATTAACCACAGTTAAACTTACACCATTTATACAAACAGAACCTTTATTTACCAATAAATTTTGTTGACTTGGATTTATTTTGAAATAAAAATTCCAGCTACCATTTTTATCTTCAATTTTTGAGCAAATGGCTGTATCGTCAACATGGCCTTGAACTATATGACCATCAAACCTACCATGAGCAGGCATGCAACGTTCAATGTTTACCTTTTCTCCTACTTTTAAATGCTTTAAATTGGTTTTTTGTAAAGTTTCATCTACTGCTGTAACCTTGTAAACCGAGTGGTTAATTTCAACTACAGTTAAACAAACTCCATTATGAGCCACACTTTGATCCACCTTTAACTCGTTGGTAATTGGGCTATGAAAATAAAAATCTATATTGGTGTTAACTACTCGTTTTTCAACCAAAGTAGCCATGGTTTCTATAATTCCGGTAAACATAATATGTATAAAAAGTGCACAAACATAAGCAGTTTATTTCGCGATATTGCATAAAAAAATCGACTAGAATAATAATTCTAATCGATTTTTTTTGCTTAATCATTAATTAGTTACTTTTAATAATTTTTTTACTGTAAACTTCTGCGTTGTTATAAATTTTTATATAATAAACTCCATTTTTCAAACCAGATGTATTAACCATTACTTTATTACTATTCTGTTCCGTAGACAAAACCACCTTACCAGTTAAATCTACTATTTCAGTTTTTGTAATGGTTTTATTGTCAGTAATCATAACCTCATCTTTAAAAGGATTTGGAGCAATTTCAATACCTGTATTATCGTTTTTTGTAGAAATGATATTTGAGTACTCAAACTGACCATCAAAATCAATTTGCTTCAATCTATAAAACGCACTCTCATTGTTTTTATCGATAAATGAATATTGGTTAATTCTGTTTGAGTTACCAACACCTTTTACAAATCCAATTAATTCAAAGTTTTTACCGTCAACACTTCTTTCAATTTCAAAACCTTTGTTATTATTTTCGCTTGATGTAGACCAATTAATTATTGTTAATTCGTCATTCACATTGGCTTCAAAACTTGTAAGTTTAACAGGCAAAGGACCGCCTCCCCAAGAATTTGAAACACGAATGCCATCAATTGTACCTGTAATTGTGCTTCCTGTTGGGTGCTGTCTGATTGCAACTGCATTAAATGTAGCTAAATCTCCAGTACTAATATCAGTTGCTACTAAATTAGGCACACTGGGCTCTGTGGTTGGTATACCAGAGGTAAAAACGTAAGCAAATGCTGAATCACTATTTACTGGGTCAAACTTGTATTTTAAAACAACAAGTACTGTTGAATTTAATGGATAATCGGCAGTTGTATAAGTTATACCTGTATTTGAACCTTTGGTTAATCCAACCTTAAATGTATTGGTTGCTGTTCCGTCTTTTATGTAAACTCTGCATCTGAAAGAAGTCATTGCTGAGGTATCCATGACATGAAAAAAATAAGAATCATTTGAACCAACTCCACCACTAGCTGCCATATTTAGCAAAAATGATGTGTAAACACTTCCTGAATTGTAAGCAATTGTAGAACGGTTAATATCTTGCGAAAAACCTGTTGCAAATGTAAAATTGGCCGAACCGCCAACACCTGATGAAGCATAACCAGCGTATGAAAGCGAAGTACCAAGATACTTAACTTGGCCAGTTGTTCCGCTATGTCTTCTCCAAATGGATCCACCGATTGATGGGTTTGTTATGGAGTCAGAACTTGTTCCGCTGGCTACACCATAGGAGTAATTCTCAATTGTTGTTTGTGCACTTGCATTTATGGCAAGTAATAAAAATAAAAGTTGTAAAAGTTTTGATTTCATATTGATTTATAGTTTAATAATTATTTGTAAAGTAATAAGGCTCCAGCTGATGAAGTAGCAGAAAAATCGTGATCTACTTTTGGAAGCACAAGGTAATCCCAATTAAAGTTTAAGTTATTTTTTACAGCCGTATTACGCGTTTGGGTATAAAAATATTGTGCTCTTTCAAGCCTATTTAATCCTTGTTTATCAACAATATCATTATGGCGTAATGCATCAGAATTAGGATTGGTGTCATCTCCTCCAATTACCAAAAAAACTTTTTTCCCAAACAATGAACTGTATTTTAAATTTTCGGAAGGGCTACTTTTGGTTCCATAAGGAAATGCAACTGAATTATCTAACATGGTGTACCAACCTGAAGAAGCTATAACAGTTTTATTAATTTTAGCATTGGGCTTAAAGATAATATACCTTTGCACAAATTGCCCACCGGCAGAATGTCCAAACATATCATATTGGGTAACTGCGCTACCAATTTTGTTTTTAAAATTTTCAAAAAGAGGTTCAATAATTGAAAAAGTCCAAATAGATTCTTCATTGAGTGTTTGAGGTGTTGGATTATCACCATCTACAAAAATATTTCCAAGATTATAACCATCTCCTCCAGGAAAATTAGCTTCACTAAATTCGGGTGCAATAATTATAAAATTGAGTTGATTTGCACTCGCTATTAACTCGTTTCTACTTAACAGTGCATTTCTTTCATTTCCATGAAGAACAAATAATATGGGTGTATTTTTATTTGCATTATTTGGAACATAAAAATAAACTTTAACAGGCTTATTATTTAACGGAGCATATTCAGTAAATGTAAAATCTGACGTTCCATAAATAATCAATGAATCAACACCTCTGGGTGTTGGAGAAGGTGAAAGGTTTTCTTTATTACATGAAAAGATGCAAAACAAAAACACTGATAACAAATAAATTATACCTTTTTTATTTTTTTTCACGAGGTAAATAAAACTAAACGCTATTTAAAAATAACATACCAAAACAAAATAAAATTACATACCAATTAGCATACCTATGTATTTAAAACAGAAAACATTTGGGAAATTTTATTTTTAATTAAGGGTTTGGGTATGGTGGCATGGCCTACAATTAAACCTTGTAAATCAGAATCGTTAATAAAACACTTGTTAAACGAATGGGCACTTATATTATTTTTTTCTAATAAGGACACCACTTTATCATCAGTTAAGTCCCCTTTTAAGGATATAAGCGATTGTAAACTTAATGTTTTATCTGTGCGTAATTCCAAATCGGTATCTTTAAAAACTTCTTGAAATTGTTCATGAAAATACTGTTTTCTTTCTATTGTTGTTTTTATTACATTACTAATATGATTAAACATAAATTTCTTTTCAATAAATTGATTAAGAACAACTTGTATAGAAGGTGCAACAAATCGATGTGAATGTTTTAGCAACAGTTCAATTGGCAATTTTAAATTGGGAGGCACTATCATATACCCAATTCTTAATGATGGATGTAAAAGTCTATTGAATGTACCCAAATAAATTGTTCTGTTTTTTTTATCCAAACTAAAAATAGAAGGCACTGAATCATGCCAATTATTTAGTTCATGCTCATAATCATTTTCAATAATTATTGAATTATTTTTATGGGCATAAGCCAATAATTCTAACCGTCTTTCCATGGTCATTTTTAAGCCCGTAGGATAATGACATGAAGGTGTGGTATGAATAATTTTTGCCTTGGTTTTTAGTTCATTTAAATACGATACATTAATTCCTTCTTTATCCAAAGGAATCCCAATTATATTAGCCATCAAACCTTTAAAAATTGACTTAACATTTGGAAATGTAGGGTCTTCCATAAAAATTTTTTCTCCAGGATTTAAAATAGTGCAACCAATTAAATATAAAGATTGTAATGAACCTGAAGTAATAATGATACTAGTACCTTCACAATCAATATTTCTTGTTAAATTTAAATAATGTGCAATATTCATTTTCAATTTATCAATTCCAGAAGAAGGAGAATATGATAAATTAGAAAATTTTATTTCTTTCCAATACATATTTGACAAGTTTTTCCATTGATTAACAGGGAAAATATCTAAAGGAGGTAAGCCAGGACTAAATGCTAAGTTTTGAACACTGCTTGAAATAATATGCTGATTATTTTTTAGAAATGATTTTCCTATTTTAGATAAGTGTTCGTACGATTGTTCATTTTCAGTTATTTTTTTAGGTTCGTTAAAAACTTTATTTTTTAAAACATAACCTGATCCAGGTTTTGAAATAACTAAACCATCTACAATCAAAAAATCATACGATCTTAGAATAGTGCTTCTAGAAACTAAAAGCTCATTAGCCAATGCTCTGGTAGGAGGCAAAATGGAATTTTCGGGAATTTCCATTGCTAAAATCATTTGCTTTAATAATTCGTATAATTTAATATACTTCATATTGCCACTTTCAATATGTGACTTAGCATGTTCGGCATGGTACCTTTGAACTATTTTTTTTAGTATGATTGACATAATTGGTATGAATAATTTAAAATAATTGGTATGACAATTATACACTTTAGAAACATTAATTTGTTGAAAATAAATCAAGAAAAAATATTTATAAAAAATAAAATTAAACATCGATATGAAAAAAATTTACTTTTTACTTGTTTTAATTTCATTGATTAAACTGGAAGCAAAGGCTCAATTAATAATAAACGAAGTTTTGTATGATCCTTCCAATACAGGGCTGGTAGGAGATGCAAATGGAGATGGCGTTTATAGTCAAACCCAAGATGAATTTATAGAGTTTTTCAATACTGGATTGACCAACTTAAATGTAAGTGGTTATGAAATTTGGGATGATACTTTAGTAGGTTCAATGGTTTATAAAATTCCAAATGGAACAATTATTCCACCAAGGGGTGCTTTAGTAATTTTTGGTGGTGGTACCCCAATTGGTCTGTTCGGTAACGCGTTGGTGCTAGCCGATACTGGTGCATCTGGCCTAAATTTAAATAATACTGGTGAAAAAATAACCATAAAAAACAGCAATGGTGTTTCTATCTTATTTTTCGATTCAGACGCTTTATCTAACAATCCTGATGAATCATACACAAGAAATCCTGATATTACTGGAAATTTTGTTCAACATTCAACAATAAATGTTAGAAAATTTTCACCTGGAACTGATATTAATGGCGTGGCTTTCAATAATAGTTTGTCTCGTTTGGTTACTTTTAAAGTAGATATGAATCAATATAATACAAATTACACTGGTGTATCTATTGCTGGTAATTTTAATAATTGGTGTAATAGTTGCACTCCAATGCAAGATTTAGATAACGATGGACTTTGGGAAGTTACTATTCAATTATCGAAAGATACCATAGACTATAAATTTGTGGTTGATACCATTACCCAAGAAAACTTTACCAGTTTAAGTCCATGTACAAAACTTACAAATGGAATAATAAGCAGGTATTCCATCATAAAATCGGATAGTACTTTTAAATCTGTTTGTTTTGAAACATGTACTCAATGCTCAAATGGATTAAGTTTAAAAGGTATTACTGATTTTAGAACGAGTGCGGGTGGTTCTTCTGGAAAAACCATTCATTTAGTAGCAGATAGTAATATTTCAAACTTAAGTATTTATGGACTTGGAGTAGCAAATAATGGTGCAGGAAGCAATGGGCAAGAATACAGATTTCCACCTATCTATGTATCAAAAGGAAGCAACATTTTATTGGTAAGAGATACTACAGCAATTGCTTCTTACTTTAACGATTGTTGGCCGTTATTTAATATTATATTATTAGACACTACAGGAACAGTTTCACAAAATGGAAACGATGCAGTAGAGCTTTTTAAAGTTAAAGAAGTGGTAGAAACATTTGGAGACGTAAATGTAAATGGAACAGGCAAACCTTGGGAATATACCGGTTCTTGGGCTTATAAAGATAATTTAGGAAACTGGACTTATGGGGCTCTTAACTGTACCGATAGTTCATCAACTATTTTTAGTTCAAAATGTGTTTATCCAATTTGCACAGATTTAAAAGTTAAATCAATTGTTATTAGCGGAGAAAATAATGTAAACAGCATTACTCAAAATGGAGGAACACTAAAAATGATAGCAAGTGTTTTACCTTTAAATGCAAAAGACACTACCGTAACTTGGTCAGTAACAAATCCTGGTGTGGCCACAATCAATAGCAATGGAATATTAACTGCAATTGCTAATGGAAATTCGGTTGTAACAGCTACAGCCAATGATGGAAGTGGAATTTTTGCAACTAAAAATATCAGTATTTCTGGGCAGATTGTACCATCAATATTGGTTTCATCAGTAAATATTAGTAGCCAAGACAATTTAAGAAGTATAACTGAACCAAATGGAACATTAAACTTTTTTACTAATATTCTACCCAAAAATGCCACTGATACAACAGTAAACTGGGACGTGGATAACAAAAATATAGCAACAATTAGTAAAACTGGAACCTTAACCGCTTTGGATAATGGCACAGTAAAAGTAAAAGCTACTTCAAATGATGGAAGTTTAAAATCAGATTCTATAACAATAACAATTAGCGGTCAAATATTTAAAGTATCATCTATAAAAATTAGTACAGTTGGAAATTTGGTTAGTATTACAAAACCAAGAGGCACATTAGCTATGATTGCTAACATACTACCAAAAAACGCCTCAGATACAAGCATTATTTGGACTGTTAATAATTCTTCAATTGCTACTATTAGTAGTTCTGGATTATTAACTGCAATAAATAATGGTATTGTAAAAGTAACCGCTAAAGCAAATGATGGTAGCAATGTTTCTGACTCCATAACCATAACTATTTCTAGTCAAAATATTAAAGTTACTTCACTAAAAATATTTACTTCAGGTAATGTATTAACCATTAGTGAACCCAATGAAACACTTAATTTTTTTACTGATGTATTGCCAAAAAATGCAGAGGATACTTCAGTAATTTGGACAACAGATAAACCTAATATAGCAACTATTAATAGTTTGGGTTTATTAACTGCTAAGGCAAACGGCATAGTAAAAGTAAAAGCCACCACTAATGATGGCAGTGGAAAATCGGATTCTTTAAATATTGTAATTTCAAATCAAACAATTGTAAAAGAGTTAAGTAAAAATCAAATCAAAATATTCCCAAATCCTAGCAATAAAATAATATATATAGAATCAGAGCTTAAAGTTAGTGACTTCAAAATAAAGAATATTTACGGAAGCATAATTGATAATGGCAAACTTGTGTCAAATCAAATTGATATTCAATCATTATCAGATGGCGTTTATTTCTTGGAGATAAAAATAAAAGAAAATTGGTTTACCTATAAAATAATTAAAAATTAAACATGAAAAATTTAACAATATATTTCAGTATCATTTTTTTGGTTTTGTTTTTCAACGCATGTAAAACAGAGGATGTTGAACCTGAAAAACCAAAACCAATTATTCCTGGTGTAACTTTAAGTGTTACCAATACCACCATTTCTGAAAATAATGGAACTTCAATAATAAAAGTGGAATTAAGCAGTGTTTCTTCAACTGATGTAGAAGTTAAGCTTGCCTATAGTGGAACAGCTACTTATAATAAAAATTACAGTTCAAATTCAACTATAATAATTCCTGCTGGCAGTTTATCCAACACTACTACTTTATTAGCAAATCAAGATACAATAAAAGATGGGAACAAAACTATTGTTATTGATATTGATTCTGTTAAAAACTCGAATGAAAGTGGCATTCAAACAGCAACAATAACTATTGAAGATGATGATATTCCAGCACCAATAAGTTTAATTATTAATGAAGTATTGTATGACCCAGGAGCAACTGTAGCTGATGGAGATGCAAATGGAGATGGAATAAGAGATGCAAATCAAGATGAATTTATTGAGTTATACAATAATTCATCAAAACCTATTGATTTAAGCGGCTTCAAAATATTTGATGCAACTGCACTTTTATCAGATAGTGCTAAACATATTATTCCAAATGGAACTATTTTACAACCAAATAAGGTGTTAGTTATTTTTGGTGGCGGAACACCTACAGGCACCTTTGGGAATGCTATTGTGCAAAAAGCAAGTGCTGGAGATTTGAATTTAACCAATGCTGGAGATGTAATAACTATTAAAGATTCTTCAAACAACGTTGTTTTAACATTAGATATTGAGCCATGGTCAAACAACCCTGATGAAGCTTATTCTAGAAATCCTGATGTAACTGGTGATTTTGTTCAACATGCATCTATTGATCCATCAAAACCATTAAAATTTAGTCCTGGTACTAAAGTAAATGGCAGTCCTTTTTAAATAAATTTATATGCAGTATTTTGGACTTATACTTTCTTTAGTTGTTATCATAATTGTTGCAAGACTATTATTGAAAAACTTTTTTGCCCAAGCAGTATTGTTAATTGCAGGTATCGTTATGTTGCTTTTAAAAGGAGTAACCGACTTCTTTAACCCATTAGTGGTAAAAAAAGAAAGTTTTTTAGTGGTTGATGTTTTTGAGTTCATTAAAGAATCACTTTCAAACACCAATGCAAATGTTGGCTTAATGATAATGGTAATTGGTGGTTTTGTAGCTTACATTGACAAAATAGGTGCATCGGAGGCTTTGGTTAGAATTGCTCTTAAACCTTTATCATTTCTGAAAAAACATCCTCATTTAGCTGCCGTTTGTGTGGTTCCAATTGGTCAATTATTATTTATATGCGTGCCATCGGCAGCGGGTTTGGGTTTATTGTTAATGGCATCTGTTTTCCCAATTTTGATAAGTTTAGGAGTTAGCCGATTGGCAGCAGTTTCAATCATTACCAGTACCACTGCTTTTTGTATTGGTCCCGCATCGGTAATTACAGCATCAGCCACTCAAATTGCCCAAATTGAAACTGTTCCTTATTTCATAAACATGCAATTACCAATTGCCATTGTATTGAATTTGGTACTGATGATTACTTATTTTTTTGTAAATAAATATTATGATAAATCGGATAAATTAATGGAAATAGAAAAAGAACATCAAAAAAAGGACGACAATCCTGCTCCTGCCATTTATGCTATTATTCCTGTGCTTCCTCTAATTATATTATTGTTATTCTCGGGCGTGTTTACAGTTTTTCCTATAAAACTAAAAATTGAAACAACTACAGCCATGTTAATTAGCTTATTTGTTGCCATAATATTTGAATTAATTAAAAACAGAAATATTGAAAATTTATTTTCATCATTTAAAATTTTCTTTGATGGAATGGGCGATATTTTTAAAACAGTAGTAACACTTATAATAGCTGCTGAAGTTTTTGCTAATGGTTTAATTTCAATTGGATTTATTGATGGTTTAATTTCAATATCGCAATCATTAGGATTTGGCGCTATTGGCCTTGGAATTATAATGACAGTTATGATTTTTTTGGCAGCTATATTAATGGGAAGTGGAAATGCAGCCTTTTTTGCCTTTGGTCCATTAATTCCAAATGCAGCTACCAAATTTGGTGTAGCAAGCACTTCTATATTATTACCAATGAATCTTGCCGCATCAATGGGAAGAGCTTTAAGCCCACTGGCAGGAATACTTTTGGCTACTGCTGAAATAGCAGGAGTTAAATCGATGGATATTGTAAAAAGGAACTTAATTCCTATAATGGCATCGTTAATTACACTTTTAATTTATCACTTTGGATTATGCTTTTAATAAAATATGCAAACATATATAGCCCAAAACATATTGGGATAAAAGATATACTGATAGGAGAAGGAAAAATTCTTGCTATTGAGGATAAAATAGAAATAGATAACAAGATTTGTAATTATTGGGATGCAGCTGGTAAAACGGTTACACCTGGTTTTATTGATCAACACATACACATTACTGGTGCGGGTGGTAAAAATGGATTTGCTTCTATGACACCTGAAATTATGTTATCTGAATTAATAGCTTGTGGTTCAACCACGGTTGTTGGTTTATTAGGAACTGATGGCACCTCACGTAGTATTAAAAACCTATATGCAAAGGTAAAATCTTTAGAAAGTGAAGGTATTTCAGCCTATATGTTTACAGGTTATTACGGTATAGAACCTACCCATATTACCAATACTATTCAAGAAGATATGATTTTTATTGATAAGGTATTAGGTTGTAAAATTGCCATTACTGATATCCGCTCATCTTACCCAACTGAGTTAGAATTACTAAGAATGTTAAGGCAGATTACAGTTGGAGGAATGATAGCCAATAAAAAAGGAATTCTTCATTTACATTTAGGAAATTTAAAACCTAAAATGGATATTTTATTCAAATTGGTTGAAGAACATGAATTCCCAATAAAACATATTTCTCCAACCCATGTAGGCCGAACCAAAGCACTTTTTGACCAAGCAATTGCCTTTGCAAAACTTGGTGGAATGATTGATATTACTACCGGTGCATCAAAATATACTGACCCATATAAATCGGTTTTATATGCGCTTGAAAATGGTGTTTCAATAAATAAAATAACATTTAGTAGTGATGGTAATGCTGGCTTAGATAAGTTAGATGAAAATGGTAATTTAATTGGCTTTAGAAAAGCACCAATCGATCAAAATTACAAACAAGTAAAAGAACTTATAGCCACAAAAGAAATTGCCATTGAAGAGGCCATAAAATTAATAACTCAAAACCCTGCAATTAATTTAGGACTTAAAAATAAAGGTATAATTGAAGTGGGCGCAGATGCTGATTTTTGTTGTTTAGATACTCACTTCGATTTGATTGATGTTATTGCTAAAGGTAGATTAATGATGGAAAACAAAAAAGTAATTGTTAAAGGAAATTTTGAATAAATAATCTTATGAAAGTAAAATACTTAATATTATTTGGTAATATGTTTTTAAGTTTATTTGTTTTGGCACAAAACCCAATTCTGAACAAATATACACTTGGCGAAGGACTTAAATTTACTGGAAAAAATAATTCAGAAACTACCATTGGTGGTTATATACAACCCTCTTTAGAAATAAAATATAATTCTTCTGATAGTTTGGGAACAACCGATGTATACAACCGATTTAGGATGAGAAGGCTACGATTAAAAGTTGGAGGAGATTTACCCAAGTATAAAGTTGAATACCGCTTTCAAGTTGATTTTAGTGGCACTCCAGAAATAGGTGATGAAAACAACGGTTTATTTTTTGATGCTTGGGTTGCATATAATCCTTCGTCAAAATTTCAAATAAAATTTGGTCAAAGTATTGCGCCAACCGAAAACTTAGAACTTTTAATGGGTTCAAACACCTTGCAGCTTCCTGAAAGAAGCAGATTAACATCAGCTTTTGGAGTGGTTAGGGAGTTTGGTATATTTACTTATGGCGATTTTAAAATAGCAAGAAACTTTTTTGTAAAACCCGCTTTGGCAATAACAAATGGTGATGGTCCAAATGTATTTAAAAGCGATAAAGGTGGATTTAAAATTGGTGGTCGAATTGATTTTTTACCCTTTGGAAAGTTTAATAATTTTGGACAATATAGACAAGCAGATGTGGTTAGAGAGCGTACACCAAAACTTTTAATTGGTTTTATTTATAGCATAAATTATGGAATTAGTAGCCGAAGAGGTGAAGGAAATACCATTACTTATTTAAACGATTCGTTAAAAGAAGTTCTTCCCAATTTTACTAAATATGGGGTTGACTTTTTATTCAAATACAGAGGCTTTAGTTTGCTTGGCGAATACATTCAAACTTTGGCAACCGTGCCTAATGATATTTTTTATAGAGTAAGGAACGATGGTAGTTTAGCAACAACTTTTTTAGTGAATGGCGTGCAAGATGTGCAAAATTATGTAAAAGGTAGAATGATGTTAGGAAGCGGGTTCAATATTCAAGCAGGTTATTTTTTTAAGAATAGAATTTCGGTAGATGCACGCTATGCAACTTTAAAAACTGATGTAAACTCCTTTTTAAATAATGGTACTTATTATAACAGACCCAATTATTACACACTAGGCATTAGCAAATATTTAAGTAAAGGATATGGTTTTAAAATACAAGCATCTGCCACTTATATCGAGGTTTCATCAGGAAGTTTGGATATTTTAGGTAAACCATTATATAATAATGAATGGGTAGGCAATATAATAACCACCTTTTCTTTCTAGCCATGAAAAAAGTATTTTTAATTATATCATTAATTTTGTGCTTAAATTTTATCCAAGATTTTAGTCCACAATCGAAAAATATTACCGAAAAGTTTTTTCCAGAAATTAATGTAGAAATAAATACGCCTGCATTTAAAAAAGAAAAAGGATTTACTAACTACAATGAATTAATTGTTTTTATAAATCAACTACAAAAAAAATATCCCGACATTGTAAGCATAAAACATATTGGCGAAAGCCAAAAGGGTAAATCGGTTCCACTTGTTATTTTAAATAAAAAATCGGATACAAAAAAGTTAAAGGTGTTTTTTCAAGGTGGTTTGCATGGCGATGAAATGGCCAGTTCTGAGGGTGTGTTATTTATAATGGATAAGCTTTTAAATGATACTGCATATAGTTATTTATTGAACAAATTAGAAATTGCAATAATCCCCATAGCAAACATTGATGGCTACGAAGTACAAGATAGGTATGCAGCCAATGGCTTAGATTTAAATAGAGATCAAACCAAGTTGATGATTAAGGAAAGTGTGTTTTTAAAACAAACTTTTAGTGATTTTAACCCACATGTTGCTATAGATTTTCATGAATACAGGCCGTTTAGAAAAGAATTTTCTCAATTAAGTTCTTATGGTATTACATCCTATTATGATGCCATGTTTATGACTTCGGGTAATTTGAATGTTCCTGAAAAAATAAGGGATTATACTAAAAATGTATTTGTTAAAAATGCTGAAAACGTATTAAATAGTTTTGGCATTACAACCAGAGAATACCTTACCTCTGATAAAGTAATGGGCGATATTCATTTTAACCAAGGTTCAAATAATGCGCGTTCAAGTGCTACTTCATTTGCTTTAGCAAATACCATTTCAACTTTGGTAGAAATTAGAGGAGTTGGCTTAGGAAGAACTTCATTTAAACGCAGGGTATTTTCTGTTTTCTCCATTGGTATATCCTATTTAAAAACTGCTGTTGAGAACATGAATGAAGTAGATGAACTTTTAAAAAGTAAATTTAACACCAATAATTTAGCTATTGTTACTAGCAAAAAAGAGAAAAGTGTTGAGCCTTTAAAAGTAATTGACTTAGAAACTGAAAAGGAAATAAACATTGATGTAACTATTTTTAATGCTTCAAAATCAACAGCGGATTTAACTAGAAGTAAACCCTTTGCATACATCATTAAAAATAACCAACAAAGCATCATTGCAAAATTAAAAGTTCTGGGAGTAATTGTTAATGAACTAGAAGCAGATAAAGAATTGGAAGTAGAAAGTTACTTAGTTAATGATTATAGTGTTGATGATGAAAAGAATGAAGGCGTTTATCAACAAAAAGTAAAAACAATAACAAGCATAGAAAAAAAACTTTTTCTAAAAGGATCCTATATTGTTTACATGAACCAAGAAAATTGCGGATTAGCAATAGAAACCTTAGAACCAGAAGCTCCAAATGGTTTTATAAGTTTTGGCATTTTAACAACAAAACAAAATAATAAATTACCTATTTACAGATACTTAAAAAACGAAAAACTATAATTATGAAAAACATAATACTCATCCTTACTTTTTTATTAAGTTTAAAAATTTCAGCACAGGAGTTACCTGCATCAAATCCACTAGAATTAGACACAAAAATTGGCAGAGGCTTAAATTTTAATTTTAACGATGGAAACTACTTTTTTAAAATTGGAGGAATGGTTCAACCGTATGTTGGAATTCAAAAAGACAGCACCAGCGATTCCAAATATTTTATGAATGCAAAAAGAACTTATTTCAATTTATCGGGCAAAGCATCAAAAGAAAAGTTGGCATTTTTAATTCAAACAGATTTTAGTTTAAGTTCACCTTTGCTAGATGCTTGGGTAAGCTATACGCCAATTAATAATTTAAAATTTACCGTTGGTCAGGTTCAAACTTTTGCAAACAATAAAGAAATGACCATCATGGAGAACCAATTACAGTTTATTGATAGAAGTTTAGTGAGTGAACAATTCAGTGCAACTGGAAGAGAATTTGGTTTGTTTATTGAATCAAAGTTTAATTTAGGAAAAATAGGTATTTTTCCGCAAATAGCTGTAACTTCGGGTGATGGCAGAAACTCTTTTGGTACAAGTTCAATTGATTATGATTTTGGGGGATTAAAATATGTAGGTAGGTTAAATGTATTTCCATTCGGTTATTTTTCTGAGGGAAATAATACACAAATAGCCGACATTAAAGCTGAACAAAAACCAAAACTAGCTTTAGGTATTTCTGGTAATTATAATGTAGGTGCTACCAATTCAAAAGGCGAAGGACATGGCAATTTTTTATTGTACGACATTGCAGGTAAAAACAAGCTACCCGATTACAGAAAATTATTTTACGATATCCATTTTAAATACAAAGGGTTTTCATTATTAACCGAATATGTAATTGCAACAGGAAAAGTAACTGAAGGTACTTTTATTGATCCAACAGGCATAGATGCCATAAAGACAACTGAAATAAGCCAATTACTTTCATTAGGAAATGGATTGAATATACAAACAGGATATATTTATAAAAAGAAGTATGGAATTGATTGCAGGTACTCAATGGTTACTCCAGAATTTTCTGATAATGCTAATTCAATTATCCAAAAAAGAAATGAATGGACTTTAGGGTTTACAAAATATGTAGACGAAAACAACTTAAAATATGGCGCTTCGTTCTCTCAAATTGATAATGGAACCTCAAAAACAACAGTAGGCTCATTTATGGTTCAAGTAGCATTTTAATTAAAAAATTTACACAATGAATACAACGCTAAAAAGCATATTGAGTCACCTTACATTTTATGTATTAATTGCCATAATTTCGGGGGTTTTGTTGGGTCATTTTGCTCCACATTATGGCATAAAGCTAGAATTTATTGGCAACGCGTTTATTAGCATTATTAAAGTATTTATTGCCCCAATCATATTTTTTACCATTGTTTTAGGCATCAGTTCAATGGGCGATTTAAAAAAAGTAGGCCGCATTGGTATCAAATCATTAGTTTACTTTGAGGTTGTAACCACCATTTCGCTGGCAATTGGTGTAGCAGTAGCTTTAATTTTAAAACCAGGAAATATTGATAGAAGCCAAATACTAATTGCTGATGTTTCAAAATATGCCAAACAAGGAAGTGAGGGTTTTAGTTGGTTAAAATTTTTAGAAGCCAACTTAACAATTCAAATATTAATTATTGCCATTATATTAGGCATTTTGTTGAATTTTTATAAAAATAAAAATGCCGTAATAAATTTATTAAACAAAGGGTCTAAATTTGTATTCAAACTACTCAAATATGTAATGTACCTTGCACCTGTTGCCGCCTTTGGCGCAATGGCTTTCACAGTTGCAAAATTTGGACTCCATACACTTATTCCATTAGGTAAATTACTTGCATGTGTTTATGTAACCATGGCATTATTTATTTTCGTAATTTTAGGTTCAATAATGAAATATTACGGACTCAATATTTTCAAATTTTTAAATTACATCAAAAACGAAATTTTAATTGTATTGGGAACATCATCATCAGAAACTGCATTACCTAGTTTAATGAATAAACTCGAAAAATCGGGCTGTAGCGTTCCTATAGTTGGTTTGGTTATACCAGCGGGCTATTCATTTAATTTAGATGGTACCTCAATTTACCTTTCAATGGCAGCTATCTTTTTAGCGCAACTATACAATGTGCCTTTAAGCTTCCAAGAAATTTTGATGTTAATAGGTATTTTAATGCTTACATCAAAAGGTGCGGCAGGAGTTACTGGAAGTGGGTTTGTGGTACTAGCTTCTACATTAGCATCAATGCATACCATACCACTTGAAGGTTTAGGCTTTTTGTGGGGCGTTGATAAATTTATGAGCGAAGCACGCGCTATTACAAACATTATTGGCAATGCCGTTGCAACTATTGTTATTGCAAAAAGCGAAAAAGAATTTGATGAAACACTTTACAATGAAATGGTAAAATAACTTCTTTTGTAATTGTATATTTTTTATTTGCTTGCGCCATCAAATAAAAATTATGCAAAACCCTATTTTAGTTGAAGTATACCGAGCCAATGTATTAGAAAGTTTTCACCGCGGAGTTATTTGTGTAGTAAATGAAAACAATGAAGTTGTTTTTAGCAAAGGCAATGTGGAACAAGTTTGCTACCCAAGATCAGCTATGAAATTCATTCAAGTTTTACCATTAATAGCTTTGGGAGGAATTGAAAAATTTGGTTTTACTTTAGAAGAAATTGCGGTGATGTGTGGTTCGCATAATGCCGAACAAGAGCATATAAATACAGTTGAAAGTATTTTGGCTAAAATTGGTTTAAACCGCAATGATTTATTTTGTGGACCACAATATCCAAGCTCTAAAAGCGAGGCCAATGCTTTAATTAAACAAGATAAAAAACCTGAACATATTCATAATAATTGTAGCGGAAAACATGCAGGCATGTTGGCTTTATGCCAATTAATAAATGCCCCAATTACTGATTACATCAATCCAAATCATGCCATCCAGCAATTGATTTTAGAGTATGTAGAAAAAATATATGAATATCCGCGTGCTAAAATGGCTACAGCTTTAGATGGTTGCTCTGCTCCTATTTATTCTATTCCCGTTATCAATCAAGCCATTGGGTTTAAAAATTTGGTAAGTAATAACTATGACGAAAAGTTGGCAAATGCTTGTAAAATAATGATAGAAGCCGTTGGCAAATTTCCATTTATGGTAGCAGGTTCAAAGCGTTATTGCACCGATATGATGCAAATTACAGCACCAAAAATAATTGGAAAAACAGGTGCTGAAGGTGTATTTTGCATGAGTTTACCCGAGCAAAAATTAGGTGTTTGTATAAAAATAGATGATGGAAAAATGTTGCCTCAATACAATGTAGCACAAGCATTTGTAGAGGCAACAGGTTTGTTTAATCAAGATACTTTAATACCATTGCATCATTATTTGCAAGAAAACTTAACCAACTTTAACAAATTTACTGTTGGTGAAATTAAGGCAGTAGATGGTTTATTTGATGGCTTGAAAATTGGTTAAGAATTATATGAAAGGTTTAGTTTTGTGGTTAATGATAAAAATGAAAAAATTGCAGTTCAAATTGATTTAAAATCTATTGTAAACATCAAGAAACTATTTTGGATTTATTGGATGGAATAATTGCTGAAAGCAGAAAGAATGAAGAAAAAGTTCCCCTTTCTAAAGTGATTAAAAATCTTGAAAAACTAGGTAATTAGCAACAATATATTGTTGGTGTCGCTTCGCTAAAACACCAACAATGGCGAAAAAATGAACACAACTGAACTACAAAATATAAAACAAAAAGCAATTGATTTGGCAAATCAATTGGAAGTTTGTTTGCTGCTTGATAATAATGAAAGTATTAATGCTTTTGGTGTGCATGATGCAGAGTTTATAATGGCTGCTGGTGTAAAACATAGCATTACTGGCGATAACCAAAACGACTTTGAAAAACTAAAAGCTTTTAAAAAAACTCATACCAATGACTATATTTTTGGATATTTAACTTACGACTTAAAAAATCAAATAGAAAAACTACAATCTATTCATACCAATGGAATACAGTTCCCAAGTTTGTATTTTTTCGTTCCAGAACATTTGTTAATTGTAGACAAAAACAATCAAATTATATTTAAAAGTAGTCTGTTTAAGAGTCTTAAAGAATGGTTACACTCTATTGATAATAAAACAAATACAGAAGAAAAAAATCAGAAAATTTGTACTCTAAAACAACGAATTAGTAAGGAAAACTATTTAGCAAACATTGAAAAAATAAAGAACCATATTTTAGAAGGCGATGTATATGAGTTAAATTATTGCATGGAGTTTTTTGATGATAATGCCAATATAAACCCAACCGAAATTTACCAAAAACTAAAAGCTAAATCGCCAGTGCCATTTGGTGCTTATTTAAAATATTTTGACCAATACCTTATTTGCGCAAGCCCTGAAAGATTTATATGCAAAAGAAATAACCAACTCATTTCTCAACCCATAAAAGGAACCGTAAAACGCAATTTATTAGATGAAGAAAAAGACAATGAATTGAAAGCATCGTTGTTAAACTCAGAAAAGGAACGTGCTGAAAATTTGATGATTGTGGATTTAGTAAGAAATGATTTGGCCCATTCGTCAAAAACTGGAAGTATAAAAGTAGATGAGCTTTTTGGCATTTATTCGTTCCAGCAAGTTCATCAAATGATTTCAACAGTTTCGAGCACTATTAAAGATGAAGTTAACCCAATTGATGCAATTATACATGCGTTTCCCATGGGAAGTATGACAGGTGCACCCAAAGTAATGGCTATGGAATTAATTGAACAATATGAGCAAACCAAACGTGGATTATATAGCGGTGCTGTTGGCTATTTTACGCCTGAAGGCAACTTCGATTTTAATGTAGTTATCCGCTCTATTCAATACAATAAAGCCAATAATTACTTAAACATCATGGTGGGTGGTGCCATTACTTTTGATAGCATTGCGGAGCAAGAATATGAAGAGTGTTTGTTAAAAGCCCAAGCTACTATGCAATCGTTGCAATAAATGTTGATTATTGTTTCTTGTAATTTTATATAATTGCATAGAATGAAACGAATAATTTTTCCAATAATAATTGCTTTACTTTTTACTGTTAGTGCGCGTGCACAAAAATTATTTCCTATTTTACTAAAAGAAAAATGGGGCTACATGAACCAAGAAGGAAAAGTGGTAATTACCCCTAAATACGATATTGCCATGGAGTTTAATGAAGGCCATGCAGTAGTGGCTTTAGACAATATGCCATGTTTAATTAATATCAACGAAAAGCGAGTAATTGACACAGGTTTGTATGAGTTTATTTCAACTTACAGTGAAGGCAGTTGTGCTGTACGCAATTTTAAAAAACGCTGGAGTTATGTAAATGGTGCAGGAAAAACCATTTTAAAATTAGATTCATTTATATACGAAGCCAACCCTTTTCACAATGGTTTAGCGCGCGTAAGTCGCCAAGTTGACGATATTACCCAAAAATTCGGTTTTGATATTTCAAGATTATCGTATCGTTTTGCTTACCTTAAAACAGATGGCAAATATGCCAGTGAATTTATTTACCGAGATGCAGAAGATTTTGAAAATAACATTGCTCGTGTTAAAGAAAACACCCTAACTTATTTAATAAACAATAAGTTTGAAAAAAAATGTAATGAACTAACAGAAATTGGTAAGTTTAATGAAGGCTTAGCTGTAATTATTGACAATGGAAAATTTGGCTACATAAATACCAATGGAGAAATTGCAATTCCGGCTCAATTTGATTATGCCAGTATGTTTTACAATGGTTTTGCCGAGGTAGAAATAACAGGAAAATCGTGTTTTATTAATACACTTGGCGAAAAACAATTTGAAGCAAAATTTGAAGAAATTAGACCTTATGGCGAAGGTTTTGCTGGATTTAAACAATTGGGTAAATATGGTTTTATAAATGCCAAAGGCGATTTAATGATGCAACCATATTACGATGATGTGGCCTATTTTGTAAATGGTTTATGCCCCGTAAGAAAAGGTCAAAATTGGGGCGCAATTAACAAAGAAGGTAAACTTATTTTAAAATTGGAATTTGACTATGTAGGTCCTTTTGAAGATGGTGTGGCCGAAGTCATTTACAAAGGCGTTTCGTTATATGCTGATACCAAAGGAAACTTACTTCCTATTTGGGAATAATAAATCATTGATTTTTAATTATATTTGGAAAAAATAAAATAACATGACCTATCTTTCAATAAATACAAACAAAAAAGAAGCTAAATTATTTTTAGAATATATTAAAACACTTTCCTTCGTGACTATTCATCAAGAGCCAAATGAAATCACAAAAAAGGCAATTGAAGAGGTAAAACAAGGCAAAACAAAAAAACATAAAAGTGCTAAAGAATTGACAGCTTTTTTAAATAAATAAATTTGTTTACACTACATACAACTAAGCAGTTTCAAAAAGACTACAAATTATGTATCAAAAGAAATTTGAATTTAAAGTTAATAAATTCAACTTTTGAAATATTGGAAAAAACAGGAACCTTACCTACAAAATACAAAACACATAAATTGAGAGGTAATTATGAAAACCATTGGGAATGCCATATCCAACCTGATTGGCTTTTAATTTGGTTTTGTGATTTAGAAAAAAAAGAAATTCACCTAATTAGAACTGGCACCCACAGCGATTTATTTTAATTAACCCAATTATTTTATGTTTTTAAAAGTTATAAAACCATTTCTTTTATTCTATTTTATTGTTAATGGTTTAATAGCTAGTGCTCAAACAGACTCATTGCTGCAAGCGCAAATGAAGTTTGATTTAGGTTTGGTACGCGATAAAAACAGACATTTATGGCCTTTGGTTTATAAACATAAAACACAAGATTATAAAGATTTACAGCTGTTATTTACCATTTATAGAAATTACCAATCGTATAGTAATCCTTCTAGGCATAACCATATTTTACCTTTTTATTGGTACGATAGCAATGCTGCCATTAAAGATGTAAGAATTGGCACCTTATTTTATCCTAACTTATTCAGAATAATAAGCGATACCAGCAATCAAAGTAAATCGTTTAGGTTTTTGGAATTAGCACCTGAAATTAGTCTGTTAAACGTTACAAAATCTAAAACAGGCTTACTTACTCAAAACAACTTTTTCTTTTTTATTTGGGGCAAAAACGATGTGCTGAATCAAAAAAGTAACTTCGTTGTTTTTCCAATTTATTGGTATTATAATAACAAATACAGAACTTCTAACACCCTTTTTCCAATTTATAAATATGTAAAAATAAAAGATGTGAAGGAGCAAAAATTTACTTTTTACCCTGCACTTTATTTTTATAAAAAAGACGATCAAGTAGTTCGTCACTCGCTTGGATTGGTATTTTACACCAAAAAGTATGATAAAGGAATGGCTCGAAAAACAGTATTATTCCCAATATTGTTTAGCAATTTTAATACTGAATTTAAAAAGTTTACGCTTATACCGTTATTACATTATGACAAAGTAAAATCCAATAACAAATTAAATTTAGGAATAACACCTTTGTTTTGGCATAAAAGCACCAACTATTCAAACCGAAATATATTGTTTCCAATTTATTGGCAAAAAAGCGAAACCTATTCCAACGATTCATCAAGAAGAACATTTTTAGCGCCAGTTTACTACAGTAAGGTAAATCCTATTGAGAAAAAAAAGTACTATATACCATTGGTTTGGTTCGATAGAACTTTAAACGACACTTCCTTAACTATTATTCCAATGTTTTATAGTAGTAAAAACTATGCAAATATATACCACACTTTATTGCCTTTTTATTTTTATAAAAACAATTATTTTACCCAAACAAAAACCATAGCAATAACACCTTTTTATTGGCAAAATAAGGCAGAAAACTATAGTAATTATTGGCTTATTCCTTTTTGGAACAGAGTTAGTTTTATTACCAAAACCGACACCTTTTTTAAACAAAACTTTTATCCATTGGTGTATTATAAATCGAATAAAAACATCAATCGTTTAACTTTTTTTCCTTTATTTTACCAAAGTAAAAACAAACAAAGTTTAAGCAATAACACCTATATTTTTCCTAACTACCTAAGTGTAACCGATACGCTTAGCAAGTTTAAAACCATTTTACCCATTTATTATTATAATAAAAATAAAGAGGCTAAAAGCCACGTATTATTACCAATTTGGTTTTACAAAAAAACTTTTGAAGCTGACGATACCACCAAATCGAATTTGATATTGCCCATTTATTATGGCTATAAAAGTAAGAAAGAAAGCACCACTCTTTTATTGCCCATCTATTATAAAAACAAATACCATTATCAAATTTGGAACGAAAAAACAATTGCCTTGTTCCCTATTTATTTTAGAAATAAAGTGGATGGAAGAAGTAGTACTTTGGGTATAACACCTTTATATTGGTCGTATTACAAAATTGATAGTACTTTAAAAACATTTGAAAATTACCATACTCTATTTCCTATTTGGTGGCAAAAATCGGTTACCAAACATAATTTTACTACTCAAAGTAATACCATTTTACCTATTTATTTTTCTAAAACAGAAGGACGTTATAAGCACCAAGTTTTGTTTCCAATTATTTGGAAATACCAAGATACAACTTACTTAAACAGCTTTAAAAGTTTAACTGTTTTTCCGTTTTACCAAAGTTATAAATTGGCAGATAACAGCTACAAACTAAATGCTTACACGCCTTTGGTTTGGAATATTAAAAGTACCAACAAAAAACAGTTGGTAATATTTCCATTAGTATGGACTAATACCCAAAAACTAACTTACGATACCATAAAAAATACGGTAGTCTTCCCTATTTATTGGCGACATACAAGCCGTTTTTATAACAATACTACTTTGTTTCCATTCTATTGGAATTTAAATAATGATAGACGTAAAGCTTTAACCATTTTACCTGTTTATTTTAAAAAGCATGACCTTATTACACAAACCAAATCTTTGGTTATAGCACCTATTTATTTCAGTAAAAAAGATTCGAACCAAAGTGCCAAAGTTGTATTTCCATTATGGTATTATTTAAAAAATGATTCCGTTCAAAGCAAAACATTGTTTCCGTTTTGGTGGTATAAAAATGCAACTGTTAATGGCGTAAAAACTAAAAGCAACGATATTTTTCCTATTTATTTTTCAAAAACAGAAGGTGCTTACAAACACCAAGTTTTGTTTCCTATAGTTTGGAAATACAAAGATTCTACTTATAGAAACTTAACCATTTTCCCAATTTACCATAACTATAAGCTAGTTGATAACAGTTACAAATTAACAGCCTACACACCTTTGGTTTGGAAAGTAAAAAGTGCTAATGAAAATAAATTGGTGCTGTTTCCTGTAGTATGGAATTTTAAAAATATAACTGCCAACGATACTTTAAAAAACTCCATTTTGTTTCCGTTTTATTGGGATTATAAAAGTAAAAATGAACACAATACCACTATTTTCCCATTGTATTGGAGCTACAAAAATAAAGAACGCAAAGCTTTAACTATTTTCCCTTTGGTGTATTTAATCACCAATACTAAAGATAGCGTTACTACCAAATATTCAAATGTTTTACCAATATACTTTAAAACTAAAAATAGTAACTATACCAACTTATCAGTTTTGCCAGTGTTTTATAAAAAAACCAATTTGTTAACACAAACCAAAAGCTTGGTTGTAGTACCAGTTTATTTTAGCAAAAAAGATTCAAACCAAAGTTATCATGTAGTATTTCCATTATGGTATCAGTTTAAAAACGATTCAATACAAACCAAAACTTTGTTTCCATTTTGGTGGTATAAAAATGCAACTGTTAACGGCATAAAAACCAAAAGCAACGATATTATTCCAATTTATTTTTCTAAAACAGAAGGAACTTACAAGCACAAAGTTTTATTTCCTATTGTTTGGAAATACCTAGACACTAGTTATAAAAGTTTAACGTTATTTCCGCTTTACCAAAACTATGCACTTACAGATGGTAGCTATCAACTAAAGGCTTATACACCCTTGGTTTGGAAAACAACTAGAACAAATGGTAATGCTTTAACTGTTCTGCCTTTTTATTATAGTAAAAAAGATTCGAACCAAAGTTATCACATCGTGTTTCCATTATGGTATCAGTTTAAAAACGATTCAATACAGACCAAAACTTTGTTTCCATTTTGGTGGTATAAAAATGCAACTGTTAATGGTATAAAAACCAAAAGCAACGATATTATTCCAATTTATTTTTCTAAAACAGAAGGAACTGACAAACATAAAATTTGGTTTCCTATAGTTTGGAAATACCAAGACACCAATTATAAAAGCTTAACTGTATTTCCGCTTTACCAAAAGTATAAGCTTATTGATGGTAGCTATCAACTAAAAGCTTTTACACCTTTGGTTTGGAAAACAACTCGTATTAATGGAAGTGCCTTAACAGTTTTTCCAATTTATTTTAGTAAAAAAGATTCAAACCAAAGTTCAAAAGTTCTTTTTCCAATAGTTTGGACCAATAAAAAATTTACCAAAACAGATACACTTAAAAGTTTAGTAGTATTCCCAATTTATTGGAACTATAAAAGCAAAGCCAATCAATTAACACGACTAAATGTTTTACCTTTTTACTTTAGTTTAAAAGATAAAAACAAAAATAATAAAGTGGTTTTACCGCTATGGTGGAGTTATAAAAACAAGTTTGATACCACTCAATTATTTATTCCATTATACTTAAAACACATTGACAATAAAGGAAATAGAACTACTGGCATAACCCCACTTTATTGGCAAGTTAAAAACAAAAATTATACAAGAAATACCTTATTTCCAATTTGGTGGAGTAAAACCAATTTAACCAATAGCACTAAAATACTTTTGCCTTTATGGTATTATAAAACCGATACCAATGGAAGCCATAAAACAGTTGGTATTACTCCTTTGTATTGGTATCATAAAAACAAATCCTATGTAACGAATACCCTTTACCCTATTTGGTTCACTACTAAAGATAGTAATTACTATTCCAACTTTTTGTTTCCATTGTTTAACTTTCAAAAAAAACCAAATTTAGTTAAGCTTCATATTTATCCATTCGTTTATAGTTCAGTAACTCCTAAACTTAAATATTTCTTGTTATTTCCATTGTATTACAACGAAACCAAAAGAGAGCTTGGACAAACCAATAAGTTAACCATGCTTACTCCTTTGATTTGGATTACTAAAGATTCAACCCATAATCTAGATTACAGTTGGAGAATTTTACCACTATTTACTCATAAATATTTTAAAGACGATAACTACAGCAAAACTAGTAATTCGCTTTTCCCGCTTTATTTTAATGTTGTTAAACGAGATAGTAATACTGTAACTAATAAAGAACATATCTTATTTCCAATAGTTTGGAGCTTTACATCAACCAATTCAAAATGGTTCACCTTTGTTCCATTAATGCATTATAATAAAAACCAAACAAGTAGAAACTTGGCTATTACTCCCCTATTTTGGAGTATAAATAATGCTAAAAAACAACAAAATTTACTGTGGCCTTTATATAACTACAATCGTTTTAAAGACAATAGAAATACCCGTTTTAACATAGCCTATGTACTTTTTAGGTATCAAAAAACCAATAAAGTAAAAGCATGGAGTATTGCCTGGCCTTTGGTTCAGCGTATTAAAGGTGATAATTACAGTTATTTTCATGCTGCGCCAATTGTTTGGTATAAAAAGTCGGACAGCATGAATTATTTATCTATTCAGCCACTGTTTTTTAGCCAAAAAACCAATGAATACAAACGTTTTCAATTACTTTGGCAACTGTATAGTTACAGAAAAACATTTAACATAAAAACTACAAACAGCTTTTTATGGCGTACTTTTTATAACACCAAATACACCAATGGCGACTACGAAAACCGATTGTTATACAAACTGTATGTAAACAATAAAAAAGACAGCAGCACCGAAAAAACTTTACTGCCACTTTACAGCATCGAAAAACAAAAAAATGGTGATTATTACAAAGGGTATTTTTTAAGCATTTATCAAAAAACCAAAACGCAAATACCTAATACCAACCACTACTATTTAGAAGAAAAAATATTTTGGTTTTTACGTTTACGAAGTAACTTCAATTACCTAAAACAAAAAGGCATTGTTACTGATAGAAAATCTTTGATTCAGAAATAGGTTGATTGTTTAGAGGGTTGAGAAGGTTTAGTGAGTTTGACTAGTTAGTTGTTGCGGGTTACGTGTTGTTTGTTTTATGCTAAATTGTTCAGCATCTTGTTGTAAATTTATTGATTACAGATTTTACACTCCGAAATCAACACTCCGAATTCCGCATTTCTTTCATTCCGCAGGCATCTTCCTGAATTAACAAAAACCTTTCTATTAATTATTTAGCAATTTTAGTTTTGATGGTTAAATAAATCTCCATAAAACTATCAATTTCCTATAAATATTAATACTTCGGGTTTTATTGAAATCTTAAACGGATAGCAGAACATGCTTTCAAACAAATTTCCATCAACTTTACAAATGCTGAATAATACGGTTCACGAATCTGTCAATTCAGTAAGCCATTTTGCCAACTCGGTTTAATTCCAAAACAATACCCTTATGCTATAAATAGTTTTGCCTCAGTAATTAATAAAAACTGATGCAAAGTATGAAACAAATTAAAAGTTATTTAGTACCAATTTTGGTGTTAGCAGGCGTAATCACATTGATTGCCTATACCCTTACAAAAAACACCAATAAGGCAAACGATGAAATTAAAGCCGAACAAAAAGAAGTACCATTTATTGTAAATGCAATGTATGCCAAGTATTCTGGGCGGCAAGCAAGTATTCCTTTTCGTGGACAAGTGGAACCTCGTAACACTTTCACATTATACAGCGAATCCGAAGGAAAAGTTATTCAATCTGCCATTATATTGGGTAATAAGGTAAATAAAGGGCAAAATATTTTGAGTATTGATGCCTCTTTGCGTAGTGCCAATAAAAATATTTTAGAACAAAATATACGTAAGGCTCAGCTTGATTATGATATTGCAAAAAAGAACTTCATTAGGTACACAAATTTACTTCAAAACGGCAATACCTCAACAGCAGAGTACGAAAATGTAAAAGCACAGTTTGATGCAGCCGAAGTGCAATTAAAAGTTGGAGAACAACAACTTCAAACAGCAAAAATTCAAGTAAATCAAACCAAAGTTATTGCTCCTTCAGCGGGTGTAATTGTAGAGAAAAAAGTTAATCAAGGTGATTATGTGCAACCCGGCACTCCCTTAGGAACCTTAATTGACAATGTTTTAATAGTAAAATGTTTTGTACCTGATTATGTCTATTTACAAGCAAAAAAAGGGCAGCAAGTTAAAATATTAGCAGATGCTTTTCCAGAAAAACCTATACTAGGTAATATTCAAACCCTTGTACCCTACGCCAACGAATCTAAACTATATTTAATCGAAATTTCCTTTTCATCTAAAGAGGAATTATTTGCAGGGAATGGAGTACAAGTAATGTTTCCAAACGATAATAAGTCAACTTCACTGCTCATACCTCGCACCGCTTTATTGGGCGATTTTAATAACCCTTCAGTTTACATCATCAATTCTAATAAGCAACCAGAAAAAAAATCAATTGTGCTTGGTAAAGCCATAGAAAACTTTGTAGAAGTAACAAAAGGATTGAAAGAAAATGATTTAGTTATTACCAATGGACAAAGCAATATAGAGCCAGGTAAAGTTTTATCCGATTTTAAAATAGTTCAGTAAAACCCCACCCTTTAAATTTTTTAAGAAAATGTCAATCACAGAAATCGCCATAAAGCGTCCAATATTATTTATAGTTCTCTTTTTAATAATTACAGGTTTTGGCATCATGTCATACAAAAACCTAAAGTATGAGTTATTACCAGATTTGGTTACGCCATATGTTACCGTTATTACAGAATATCCGGGAGCCTCACCTAAGGAAGTAGAAGATGCTATCACAAAAAAGGTAGAAGAATCAGTTGCTAGTGTTAGCAAAATAAAACGTGTAAGCTCGCAATCTTCAGAGGATCTTTCTGTTGTTACCATTGAATTTACGCCTGATGTAGATGTAAACCAAGCAGCACAAGAAACCCAAAGAGCAGTTAGTAAGGTAATACCAGAATTTCCTGCTAATGTAAAACTACCTTCCATTGAAAAATACAATGTAAATGATTTGCCTGTATTACGAATTGGAGTTACTAGCAATTTGACAGAAACAGAACTGTTTAAACTAGTAAAAGACGATATAAAAATACGCTTAAACCAAGTTAAAAACATAGGGCAAACTAAAATTATTGGAGGAGCAAGCCGAGAAGTAAATGTAGCAGTTATTCCAGAAAAATTGGCTTATTATCAAATATCAATTGCAGAAATTACCGAAGCAATAAGTAAGTACAATAGCAATGTTCCTTTGGGTAATGTAAAAGACTATGATTTGGATATTGGACTCAGGTTAAATTTAAAAGCAGATAATATAGAAGGTTTATACAATATTCCTATTCGCAGTAATTCAAATACAGGGACAATTTACCTTAAAGACCTTGCACAAATACATGATCAAGCCAAAGAACCAAGCGTTTTTGCAAGGGTGAATCGTAAAAATTCAATTGGTTTATTTATAACCAAACAAACAGGTTCTAATGCAGTAGAACTTTCAGAAGGGGTAAGAAATGCTTTGACAGAATTAGAGAAAACCCATGCAAATAAAGATTTAAAATTTACCATAACGCAAGATAGTAGCGAGTTTACGGTTCAGGCAGCTAATGCAGTATATAAAGACTTTTTCATTGCTTTATTCTTAGTGGCAATTGTGATGTTGGTTTTTTTACATAGCCTACGCAATGCATTGATTGTAATGCTTGCCATACCAACCTCTTTAATGACATCTTTTATTGTCATGTATTTTATGGGATATACCCTTAACCTAATGACATTACTTGCAATGAGTTTGGTTATTGGAATTTTGGTGGATGATAGTATTGTGGTGCTTGAAAACATCTATCGCCATTTGGAAATGGGCAAAGACAAGGTAAAAGCATCATTAGATGGAAGAAATGAAATTGGATTTGCGGCTCTTTCAATTACACTTGTTGATGTAGTTGTTTTCTTACCTTTATTTTTTATACCTGGCTTGGTAGGGAGTTTAGTAAAACAATTTTCCCTTGTAATTGTAGTTTCTACTTTAACTAGCTTGTTGGTGTCTTTTACACTTACACCAATGATTGCTTCCAGATTTGCTAAGTTAGAAACACCTAACCCCAATACCTTTTTTGGAAGAATAAGCCATTTTTTAGAGCATTTAATAAAACGACTTACTGATTGGTATGTAGTTAAATTAATGTGGTGTTTAAAACACAAAGCAATAACAATAACAGTAACCATTGGTATTTTGTTTGGATCGTTTGGATTAATAAGTGGTGGTTTTGTAGGTTCAGAGTTTGCCCCTTCAACCGACAAAGGTGAGTTATCGCTTTTAATAAACTTACAACCAGGCACCAAACTTTCGGATACCCACGAAGCGGTAAAAGAAATAGAAGAAAAAATAAAAAACTTGCCCGAAATAGAGCGGGTATTTAGCACTGTGGGTTATCAATCTAGTAGCAATGGAGAATCATTTAGCCCAAATGCTGCCGCCATAAATGTATCTCTGGTGCCTGCTAGCAAAAGAACAAAATCATTAAAAGAAATAGGCAGGCAAATTCGCAATACAGCCATGACTGTTCCAAACATAAAAGCACGAGTTTCGCCAGTAGGATTATTAGGAGCTGATGATTCACCAATTATATTGGTAATAAAAAGCGAAAACAGAGACAGTTTAGTTGTTGCAGCAAATAGACTTTTAGATTATGTTAGAACCATAGAAGGTACATTTAATACCCGACTTTCCACTGAATTAGGCAAAGCCGAATTTGAATTGGTGGTAGATAAAGAAAAAGCGGCATTATTGGGAGTAAATGTAGAAAATATAGGTTTTGTTTTACGTAATGCCATAAACGGATTTGAAGATTTAAAGCTTAAAACAAGCTCAGGAGAAGTAAATATGAAAATTCAGTTTAAAGCTGAAAATCGTGATGCTACAGATAAAATACCATATTATGCTGTGCAGAACGAGGCGGGTCAATTGGTGTACCTCAATCAATTTACCTCTACCAGACTTATATCTTCGGCAAGCACATTAGAACGCAGAAATAAGCAAAGTAGTATTTCTGTTATATCGCAAGTAAGTGGTAAATCGGTAGGCGATGTTGGGGAGGAGATTAGAGCAAATATTGCTAAAGCGGCTATTCCAAACAATGTTATTCTTTCATACGAAGGCGATTTAGAACTACAAGACGATTCGTTTGGAAAATTAGGATTGGCTTTACTTACCTCGTTTTTGCTTATTTATCTCATCATGGTATCGCTTTACAACAATTGGAGTTATCCGTTTGTAGTGCTTTTCTCTATTCCAGTCGCTCTTATAGGTGCTTTATTAGCACTCGCTCTTACCGCAAAAAGTCTTAATGTATTTAGCATTTTTGGATTAATTATGATGATGGGTTTAGTTGCTAAAAATGCCATTTTATTGGTTGACAGAACTAACGAAGCGCGAGCCGAAGGCATGAACCTAACAGATGCTATTTTAAATGCAGGGCAAACCAGAATGCGCCCTATTTTGATGACCACCTTAGCAATGGTAATTGGAATGATGCCTATAGCATTTGCAAAAGGTGCAGGGGCTGAACTTAATAGTGGTATGGCATGGGTATTGATTGGTGGTTTATCAAGCTCTATGTTTTTAACCCTAGTATTTGTTCCTGTAATTTACTATTTGGTGGCAAAAGCACTACAAAGAGGTGAAAAAAAGAAAGATGATAAACATGGAATGCCCAATATTCAAAAAGTAATTGGTATTTTAATTATTGGTTTGTTTTCATTCAATTCTACTCAAGCTCAAACATTTCAATTAAGTTTAGAACAAGCACTTCAGATAGGTTTTACAAATAATGTGAATGTTCAAACAGCACAAATAGAACAACTAAAATCAAAATTTCTAAAACAGGAATCAGCAAGTTACCTGTACCCAAATATTACCGGAGGATTAGGTTACAATAGAAATATAAAACCGCCTGTTTTTTTCTTTCCATCTTTTGATGCAGACCCTAATACAGGAACTTTGATTATTAACGATAAAAAATTGGTACCTGTAAATGCAGCTTCTGATAATGTTTATGATTTACGTACAACTTTTACAATGCCCATCTATAATCAAAATATTATTAAGGGCTTACAAATAGCTAAACTAAACGAAAAGTTGCAAAATGAAAATTTTATGCTAACAAAAGTTCAGATTCGCGATGAAATTCAAATAACCTACTTCAATACCTTATTGAAAAAAAAAAAAAAAAAGGTAGCTGAAAAATCAATTGCAAATGCTGAAAGAAATCTCTTATTTATAAAATCACAGTTTGAACAAGGCTTGGTTAAAGCCAGCGATACACTTACTGTTCATATCAATGTAGAAAGTATGAAAGCAGGTTTGTTAAGAACCGAAAATGCCATTAAGCAATCTAAAAACCTATTGAAATACTTGGTTGGTTTACCTATTGAAACAAACATACAACTTACGGACGGTTTATCCTTCAAAGAAATGATGGAGGAAAGAAAAAGTATAGATTTCATGCTTCGCCCAGAGTTTCGCATCAATAAGTTAAATGCTGACATTGCAAAAAAACAAATTTCAATGGAACGCAGTCGCTATTTACCAGACTTGCAATTTATATCTCAATATCAAATATTAACACAAGCAAATGATTTCCAGTTTAGAGATTATAAATACCCACAAGCATTTTTTGTAGGAATACAATTGAATGTGCCAATATTTGATGGTTTTAGAACCAACTCAAAAGTTCAGTTTGCAAAGGCTCAATTAAGACAAACAGAAATTCAACAAACTGATTTGAAAAATAAAATAAACTTAGAAGTTCAAAATGCCATTGATAACCTAAATGAGGCCAAAGCTAATTATGAGCTTCAAAGCAATCTGATTAAATCAACCCAACAAAACTTGGATTTAGTTACCGACCGTTGGAAGCAAGGTTTGGTGCGATTTATAGAGGTTTCGGAAGCTGAATTGGAATTGATAAAAGCACAAATTACCCAAACAGGTGCTTTACATCAGTATAAGTTGGCACAAATTGCTTACCAGCGTGCATCAGGGAAAAATTCTAATAACTAACAAAAAATGAAAACAATAATTTGTATTTTGCTCAACATAATTTCTGTTTACTGTTTTGCTCAGAAAGATAAAGTGATTGGTAAATGGAAAACCGAAGATAAAACAATAGTAGAGGTTATTTTGGTTAAACCCAATGAATATAAAATAAAGCAGATTTCCACACATAACAATGAAGAGCCTTATGATAATGGAAAGTTTATTGGTGAATTTACATCAATATCTTCAACTGAATGGAAGGGAATTTTTTTTGATTCAAAAGAACAAAAATCGTATCAAGCTAAGTTTGTGCTCACTAAAGATGGCAAACTTTCGATTTCGGTTAAGTGGGGTTTATTAAACTATAAAGAAAATTGGGAAAAAGTAAACTAGCAATGAAAGAAGTTAAAAATTTAAGTAGGTATATCAAATATAGATTATATGGATACCCACTAGTGGCCGTGCTATTATATTTATTATTCGTTTTGATTAACCCTTTAGAAGGTTTTTTTGAATCGTATGATAACTACCAAGTAGAAGACTACTTTAATGAAATAGGTTATTTAATGCTTTTTACTTTTTTTTCTATAGAAACAGGAATTGGAACCACTCGGTTATTAGATAAATTTATTAAGTGGGAAAATAAACCAATACCAAGAATAATATTTCAGCTTTTAGTTCAAATATTAGCGTTAATAATTTTATTTATGGTTATTGCCCAAATTGCCATGTATTTTACTCCTAGCTTTATTTCTCAGCAAGAAGAATTGCTTGTAAGGCAGGCTATTGTATTAGGTGTTTTAGTTTCCATAATAGTAACAGCATTTTTTACAGCCGAACATTTTTTATTGAGTTGGAATGATGCAAAGTTAAAGGCTACATTGTTGGAAAAAAAAGCCTTGGAAGCTGAATTAGCGGCATTGAGAACACAGATAGATCCACATTTTTTATTTAATAATTTTAGTACACTTACTGCACTTATTGAAGACGATAAAGAAACAGCCATCAATTATTTAGAAAGACTTACAAGTGTTTATCGTTATTTACTTACGCATAGAAACAAATCATTAGCCACGGTTTTTGACGAATCGCTTTTTGCTCATGCATACATTTATTTATACCAAGTAAGGTATGGGAAAAACTTTAATGTAATAATAGATATACATCCAGATTCTTTGCAAAAAAGAATTCCACCATTAACGCTTCAATTACTGATTGAAAATGCTGTAAAACATAATACCATATCGGTAAGCGAACCACTATCCATTAAAGTATTTCAGTTGGATAATCAATCTCTGATTGTAGAAAACAACCTTAATCCAAAAACAATTAAAGAGGAAAGCACAGGTATGGGATTAGAAAATATAAACCAACGATATAAACTTTTAGGCTTTGAGAATGGAATTATGGTAAACAACACGCAGCATACTTTTCAAGTAATTATTCCACTTATAAAAAATGACGATTAACTGCTTAATTATAGAAGATGAGATACCTAATGCCAACCGCTTAGAAAAGTTATTAGGACAAACAGATTTTGAAGTTACTGTATTGGAAAAAATAGCTACTATAAAAGACACCGTAATATGGCTAAAAAACAATCCAAAACCCGACCTGTTATTATTAGACATTCGCCTTTCTGATGGCATTAGTTTTGAAATATTTAAACAAATAGAAATTGATATACCTATTATATTTACTACTGCTTACGATGAGTATGCCATTCAAGCCTTTAAAGTAAATAGTATTGACTACCTTTTAAAACCTATTCTATTGGCTGAATTAAATACAGCACTTCATAAGTTTACAAAAAAACAAATGGTGAAGCCTGAAAACGACTTAAGCCATTTATTGAGCCAACTTAAAGTGAATGAGCCAACTTACAGAAATAGGTTTTTGATAACTTTCAGAGAGCAATTTATTCCTATTGACGTTAACCAAGTAGCCTATTTTCATTCCCAAAACAAAATCACTTATCTCATCACGCATAAAAATGAGCATTATATTGTTGATTTAACCATGGAACGATTAGAGGAAGAACTTGACCCCAAACTGTTTTTTCGTGCATCGCGCCAACTGATTATTAAACAAGAAAGTATTCACAAAATAAGCAGTCATTTTAACGGGAAAATAAAACTAGAGTTATTACCTCCTTTTGATGCGGAAGTATTGTTAAGTAGAGACAAATCGTCAGCACTAAAAGAATGGTTAAATAATTAACTTATTTAAAGATTGGATACAAATAATAATTTGATTTTTAATTACTTAATTCATCTGATTGCTAAACTTATTTTAACACCGCCTCTTCTCATTTAGTCATGCCGCAGGCATCTCCCTAAATTAACAAAGACCTTTCCATTAACTATTTAAAGATTTTTGATACTTTTATAATTAAATACTAAAAACAAAAACCTTATTAATCATTTAGTTTAAAAACTATTGGTAAACTAAAGTAGATTCCCTTTTTTTCGCAATCAGATTTTCCTGGAATCCATAATGGCATTTTATTTAATACATAAAGCGCTTCCTCATCTAATAATGGTTGTGGTTTTGATAATACAACTATGCTATCAATTTTTCCAGTTTTGGTAATCAAAAATCTTACAAATACCTTTCCTTGTATATTTTCTCGTTGTGCTTTTTTAGGGTAAATTATGTTATCTGATAAAAACTGCATCAAGGCACTTTCTCCACCTATAAATCTGGGCTTTTCTAAAATAGGTTCATAATCGGCATTATTAATTTTAGAATCAAAACACTTATCATTTACTAATGTATCATTTTTAAACTTTGCTTTTCGCTTTAATTCACCACTTCTATAATAACTTTTCAGTTCACCTTGTCTTAAGCCATTGCTATAGGAAGCTTGATACCAAGTTTTACCTTCTTCATAATAAAATTTCCAAATACCTTCTTCTTTATTGTTTTCGAATTTACCTTCTATGGCTACATTACCATTTTTGAAAAAATATTTAAAGTCGCCATGTCTAATATTATCGTCTAACGAAGTAAAGTAACCAATCATTTGAATTTTATTAGAAACATAATAATCTTCTACCTTATAACCATTTTCCATTTTAGTAGCTATTCTATAAAAATGTACGCTATCTTTAATAGAAGTAACTTGCCAATACCTATCATAAAATATGGTATCAAGCCTTAGCTGAGCATTAGTAAATAAAGGTAAACTAATAAATAAGTAAATAACAAATGCCTTGGTATTTTTTTTCATAAAATAAATTTCAGGATTCAATATTAAATTAAAAAACATAAACCCAAAAGCAAGATTTATTAAAGTTGTTTTCTATCATTTCAAAACAACTTTTCTATACATGAACACAATCCAATCAAACAAAATATAAACTAAAATTAAACCCAATCAAAAAAATCAACAACTGAAATGTTTAACTTTGAAAAGATAAAATAAAATTACTATGATAAAATTTGCTTATACCATTTTATATGTTCAAGATGTAGGAAAAACAATAAACTTTTATGAAAAAGCATTTGGCTTTGAAAGGAAATTTATTAGTCCTGACAATAGTTATGGCGAACTTTTAGTTGGCGAAACTACACTTTCATTTGCTTCAGTAACTTTAGCCAATACTAATTTAGAAGATGGTTTTATAGAAAGTAGTTTAGCCAATAAACCTTTTGGAATTGAAATTGGTTTTACAACAAATAATGTGGAAGAAACAGTAAAATCGGCTATAAATGCAGGGGCAACAATTCTTGAAAAACCTACAACTAAATCATGGGGACAAGAAGTGGCTTATGTAAGAGATCCTGATGGATTTTTAATTGAAATTTGCACTCCAATGAGCTCATAATATAACCAATAAATAAATAGCTGATAATTTTATAATTGTTTTCAAACTCATTTTAGTAATTAACAAAACCATCACAAAAAAAACAGCATAAACAATGGGACTTTTAGATTTTATTTTTGGAAAGCCTACAAAACTTGAAAATGAATTCTTTGGGGTAATGTTATTTCAAAAAAACAAAAAAGTACCTTTAGAAAGTTATTTTGAATGCAGACGACTATTTATTCCTTCAAAAAAAATAATTGAAATTATTATTAATGGTGACTTAAGCGGTCCAACACGAAAACAAATTAACTTTTTTAAAAGTATTGAAAATAATTATGCTACGATTATAGAATCAATTATGCCTTTAATTGAAAACGAATTTAGCAATTGGCAAGAAGATTTTAAAATAACCAACTTTCAAAAGGAGTTTGAACCAATATGTTTAAATATTCCAAATTGTGAAAATGAGCCTATTACTTGGGAAATTGCTTTTGAATCGGAACACGATTTAAACCACACATTTACCTTAACCATGCGCAATTTAGAAGCCATTGATATACTTATTGATGGATAAAGATTTGTATGTTTTGATGGCTAATCCTAAAACTATTAATTAATTGAAAATAAAACCATTTAACAGATTTAAATACGTTAGCCTACATTTTATAATGACAGATAAACAACAAGAACTTGATGAACTATTATCAATGTTTCACGATTTTGATATTTTGTCTTCAGAATTAAATGGTGAAACTTTAGTTTTTGCTATTACTATTCCTTGGGGTTCTATGTGGAAAAAAGACGACTACACTTACACCATTAGACTTGAGTTATTGAATTGTACCTATTTTAGTTGTGAATACCACAAAATTAAAAGTAATGAATTAATTAAAATTGGAGATAATCGTTATAAAAGAGATACTGAACAAATCACAACCACTAACCCTAACGATTTAAATTATCTTGAGTTGTCAATTCAAGGTAGTACACATATTATACCTGATACTCATGAACTTCATTGTATTAGTAGCGCAGAAATTGATTTTGCAAAAATAACTATATCCACCACAAACTACCGCATTTTTGATCAAAACGGAAAAGAAATTACACTTGATACTATGAAGAAGTGGGGAACAGAATGGTGGGATAGAATTCAAAAAATGTGGGATAATCAAAGACAGCAATAACCTGGTTGGAGGAACTGTAGCTATAAATTTACATCATTTCAATAAATCGCGCAAGTCCTGACAAATAAATCGTGTTTATACATTGTGCAGGAAACTCTGCGTAATCGGTGTAATCTGCGGGAAACTTTTGTGCATATAACAAGCATTTGAAAACATTTGATTGATATAATTATTTTAACATATTGTGTAAGTTTATAATTACCCAAACCATTCACATTTGAACTGTGGTAGCAATTCTGTTATCACATAAAAAAATTCAAAATGAAAAATAATCAAGAATTGCAATCGGATGTTCAAAATGCCATTAAATGGGAACCATTATTACATGCTGCCGAAATTGGTGTTACTGCTAAAGATGGAGTAGTATTGCTTACAGGTGTGGTTGATAGCTATGCTAAAAAAATGGAGGCTGAAAATGCCGCTAAAAAAGTTATTGGTGTAAAAGCATTGGTAGAAAAAATTGAAATTAAGTTTCCACATACTTTTACCAAAACCAGTTTAGAAATAGCCAATGAAGTGATTGCAGCTTTAAATTCAAATTGGTCAGTTCCTAAAGATAAAGTAACTGTAAAAGTAGAAGAAGGTTGGGTAACTTTAGATGGTGAATTACCTTGGAATTACCAAAAAGAAGCTGCAAAAAGTGCCATTAATTACTTAACGGGAGTAAAAGGTGTAACCAATAATATCAAAATAAAATCTGAAAGTAAAGATGCTATTGAACAAGAAGATGTAGAAGAAGCAATTGGCCGCAGTTGGTCAGTTGATGATAGCGATATCAATGTTTCTGTATCGGGAACTACTGTAACCTTAACCGGAATGGTAAACTCTTGGTATCAAAAAGAAGAAGCTGGCCGCATTGCTTGGAATACTCCTGGCATTTGGCATGTAAACAATGAATTAGAAGTAGATTACTACTACGCATTTATTGATTAACAATAAAAATTAAACGATGTATTAAATCAATGCATCGTTTTTTTTATATAACAATGCGCCACATTTTAAGCAAATAAAAAGTTACTTTTGCCACTCATGAGTAATTATTTAAGAAGCGATTTAAACGATACCATTTGTGCATTGGCAACTCCCGAAGGTATTGGTGCTATTGGTGTTATCAGAATAAGTGGTAGTAATGCCATTGAGTTGGTAAATAATGTTTTTAAAGGTAAAAACTTAACGCAACAAGCATCGCATACTGCTCATTTTGGTAGAATTATAGAAAACAGTAATACTGAAAACATCAAAGTAATAGATGAGGTTTTGGCTACTATTTTTGTAGCGCCAAAATCGTATACAGGCGAAAATACGGTAGAAATTAGCTGCCATGGTTCGGCTTATATTCAACAACAAATACTGCAAACGCTTATCAAACAAGGTGCTCGTTCGGCCAAACCTGGCGAGTTTACCATGCGTGCATTTTTAAATAAAAAATTGGATTTAACACAAGCCGAAGCTGTAGCCGATTTAATAGCCAGTAATAGTGAAGCCAGCCATCAAACGGCTATGACCCAAATGCGTGGTGGTTTTTCGAGCCAAATTTTAGATTTAAGGGAACGTTTGGTAAATTTTGCTTCATTAATTGAGCTAGAATTAGATTTTGGCGAAGAAGATGTGGAGTTTGCCAGCAGGCCGCAATTAAAAGATTTGGTGCAAAATATTTTAAACTTAGTGCAATCGTTATTGCAATCATTTAAGTATGGCAATGCTATTAAAAATGGCATTCCAACGGTTATAGTTGGTAAACCAAATGCGGGTAAATCTACCTTGCTAAATGCTTTGATAAATGATGAAAGAGCCATTGTAAGTTCCATAGCAGGCACCACACGCGATACCATTGAAGAAACTTTTATAATTGATGGCATTTTATTTAGGTTAATTGATACCGCAGGTATCAGAAAAAATACCAATGATGCGATTGAAACCATTGGTATAGAACGCACTTTTGAAAGTATAAACAAGGCTAGCATTGTAATTTATTTATTTGATGCTAGCACCACCACTAGCGCTGAGTTAGAAACTGAATTAAACACTTTGGTAAAAAATCAAGCAGTAATTATTCCAGTAGCTAATAAAATAGATTTACTAAACGAAGCCAATAAAACTCAAATTATAGATTCGTTTAACAATATAAATAGTCTTTACAAACCGCTTTATGTAAGCACCTTACAAAAGGAAAATTTAGCACAATTAAACCAAAAATTGATTGATATAGTAAGAGGTGATGAAGTAAAAAACGATGTAATCATTACCAATATGCGCCATTACGAAGCTTTGCTAAATACATCGAATGCGCTGCAAGATGTTTTAACGGGAATGGATTTGCAACAAACGGGAGATTTATTAGCGTTTGATATTAGGAAAGCAATTTTCCATTTAGGTGAAATAGTTGGCGATATAACAACTGACGATTTATTAGAAAATATTTTCAGTAAGTTCTGTATAGGAAAGTAAGGACTCCAAAAAATTACATTTACCTGAATTACTGCAACTTAAAATAAAAACCTTTTTATTATTTCTAATTTAAAGAAGGGCCATTTGTATAGAAAAATATGCAGCACACATTAATTTTTATCATATTAGCCCTTTGAATTACACTTTTTTAAAACTTGATTTGTACAAATTAGTTATAACAAAGTATAATGATGTTTACCAATAGCGAAATTCAATTTGATTTACTAAAAAAGCGAGCCTATAATTTACGTTGGGCTGCTGTTGAAAGTGGTGTAATTCCTTTAACCGCTGCTGACCCTGATTTTCCTTGCGCGCCTCAAATTGGTGAAGCTATTGCTAAATATGCTAAAGACAGGTATTTTTCGTATGCACCTGCGGAAGGTTATGCTTTTTTTAAAGAAGCAGTTGCCAATTTTCATTTAAACAAACGCAATATAAATGTAAATCCTGATTGGGTATTAGCCGTTGATAGCGCTGCTTTTGGAATTTATACCATTTGTAAAACATTTTTAAATAAAGATGATGAAGCCATTGTGTTTAATCCGGTAGATTTTTTGTTTAAATACTCGGTAGAAGCAAACCAAGGTGTGGCCATTACATTTCCTGTTCCGTTAAATCCAGAACTTGAAATTGATTACCAATTATTAGAAAGTTTAATTACGCCTAAAACCAAAATGCTGTGTTTATGTAATCCATTAAATCCAACAGGAAAGGTTTTTACAGCTAATGAATTAACCATAATTGGAAATATAGCAGTAAAATACAATCTTATCATTTTGTCGGATGAAATTTGGAGTGATATTATATTTAAACCTCATGTTTATACCAGTATTGCATCAATAAATAATGAAATAAAAAATCAAACGGTAATTGTAACAGGTTACAGTAAATCGTATGGTTTAGCTGGTTTGCGTGTTGGGGCTATTATTGCACCAAATGAAAATTTGTTCCATCAAATTTTAGAAAAATCAGGACATCAATCAACCATACACGGTTGTAATGTATTGGCTCAAGTAGCGGCAAGTACTGCCCTTAACGAGTGTGGCGATTGGCTAAATCAATTTGTAACACATCTTACATCAATGAGAGATTTATGTGTAGCAGAGCTCAATAAATTAGATGGTTTTGAATGTGTAACTCCACAAGGATGTTACTTGGTTTTTCCTGATATAACTAAAACGGGGTATTCTGCCCAACAAATGCAAACATTGCTTTTAGAAAAAGCCAAAGTAGCTGTGGTTCCAGGTTTAGGCCAATGGTTTGGCTCACGAGCAGATGGGCACATACGCATTAGTTTTGCTACTTCAGAAGAGGTTTTACAAGAGAGTTTTTCACGCATAAATAAAGCATTGAAAGCATAATGAAAATAGTAATAATTGGTAGTGGAATTGCAGGATTAACTTTAGGCTCTATTTTGCAAAATAATGACTTTGAAATTAGTATCAATGAACGTAATGAAAACTTAGATACCAAAGGCCATGCTTTTTTAATGCATCCTGATGCAATGGACGTATTGAATGTAATTGCAAAATACAATCCTGATTACGAAATACCAGGCCAAATTATTGAAAAAATATTGCTTTTAAGTTTTGATAATAAAGAAATTCAAACTACTGAACTTGATTCATGGATTTGTATGAAAAGAGTAGATGTGATTGATTATTTAGTTTCGTTTATTAAACCTCAAAACATGCATTATGGAAGAAATTTTTCACATTTTTTATATGAAAATAATAAAGCCATAGCAGCAGTATTTACTAATGGCGAAATAGAATATGGAGATATTTTTATTGGAGCTGATGGTGCACATTCAAAAGTAAGAAGCGAAATTTTTGGTGCAATTAATTTTACGCCAGTTCAAGTAAAAGAAATAGTTGGAGTTATAAAAAACGAAAAGTTAGCATCGTTATTTCAAAACAGATTTACCAAATATTTATGCAATGATAAAGGTGTGGCTGTTGGGGTTATTCCTTGTTCAAACAATGAGTTGGTGTGGTTTATGCAATATGATATTACATTAGAAACAGAACCCATAGAAACTCCTGAGCAACTAAAAAATCATTGTTATAAACTGCTTGATTTATTTCCAAACGAAGTAAAACAAGTGCTAGATCACAATGATTTTACCAACAACTATATTTGGCGTTCTACTGATTTTGATTTATTGCCATCATTTAGTAAAAACAATATTTTATTAATTGGCGATGCTGCACATTTGGCATTACCATTTACCAGTGCAGGAACTACTAATGCATTAGTAGATGCCAATTTAATGGCTAACTTAATTTTGAGCAATAAACCTATTGCTGAAATAAGCAGTGCATTTTACAATGAAAGAGCAAATTTACTTAAAGAACATATTCAATTAGGTAGAGATATAAAAGACAAGTTTTTACAAGGCACCAAAGCAGGAATAGTTTTACCTTTAATTTCTAAAACCAAAGAAAAAGAAGTAACCATAAAAAAACCTAAAATCGAAATTTTGTATTTTACCGATCCTGTTTGTTCAACTTGTTGGTTAGTGCAACCTCAGCTTAGAAAACTGGCTTTGGAATACGGACAATATTTTGAAATAAAATACTATATGGGTGGATTACTGCCAAGTTGGGAAAGTTATAATGGAAGTAAAATAAAAAAACCTAGCGATGCTGCACAACATTGGAAAGAAATGGCCGAAAAATATCCCATGCCAATATCGCCTGACGTATGGTTAAACTCTCCCCTAGCATCTTCATTTCCGCCTTCTATTGCTATAAAAGCAGCTCAAATTCAAAGTAAAGTAAAGGCATTTCATTTTCATAGACGAATTAAAGAATTACTTTTTGTAGAAAGTAAAAACATTACCGATATTGAATTATTAATTAAAGTAGCTACTGAAGTGGGTTTGAATAAAGATTTATTTATTGAAGATTTGAGTAAGGTTGCCGTAAGAAAATTTGAAGATGATTTAGATTTGGCCACTAAACTTAATGTGCAAGTATTACCTACATTTATTTTTTCGAACGAGTTAGACGAAAAAATAATATTAAAAGGTTATCAAGAGTTTTACACACTTGAAAAAGCTATTTTAGATTTATATCCTATAGCCATAAAAGATGAAAGAAAACGAGACGCGTTGGAACTGTTTAGATTATTTCCTAGTTTAACTACTTTTGAGTTTTCTTTTTTAATGGATATAAGCAATGAAGCAGCTAATGAACAATTAACTGAATTGGCTCAAAGGCATATTTTAGTAAGTAAGACCAATAAAACAGGAACTATTTGGAAACAAGTAACAATTGCTGTTAGCAGCAATTAAATATTTAGTATAACTAAAATATTCAATTGATAACTATCTCCTAAAAGTAACTGATTCTGAATTAGTTACTATTTCTCTAATAATAGAATCCAATTCATTTGCTGAATCTACAAAATGCCTCATTAGCACAATATAATCTTCGTTTGTTGATTGATATTCTTTTAAATGCTCAACCAAACCTAAAAGCCTAGCCAATGGTGCGCGAACAATATGAGATTGAGTCCATGCTATGTTTTGTAATTTTTTGTTTTGTTCCTCAATGGCTCTAATATACTTAAGCTTTTCAGTTATATCTACCGAAGCTATTAACTTATATTCTTTGTTGTTAATAATAATTGTACTTCTGTAAATTTCTACATCAATAATTTCGCCCGATTTTTTGATATGTCGTTGAATTCCCCTGTAATTATCACCTACTACATCATCCGAAATAACAGATTTTTTAACTTCTTCCAAATCCTCTGCTGGAACTAGTTGGAAAATTTTCATCCCAAATAATTCTTTTTCAGAATAACCATAATGAGTTAAAGCAGCTCGGTTTACTTGAACAATATTAAATGTTTCAGGGTCGTAAACACACATTGGCTGTGGGCTATGTAAAAATAGATTACTGTACCTTTTTTCAGATTCTTCTAATTTTATAATCGTTTTTTTCTTTTCTGTAATATCAGTAAAATATACAGAAAGTCCGTTAGCCGAAGGATAAGCACTTACTTCATACCAACCATCTAATACCTCAGAATAAGCTTCAAAATGTTGGGTTTTATTTTCGTTTATAGCTTTATGATAGTTTTTAAAAAATATAGAGTTGCTAGCAGTTTCAAAAACTTTCCAAATATTTTTACCTAAAATTTCATCTTTAGCCTTGCTTAAAAGCTTTTCTGCTTTATTATTCCAATAAATTACAACTCCTTCATTATCTATTGAAAAAAATGCATCATAAATACTTTCCAATATTAAATTCCGCTCTACATACGAAGCCTTTAAAGCCAATTCTGCTTGTTTCTTTTCGGTAATATCTCTAGCTGTTTTTGATGCTCCAATAATTTTTCCGTTAACATTGTAAATAGGAGAGACTGTTAATGAAATATCTATTTCAACTCCATCTTTTCTTTTTCTTTTGGTTTCAAAATGTTCTACATGTTCACCATGTTTAATTTTTTCCAGTATCAAAGGTTCTTCATTTATTAACCTTTCTGGAATAATAATTGAAATATGTTTACCAATAACCTCCTCTTTGGTGTAACCAAAAATTCGCTGTGCACCTGGGTTCCAAAGTGTTATAATGCCTTCTAAATTTTTACTAATAATGGCATCATCTGACGAGTTTACTATGGAAGCAAATAATGAATCTTGTTCAATAGCTTCTATTTTCTTTAACTCTAGCTTTCTCTTTTCAGTTATATCACTAGCTGTTACAAAAATACCAATTATATCTCCTGAATCATTATTTGCAGGTTTGTATGCTATTGAAAATATTTTCTCATTAACTAATATCTCATCTTCAACTTTTTCTCCATTTAAAACTTTACCATAAACAGATTTAAGTTCATCCAATCTTTCGGTTTGAGCATAGTTTAAAATAGGTGCACCTTTTTCTATTTGTAAGCCAAATAAATCTAAATAAATACTTTCAAACTGCTTATTAAATGAAACTATTTTAAGTTTTTTATTAATCAGAATAAACGATTCTTCTGTATTATCCATCAAAAGTTTCATTTCCTCATCGGCAATTTTTTTCTCGGTTACATCTCTAAAATTATCTACAACTCCATTAATATCTGGATCATGCAAAAAATTGGTAATAGTTGCTTCTAACCAACGATAAGAACCATCCTTATGCCGAGTACGCGCAGGTTTACCATAAATCGGTTTACCTGGATTTAACATGCTTTGCTCCATTACTAATGAAGCATCAGCTATATCTTCAGGATGCAAAAGTTCATACATGTTTAAACTTATTGCTTCATCTTCATTATAACCTAAAACATGCTTAATTGAAGGCGATACATAAGAAGCCGTGCCATCTAAATTAAGTATAACTATACCATCAGAACCGTTTTCTACCAAGGTTCTATAATACTTTTCTTGTTGTAATAATAATGAGTTAGCCTTAATTAATTCAGTAGCATCGCGAGCTACACAAAAAACTAACTTCTCTTTTTCATCCCATTGTGCAGACCAAGAAAGCGGAATAATAGAGCCATTTTTATGAATAAATGAGTTTTCAAAATTAGTAACCTTAGCTCCATTAATAATTGCTTTAGAGGCTTCCTCAGTTTTCTTTAAATCTTCTTTGCTTACAAAGTTCGAAAAGTTTTTTCCAATAAATTCTTCTGGCTTATAACCTAATATTTTTTGAACCGAAGTATTTACATTTACAAAATCACCATTATCGTTAAAAGTACAAATTATATCTAACGATGAATTCATAATCTTATCCAACTCAGCCTTTGTGTTTTCGAGGGCTAGTAAATTTTCAGTTTCATCTGTTATGTCTTTTAAGTAACATGCCACACCAAAAATTTCACCACCAACACTTAGCATTGGTGTTAAAGTAATAGTTGAATAAGTTGTTTTTAAATTAATTGGATTATTAACTTGTTCTTTTACGGTAAATGTTTCACCATTCAAAGTTCTATCGTAATAACTTTTCCATTTATTATATTCATGTTCACCAAAGCTAATATTTAAAACGCTTGAACCTACCTGCATTTTTAAACCAAACAAATTATATATGGCTTGTAACCAAGCTTTATTAGCTATAATCAAACAATAATTTTTATCAATTGACCAAATTAGATCTGTTGAACTATTTATTAGTGTTTCTTGATTGGTTTGCAGTTTAACCAACGTTTCCTGCTGAGCTTTTATATCAGTAATATCCTGAAAAACACCAAATAATTTATCAGGATTTCCAAATTCATCTTTAATTAAATTTGCGCGTGAAATAACATGTTTGACTTCGCCTGATTTTAATAAAAATCTTTTTTCAATACTGTATTCAACACCTGTTTTTATTGTATTTTCTAATACTTCGGCTGCTCTTTTTCTATCATCAGGATGAATAATGTTAAAACCTATTTCAAACGTTATATCAAAACTTTGCGGCTCATATCCACACATTCTGTAAACACCATCTGACCAATTTATTTTTTGTGCCTTTAAATCAAACTCCCAAGTACCAAATTTTGAAATAACTTCTGCTTTTTCTAATAGCTGCCTACCTTTATCAATTTCAACTACTGATTGTTTAATGGCATTTTTGGTATTTTCAATTGCTGTCAAATCAGTAAGAGAATGGATGATGTGAGTTAAATTTCCTTCATCATCAGTAATTGGTGTATTATCAACTTGCCAATAAAAGGTATCAATCTCGTTAGTTTTAGTATTACGAATAAAAAATTTTTGAATAAATGTATCAGGCTTTAATGACAAAACAACCTTATTCAATGATATGGTTAATTGAGTAACAAATTCTGAATTAAAAACATCTCCTAAAAAAGCCCCTAGAAAACCATTTTCTTTAAAATCTGAATCTTCCTTATTAACAAATGCTAAATAGGAAGTATTTACTTCAACAACTGGAAATGAAGGTTTAACAGCCTCCACCACTACTAAAGGCTGAGTAATATGATTTACTATTTTAAACATTATGAAAACAAATTAATATGTAAAATTATCATTATTTGTTACAAAAACAAGACATATTTTAGTGTTATATCAATTTACATTTTACGTCAATTAGGTCAAATATAAAAGAAAGTACTAATTGAAAAATTTTTCATTTTTATTTTAGTTATAAAGTATCCTATTTTTTAAATTTTTTCAAAGCACCTAAAATAATAAAACTCTAAATATCAATTACTTAAATTTATAATCAATAAAAATAATTAAAATAATAATTTTTGTTATCATGCTTTCAAATCAATTTAAAATATACAAAATGTTAATTTTTAAATAAATATCTTTTATGAATAAAATTAATGACTAAATTCGTAGCCTTATTACCAATAATTAAAAATCATTTTATGAGAGACGCTGGAGTTTACACGCAACTTTGGAAAAAATATTTACCTGTTATCAGACTTTTATTGAAAAAAACTGCTGATAGCGACCAAAAACTTCAAATTTATAAACATGAATTTGTAAGCACTGGGGCTAAAAACAAATTAGGTTATATTTTTAACTTAGAAATTGTAAATGGTAAAGCTATCAATAAATCAAACACTCTAGCATCATCATTTGATTTATTGAACGTATTAAACGATAACGAATTAACTGCTGAATGGTTAAAAGGAAAATCGGTTAAAATTAGCGTTAATAAAGCTTGCGAATTAAGTTTACAACTTATAAATAAAACAGAAGAAGTTTCAGCTTTAGAAGTAGCAACAGCATAGTTAGTTGAAAAAACTTATATAAAAAAGTGATGAATTATTTCATCACTTTTTTTTTGTCTTTTAAACTCAACAAAATTCTTAATAAATATAAAGTGCAATTAATTAAATAATTTACTTGGTAAATGTTTTATTTGCATCAAATGAAAAAAATTACGCTATCTGTTTGTATTCTATTTTTGTTTTTAACTAGCATGGCTCAAAATAAAGCAGTTATAAAAGTTGCTTTACTCATGCCTTTTTGTGCTAAACAAATAAACACCAATCCAAACCATAAAAATGCCGATTTGGGCAATGCCTGCCGCGAGTATTACCAAGGATTATTAGTAGCTGCCGATAGTTTAAAAAATGCAGGTTACAATATTGATATTACTATTTTTGATACTGAACGCGATACAGTTAAATTTAAAAAAATTTTAAATAATGATGCAGTTCAAAATGCTGATTTTATATTAGGTCCTGTAATTAAAGAAGGCCAAATGATGATGCAAAACTTTAAAAGTAAAAAAAATGCTTTTCATCTTTCGCCTTTATTTACCTTTACCAAAACTAAAATTATTGATCCTAAATCAATTTCAGCTTATCCTGATTTAACTTATTATGCCGATTACTTTTTACAATATTTAAAAAACAAAGAAATTACCGGTAACTTAATTATTATTACAGGTAAAGATGCCTCAGATAAAGCACTTGCTACTTACTTAAAACAAAGCGTTAAACCCGAAAGTAGTTTAAAAGTTAAAACTTTAGATATAGCTAAAAATCAGGACATTGTTAAACTACTAAATAGCGATAAAGTAAACAATATTTTTATAGCCTGCGATGATGAGAGCCAAGTAAATGCTACTTTAAAAAACATAGCCGATTCGGCATTAGATTATAAAATTAATACTTTTGGTTTACGTAAAATTATAGATTTTAGAAATGTAAATTTAAATGATTGGTTAAGCAGTAATTTACATATTATTACGCCATTTCATGTTAATTATGACGATTCATTAACCAAAGCTTTTATTCAAACTTACCGCGATTACTATGAAACAGAACCTACTGAATTTGCTTATGTTGGTTACGATCAATTTATAATGGCAATAAGCACTTACGCTAAAACCAATGGTACTTTTAAAGATTTAGATAAAATAAAACCTTATAAACTCATTGCTAACCAATACATGCTTAAAGAAAAAGGTAACAATGCAGGTTTGCAAAATAGTATTTTACATATTTTAAAACTTGAAAACGAAGGTTTAAAAGAAGTAAGTTGGTAATTTTAACTTTTAGCTATTGCAAATATTTGGCTGTTTTCGATTGTAAAACGGCCTCTTTTATTTTGTAACGATGACTTTAACATGGCTAAGGCTACTGTTTTACTTTCAATAGCAGCATATTTTTTAAAGCTACCAACCATTATTTTTGAAAGTGGCGCAAATATAAATTGCATTATTTTTTCGCCTATTCTAAACTCTTTTCTATTACCTAATAATAGTGAAGGTCTGAAAATATAATAACTTTCAAAACCGATGCTTGCTATTTTATTTTCAACTTCTCCTTTTACTTTATTATAAAAAACCGCACTTTGTGCATTAGCCCCTAAAGCTGAAACTATATAAAAATTGGTTGTTCCTTTAACTTTTACCAATTGAGCAAAACTCACACAATATTCATAATCAACCATTTTAAAAGCCTCTTGCGAACCAGCTGTTCTTATAGTGGTACCTAAACAACAAAATGCATCGGTTGGAATAAAAGGTAGTTCTGTATTGCTTAATTCGTTAAAATTTACCTTTAGCTGCACCAATTTATTGGACTGAATAGGTAATTCATTTCTAACCAAAACCAATACTTTACTGTACTCATTACTATCAATTAAATTTTGAACCAATTGATTACCAATTAAGCCACTAGCACCCACAATTATTGCCGTTTTCATAAATTATTGTCCGTTAAAAAATATTTGCAAATAAAACTTAAATATTTAGAAGCATAACATAACAAAATATTGAATTGATAATTTATTATTGCATAACAAAAAACTATAAAAAAAATGGCAACTAACCACGAAATAGACTACCGCTTATTTGGTAGCGAAATGCAATGTGTAGAAATTGAATTAGATCCAAACGAGACTGTTATGGCTGAGCCTGGCAGTTTTATGATGATGAATGATGGCATTCAAATGCAAACCATTTTTGGCGATGGAAGCCAAGACAATTCAGGTATTTTAGGTAAATTATTTAGTGCTGGCAAGCGTTTATTAACTGGCGAAAGTTTGTTTATGACTGCTTATACCAATATTGGACAAGGTAAAAAACAAGTAACTTTTGCAGCACCATATCCTGGTAAAATTATTCCTTTAGATTTATTGCGCTTAGGTGGCAGAATTGTTTGTCAAAAAGATTCGTTTTTATGCGCGGCAAAAGGTGTGGCAGTTGGAATTGAATTTCAACGTAAACTTGGTACTGGTTTATTTGGAGGCGAAGGATTTATAATGCAAAAACTAGAAGGCGATGGTATGTGCTTTGTACATGCTGGTGGCCATGTAGAAGAACGCGAATTATTTCCTGGCGAAATGTTAAAAATTGATACTGGTTGTATTGTGGCATTTACAAAAGATGTAGATTACGATATTCAATTTGTAGGTGGAATTAAAAACACCTTATTTGGTGGCGAAGGCATATTTTATGCTACTTTAAGAGGCCCTGGTAAGGTTTGGATTCAAACATTGCCAATTAGCCGCTTAGCAGGTCGTATTTTGCAGTATGGAACTACTCGAGGTGGTAAAGAACAAGGAAGCCTTTTAGGTGGTTTAGGTAATTTATTAGATGGTGACGGGTTTTAATTAACCCCCTTAAATAATAATAAAAAGCTGCTCTTTGGCAGCTTTTTTTATGCTTAAAAATTATAAACCAATTCGTTGGTAAATGTGTACCAAAGCTTTGAAACGGGCACAATGGGTTCATAATCGTACATGGTTCGTAAGTTTAAGTTATACCTTAAGTTTTTGGTGATTTTATACCCAAATCTTCCATGAAAACCTATTCTAGGTAGCGATTCAGCAAAACTGGTTCTTAAAAAATAATACAATCCGCTATTGATAACTATTTGGTCATTGATAAATTGCTCATAACTAAAATACCAGTTAAATCGTGGATTAAACGTTTCTCTTGGATTGGTGTTGCTGGGTAAATTTTCGGTTCTTACACCTTCAAAATTCCATTTTTCATATTCAAACATAAAGCCTGCCGCGGTGGCTAAAGTTAGTTTTTCATCTCTGTAAATTCGTTTTCGTAAATTGGCCGTAATGGCAAATTTTTGTTCTAATCCTCTTGATTCAAGCCATTGGTATTGGGCGTAATACTCCGGATATAAACTGCGCGAAATATCTTGCCTAAACCTTGCAAATAAATAGCCACCACTTAAAATAGTTTGATTGCCATTGGTTATAATTTGCAAATTATTTGCTACTGTTAAAACATGATGACCTTTTAAACGCATGGCAAGTTCAGCCCTGGCTGCAAGTTGGTTAACTGTTTCTTTTTGTGTTTGAGAACTAAAACTGCCCGAAATAGTTCCGGCATAATGTTTTTGAGTATCTATGGGTATTAAAACAAAACTTTCGGTAAATAAAAATTGTGCATTTATTTTTATAAAACTAAATACCACTAAACTAATGGTAAAAATTGACTTTTTAATTTTCATAAGAAGGCACAAAATTGAAACTTGGCTGTTGGTTTTTAAAATTTAACTCAAAATAATTATGTACTTAGGCTAAATAATTGTCTATTAAATTACTATTACTTTACACATAAATGAAGGCTAAAGGCTTAAACTATATTTGATTTAAAAATAAAATAACTTGTTTATGAATTAATTAAGATTACCTTGCGCCTTCATATTTAATAATTTAATACAATGCAAGAAGGAACAGTGAAGTTTTTTGATGAAACAAAAGGCTTCGGATTTATCACTCCATCAGAAGGACGTGAAGACATTTTCGTACATTCATCAGGTTTAATTGATAGAATTCAAGAAAATGACAAAGTACAATTTGAAACAGAAAGAGGAAAAAAAGGTATCAACGCTGTAAGAGTGCAAGTTACTAGATAATATTCTAATTTTAATTCAAAAAAAAGCAAGTGTTTGCCACTTGCTTTTTTTATTACAACAATTTATTTTACAATTAATTACAACAACACAATGCAAGAAGGAACAGTTAAGTTTTTTAACGAAACAAAAGGATTTGGTTTTATTTCACCAGCTAACGGTGGAGAAGATATTTTCGTACATTCATCAGGTTTAATAGACAGAATCAGAGAAAATGACAAAGTAACTTTTGAAGAAGAAAGAGGAAAAAAAGGCATGAACGCAGTACGTGTTCAAGTTGCTTAATATTTATTTTTTAAATTCAACCCAAAAAAAAGCCTGTAATTTTTTATTACAGGCTTTTTTTATTTAAATAGTTTATTATTTTGCCAACCTAATTTTTAAAATAATAACATAATGCAAGAAGGAACAGTTAAGTTTTTTAACGAAACAAAAGGATTTGGATTTATTGTACCAACTAATGGCGGAGAAGACATTTTTGTACATTCATCAGGCTTAATCGACAAGATTAAAGAAAATGACAAAGTTGAATACGAAAGTGAAAGAGGCAAAAAAGGCTTAAACGCTGTAAACGTAAAAGTAGTTGGGTAATATAATATACACTATTTCAACAAAAAGGCTGATAATTTGATTATCAGCCTTTTTTTGTGTTTTATGGTTCCTTCTTCCGCTTTGGCGGAATCAGAATGACGTTCCCGAACATTCTGTAACAAACGTCATGCTGACGAAGGAAGCATCTTTACGGGTAAACTAACTACTTATAAAGTTACTTCTTCCGCTTTGGCGGAATCAGGATGACGTTCCCGCACGTTTGAAACGATAAAAACTTGATGTCAATCTTCTTCTCTATTAAACCAACAACTTCGCTTTTTCTATCGCTGCTTGTAAACCGTTTACATCATTTCCGCCAGCAGTAGCATAAAATGGTTGGCCTCCGCCCCCACCTTTTATTTCTTTGGCTAAATCTTTTACAATATTCCCTGCATGTAAACTTTTTTCTTTTACCAAGTTATCGCTGATAATTACACTCAACATTGGTTTTTCGTTTAACACGCAACCCAATACACAGAACAAATTCTCCACTTCGTTTTTTAGTTGGAATGAAAGGTTTTTCAATTGCTCTGCATTTGAAATGGTGATTAGTAGAATAAGTTGATTGGTTGATTCTTTTGATACGATTTTCCCTTTCAATTCATTCTTTAAAGCAACTGTTTTTTCATTTTCAAAAACTTCTAACTTCTTCAACAAATCTGCTTTTTCAGTCATTAATTGCTCCACAGATTTTACAATATCTTTTGAGTTTAATGTTTTACTTAAGCTATCAACTGTTAACTGCCAACTGTCAACCAATTGTTGAGCTGCATCAGCTGTTATGGCTTCAATCCTTCGTACACCGGCAGCTACCGCAGCTTCACTTACTATTTTAAATAAACCAATTTGGCCAGTAGCTCTTACGTGCGTTCCTCCGCAAAGTTCGCGGCTGTATTTATCATCAAAAGTAATTACACGCACTGAATCGCCATATTTTTCGCCAAAAAGCATCATAGCGCCCATTGTTTGTGCTTCTTCAATAGGTACATTTCTGCGTTCATCTAAACTGATGTTTTCGCGTATTTTTTGGTTAACAATTTGTTCTACTTGTGCTATTTCTTCTTTGGTCATAGCCGAGAAATGCGAGAAGTCAAAACGCAAATTATCGTTATTTACCAAACTACCTTTTTGTGCCACATGCATGCCCAAAACTTGGCGCAATGCAGCGTGCAATAAATGCGTAGCAGAATGGTTATTTTCGGTTAGTTTGCGTTTAGCAACATCAACCGAAGCAGTAAAGATAGTATTTATATTTTCTGGCAACGATTCTGTAAAATGAATGATTAAATTGTTTTCTTTTTTGGTATCAATAATGGCAATTTTTTCGTTGGCATTGCTAATAAAACCAGTATCTCCAATTTGCCCCCCACCTTCAGGATAAAAAGGCGTTTGGTTAAATACCAATTGATAACTTTCTTTTCCTTTGGCTTTTACCTTGCGGTATCTTATAATTTGAATTTCAGCTTCAGTTTGGTCGTAACCAAGGAAAATGGTTTGTCCGTTATTGTTATCAAAGTTAGACGCATAATTATGCGTCTCTACCCAATCATCGGTAGTTAATTCTGTTGCTTTGCGTGAACGTACTTTTTGTTCTGCTAATGCGTTTTGGAAACCTTCCTCATCAATACTCCAACCATTCTCATTAGCTATTAATCTTGTCAGATCAATTGGAAAACCAAAGGTATCATACATAATGAAACAAAAATTACCATCAAAAGTTAAGTCAATGTTACTAAAGTCTAAGCTATCTAAAAATTTAAGGTTACTTTTTTGATTAATTTCTTTTTTTAAATTTTCTGATAGCATTAATTGAATTCCAATAGTTCGATAGTCTTCATTAGGTCCACTTCCCATTACTGTTCCGTTATTGTTAAAACTTAAATTTAGTCCATCTTCAAAAATAAAAGTATTTCCTAAATGGGTTCTACCTTTTTCAAACGAAAGAGAGTTTTTTAGAAAAATTTGAGCTACAGAATTAAAAATTTTTTCATCAATATAGGTATATATTTTTGTGTTTCCATTGTCAAGTGTTCTTAAAAAACTTGCTTCCTCTTCTCTAATTACTTTGCTTACAAAATCTTTTTGAGCATGTAACTCAGGGAATACAGTTTTAAAGCTATCCGCAATTAACAAAGCCAATTGGCACATAAAAGGTTCTTTAATTTCTAAAAACTGGTATTGGTAACGCACCGCTCTGCGTAAAATTCTGCGTATTACATAACCTGCACCGTTATTGCTTGGTAATTGTCCATCGGCTATGGCAAAGCTTATGGCACGGATATGATCAGCCATTACACGCATGGCAATGTCTTGTTTGCTATCGCTTTTTTGGTATTTTACATTCGAGTGTTTTTCAATAAACTGAATAGTTGGTACAAAAACATCGGTATCGTAATTACTGGTTTTACCTTCAATGGCGCGCACCAAACGCTCAAAACCCATTCCTGTGTCTACATGTTGGGCAGGTAGTTTTTCTAAACGAGTATATTTGGCTAATAAATCATTTTTAATTTTATTGAATTTATCCTGCTCAATTTCTTTTGAAGCCAACTGTTTTCTATAAAAATCTTCTTCATTTTTTAAATCTGTAGAACCATTTTCATTCCAAACTCGGTTAAATTCCATGAACACATTGTTCCAAATTTCAATTACTTGCGGATGGTCATTGTTTACCAAAGTTTTTCCATCTACCAAAGCACGCTCAGCATCTGGGCGTAAGTCAATATGAATTTCAGAGCAAGGACCACAAGGGCCGGTATCGCCCATTTCCCAAAAATTATCTTTTTTATTTCCGTTTAAAATTCGGTCTTCGGCTATGTATAATTTCCAATTATCAAAGGCTTCTTGGTCAAAAGCTAAACCTTCTTTTGCATCGCCTTCAAAAACCGTAACATACAATCTATCTTTTGGCAGTTTATACACATCAACCAAAAGCTCCCAAGCCCATTCAATGGCTTCTTTTTTAAAATAATCGCCAAAGCTCCAATTGCCCAACATTTCAAACATGGTATGGTGGTAAGTATCTACCCCTACTTCTTCCAAATCATTATGTTTTCCGCTTACACGCAAACATTTTTGAGTATCAACCACACGTTTGTACTTTGGCGTTTCATTGCCCAAAAACCAATCTTTAAATTGGTTCATACCGGCATTGGTAAACATTAAAGTTGGGTCGTTTTTTACTACAATGGGTGCCGAAGGAACAATTGTGTGCCCTTTTCCTTCAAAAAATTTTAAAAATTGGTTGCGTATTTCTCCTGATGTCATGTGAGTTACAAAAATCTATGATGTAAATGCTAAAAAATTGGTTTAAATTAATATTTTCGCCTCTTGCTAATTTTAAAATATCAATAGCTGAAACAAGGTTTCAATATAAATATTTTTTATTCATAACTAAAAGCGTGGCAAAGATAAAATACTTTTACAATCCAAATAAGCTCGACTTTGAAAAAGTTCGCACCAGTTTTACCACGGTAATTTGGCGCGTATTTGGCTTTTTATCAGCGTCATTGGTATCAGGAGCCATTATTGTATTAGCACTTTATAGTTTTATTGACTCACCAAAAGAAAAAATTTTACAGCGCGAAAATAAGCAATACAAAGACCAATTACGTAGGTTACAAACACGAGTAAACGAACTAAGTATGGTGCTTGGGGAATTGCAAGATAGAGATGCGCAAATTTATAGAACCATTTTTGAGGCTGACCCAATAAGTTTTAAGCCAAAATTTAATCCAAACGATAGAAAATATAAACTAGCCGAAGGTTTTGATGATGCTGAAGTTATAAATGATTTAAATAATAAGGTAGAAAACATTACCAGTTTGGTTGCTTTGCAATCTAAATCGTTTGATGAACTAAAAAAATTGGCTGATAGTAAACAAGATTTTTTGGCTTCAATTCCAGCAATTCAGCCTATTGCCAATAAAGATTTAAAACGTATTGCCTCTGGTTTTGGTTATAGAATTCATCCTATTTATAAAACCACAAAGTTTCACTCTGGAATTGATTTTACAGCACCAACCAGAACACCTGTGTATGCTACAGGAAATGGAACTGTGAGTTTTGCTAAATACGAAGGTCGCGGTTATGGAAACCATATTATTATAAACCACGGATTTGGTTATAAAAGTTTATATGGCCATTTAAGTAGTATTGAAGTTTTTGAACGCCAAAAAGTAAAACGTGGAGAATTGATTGGTTATGTTGGAAATACAGGAACATCAACTGCACCACATTTACATTACGAAGTAGTAAAAGGAGAGAAAAAAGTAAACCCAATCAATTACTTCTTTAACGATATAAGCGAAGCCGATTACGAAGCTATTCGTGATATTTCGGCTCGTCCTACCCAATCATTTGATTAAGGAAATTACCTGATTTATTTTGCAACTGTCTTTAAATGTACTTTTTGCAAAACACTATGTGCGAAATTTATTTTAATAAAAAATGAAACTAATATTAGTTTTTTCAAAATAATTTACTTTATTTGTTATTAGATAAATTTTATAAACGGTATGAAAAACTTATTTTTAGCGTTGGTTTTTGTTACAATCGGCAAGGTTTCAATTGCTACAGATTGTAATTTTCAGTTAGGTTTTGCAGGTAAAAATAACACTTGGAAAACATTGAACTTTACTGTTTCAAATGGTGTTATTTATGTAGATGTAGATTCAGAAATGGACAGCATTAGCATACAGGTTTTAAAAAATAGCGGCTGCACTAACACTTACGAAATCAATTCACATTTATATAACGAAGAAGCCGTTGCTGTAAACAAAAAAGGTGGTGAAATAAAAACTACTTCATCAGGTGGATTGCATAAAATATTAATTGTTGGCCCAAATAACAGCGATTGGTATAAAATTTTTGTTAGAGTTACCAAACCAACAAGTGTTTCAAATGCGTTATCAAGTAACAACTTAAGTATTTATCCAAATCCTGCAACTACTAATTTTTTTGTAGAAAATGCTGCTCAAGTTGAAACAGTTAAAATACACGATATTACTGGAGCAGTGGTATTGGTAGTTGAAAATACTTTTAGAAAAGATGTATTGGATATTGATATAGCTAAGTTACCTGCGGGTCAATATTTCATAGCATTTCATAACGACAAAGTTAAGGTTACTAAAAAAATAGTGAAGTTATAGTCAATAATTTTAACTCATAAAAAAGCGCTGAATTAAATAATTCAGCGCTTTTTTTTATTTTAGGGTGAAAACACCTAAATATAATAGGCAGACAATTAGAGGGCAGACACGTAGGTCTGCCCCAACAGGTCAACCTCAACAGTTATCTTTTAAGAGGCTTCTTCAATTTTTACTTTAATTTTCTTTAGCTTTTCGTTTTTAACTTTAGCCAATGTATCACGCACTTTTTTACGGTTAATGGCAACGTAAGATGAATGATCTAAAATGGTAATTAAACCTAAATCTTCGGTAGTTAAATCGCCTTTTTTCATAAACAAACCTGCTATATCGCCTTTGCTAATTTTATCTTTTTTACCTGCACTTACGTAAATACATTCAAAAGTGGGAGGTGCAGGTAATTTCATTTCTTCAGGAAGCGAAATTTCCTTAAAATCTTTCTTATGCATATAAATTGGCAAAGTTTCGTCTTCGGCCAAAATTAAATAGGCTTCTCCATCGGCATGCATGCGGGCTGTACGTCCGTTTCTGTGAATAAACTCTTCGTGGTGAACTGGCATTTGGTAATGTACCACATGTTTAATTTCAGGAATATCTAATCCACGAGCAGCCAAATCGGTAGCAATTAACACATTGCAAGCACCACCTCTAAATTTAATTAAATTCTTTTCGCGGTCAATTTGTTCTAAATCGCCATGAAATACGCCATGTGCAAAACGGTATTTATCAAGTACACCGCTAATTCTATTCACAGCATCTTTATGATTACAAAAAACCAAACAAACCTCTTGGTTAAAACCAGCAATTAAGCGCATTAAGGTTTCTACTTTTTCGGTACTTTCGGTTTTTACTAAGTTTAACTTCAACTTCGATTCTACTTCTTTATGCTGAAAATCTAATGTTTCCACACTTAAAAAAGGTAAAAACTTAGGCAATTCATCAAGCCTTGTGGCCGAAGTTAAAATATGGCTTTGGTTTTTATTGAGCGAAAAGAAAATAGTTTTTAACTGTTCATGAAAACCCATTTGTAACGATTTATCAAACTCATCTAAAACCACATAATGAATGGTGGAAGGGTCAAACGATTGGCGTTCAATATGATCGGCCAAACGACCGGGTGTTCCAATTATTACCGCAGGCGCTTCGCTCAAACTATTTTGTTCTATTTTAAACGAATGACCACCATAACAACAAGTTGCCTTGAAGTTGGTCTTCATATTTTTAAAAACTGTTTCTATTTGAATAGCTAACTCGCGCGAAGGAGTAACAATTAAAGCTTGAACCCCTTTTTTATCGGCTTGTAAAGTATTAAGCACTGGAATTAAAAACGACAGTGTTTTGCCCGAACCTGTGGGCGCTATAATCATTAAATTTTTACTAGTTCCTGCTTTTTCTAAAACTGCTAACTGCATATCGTTAAAACTTTCAATAGAAAGATTAGCCAATGTTTTAGCATGAATTGCATTAAAATTATTTTGCATGGTGCAAAGGTAAGCTAAATAAAAGTTGAATGGTTTATAAAGTTAATTAGTAAGTTAAGAAGTTTTGATTTAAAAGTGTTGTAGTAATAAATTTAATTAATTATTGTTGTTTAAAAAAATTGCTTTGATAACCATAAATGCTCAAATAGGAACCGATAGTTATACTACCCAAATACAATCGGCTAATCATAGTATAATAGCCGATGAGCCAATTGAAGATGGCGGAAAAGACTTAGGCTTTTCGCCTTCCGATTTAATAACTTCATCGCTTGCAGCATGCACGGTTATTACTGTTAGGATGTATGCAAACAGAAAAAATTGGCCCGTAGAGAGTATTCATGTAACGGTTAATTTTGAAAGAGATAACGAAAAAAATATTTCGAAATTTGAAAGGCAATTAACCATAAATGGCACTTTAACCGAAGAACAAAGAGTAAGATTATTGACCATTGCCAAACAATGCTATATTCATAAAGTACTAACTAACCCCATTGAAATAACCACCCATTTATTATAAAAAACCATGAAAGAAATTACCAAAACCTACACCAATGATGAAATAACCATAGTTTGGAAACCAAATACCTGCATTCATTCACGTATATGTTTTTCAGGATTAGGAAAAGTGTTTAACCCAGCTGAGCGCCCTTGGGTAAAACCAGAAAATGCCTCTTCGGAAGAGTTAATGGCGCAAATTGATAAATGTCCTAGTGGTGCTTTAAGTTACTATAAAAATAATGAAGCTAAAACTGAAAATGTGGAAGTGGAAACCATAGCCGAAGTTTCGGAAAACGGACCATTATTGGTTTATGGAAATTTAAAGGTAAAAAAAAATGATGGAACCATAGAACAAAAAAACAAAGTAACTGCTTTTTGTCGTTGTGGAGCCTCTGGTAATAAACCTTACTGCGATGGCAGTCACCGCAAAATTGATTTTAAAGGATAAAAAGTATTTTGGAAAATAAAAAGTACTTAATTAGTATAGTTGGACCAACTGCTGTGGGCAAAACCGCTTTGGCAATTGAATTAGCCAAACATTATAAAACAGTAATTCTTTCGGCTGATAGCAGGCAATTTTATAAAGAAATAAGCATTGGTACAGCTAAACCAAGCCAAGATGAACTAAACGCAGTAAAACACTATTTTATTGATAATAAAAGCGTTACCGAAACCTATTCGGCAGGTGATTTTGAACGCGATGCAATAGATTTATTATCAGAACTTTATAAAAAAAATAATGTGGTAATTTTGGTTGGAGGTAGCGGTTTATATATCAAAGCATTGTGGGATGGTTTAGATGAAATGCCACCAGTTGATGAAGCATTGAGGCAAGAACTAATCAATAATTTTGAGCAAAATGGTATAACCTATTTGCAAGAAAAACTGAAGGAATTAGATGCTGATAAATTACAAAATATGGATGCTCAAAACCCACAAAGGTTAATGAGAGCCATAGAAATTGCTAGTCAAAATGTGACCTTGAACAAAAATAAACCAAAGCGCCCTTTTGAAGTAATAAAAATTTGTTTGAATAAAGACCGAGAAAAACTTTATGATACCATCAACAAACGAGTGGATATGATGATAAACAACGGTTTGTTAAAAGAGTGCGAGCAAATGTTAGATTTCAGAGGTCATTATGCACTAAAAACCGTAGGTTATACTGAAGTTTTTGAGTTTTTTGATGGCATCCATTCATTGCCAAAGGCTATAGAATTAATTAAACAACATAGCCGTAATTACGCCAAAAGACAAATAACTTGGTTTAAGCGTGAAGCTGATTTACAGTGGTTTGAACCAAATGAAACCAATGAAATTATTGAATTTATAAATAGTAAAATGGCATAAAAAAAATTTGTTATTTTTTTGTACTTTTGCGGTTCAAAAAAATAATCCACTTTCTTTTAAACTATGATTGAATTTTTAAGCTCTCCAGAAGCTTGGTTAAGTTTATTTACTTTAACCATCTTAGAAATTGTACTTGGTGTAGATAACATCATTTTTATTTCTATCATTACAGGCAAACTTCCTAAAGCACAACAATTAAAGGCAAGAAGAATAGGTTTATTTTTAGCCTTATTTATTCGAATAGTGTTATTGGCATTTATTAGTAAAATTGTTCATGATTTGACTGATGATATTATAACGCTTGCAGGCATTGGATTTAGCTGGAGAGATATTATTTTATTAGCTGGTGGTGTATTTTTGTTATACAAAAGTAGTATTGAAATTTATGAAAAATTAGAGAAAGGTGACCATGAAATTGATGGCAAAACAAAGTATAAATCATTTTGGAACGTAGTAATACAAGTAATTGTAATTGATATTGTTTTTTCATTCGATAGCATTTTAACTGCTGTTGCCATATCTGACCATATAGAAATAATGGTTACAGCCGTAATTATTTCAATGATTGTAATGATGATATTTGCTCAAAAAGTGGGTGACTTTATCAACGATAACCCATCAATGAAAATTTTAGCTTTGGCTTTCTTATTAATGATTGGTGGCTTGTTAACAGTAGAAGCTTTTGATATTCATGTAGAGAAATCGTATATTTATTTTGCTTTGGCATTTAGCATATTGGTAGAAATGTTAAACTTACGTTACCGTAAAAATGTAAGTAAAGGTAAATTTAATAATCACTAATTAAAGCAATTAAACCATGCAAATTTTAAACGGAAACGAAGTAGCCAAACAAATAAAACTTGAAATAAAAGCGGAAGTAGAACAACTAGTAGCCAATGGTTCAAAAAAACCTCATTTGGCAGCAATTTTAGTTGGAAACGATGGTGCAAGTATGACCTACGTTGCTGCTAAAGCTAAGGACTGCGAACAAGTTGGTTTTGATTCTACCGTTTTACGTTTTGATGCTTCCATAACCGAAGCCGAATTGCTAAATGAAGTTGAAAAAATTAATAATAACCCTGAAATTGATGGGCTAATAGTACAATTACCTTTACCAAAACATATTAATGAAAAAAAGGTAACCGAAACTATTAAGTGGCAAAAAGATGTAGATGGTTTTCATCCATACAATGTAGGTTTAATGTTTAAAGGTTTGCCTTGTTATTTGCCCGCTACCCCATTTGGAATTATTAAATTATTGGAGCATTACAATATTGAAACTACTGGTAAAAATTGCGTTGTTATTGGTCGCAGTGATATTGTAGGTAAACCAATGAGCGCTTTGATGCTTAATAAAAACTGTACGGTTACTATTTGCCATAGCAAAACGGTAGATATTAACTCGTTTACTCAAAAAGCAGATATTTTAATAGCGGCAGTTGGTATTCCAAACTACGTTAAAGCCGAAATGGTAAAACAAGGTGCCGTGGTTATTGATGTTGGCATTACCCGTGTTGAGGATAAAACTGAAAAAGGCTATAAATTAGTAGGTGATGTTGATTTTGAAAATGTATCAAAAGTAGCAGGTTGTATTACTCCTGTTCCTGGTGGTGTTGGCCCAATGACTCGCGTTGGTTTATTACTAAATACATTGCTTGCTGTAAAAGCTAAGTAATAATTATTATAATTGAATACAAAAAACTTTCAAACTTTTATTTTCATGAAAAAAATTCTTTGGGCTTTATGCTTTTTTCCTACGTTTTTACGTGCTCAAAATATTCCAAAAATAGGTAACGATACCTTATTAGATATTGCAGCATGGAATATTGAGTGGTTTGGCGATGCAACCAATGGCCCTAGTAATGAAACTTTGCAATACAATAACGTAAAAGCAGTTATTACCAAAACCGATATGGACGTTTGGGGCTTAGAAGAAATGAGTAATCCAACTTCATTTACGGCTTTAAGCAACGATTTACCGGCTTATGGAAGTGTAAATAGTACTTTTAGTCAAACACAAAAAATGTGTTTGTTTTACAAAAAAAGCATGTTCAATTTTATAAATTCAGAACATATTTTGGCTTCCAGTAATTACGATTTTGCTAGTCGCCAACCATTAATGGTAACACTTGCTACCAAAGGCGATAGTTTAAAAATAGATACCATTTATTTTATAGTAGTTCATTTAAAAGCCAATAGCGATGCCACTGCTGCTGCTAAATTGGAATCTTATAATCGCAGAAAACGCGCTGCTGATGCTTTAAAAACTTTTATTGAAACTACCTTAGCCAATAAAAAGTACTTTATAATGGGTGATTGGAATGACAGATTAGATTTTTCTATACACAATGGAACCGATATTACTCCATTTAAGCAATTATTAGATGCAAAATATAACTTTATAACCAAACCCTTAGCTGATGCAGGAAAACGCAGTTATGCCTTTTCTGATGGATTTATTGACCACATGCTAATTGCGCCAAGAATGGATTCGTTTTATGTTAAACAAAGTGCTGGGGTTTTGGATAATTTGGGGCAATATATTTCTAATTTTAGCAATAATACCACCGATCATTATCCTATTTACGGTAGATTTTTGATGAATAGAATTAAGTATTCTACTCCTCTAGATTCTATTCCAAATGATACTTTACCTACAGATACCCTGCCAACTGATACGGTACCAAATACTTCTATTAAAACGTTTAATAATCTAACTTTTAGTATTTATCCAAATCCTAATAATGGTTCATTTTTCATTGAGAGTAATAAAATAATAATCGACACCAACGCGGAGATTTACAATAGTTTGGGACAACTCGTTTTTAACAAACCTATTGAAAATAAAATAGAAGAAGTCAACCTAAGCAACTTTACATCAGGTATTTACTTTGTAAAAATAAACAGTAATTATTTTAAAATAATGATTCAATAGTTTATTATTGTTTAACTAAATTGTATCTAAATGGATGATTTTACAATGATTTTGATTGTGCTAAGTTGCACTATCCCTACAATTGTTGCTGTTATTTTTCACAAAAAACGTGGTAATAAAAAAGACAATTAGAACATTCTAATTGTCTTTTTTTATAATGCTTTATAAGCATTTACAAAACTTATTCCAAATAAAAAAGGCTCTACAGAAATTCTGTAAAGCCTTGATTTTGTTGGTAGCGGGGAACCAGCAAAGTGTTGAACTTTTTTGAGGATTTGAAACTACTTTTGATTTATTAAATTCCCCTTCTCAAAGTACATCTATTTTGTTGTTACTATATTTGATAAAAAAACATACACAGAAAACACCTATTTTTCGATTACATTTGAAAAATATATACAAAATTTTGCAAAAATGAGTCATATAAAATTACTGCCCCCTAGACAAGATATTGAAACCAAAACGATACTTAAAAAGGTAGCAGAAGCACACCGATATTTAGCCGAACTAAAAGGTGTTGCTTTAAGTATTCCTAATGAAAGCATCTTAATAGATACACTTGTTTTACAGGAAGCTAAAGAAAGTTCGGCAATTGAGAATATAGTTTCAACATTTGACGAAATATACCAAAGCGATTGGTCAACAGGACATTTTAGTTCGAATGCTGCAAAAGAAGTTCATAGTTACGCCCGAGCACTAAAACATGGATTCAGCTTGGTAAAAAATGTTGGGTTATTGACCAACAATCATATTTTGGAAATACACGAGATTATTGAACAAAATAAAGCAGGCTATAGAAAATTACCTGGAACCAAATTGCTAAATGAGAACACAAAAGAGATTATTTACACTCCTCCCCAAGATTATAATGATATCGTGAACTTAATGGAAAACTTGCAAGAGTTTATCAATAATGATCAATTATCAGACCTTGATTCGTTAATAAAAATGGTAATTATTCATCATCAATTTGAAAGTATTCATCCATTTTATGATGGCAATGGGAGAACAGGCAGAATCATTAATATTCTATATTTGATTAAACAAGATTTATTACAACTTCCAATTCTTTATTTGAGCCGTTATATTATTCGTAATAAAGGAGATTATTATCGTTTACTACAGGAAGTAAGAGATACTGAAAATTGGGAAAATTGGATCATGTATATGTTAGAAGGAGTTGTGCAAACTGCAAAAGAAAACATCAAAATAATTATTGGAATAAGAAATGCCATGCAAGAATATAAACAAAGTATTCGTGCTTCACTACCAAAAATTTATAGCCAAGATTTACTAAATAATATTTTCCGACACCCATACACTAAGATTGAATATATAATGAATGACTTACAACTTAGCAGAGGAACGGCCGTTAGGTATTTGAGTGAATTAACCTCTTTAAACTTATTAGAAAAACAAAAAACAGGTCGTGATAATTTTTATATCAATAAAGCATTATTTGATTTGCTTGTAAACCAAAAGAAATAATCAATTAGTAATCATAAATAATTTAAGTGTAAATCCATTTTGATAATCATTTCCGAGCATATTCAACTTTTCAAATCTGTATTTAAAGGCAGAGAAGATGTGTTTGCAATACGTTGGGAGAAGGGTTCAAAAAGTGGATATATGCCTGCATATTTTTATGACCCATATATGTATAGGTCACATAAAATGAAGGGTGGTACTTTTCAAAATTTCACAAATAAAACTTATTTAAAACTAACCGACAAAGAAATCACTAAACATTTAAATGGTGAACAATTAATAGGAGTATATCCAATGTTACAAGATAATACTTCAACATTTATCGTGGCTGATTTTGACGAATCAAATTGGATTGATGATGCTGTAAAATTTTTAAAAGCATGTAACAATAAAAATATTCCTGCATACTTAGAACGTTCACGTTCAGGAAACGGAGGACATGTTTGGATATTCTTTGAGCAGCCTTACCCCGCTCTTCGAAGCCGAAAGATTTTTATATCATTACTAGAACAATCAGGTGCATTTTCAGTATTCGATAAGGGTTCAAGTTTTGACCGCTTGTTTCCAAACCAAGATTTTCTTTCAGGCGAAGGATTAGGTAATTTAATTGCCTTACCTCTTTTTAAAAATATTTTAGAGCAGGAAAATAGTTGCTTTATTGATGTTGATTCGTTACAACCAATAAAAGAACAGTTTGAGTTTTTAAAAAGCATAAATAGGATTTCTGTTTCTGAATTAGATAATTTATATGTAACACTGACAACAACTTCCAATTCAAATACCCCAAAACCTACCAAAGGAAAGTTAATGATTTCATTGAGCAATGAAGTGAAGATTAGCAGAGAAGGAATGACAGCTCCTTTAATTGACTTTTTGAAAGAAGAGATGAACTTCGCCAATTCAGAATTTTTCATTAAAAAGAAAATAGGCAAAAATACTTTTGGAACAGAACGTTTTTTTTTTTTTTTTTTTGAAACGGAAAACGATATTATTATTCCAAGAGGTTTTATTGGAAGGACCATTCGTTTTTGTAGGGAAAACAAAATAGAACATGAATTCGTTGATGGACGAAAGAAACAAAAAACAACCCCATTTCCATTTAATGCTAAACTTAGAGAACATCAGCGAACAGTTGTAGAATCAATTGCTAAGAAGGATTTAGGAGTAATTGTAGCTCCACCTGGTTCAGGTAAAACTATTGTAGCACTAAAAATTATTTCAGATAAACAGCAACCTGCTTTAATAATTGTACATAGGAAACAATTGGTTGAACAATGGGCTGATAGAATTAAAACTTTTTTAGGAATTCCCAAAAATGAAATTGGAAAAATTGGGCAAGGGAAAACCAAGATAGGAAAGAAAATCACAATTGCAACTATACAAAGTTTATCAAAGGGACTCGATAAATGTGAAAATGATAATTTGAAAACTGCTTTTGGAACAATTATCGTTGATGAATGTCATCATATCCCTGCTGAAACATTCAGAAATACAATTGCAAAGCTTCAAACATTTTATCTATATGGTTTAACAGCCACTCCGTTCAGAAAATATAATGATGGTAAACTAATTTTTATTCATTTAGGAGAAGTAATATCTGAAATAAAGTCAAGTGAGATTAGTAAAGCACCAAAAACAAAAATTATTGTCAGAAATACTGAACTTAATGTTCCTTTCAATTCTAAAACAGACCAATTTGAAATACTTTCAAAAATTCTTATCCACGATTCAACAAGAAATAAATTAATTCTTGTTGATATAATAAACGAATTGAAAGTAGGCAAAAGAGTTGTAATTATAACTGAAAGAAAAGAACATATTGATTCTCTAAACCAGTATTTAAAACAATCTTACGAAACCATAACGTTAAGTGGTGATGATTCTGAAAGCAACAGAACTAATAAATGGAAAATTCTGAAAGCTGGTAATTACCAAATTCTGATTACTACAGGGCAATTCTTTGGCGAAGGTACTGATTTGCAAAATGTAAATTGTTTATTCCTTGTTTATCCTTTTTCATTTGAGGGGAAGTTAATACAATACATTGGTAGGGTTCAGCGTTCAGAATTAACACCAACTATTTATGATTACCATGATATAAAAATTGACTATCTAAATAAATTATTTTTGAAACGAAATACTTTTTACAGAAAAATAGTTAAGCAAGCCACATTATTTGATGAGCCAACTGAAGAAATTGCACCTACAAAAACAATTATTATTGAACAGCAAATAAAAATACCAATTGAACAACTTGAGTTCCGTTACGGTAGTATTCTATTTAAACACTCGATTTCTGAATTGAAAACCGAACTTGAGTTTGAAATTGAGAATCTTGAAGTACGACCTGAGTTTGAAGTTTTGAAACCATACTTTGCAAAAGCACTTAAATCAAAAAATGTAACAATTACTATTCATGCTGAGTTCGAAAATGAAAAACTTATTTCACAATTGGCAACTTCAAGTGATATTGATAAAATAAATCGTGAAGTAATTGAAGGTGTAAAATTTACTTTCATTTCCAAGAATATAATTCGAAGACCTTTACATAAAAATGAAAATATTTTAGACCTCAATCAAATTCAAGGAGAAAAAAACAGTTCACTTTACAGCTCTAGTGAAGAGTTAATAGATGACATTTTGAAGAATACTAACTTCAAACATCACAAACATTTACAATACTTATCAAAACAACACGATAGAAGTATTTTAAAAATTCGTTTTATATTAAGTCCTTTCTCTTTTGTTTTTCTATTATCAGGCAAAGAAGAATTTCACATAGTATTAGAAACTTTAGACACGGAAGAAGCAACTTACTTGTGGCATTTCACTAAAGACAAGACTATACTTAAAATAAAACTGAAAGAAATTGATGAACAACTTAACATCATTAGAAACAAAGGCAAGCAAGTTTTCCTTGAAAAGCAACCAACAAATTTTAGTCGTATTTTACATGACTATTCAGATAGCAAAAAAGGATTTATTATTTGGAAGGGTTTACTTGACCAACAAATAATATAGTAAAAGAAGAAAAAAGTCGAACTTATGAAGATAGCTGATAATATTAGCTTTTGAGGACAATTGCTATAAATTTAGCCTCTTCCCTTAAACAGAGAAAACCCTCGTTTAACAAGGGTTTTCATCAGTGGTAGAAGGAAACGGCAAAATGTCGAACTTTTTAGCAGATTTAAAGTCTGTTTTAAATTTTGATTTATGCTGCTAAAGTTCAAAACAATAAAACAGTAAATGGTCACAATAATTTTTTGCACGATGGAAGAGCTCGCAATTTTACCGAAGCCATTATGTGGCACGGAGGAGAAGCTGAGGCATCGAAAAATAAATTTGCTAAAATGAATAAGGCTGAACGGAACGCTATTATTAAATTTTTGGAAAGTTTGTAAAATAATATAAAATCTGACCCCTTCATTTTGCTTTCCAAATTCACTACTTAGCCAAAATAAATAAAATTTCGTTTTATTAATTATATTTTAGAATTATTACATTTTTGTTTTAATAGGATTTTGTTCAAAATAGTAAATGGAGTAATGGCTCATTTATTTTTTTATATTAATAAAATAAGATCCATTGATTCTTCTTCAATCCACTCCCCGTTTGAAATGAGTGTTTTAATTAGAGCGGTTTGCCTTTCTGTAAAATTATTTTTTTCCAAGCCTGAAAAATCTTCTGATTTCCATTTACTTTTATGATGCTTAACACCTACAGGAAGTCTTTTAGCATTTTCTGGTGGTTCTATTAATTCTATTTTTTTGTTTTTGGCATTAAAAATCTGTTTGACATCAGAATAAATATTAAGTCCAGCATAATCCCAGTCACATAGGTAATAGATTGGTAACTGCAATTTATCCTGCTGTATATCATGTAATGGCTTTGTATTATTACCTCCTACATACCATAACTCGATATTGTGTTTCTTATACTCTAAAGGTACTTTAAGGCAATCGAGATTTTCACATAATACTATAACCCTTGGGTTAGGACAATCTACAACAAACCTCCATTGTTGGTTTTTGGGGTCCTTTTCTGGAAATTCATCAACTTCTAACAAGTGTAAAATAGCATTTTTTAAACTTGGTTTATTCTCCAAATATTTAGAATTTTCATATTTAAAAACTTGAGCGGAGAATTTTTTTTGAGTTGTAAGATTATTTCTAAGCTCTTCTCTATTATGATAAATGAAAACCAATGCTTTTAGATCTTCTTCTGTGAAAGTTTTCTTTGCGTTGTTCTCTATACCAGAGTTTGCAAAAAAATCATCATAGTATTTATAGGTTTTTAAATAATTATACTCATAAAAATCCGCAAATCTTTTCTTATTAGTAACAATAACAACAGAGTGATTCCCATCTTGGAACTTAATGAGTTTTTTTTGCTTGGACAGAACTAAATTAATATACTCATTATTGAGCATTTTTAATTTAGTCTTTCCATTTTCATAGAGCTGATGAAGACCTTTTAAATGCTTCCATTCAATGTTTTTCATAATTTATAAATTATTGGATGCTTTTCCAAAAATAGGTATTGGATCATAATTAACTTTTTCATCTTCTCGACTATTGTGAAGCAAGTAAATATTTTGTTTTTCTACATCAATCTTATTGGGATTAATGGAAAGAGATAACAATTGATAATCATTTGCACGAGCAATTCCGTAAAGCATATCAAAATTACTTCCTAAACCTTCTGCTTCATCTATAGCCATAAACCGAATAGCTTTAACAAATTTATTTTTTGATTGTTTATTTAATAAAGATAATTTCGCGATACATAGTAAAGCAATCGCAGCATAAGCCTGACTCGTACTTCCATCATTCTTTTTTCCTTGACTTGTTTTAATTGAAAACTTTACACTATAATAGGATTTTGGATTTAAGAGTTCTTCAATTTTTGGTTTTAAATTTTTCGAACCACCTGATCTATAAAATGCTTCTAACAACTTTTCTTTTAAAGATGGAAATTTTTCCAAATCATTTGAAATTCCTTTTTCTGATTCAAATAATGAATCATCCAAACCTAATTCAAAATCTTTAGTCATATTATCGGTAAAAGTGTTCATCCATCCAGAAGAAAAAGAACCTTCACTGAAATCCTCTACACTCACTATATGACCTCCCGTTATTTCTTTGTCTCCAGAATTAAGAAAATTATTGATTAATCTAATATCATTTCTTTGGTCACTTACTTCATCAGCTACTTCTTCTACAATAACAGCAAGTTTTTGAAGTTTTCGACTATTTAATCTACGGTTTTTGAAGTTAATATCTTTAAGATATTTACCTATTTTTTCAATAATTTCTTTTTCCAATATATTAACATCATTAAGAATTTCAGGTGGCAAAATCTCTTCACACAATTGCTGAAAATCTCCAGTATTTTCAAATCGACTTACATTATTTTTTAAATACTGTCTAACAATAAGATTGTATTCTAAATTATAGGCATTATTGGATGAATCATAACTACTTTTAAGCTCTTCTATTATTTGCTGAGTTAACTCTTCTGAAGAATCTGGAATATCCTTTAAAACATCAATATTTTGTGAATATACCCGGTTCTTAATTGAAGTCAGTTCTTCAATTCTTTTCTCTAATTTAATAATATCTTCCACTTTTTCATAGTTTAATTTTTCATGAAGATAAATCTTGTTGAACTCCTTGTAGTAATCTTCAGCATTTAACATAGCAGAATAAAAATGTTTTTTGTCAAAATTCTCTTTTAAGACAAAAGCATTATTGTTTTTAATATTTTCTATCTCTTGATTAGTCTCTGGTGTTAGGAAATTTTCATAGTCTCTTTTTAAATTATCTTCGAGGGTTATTAATTGGCTTCTATTGGTATTTAGTTGAGAATATACCTCCTTACTCTGTTTATGAGTTTCTTCAATGGAGTTCTGAGTATAAAGATTAGAATATTCTATGAAATCTTCGGTATTTAAATCGTACATTTCATGCGTCTCGAGTTGGTCTTCCAAATCTGTTTGAGTATTCCACGCTTTTAGATATCCATCGGGGTTTTCTAAACTTTCTAAAACATTTTTTAAAATTGTTTTTTCTTTTATAACTTTTTCTAAGCTAGTAATATCAATTAGAATATTTGTAGTTTCTTTTTCAAAATATTCCCTTATTTTACTTTTATCTTGGGTATTGAAAATTGGAGAAAAATCCGTTGAAAAAAATTCAATAACACCGTTGAGATTAAGCCAAAACGCCTTATCTTCACTTTCATATACAACAATATTGTTCAGTAACACTTCTGGAGTAGGGACATATCTTTTGGAAGAATCAACCGGAGTTTCTATTTTAACACCTTCATTCTGATATTTGCGAATAATTGCTTCCTGATTCAAGTTTAATTTACTTGGTAAATTTAAAGCCCAGTGAGCCAAAGAATTTTTATCATCAATGTTATTTAAATCTTTGAGTTTATTTTTAAGTTCTAAATCTTTTACTAACTTCTCAAGTTGTTTCTCAATTTGATTTACTATATTTTTTTCCTTATACTCTTTGCTTTTGAATACAGTAAGTATATTTTTAGATTTTAAAAGTTCTTCTAATTCTCTTATCTTGTTTATTGTATCTTTGGATTGATGGTATTTTTTGAACTTTTCTATAATTTCTTCTTGTGAACAATTAAACGCCTCCATCCAGGAAAAGAATTTTTTCCTTTTAGAAACCTTAGTATCCAATTCGTTTTTGACTTTAATAGCTTCATCCCATTTCGGCTCTATTTTTTCTAACTCTTGTGTTATCCAAGTGATTTTTTCGTAAACATTTTCTTTCAACAAAGGAAATGATTGTAAACTATAATAATAATCATTTAACAAAGTTTGAAGTTTATTCGAGTTTATGGAAATTTGATTTAAATAGTATTTGTAGGAAGATTTTAAATATAATATTTGAGCATCTTCTTTTGTGGTTTTTAAATCCAGTAAATTACTAAGTTGAGTCTGTTTGATGGTTAACGACTCTATTTCTTCCAAATTATTTTCAAATTGTCTTGTGTCTTCTTGTAATTCTTCTACGGTATCATAAAACTTTTTAATTAATTCTTGTTCTTTATCGTCACCAAATAAGAAAGATTGTAAACTATGACTTTTACTTACATCTAAAGATTCTCTGGAAAAGGCCTGTATGATTTTAGCATAATTATCTAAAGTTTTACCATTGAGTGAAAGGTCTATCGGTAAAATATTATTTTTGAATAGTATCTTATGATAATTAGCAGTTTTTTCCCAAGATTCACAAGTAAGGTTTAGGTTATTTTGTATGTGTTCTTTTAATTCATTAATTGGAAAAATGATGTTGTTCTTTTGAAAATCTTCAACACCCAACAATTTTGAAAATGGAATCAACTGAGTATCCGTATCAAAATCATTTCCATCTTGAATAATAAACATATTAGAAGTGCCCGAACTCTCTAAATAAATACCTATAACCAAATATTGATTTTCATCCTTTTCAATATTGATAAATGCATATCCCATATCTGTTCCTTTACCCTCGGTTCGCAGTACCATAGTATGAGGTTTTCTTGGTCCAGTACCTTTTGTTGGAGAATGGAATGCTTTTGCTCCCACACAAACCAATTGCAGAAGGTCGGAAATCATACTTTTTCCAGCTCCTCCTTCTCCAACAAAATCTGTTCTGAAAGAACTGAATTCATAATCAAAATTTTGATGATGAACAATTCCTAAAGTAGATAACCTTTTTATTCTTGGATAGTCTTTCATTTTAATTCATTTAAGGTTTCTTCAATATTCAGGATATATTCTTCATAAACCTTTATCAGCCTGTCAAAAGCAGGAAGTAAGCCAAATTCATCTTTGCTCAATTCAATCCAGCCAATTTTTCTAAACTCCTCCAATGCTGATTGGATTGTATTATCTATTGCGTTATCATTAAGATTTCCTGGAGTAATATTTCTTGATTTTGCAATTAGCCTATATATTCCTGGTTTATAGTCTTCATATTCAATTCTTATTTTTTCTTTTAGCTTTAGAACTGAATCTAAATCTATTTCCTTATCAATATAAATGATTTTATAGATTATAAAACCAATGATTACATATTCACTTTTTAATGTTTCCCTATGTCGCGGAGATATGTTTCCACGACTATTTCCATAAAAATCTAAAAAAAAATAATTATTTGGTTTTTCACCTCCTTCAGAAAGCTCTACATCAAAAAAAATCTGATAATAAAGCTTTAGACTGTCAATGTTCTTATCGATAAAATTAAAATATCGAATTTGATTACCTTGTTTCTGAAAGTGCATTCCGTCTTTTAAAAGATAATCTATTTCTGCAAAAAATTCTTTTGCGTTTTCTGCATATAAAAAATCACTTACTGTAACTTTGTTATTAACATTTTCCATAGTGCAACATTTTTAAATTCATCATTTGTCACAAATGATTTTTCAGTAATTAATCGTAATTTTTCAGGGTTACCGTATATATGTTTTATCAAGTTAAAAAGAACCGTTACGGCTATCTGGCTATTGTTCTCCTCTTTTAAAATTCTAAAAAATACATCAGATAAATTAAGTTGGTCTCTCAATGCTATTTCGGATAAAATAAAATTTTCCCATTTTCGAATCGTTTCAATTTCCTTAATTTTCGCAAGTACTTTTTCCTTGTTTTCACGAATAACTTTTTCGTTCTGTTTATACTGCTTTCGTTCTTTTGGTTTAGGTGGAAAAAGTTCCTTATCTCTACTAATTATGGTAAAATACGGTGTAGGTATATGTATGACAGGACATAAAATGTCCTGAGGGAAAACAATATTCTTTTTATTGTTCAGTTCACTATTCTTAAGAAGAAATGCAATAAATTTTTCAATTTTGGAATTGAATGCAGGCTTGTTTAAAGTCGAAAAAAGTTGACGAATTTTAGGCTGAATCCGGTCTAATTTTCGATCAATTGAATTTAATCGATCATTGATATATTTAATAAAGGAATATACCTCAAAAATCAAGCTATTAATCTCATTATCAAAATTGTCTTTCTGTTCCAATAAACCTCTCATCGTTTTGGTTTCAGAGTAGGCGGATCGTAATTCTTTAACGTGAGATTGAGATTTTGTTAATCGTTCTTCGGTTGCTACTAAAACATCAATAAAACTTTGGTTTAGCATATTTGTTTCTTTCTTTAAATCTTCAATTGATAGAGAAATTTGGCGATCAAGAAAGTCTATTTGTTCTCTTAAGTCGGGTTCGTATTTTTCAAATTCATCTTCTAACCAAAATCTAAGATCATCAGAGTTTCTCAAACTGTTTGTCAGATGAATACATATTTTCTGAATTCGGGTTGGATTAAAGGCTCCCTGTAAAGTTTCTTTTGCATGTTTACAAAATTTATATGCATAATCTTTGAAATAGTACTTTTGAGTTTGTTGGTCATAATCCAAGAAGTATTCTTGTAAGTTCATTATCTGTTCACTATAAACTTCTTTAGGATAACGCTCTTTGGTTATATAAATTTGCTCAAATGCTTCATGTAAATCTTTTTCCGTAAATTTACCATCTTCAAAGGTTTTATTTTCAATTTTCTCAAAAATTAGGACAATAGCCAATCCCACCTCTCTTTCTGGGAAAAGAAGTTTATAAGTTTTATCTTCGTTTAGTATCTTAACGAAGTCAAAGTTTATATTAGCACTTTCACTCAAATTTGATTAGTATTATTTTTTACATTTACATTTTAGGGACTATTAAGTTTTCTTAAAATCAAAACTTGAAGTAGATAAACACAGTCTCGAATATAATAATAAAATTTCTTAACTAATAAAGATTATACACAAATATTCTTTGATATTAAAAGTTAGGAAACTTTTTAATTAATTGTACTTCCAATAAATAAATATAATTTGATATTATTATTTTAAAATCGGTAAAAAGGTGTTCACTGCATCAATACAATACAAAAAGATATGCCAAAGCTATATAACAGTTTTGTTTTGCATACTTTCAAAAACAGACAAAACACTTATATAGCCCTTTCAGGGTTTCACTTTGGCATACTTTTCATTGCATTGATTTCTTTCATCAGTAACCTCCTGCATACTGTATAGAAGCTTTACTCATCTTTTGTAATTTGATTCCCTGCTTCGCCCGGGAACAAATTACTTTTAATTTCATTTCAGCATCTATACAGTCTGACGGTTACTATTTTAGGCTCGCCAGCTTGCAGTTCATGGCTTCGTTTTTGATATGATTTTTGATGATTTTCAAAAATCTCACCAAAACCTCGTGTTTTCAACATAGGTCATTCCCGTACTTCGTACTCTTTATATTCCACCATGAACTGCACTCGCTGGTGGCTCGCAACACACCCAACGCAATTGCATTGCATTAGGTTTACCTAGACACGCTCAAGGCTGTTTTACCTATATTGAGTTAATTTTTACAAAATAAATCAACATCCATTTATTACGTATAAAGCTTTTTTAATAAATCAAATAGAAAAAAACCATATTCACTTTTATGGAATTGTTTTTACAAATTGCATCAATAATAATATCAACTAAAACTTAAACTTTTGTAGAAAGAATTTTGGTTTCCAATTAAATGATCCTTCAATATAATTATATAAAATCAACTCATTATTTATAGCAAATGATTTCAATGGAACTAAATAACCAAACTTATTACCATTATCAATTACCGAAATATTTTTATTGCCTGTTTCATTTAATATTTGAAACTTCATTAAATTGATTTTTCCTTTAAAGGTAGAGTAAACATCAGTTGTATATCTTGGTGATTTTTTTATTAGTTGATGGTTTTTTTCGCTATCAAACATAATGAAATTGATGGAGTTATCGTCTTGATATAATGTAAAAGAAAAATAACCTTTGTTGTATAATTCAGCTGGTGTATAATCGTATTCAGATTCATCTAATCTTGGAATAATTTGAGACCAAAGCATTTCTCCATTTGGTTTAATACAAACTATTAAAATATCTAAATCTTTTGTAATATATGATAATTTGTTATATGTATAGTTTCCATTTTGAACTGATGTGTTTTGTTTAATTACTTTTCTTTGTTGGGTAACTAAAACTATATTTCCAGCTTTGTTAAAAAAATATCTTTTTAATTCGTGAAAAGGAATGAAAGCACCGATTTTTTCGTTTTCTTTTGTTAGGTAATTATTAGTAAATTCCTTTGTAAATGCTGATTTAGCAATCTCTGATACGTTTCCCGTTTTAATATCAATAGTGTATAAAAATGTGCCTTTAAAACTATTGCCTTCATCTGAATAAAAACCAGAAAAATAAAACTTGTTATCTAAAGTGTTTTCAAGTGCATTTAAGGTTAAATAGTTAATTTGAGCTGTATCTATTTTATGATCGAATAATACATTATCTTGTGTGTTAAATATTATAGTACGATAATCATTGATGGCTTTACCAATTAATAAATAATTTCCATTTTCAGTTACATATTCATATTTAACTTTAATCTCATTCCATTTATAATTCAACTGTTGCTTAGTAACTTTTTCTACCTCATATTTTTCGTTCACAATAGTTGATACTAGGTTAATGTTTTTATCGGCATCTAAGTAACCTTTATCTAAAAATTCAAATTTTTGCATTTTATTTAGGTAGTATATTTCACAAGTATTTCCCATTGGGGCGCTAAACACATGTTTCCATTCATTTATGGTTAACAAATCTTCGTTTAAAACAGTAACTAAAAACTCACCATTTTTGGTTGTCATGTTATTAATAAGACCCCATAAGTAAATTTTATCACCAATAATAAATTCTTTTTGTCTGTAAAATTCAGTGTTAACAATAGGTTTTTGAACCTCCACTGTTTTTTCTAATTCCAATGCATAGTTAAACACAGATATAAAAGTTTTTATATTATCTGTTTCTAAAAAATAGAATTTACTACCAATTTTACCTAAAAAAATTTGGTATTTACTAACCAATTTTTGAGTAGTACCTTTGGTAATGTTGGGTTGAGCAATACTACAATTTACAAAAAGTAAAGCAGTTACAATTATTAAAAATAGTCTTTTCATTGTTAATTAGTTTTAGTTGCAAATAAACTAAGTTAATAGTTTTTTTAGCTAATTTATAATGCTAAATGAGTTTATTATTAAAAGTCTTATTTATTTAAAAAGCTGCTTTACTAAATAGCTAAATCGGTTTTGGTTTTAGTTAGAGTTACAAACTCTTTTTTCATTTTAAATCCGTAGTCCCTCCGCTTTGGCTTGGCTTCAGACTACTGATAGTAGGGTAATTAGACCTTTTTAATAGTATTGAAACTTAAAAAGGCCATAGTGGTCACAGCGTTAAATCATTAGTGCAGTTAACTATTTAGCCCATCCGCTAGTGCATGGTGTGCCGTGAACAAGCTAGGCCTTTTGTTCACTTTTTTTCAATCCAAAATTTTAGACAATTTACTTTTTCTCTTACCCTCCATTCTTTAACTTTGTCTGGTTGGTAAGGAAACATATTTATACAATCTTCTTGATTTATGTAGTATAAAATAATATTTGCTTCCCAATCATATTGCCCATTTTGCAACTCGTATTTGAGATACTTTATTAATTCTTCTTTGTTTGAATAATTATCAATTTTATCTTTTAATTCTAAATCTGACATATTCATTAAGTTTCTAATTCCTATTACTTCGCCTTTATCATTTCTTATTCTTACATTAAATGATATTGAACAATTTAAGGTTGATGGTTTTATACTTTTAAAAATATCATTCACATTATCTTTTGTTTGCACTGACATATTCCAAGTTGCCATCAAAAATGAAAAAATTAATATTATTGGCTTCATTTGTTACATTTTTTAAATTTACATTATCTAATTTACTCCACCATTTGGTGATGTTGTATCGGCTGGTGTTGTTGCTGGTGCTGTTGCTGGTGCTGTTGTATCAGTTGGTGGTGTTTCATTTTTCTTTGCATCTTCACCTTGCTTTTTATATGCGTCATATTGTTTGCCATAAACATCTGATAATTTTTCTTTCTTACCATTTGTATTTATGAAAGCTTTTTCATAACCTAATTTTGCAATTTGTTTTATTAAATCTGCTTTTTTTAATTTCCCTGCCTTATAATCTGCTATTTGTTTATTAAAGGCTGAAAAATTCGGGTCGTTAATGTGATAATGAATCAAGTATATTTACTCATATAATCCGTCACCAATATCTTCCCAGTTATAGTGCTTCCATGTAGTCCTATCGGTTAATACAGATTTTGCTTCCTCTTGCGTGTAATCACGCATCCAATTAAGACGCCCACATGTTCTATCTTCAACCAATATACCACCGCGTATTTTAATTGAATCGCCCCATCCAATATTTGCTTCAAAATCTAACATTGGATGAAGTGATACAAAACAATTAGGATCTTCTTCTCGAAATATCTTAATATAACTTTCCTGACTAGGTCTTAATGAATGCACCCATTCGAATACGAGTTTTGTTTTTCCGTCAGGAGAAATCACATAATGACGACTATTCAAATTCCAAATTGTGAAAAATACAAAGAATAGGACAATTATAAAAACACCTCTTTTCATTTCACAAACTGATTAAATCCAACTCTTTGTAAATCTTCAGAAACTTTATCGTCAGCAAATATTGGTCTTGGACCGCTAGATGAGAAACCATTTATCGCATATCCAAGAATCTGTTGGTCAAGAAAATTTATTCCCGCCTTTAAAACAAAAAGAAATCCCGTTTTATTGTTATTACTTTGATACGCTCCAAATCCAGACAACCAAATGCTTTCTGATGTTCCTGTCATCGCCATCGCTCTTCCAGCAAAGAAATTCCCTTGGTCTCGCCTTGTCATTATGATGCTTCCATTATAAAACGAGGCTTCATAAACATAACTCAATCGCTCTTCTGCGGTCGCCTCATCCCATTTTTTTCCAGTAGATTGTTCAAAACCCCAAGACTTGATATCGTAAATACCTCCATTACCAGCATTTTTTTTATAATGCTCAAAGGAGCCAGATGAGTTACTTAAAATGTAATTGCCCAAAGTTTTGGTAGCGAGGTATATTTTTGAGAAGGCAAGCATATTAAAGTTGACATGTCCTCTCCATTGACCTTCAGGAGTTAAAAAACTGCGTTCTGACAGTGTCTCACCAATTTTAGTGCCTGATTTTTTGTATTCTTCTATTTTACTTTCGTCAAAATTGTCTACTGTAACACCATCAACTTTGTATACTCCTTTATCCCCATCAAGTTTACCGCCTACGACATTTCCATTCTTGTCAAGAATAGTTGAGTTTTTACCTTTTCCAGTTCTGTCAGTGAATACGAGAGGATTACCCTCGGTATAGTTGTATGGGGTATGACTTGGATACTTACAGAAAAGTGGGTCCGTTGACAACCAAACACCGATCCGTGAGTCATAAATTCTAAACTCAGTGTTGTAACTATTCCCATCTCCTTTTATCTCATTATCCTTCTCAAGACCAGTAAACCCAAACCTATAATCACTATTAGGCTCAGTATAACTCCTACCAGCCAAAGGTGCACCGAAAGCACTGTAATCATTTGCACTCACCACATCAGCAGTGTAGCTTGTAACTATACTTGTAGAGCATACCTGTATTTTCTTATCACTTACCACTACTAAAACATTACCTAAATGGTTACTTAGTTCATAATTTTTACAACCACGTTTTAAGGTAAATAATGAAAAACTTTGGGTGGCATAATAATATGCTGTTGTATCCACATTGGTAAAGCTTCCATTGTTTACATCGCTATAAAATTTAACATTTACTAAATTGGTTTTATTAGCATAAATACCAATCCTGCTGCTGCCATAAACATGCCACTCACTTAAGCTAAAACTATCGCGGTATGCTTTTGAAACATTAAAGTATTTTACCAAAATATTATCGTAAGTAACTTGGCCAAAATAGGTTTTTATTTTTTCAAAATACTGTTCCATGGTATGGGTAGCTTTAGATTGTTGCCAAACTGCTGCTCTGCTTCTTAGCTCTGTAACAGCATATTGCACAAAGTTATTTTTTTGATTGGTTTTATACCATTGCAATATAGTATTATTATTAAAAGTGGCAAGTATTACACTTTGTAACATACTTTGGTCTGAATTATAAAGCAAATTATACAAGTCTGTTTTGGTATAAAACGTTTTAACTTGGCTTACAAAACTACTATAATTATTTAAAAAATACTCCCTTACAAAATCTTGTAATATTGGCACTGGCTGTATTTGCAAAACAATATTCATTTTAGTATTACAATCGGTAAAACCTGGCCAATTGGCATTAAGCCAATCTCTTACCACAGTAACACTACTATTTGTTTTAATCCAATCAATTGCTTGATTTACATCCGTCCAACTATTTCCACTTAAGCTAACAAACATACTTTCAAATTGACCAGGATCAGACATATACAATGCCATCATATATTCATCAAAATGAGATTCAAGCATAAAGTCCGTAATATCTACCCCACTATTGCACAAAATAATTAAAAAAGGCAATATGTTATTATCATGGAAAAGTTGATTATTTACCGCATTAACCAACGTATTTGCATCATATTGGTCAATAATTGCGTTCATATTATATTCTAAATCAGCATTTACATAGTCAAATAAGTTTAGGTGAGTTAATATGATACCAGCTTTATTACTATCAACCGCATTTTTATATAAACTATCAGCTAAGTTATTTGTACTTTGATAGGTATTACTAATAAATCCACCAAATGCACTTACACCAGCTACTTTAATAATGGTATCGTTAATTCCCTTGTACTTTATACTATCGTAATCAATTATTTTATTGAAATTTCGTTCGTAAGTAGCTAAAATATTTCCTTGTGCATCGCGCACATAATATGTATAAATTTTATAGCTATTGGCTAGTTTTGGTATTACTACTTTTAGCACCCTATGTCCATCGGGGGTGTATTGGAAAGCCAAATCAGGTTTAGTACTGGTAACTTTTCTTTTTATATTGGTAATTTTTCCATACACATTCCAAGTTATGGTATCTATCTCCTCTGCCTCATCATGTATTAAATTACCAATTGCATCATAAAAATAATTGGTACTAGTTTGGTTATCTATATCGTCACTATAATTAGTGGCACTTACTCCATCAGTAACTCTTTTTAATTGATTGGTGTTAGCATAATATTCATAACCTAAACTATCTAATGCTAATTTAGTTGAATTCCCTCTTCTTACTTGGGTAAGAATATTTCCATTTGCATCGTATGTAAATCTATTATGGTAGTCATTCATGGCCGATCCTGTGTTTCTCCATGCGTTAGTTGAACTATCATAATTGTTCCAAGCATTCATATTTATCAGTCTATTTAACTGATCGTATTTATAAGCATAAGCCATAGGTGTGTTTCCAAACTTACTTATACTTAAAGCCATCATTCTAATATTTCCATTATATAAATTTGGAGCACTACCAGAAACTGTGCTTCCTCCCAATTTTGCTTCAAAATTTGAATTATCCGCAAAATAATTAGCTGAATTATAATCTCCTTGGAAATAGCTTAAAGTAAATCCATAAACATCTTGGGCAAATGAAGCATTTTCATTTCCTGATAGGTTTTTATTCCCATCTTTACCCATATCTCTATTTGAATTAGCCGTTGTGGCATTTACCCCCTTAAGCCAACCTTGTATAGTGTAAGCATAGTCAACACCTTGCACTTGATGAGAACCTAGTTCGGTTCTGGCCAAAGGCCCATGCAGGTAATAATAGTATTTGGCATCTAAATCTATTACTGTGTTATTTGGTCCACTATAAACCTCGGTAAGTCTCAAATCTGCATCGTAAGTGTACAGATGATCATATTCGTCAATACTTCCTTTTTGATAAACGACACTGTTTACTTTTCCACTCAATAAATCATAGTCATAATCCACAGTTTTATAATCTTGTCCCATAGTTTTTAAGCCAGGAACTTCCCTTAATAACCTCTTCACATTGCCATGTATATCATAACTATAATGCACTGCATGATCATAAGTAGTGGCATTAAATTCTTTATACGTGCTATAAGCCACTCTGCTTCTTAAATTTTCGGGCTTAAATAAAATAGTATCAAGCACATTATTATTTACTTGATCATAATAAGTATTGGTTATTTGTCGCTTATTGGTGCTTGATAACCAAGAGTTCAAATTAGCAGTATCTTTTGATACGCCTTGATTCATGGCAGTAGTTTTATAAATTTCGCCCACCTCTTTTATTCGGCCTAAACCATCAAATAAAGTATAACTATAATAATTGGTTTGCGCCTGTTTAGCATTTTGCGATACAGCCAATCTACCTATAAAATCATAATAGAATTTACTCTCACCTGCATCTGGTGTTTTTTGCCAACTTATCTGATTTAAAGTATTGTATCTATAATGTGTTACTAAATTATGAGCAGGAATTTTTAAAATCGAACTTTGATGTGTTCTATAATAATCAACTGAATCAGTAGCCACATCATTAAGAGGCGCAATACCAGCAGGAGGTACTGTTTTGACCAAATTTCCTGATTGGTCATAATAATATAAAGTATAATGATATTGTCTTTCATTATATCGCATTTGGAAAGTTTCGGATCCATTTAACCGCAAACATTTAGCATAATAACTGCTTTTAAATGATATTCTTAATGAGTCTGTATATCGCTGCCATGCATAATCAGCATTAATTTTCGCAGCAATTCGTATACGCTCCCTACAAGGATCAAAAAGAACAACAGGACTGGTTTGTGTAGCTGGTCTATTGCATAATTTTAAACAACAATTAATTGATTTTGCCAAATTCCATCCTGTTACTTTACCTGTTAAATAGATGGTATCATATTTTGTAGAATTAATTGTACCTGGTCTTTGAACAATGGCATATATTGAAAATGTTTTGATAGTTTGCGTATCGCAGCCAAGGTCATTTCTTAACCTTATTCCAAAAAATTTCCTAATGGTGAGGAAGTTGCCTCTTTTAAATGGTTCAGCAAAAACTAATTCTATATCTTTAGTATTTGAAACAGAATCAAACATTCTTATATTTAATTTATTATCTGTTAGCGCAATTACTCTATATTTTAAAGAACTAGGTACATTGCTATTATAAAGCGGAGTTTGATAATATTTTTTGTATTTAGGATACATACGCCACCAAGTTTTAGTAAGCTTATTTACCACTACGCCATTATTTAAGGTTTCGGCATTATGTGTAAGTGTATCTAAATAATTTTGAATATATAAAAGTAATGGATCAGGAATATAACAAGTTTCGCATTGCTTAACTACTATTGGATTATCAGACCCATAACCAAGAGAATTGTTACAAGACATATTTTTTCTATAAGAAGTACTATAAGTCTTGTTTTTTAAGTACGATTTTATCAAAGTAGGAAGTGCTTCTAATTGATCTTCATTTAATTGACATAAACATCCATTTAGGTCCATAAATTCAAGAATTTCCTTAATAGAGCTAAATTTTTTAAAGAAAGGTGCTTTATTAAAACTATCATTAACTGCCATTACTACAGAATCTTCATAACGTCTTCCAGCCTCATAAATCTTCATTGTTGAATCATACTGCATTTTATATGCAACTTTAAAAGCTGAATCATGGTTATTTCCTGTAGCAGCCAAAACACTTGCATAAACTGATTGATAGTATGGCATATTTGAGTAATTCGAAAACGATGAATCAGCAAAATGTAATAAGTAAATAGCTGAATCTTGTAAGCTAGCTGCCTTATTTTTCATTCTATTAACAACATCAAAACAAGATAACATTGCTTTGTAAGGAGTAGATGTTGATTCGCAAGAATAACATGAAAGCGCTCCAGGAATACTAATATTTTGAGAATTAGGAGGTAGTGCTTCCATTACAGCTTTTAAATAACTAGCAGACTCACCACTCCAATTTGCATTTGCAGAATAAGAAGAAAAAATAGGTTGATCTCCATTCCAACCAGTTGGCTCTTGACTTAATTCAAATGCTTTTGCACACATCTGTTTTAAAGTATCAATATTAGTAATATCAAAATTTGTTGAATCCTTAAAATATGCCGCAAATGATTTTGTTGTATTTGCCGAAGTGGAATCATTTTTATACTTTTCATACCAAGAGAGTATATTGTTACAACCACACACATCAATTTGCCTTTTGCAACTATTATCGCATTGCATAAATTCTGGTAAACTTTCCGAAATTGGATTGTTTTGAAGTGCATTACTAAGTATACTAGACCTAGTTGATCCATCTGATGTATTTTTGCGCCATTGATTTGGTGCCCAATCTGAAGGTAAAACACAAGGCTCTGGTTCTGCAAAATTAATTGTACTACTTATACCATTTACCGCCCTACAGCAAATTTTAGCTAACGTATCAAAACTACTTAACTCATGGTAATTATTATACGCACCAGCAAAATACTGAGACGCGTTTTTTAAATAAGAATAATCTGTTGTTTTTTTAGCTTCATATTCTTTAACAGCTAAAAGTATTTTATCACATCCACATGAGTCCATATTAGCAATAGTGCCACTAGGTGGAGTTGGTGGAGTTGGAGCCATCAGTTTGTTCAATATTTTTTTTGTATTTGAAACCGACCAAACATTAAATAAATTTTCTTTATGATTCAATTGCTCATAACTAGCAAAATTACTGTTACTAGCAAAAACTTCTTGATTTTGATTATTTTCTTCAATAGCACCTTTTACATTTAAAGCATCAAGCAAACTATTAGGATTTAAATTTAATTTCGAAATCAAAACATAATGATTATTTTGATTCGATTCCTTAGCAATTAAAACTGGGGATGAATTAATTAGAATATCAAATGGAAAATTACTTTTTGGGGTGTTTTGGTAACCTAGTAATAATTTATTGTTTTTATAAACTATATAATAACTTCTATAATTAGCAAATAATGAATCACTATTGATATTATTATTTGTAACTCCCATACAAGCTGCGGCAAAATCAGCATATTCTTTAAAACTTAAATTAAAATTTAAGCTGTCATTCATAAATTTAGTGAACAATGTTTGCGAAGTCAAAGTATTGAGGCTGAATGTATCATAAATATTGTAATACGCTTGGTAAACATTCCTAAACACATCACAACTAATACAAGAGTTGCATTTATATTTTTCTTCATTATCACCTAGATATTTTAGTAACATATTACCAGGTTTATTGGCTGTTGCTTGGGTACATGGACAATTATTATTTGTGGTTGTTAATGTATCTGAACAAGTTGAAGAGCCACTTTTAAAAGTATTAACCTGATTACAAGAACAAGTATCAGCAAATGGAGATAATGTAGTAAATAAATTATGACCGTATTTAGGGGGCATTTGAATTAATGTTACATCACAAATACCAGGCACATAAATATTAGTCGGTGTTAATGCCTTTGTAAGTACATCATTAAACGACTTTAGTTTAACATTTGGATTTGATTGATATACAGGAGCAACACTGCTACTACCAAATGGATTATTTAAGTCACAACCTAAACTACAAACTTGAACCAAACTATCCAATATTAATTCCATTTGGACAGAATCTATCGAGCATTTTCTTAACTTTTCCCTCCAAACTTCTTTATATGCATAACATGTTGTAAAACAGCTATCTTTTAACTGTTGATTTTGTTGTGTTACCGATGCTGAAATATCATTTGCAGCTGTTTTGGTGGCCTCTGGAAAACGCACTTTATATGGTGCAACAATATTTGAGTTATTACATCCATTATGCTGACGTAAAGAATCCATCATTTGCTGTTTAACAGAAAAATAAAACGAACGAAAATACTTCCAATAAGCGTCTTTATAAGCTTTACAATTTTCTATACTATCCTTATATTGTGTTACACATGCTTTTCGAGCAGCTTCATTATTACCCAAGTCATCACAAAATAGAATATTGATTGGAAGTTCTCTTATTGAATATGAAATATCTGTATTATTTGAAATAAAATTTGTATTTAACCTATAATCCATGTAGTTCCAAAGAACCGTTCCGCTTCCTGTTGTTTTAAAAAATGGATCGTTTGAAGCAGTTGTACTTGTACTAATTGGATTTAAATAACCAGAATCAATAGCCTCTTGATATGTTTCAGTGCTTAAGAAATTCTTGTCAAAATCAAACCCAGATTTATTATCAATACACCACTGATATTTGCAATATTCTGGATGGTATTGCATCAAATGATCAGCAAATTGAGGTTTCCAGTTTTTAACAAACTGATCAACCGTTAAATCGTGGTATGCTGTTTTTACGCCATCAACAAGAATAGAATCCCCATTAAAATATACATCATTTTGATAAGAAATATAGGTTGGACTGGTTGGAGCAGAAAGGTAATTGATTCCACCTGCCTCATCAGCCACAATGGTATTTAAAGTTTCATCATACTTAAATTTAGCATACTGACCACCTGGACTAACATCTGCTCTAATCACTTCACTGTATATAGAACAAGGACTAGGATTTTCATTAGCACACAATTCATCACAAGCTGCCTTGTTTGAATTATACTGTGAAATAAATAAAGTTGTATCAGATGCTGTTAAAGTATATCCCGCCTTTAACTTATCAGAAGCTTGATTAAATATATAGTTACTTTGAGAACCTAATTTACTAAAGCAGATTGTACAAGTGAATTCACAACCACTTGTATCTAAATTATCCAAAGCTTCTAATTCAAATTGTGATTTAGTTTTACATGTTCTGTTATTTAGGAAATCATTTAAATAATATTCATAAGCTTGTTCATTAACCGTCAACTTTTTAATCAATGTATATGAACCTCTATTCAAATTTACTGTAATAAAGGTATCTGATGGTAAAATCAAGCGTGTATCATTTTTAAATAAATATTTATATGAAGTACTACTGCATAAGGTATCTATATTGCCATTACTAATTGTACGCTTTAATACTTTTAATGTATCACCTCCTCCTTGTAGCATTTGATTTCCACATAAGTTATTGACTAAACTTATTTCTAAATCATAAACACAGTCATAGCAAATACTTTGAGGATTATTACATACGGGAAAATATTTTTCTGGAATTAAGGAATAATATATCTTATACTCTTTGTCATTATCCTCAGAAACAAATTCGCGTTTAATTGTTAAAGCATTTTCTCTCACAACTGTATCTGTAGGAGTTATTAAGTTTGCTTTAACATCATTTCTTCCAATATTTGAATTCAAGGAGTCAACATTAGTGGGAGTTAATCCAGATAATGCTGTAGCAATAACTTTACCCGATGCATTCATGTATGATACACTTACTTGTCCATTTGGATCAATTACTGTATTCTTTTTGTAATGATTGTAATATCCAACTTCACTTCCAAATAATCGGTCAAGTTCATTTTGAAATGGTACAGCGTAAAAATATTGTGTTTCATGTCCACTACCTATTTTATGATCTTTACCTACGCCACTTTGTTTTCTCAAACGACCTGTATTGTCATTATAATATACAGTTTGTGTAAAAGGATAGCCGAAAGCTACTGGTACAAAGTCCATTATAGCTGGTTTAGAGATACTAACTATTGCGTTTGAAGTAGTTAGTGGATTATTTGTTGAGTGATACCTTGCTGATCCAGAGTCCATTCTCATGGAATCTGTTAAGTTTTCACAAATACTCATTTGCTCAAAATCAGTATAGCTATATCTAACACCATTACTATTTAAATTGAATGCTGGATAATACTTAATAATATTTTGAAAAGCTGGTACAGGTAAAGTATTAATTGCAGGCCTGCCTTCAAAATCATAAATAGTTTCTGCAACTATAGCCGTTTTATCTGTATTGTTTTTGGTAACCGTTTGCCTACTTCTCATACTACCATCATAGTAGGTAATAACTTCTTTTTTCCGTCCTTCTTCAGCAAAATCCATTACATACTGCCATCCCAAAGTGCCCTGATGAATTTTAACAGTACTATTTGTATTTATTTCAATATACGAACTTTGCTTACCGCTTAAATTTCCAATATCTTCTATTGTCCAATTACCTACTATCCTATGATCAAAGTTTTTACCACCAAAACCAACAGCTCTGACTCTAACCAATAAATAGCCTTTGTCAAATATGTTTGTTATTTTATACTTTAAATTTTTAATACTTACCCTTGCTGAATTACTTTTAAAATTATAATTCGAATTCGAAGGTGATAATGTATTACTCATTCCACCATTGGTATAAGAGCTGATGAATGTCCACTCAATATCATATTCATCAGTTTGATAAACCAAGTTATCTGCAATATTTATTTCAACTTCATCTGATAATGACAAATAGTTGATTGAAAAAGTAGGTATTAGGTTTGTATTAAAGTTTGCATAATAACGCTCTTCCTCTATTTGATTCTCAATGTATAAATACTTTCTATAATTTAAATTCGAAATTGAAAGTATTTTTGTTTCTAAATAACATGCACTATCAATTAAATAGATAGCTTTTTCATTATAGCTAAACCCACTATTTTTATTATAATTAACACTCAGAACAGTATCAAACAAATGACTTATTGTTTTTTGCGTATAATATTTTATTCTAACCTTGATTGAAAAAGAAAATGTATCAGGAAAACAAGTAGTACTATTTTTTTTGATACCTAAAATTACTTTTCCTTTGGCGGAATATATATTATAATTTCCTTTCCATGTTGTATCAGTTGGATAAGTACCAAGAGTTAATAGGTCATTACAAACTGAAATCATTGAATCCACTTGAAGTGAATCTAAATTTTTGCTTGCGCTAAAAACAGGCAATTTTTTCGCATTTGCTACTTTAAAAGTTATTAATGCTGAAAATAAAATTAGAAAGTAAATTATTCCTCTCATGACTTCTTATTTTTAATATTTGAAAAATCAATTAATTTATAGTCTGTTGATAAAGTTCCTTTTTCAGCTTTACCATTATTAAATTTTATATAGGAACTAAAGTCAAATTTTTTCAAATCAGGCTTAGTTAAAAGATCGAATTGTTTGTAGTCTATTATTAATTTAGGCTTCTGTTTTCTATCAAAGTTTTTATCATTTTTTTGAAAAGGAAATAAACCAAATAGTTTTTCTAATGGGATATTGTAATATATCTCAATCCTTTTGGGCGTGTAATTAGAGATATCATATGTAAAATCTGCAAAAGAAATGGTGTGCTCTTTTAACTTTGGTGTTATACGCCAAGTTTTTAAATTATCAGAAGTGGAAATTAATCTTGTATCATAAGCTAAACCTAACAAGGAATCTAGTAACATTTTTTCAAAAGGATTTTCAACGTATTTATTAGTCTTATTTCCTTTGTTTAATATCAAAGTCTTCTCTTTATGGTTAATTGCTAAGTAATAGTTAGAATTAGCATATGCTTCAGATAAACCTGCCCTATAGTAAATATATCTATCAAAGACGGAAAATGAAATTTCCTGTTTATCTAATGGTGTAATTGAATTGTAAGAATTAAAAAAAGTAATAGATAATTGCGCCTCATATTTTCTTCCCCGCAACTGTTTTGTTATTTTTTGTATTGCAGTTGCATATGTTTCTGTCGAATTATCAGATTTAAAAGAGGTTATAGTTAAACAAACCAAGCCTAAACAAAAAATGGAGTATCGCATTATCAATTTACTAATCATAATTAATTATTTTTTTTGAAACTACTTCTAACTTCTTTAATTGTCATTATACCCCTTTCAGTTTCCTTTTTTATTCTTGCTAAATTTCCTTCTTCATCATATTCATAAAAGGTTGCATAGTTATTTTCATCTAATTCAGCCACTAATCGATGGTTTTTATCATAAACATAACTTTTCATTAATCCATCAATTGGGTAAACTCTAAAATCATCAAAATAAGTTGCCGAATCTCCAGCATTTTCAAAACCTATGTTCATTCTCACTATTCCGTTTGGAATTGTAAACTCTTCACTAATTCGCTGCCAACCTTCAATAATTTTCCCTTTGGGTTTAATATTTAGCTCACTATTTGAAGTTAATGTTTTAAATGACAACTTTATAGAGGCATTTGAATAATCTGAAACTTTAGGATCTTTTCCAACCTTAACCCAAGCACTTATAATGTATTTTCCTGGGTCAGGGCTAAATGTTCCAAAAATATTCGTTGTGTCTAAATTAAATTTATTAGTTCCATTATCAATCGTTTTATCATTAGGGAGATATTGAACCTGAAAAGATTGATTTCCTTTATAACTTGAAACACCAGTATGAGAAACAGAATCATTATTGAAGCCATTGTCTCTATAAAAATATTGTGGAGAGATAAATCTAGCCCTATATTTATAATTATTGGATCCACAAATTGGATAATGATCTTCATATGGTCCTTCTTCAAAATTTTCAGCAATAATATTTCTATGTTTAATATTTTGTCCTACAGCTATTGGCATATGAGTTATTCCTGAATAAACTACACTACTGTATTGTTCTAAAGGATTTTTACTTTCTGCTTCATTACCTGTTAAATGATATTTTGTTATTTCTTTAGTAAACTGCCAATTAGAACTTGGATTGGCTTGCCATTTATTACTACCATAATTCCAATAATGAGTATAATTTTTAAAAGACCCATCTTTTCTAATATTTGTATTAACTGAATTATTTTCAGTTAATCTGCTTTCTAGGTAAACTTTATTTTTATATGGTTTCCAATTGTTAACCAAATTTTTTCTAAAAGGGTTAACGTTATCCGATTTATATATTGTGTAGTCACATAATCGAATTTCTGAGCCCAAAGGCAATATTTGAACCTCAATTTTACTATCATCTGTAAAATTAAGGAAACCAAAATTAGAATTATTAACATCAAAAGTTCCTTCGAATGTTAACGAAGTAATTTCTTTCTGAAGAATTTCATTTACTAAATTTGAATCCTCTTCAAACAATAAAGTTACTCCATAATTTAATCGTATATTATCATAATCAACTAATTTATTATTAAAAGTTCCTCCAATTAAATTATAAGAAATATTTATTAATTTTTTTTCAGGGGATGTGCCTGATCCAAAAACCACACTTCTATAAAAACCATTTGTAGCTAAACCACAACTGTCAGCATATTTTCTATAAATGGACTTGAAATATGTAGAATCGCTGTTTGCTAATTCAATCAATGAACTATATTGGTCATTTCCAGCCCCAAAAGGACATGGCATTGGACTGCATAAAACTGTCTTTTTGTTATCTTTCATCAAAATTTGATTAGTTGATAGCAAATATTTCATAATTTCTATAGTTTCATCATAAATATTAAGAGAATTACACTTTGTTTCAAAACATCCATACATTGGCCAATTATCCTTATATTCATTGACACTTGTTTGTAGTATTTTTGTGTTTGTATTATGAACCAAATGATTGTTAACTATCGGATTTTCAATCGAAACAACCTGAGAAACAGGTAAACTTTGCATATTTTTACGACCAGAAGTTATCACCCTAATAGTATAAGAATTTGTTGTATTCGGAAAATTATAAATATTTCCATTCAGATCCAATAATACATATTTATTATCTGGAGTTTTATAAACCCATTGATGAGAACTACCTGTTGAATATTTTAATTCTACTTCATCACCAGTTACTAAGTAATTAGATGGATCTTCAGTACTTCCATTAACTTTTAGCTTAAAGTTATCATAAGTAGCATTTTCAGCATTTATGGTAAATATAGCCCCGGTATTTTTATATGCAGGTCCCATATTTTCATACACCCAATGAGCTGGATAAGTACTGTTATAAGTGTAATCATTAAATTCATTTTCAGTTTTCGTTAACAAAACGTCACCTGTCTCTGAATCAAAAAGAATGTTCTCAGTATGTAATTCTGCACTATTCTCAAATACGGTGGTAGATTTTAAAATTCCATACTTATTTACAACCTTCATAAGAACAGCAGATCTAAATAAGGTGCTTTCATTACTAAGGTCAGGTAACCCTGTTGGAATAGGAATGGGAAAAATGCCAATAGAGAAAACATCTAAATTAACTTGAACACCACCACTTTCGCTTCTAAAAGTTGACTCACGTGTATCTGCAAAAAGTTCTGCATCAACTCCCACTATAGCATCATACACAACATTATTGGGCGAAATAACAGGAACTTTATTATTTAAACTTTTGGTAACATTATCTGCAAAATATTCATAACTAACTCCAGAAAAAGCTTCAGAAGAATTGTACTCGTTAATTTTATCTGCTGAAAAATTCCATACTGCTTTAGGTTTTCCATGCATATCATTCAACTCAACCATATAACCCTGTGAAGCAGTTAACCTATCATCAACTTGAGATTTAAAAATATCCCAGATCCAATTAGGTCTCACTTGTTGCACTTGTATATCTGTTCTACTCGTTTTAGTTGGAAAATCTTGAGCTGTATAAAATTCATGAACCACCTTCCCTGTTTTATTTGCTGCAACATTGTTTTGGTCTGGTGAAATACTCTTTACCGTTACCCTGCTATAACCGACACCTGCTGCTGGAAAATATGTTTCTCCAAATGGTTCTTCAGAAAAATATTCTTCATCAGGAATTCCTTTTTGTTCTTCTGAGTAATAGACAGGTTTTTTAAAAGGATTCTCTTCATTTCCTAAAAGAGGTTCATAGCTGGCTACGCCACTAGATATTACTTTATCAACTCCATTCTCTTTTTCAATTTTTGTATATTCAAATACTTGTCCGTAAGTTTTTGAACTTGCATTTCCTGTTGGCTCCATAGTATTCCATTCATCTGAAAGTACTAATTTTTTCACTCTGCACCCACCTCCATATTTAAAACCATTTAAATTATTTAAACGTATCCATGTTTTATTAACATTTATTTCCGAAGCATAAGCAGCATTTCTTAACTTTTTGTTCGCATCTTGAAAACTGCTTATTACATCTGGAATAAAACCTACAATTGTTTTAACAATACTTATTGCACTTTGAGCAAAACCATTTCCCTTTTTCATTAAATTGGCACCAGGGTTTATTAAGTAAGGCATATTTAACCTAGTAAACTGCCAAGAAGATTTAGCAATCGGGTTTGTTAAGTCATCTACTTCGTCCGAAACCTTAACTTTTTCTATTTTTACCCAACCAACTTTGATTCCATTTTTGATTACAATACCAGCATCAATGGGTTTGGCATAACCTTTTATTGGCTCATATGAACTATTTACATCTAAAATATTTCTATAGTTAGCATAATCAAGTTCTTTATTGTCCAAATTAACCATAGCATTATAATACAAATCCGTTTGATTGGCTAAAGCCATTTTTTTAAAATAATCATCACTTAAGCTTTGGTCTTGAAGTTGAACAAAGATTAAATCATTAGTTGTGTAAGTATTTTGAAATGAATTATTCTTTACATATAGTTTGTTAGAAGGATTATCACTTATACTAGACCCTAATCCAAGTACTTGATACATTTGCATAGCTTTCTTATCTTGAACATAAGCATAATCGTCAGATTCGTAAGAAACGGTTATTTTACCACCAGTTGGAAGTCCAATTTCTGTTAAATTCCATGCTTGTGTATATTTATCAGCAGAATCTTTATTTTGTTCAACATATGGAAACTCTGACGTTAAAGGCTTTGTAAAATCATTACAAGTTGCATTTTCATTATGCTTAAAATTACCCCAACGATCATATCCTTTTAAATTATATGAATAATTAGTAGAAGTATAATTATAACCAAAATTATAAACATTATATTTTCCTTTTGATGAATTACCATAGGTAAAATAAATTTTTTCTAAAGTTAATTTACCATTTTGAGCACCTGATACATTTTTGTCTATATTGTTATCTATTCCTGGGCATAATTTATAGTTGTAAACAAAATAAACACTTTTAATAGGAGGGCCATCAAGATTTGATTTCGAAAAAAGTTTGATACTATCTAATTTATAAGAAACTAACTGATTATTTAATCCACCATGAATACCTAATGTACCATATCCATCTTTACGAGCACTGACATAGAATTTTGCTATATGATTTCTACCCTCTATTGAACTTACATGCCAAATTTCTTTTTCTCCATAAATGATTGAGGCGTTATCATCATAATTGTCATTATAATAACCTCTATTATAACTTGCTTTATCTTGTTCATAAGGCACTCTCCATTTGTAGGCATCATGGTATCTTGTATAATCAATACGTGTAAAATTACCATAATCATCATCACTTGGCCCATTATTGCTATTATCAACATAATCTGGAGACAAAACAGCTGTAAGCAAATAAGAATGTGCATAAGCAGGTAATTCATTTTTGTCAAAATATTTGTCAATTCCACCACAAACTCGATCTTTTTGACCAAATTTCTGTACATCATAAGTTACTAAACCTTTTGAACAATCTTTTGAAGGAGAACTTCCTCCGCCAGGATTTGGCGCATTAGTAAATGTAAATTCCTGCTGGTTTGTTGCATAAGCGGCAATTCCATAAACATAACGATTTCCATCAGGATTTTGAACAGATATTTCACTGAAATGATGTGGTTTCCTAAAAGAACCACTTCTGGCAATAGAAGTACTTCCTATATTTTTTATTTGGTTTTCCAAACAGTATTCTGACTCTGAAGCCTTTAGTTGTTTTACAAACACATTCCTTTTATCTCTTTGGCCTCTTTTGGAGTTTTTTATTGGCAATTCATTTGTATTTCCATTAGCAAAACTTGATTGAACTTTAAATTCTTCTAAACCAACATCATCGCCATTTGTTTTTAAAATAAAAGCAGATGGATTATTTAATTCCATATAAGGTAAAAAGTTATTATCAATTATTGATTTTTCACCAATTACTTTAAAATAAGAAGGTTCAAACAAGGGATTTGATTGCATATCTTCTTGTTTTGCATATTTAAAAATATCAATTGCTTTATTATACCATTGCTTAGATTCACTTTCTGTCCAATTTAAATATACGTCACCAGATAATTTAAAGATATCTCCGAAATTAGTTGCTAATCCATAGCTATCGCTTTTACCAGAACTATTTTTTTTAGGATCATACACTGCACCTAAATCACTTCGGTATGATTTAAACATACCTCCTACACCTTGACCTGAAAAAGCATACATATCTTGCGTATTTTGTGGAATTGGTAATGTTGGATTATGAATACTAAATGATCCATCTTTTTCTCTATTGAAATCCATCAATACATCATGCATTCCCGTACTGTTTTCAGCATAATGATAACCATAGCTAGGCAATTTTATTTCACTACCTCTTGAATTTAATAATTGACCAGCATAATATCCTTTTAATTGGCCATCGATTGATATACCTTTGATTTCCAATCCAGTTTTAAAACTCATAGTGATATTATAATTAGACATACTATGCTGAATTTGAGGGGTGTAAGAGTGATTTACAAAAGAATTAAATGAAGTACCAACACCTGCACTTGTTCGCCTTTTTCTATCGCTTTCATCATTACTTTTATACTTTTTACTTCTATTGTAATCAAAATTTGCATTAGCACTTATTTTTGTGAATTGTTTAGTAGCTGCATTTGAATTAAAACTAGTGGATGAACTGATTGATATTCCACCTAATCCACCTGAATTCCAATCTTTACTCTTTCTTAATAAGTTAACATCTAATCCATAAGAGGGAGTTACAGTTCCTCCCCCCTGTGAGCTATTACTTAACATAATTCCTAATGAACCAGAAACACCTAATCCTAATCTTTTTGAATCCTTATTTGTTAATTTAGCACCCGCAGAAAACTGTGCCCCAATTGAAAACTCTGATCCTATTCCTTTGTAATTATTATAATTGACACCAAAATTGGCTGATAAGTTTAAAGCAACATTTTTGAATCTATTTGAATTATTCATGATTGCTGTATCTTTCTGACCAGCTGTTTTATAACTATTATCTTTTGATATTTTATTATTTTTTCCCTGTTTAAGCATTCCAAATAGCTCACCAGAAGCACCAATTTGACCACCCCAAGTCTCATCAGGTTCTAAGTAGGTTGTACGTTTAATTTCATCACCATTGAAATCATCTGGAATACCCCTCATGTTTCTGTTAATAACTCCAGGGTTTAAATTCCATCCTAGTCCAACCCAACTAGCTTCTTGGTCCATTGTAATACCAGAGTGATAAGCAATATTAATTGGATAACCATCAATATCCATTAACGGAATATTGTAATTAAAATCCCCAGAAAACAAATCAACCATTTGAGTTGTACCTATAGGTTCAAAACTTTGTACCTCCGGCTGACTAGGTCCACCCCCTAATGCATAAGCAACATTGGTAAATACTATTTCGTTAAGAAATATGATTAATAGGAAAATACTGATATGCTTTTTATATCTTCTCATTTTATTAAAATATTATATTGGGAATATTAGTTAAGCTATTTTTATCAAAACAAAAGTTGGTTTTTGAAGAACCAAATTCTTTATCATAAATCTGAATACAAAAATCCTCATTTCGAATTGTTTTGTTTTCGAAAATCAAACCAATATTTGTTTGGGGTGATATCCCAAAGTTTCTTTCTAAATTAGCTGAAACACAAGAAATAGTATCTTGGCCTTGTATAAGAATTACATCATTAATAAATGATGTATTATAATATTCTACGCGTTTAAAAAAATCTTCTTGATTATTACTATTAGCTTTAAGAAAATCATTTTCACCATCTGCTTGCAATTTCAGAACAAAAAAAAGTTGGTTATTGTAATTACCTTTTAATGAATCAAAAGTGTTTTGATTCATAGAAAGACTAAATTTATCAATTTCAAGTAATGCTAAATAATCAATTGGTTTGTATTCTAAAATCATGGTAAGGTTGTTTGTTTTACTTTGTTTCACCAAACCATTATTTTCATTTACAATATACTTTAAATAGGATTCAACATCTAGTGTTTTTGTATTATCACAAGAAATTATTAAACACATAAGTAGCTGAAGCATTATTATTGAAAGCTTATTTGTCATTGTATTTTTTATTTGAATAATTTAAAATTTCTTTTGTCAAATTATTTTCATCTCTAGCATACATAACTGCTCCACTCCCATTTAAACCAAAGATGTATTCATACCCACCATCTTTTCCAAATTCCTTGATGTAAGCATTTAATTTATTCCAAATTTCTTCTTGATACTTGTTTTCTAATTCTGTGTTTGATTCATAAAATTCCTTTTCTTTCTCTTCATAAAACAACCTCTTTAATTTATACTCTCTTATATCTTCATTATTGACCATATTACTAAGTTGTGCCTTTTTTTCAAACATTTGTATTTCAATCCTTAAGGAATCAAGAATTTCTTTTCTTTTATTGAATACTTTCTTAACTTCAGTATCCAATTGTTTACTCAATACGAATTCATTTCTTAATGTCTCAAGTTCTACATAACCAAATTTTTTATTATTTTTACTAATACTAAAGTTAAAATAAACTACACCAAGTGCTATGAAACCAATTAAATTAAGACTGATTATAACAACATTTTTTCTTCCCATTTTATTTAACCTTGTAATATTTAAACATAATGTAACCTTCCTTATTTTTTCTTCCAATTAGCTTAACTATATAGAAGTTTTTATTCTTCAACACATCACTACTCCCAAAGTCCAAAATGAACTTATTATTTCCCATATTCTTCAAAATTTGACGTTCATTATCAATGATAATATTTTTATTATTATCTAAAATTTGATACTGAATATCTGGGTTTTCCATTATATTCAAATCTATACGTAGTTCATTCTTAATATTTATAAAGCTACCGTCTAATTCACTTTTAGGAATTACATAACTTTCAAAAAAAACTACCTTTTCGTCTGACAATGAGTCTTCTTTCACTGTGAATGTCCAAATCTCTGTATTTGCCACATAACCACTACTATTTCTGGCCACAACTTGCCACGAATAACTTTTGCCATTAACCAGTTTCTGTGCATTAAATGGATATATGAGTTGTGTAACGTTTAAATTGTTTAATTTAAGTATTGCAAAATTTTGATTAATGGCATCAATTGATTGTTGATTATTGAGTTGCTCTACTAGTTTTAAATCATAGGTAAAGTTTTCATTTCTTTTAGAACCTAAAGGTGGCGACCAAATCAATGTTGGATTTAAAATATTAATGGTTGATTGGTCTGTTGGATATATTAAGAAGGGTGGGTTTAAAGTAGAAACAGATATATCGAAGCAATTTTGATTAATTTCCTCCGATGTTGTTACGTCTTTTACAGAAATACATAGTTCATATTCCCCTGAACTTAACTCTCCATGCATTGCAGCAAATGAATTAAGTGAAAGAAATTTTTCATTGGTTGGATTAATATTCAAAAACGAATTATTTCCAGTCTGACAAGTGTAATTTAAATAATTACTTACGTAAATTTCTTTTTGATTTTGTAAAAGTGATACTTTAACGTCAACCCGTGTTGCAACGCTAGAATTAACGATATTAAAATCAGAGGTTGATTTAATTTTAAATTCGTAAGGATTCTTCTGATAGAAAGTTGTTACAATCTGAGAGAAAGTTTTAAAATTAGAAAAAACTATTAGGCAGAGGAGAATGATTTGTTTTTTCATTTAAGATTTATTTTAATACAATTTTATTAATTCAAATTGTAAATACAACCATTCATGTAAAAAAACCGTTAAAAAATATATAAAGTTCTGAAATTCAATGATATAAAATTATTTAATCTATTTTCATTCCTAGTTATCATATCATAGTTAAATAAAAATGAAGTACTTAGCTTAGAGCCTAATTGTATTTGATATCCAGTTCCAATTGTATTCCTTTGTTCTATTTTGTAAATATTTAATAAAGCATAACGCAAAGTTATAGAAGATTTCTTCAATTGTTTATTTAAACTGATGTCAAACTGATTTGAATACCTTCCTAAATTTGTATTTTCAATGAAAGAAAATGTATACGAACTATTAATACTGAGTGTTGGGCTGACAATACATGTACTATTAAGGTTTGTTAAATATGTCTCACTTATCGTGTCATTAAACAAGCTTTTTGAATTAATGTAGTTAACTACTAAAACGGATTGACATTGTTTTTTGAATAATCTGTAAGGCTTACTGAATGAACCGTTCAAAATTACAATTTCAGATAGATTTGAAGCATAAAATGAACTTTTTGTAATAATGTTTTGACCTTCAATTTTTAAATTATTTTTTCGAATTTTAAAGTTTAATACTGCTTGTATAGATCGCAACGTTGTTGTGTAAAATTTACTGTCACTTAAGTTATCTTTTTCCAATTTAAAAGATAATTGACCGTTTATTTTATTCTTATAAATTGTCTGTTTTAAAGTAAATTGAGACCTTAAAGCGTCCCTTCTATTACTTGGATTTCCCAAGCTAAAGAAAAAAAGTTCATCAACTCTAACCTTAGTTTCTATTTTAGATTTAGTTTTTATAAAGTTACCATCGTATTTAAATAAAAATGCAGAATTGTTTAAGGCTTTTGGAGTTGATTTAATTACCTCATTTAATCCTTGATTATATTCTCCTGTTGATTGATTTGACCATGCTTTTTCAATATACAAATTATGATTTTCAACTATTTTTATATTTAAAATAAGGCTTATTACATCATTTTCTTTAATCGGATTAATTGAACTTGGATTATTGTTTATACCTTTTAAATACGTAAAAATCAAACTTGTGCTTTCAAAGTTCCCATAACCAATTCTACCGCTGTATATGTAACTATTTTTATTAAAAACGTTTTCATACCAATTTATACTATTTACAAAGCCACCTGTAAATCCTAACATAAATTTCTTGCTAGAAAACTCAACAAGCCCTCCTCTTAAAGTTATACCTGACAGTATTAATGGAGACCAATTAGGTGAAACGTCAAAGATTTCTAATTTGGAGGGATAAGCAAAATCCTTTAAAAAACTGCTTTTACTTTTTATAACCCCAATTTTCCCCGATTCCTTCCTTATAAAAGTCTCACTTGATTCTTTGTTTAAATTACTAATAAACGTGTAGCTTTTTCTTAAACTAGCCAAACTATCAAGCAAACCAGAAATTTTATTTTTCCCACTCAATTTGTTTTGATAATTATTTATAAAAGCTTCAGCTTGTAGAATTCGCTCATTATTATTTTTCAAATAATTACTATCTGAAATAGACCTAGCTTTAATAGCTTTCGCGCTCTCCAGCTTGTCTAAATAATCTTTATTGTCTAATTGTTCATTTAGTCCATTTAAAAATCTTGTATTTTCATCTAAAAGATTATTCAGAGAGTCTATTTTTTTTAAAATATTATCTTTCTGAGTGTTTTGATTTATTCTATTGAATACTTTTTTAAAACTATTTTTATCAAAACTTAAATTTATTCTATTGAGATTTCTGCCTTGAGAGAAGTCTTCACTAGATAAATCGAAGCTACTACTGAATTTAAAACCAGCTAAATCTATTACTGGTGAAAATTCTATTCTTTGAATATACCTTGGTGATTCTGAACCATAATTATAATTAGGCGCAAGGATAAAAGTATATCCAATGCGGGTTTGGGCTATTGATATTAATGAGGTTGTATCTTTTCTTACTTTTAAGGAATCTAATGGCTCTTTTGACAAACTAAATGAAGGATTGCTTATACCAAATAAGCACATAAAAAACAAGCTGAATTTCAGTGCATTTTTTACTCTATTTTCCATAATACTAAGACAATCGCTTTATTGTTTTTTGTTATTACTTTAGTTGACTCTTCGGTTGGAAAGGTAAAAATATTTAGTTTATTGGCAATAAAATTTAATTATAATTAGATTTTTGAATTTTAATTTTAGTATGGCTATTTATTACATAATTTAATATGTAATTTACAATTATTCAGATAAAACCACTTTCGCAGATGGCTCGCATCACACTCACCGCAATTGCATTGCAGTGGTTTTTCCAACCGCACAGCTCAAGGCTGTTTTTCCTTTAAATGGAAATTTTGTTATGTTCGTGTAAAATATAAATATGGTAACTAATAACGTTTATACAAGGGTTTTTTATATAAAATATGATAATTGCACAGCAACATGCTTTAGTATTGATTTTGAAGGAAAACAATATTTTATTACTGCAAAACATGTTATTGAATCAATGGCTTCACAACACAACATAGAACTTTTTTATGATGAAAGATGGAATGTTTTAAATGCTAAATTAGTTGGTCATTCAAGTACTTCCGATGTATCAGTGTTTGCCTTGAATTTCATAATTGAAGGGTTACCTATTGAGCCTACAATGGGTGAAATAACGTTAGGACAAGACATTTACTTTCTTGGATTTCCATTTGGAATTTTTTCAGATATTGGTGAATTAAATCGAGGATTTCCTTTTCCTTTTATTAAAAAAGGTATTCTCTCAGCAGTTTTTTTCGACAAGCCTGGTAAACCATTTTATTTAGATGGAATCAATAATCCAGGCTTCTCTGGAGGGCCTGTTGTATTTAAAAAATTAGGTACTAATGATTTTAGAATTGCTGGAGTAATTTCAGGATACAGGCCTGAGTATCATAAGACAATTTTAAATGATAAACCAAATGAAATTCAGTCAATTTCAAATACTGGAATTATTCATGCATTTTCTATTGATAATGCAATTGATATAATTAAGGATAATCCAATTGGACAAATTATTTAAAGAAAAAGCAAAAAAAAGACGCAAAATTAGTGGGCTTCCACAACCTACCACGCAACACCTGTAAAGGTTATACAAGTTTTTGAATAATATTTATTTGTTGTTTTCTAATTGCTAAATTTTATTCAAAAAACCTTGACAGGTTCCCTTCGCCCACCTAATGAAAGGCTTTCTTTTTTCTCTTTTTCTTTTGAAAATAATATTTGTGTTATATCAATAAAAGCCCACTTTTTATAGCGGGCTTTGTGTAATGATTACTTACCTATTCAGGTTCTTCATCATGTTCATTGGTTGATACATTGAGTATGAAATCAACTGCTTTTTGAGCTTTTGCTGCTGCAAAAATAACACAGCGTTTATCATCTTTGAGTTTCTTTAACCAAGATTGGATATAAGCAACACTGTTTTCGAACCCCAATTCTTCAATTCCTGCATGTGAACAGAGATAACAAGCTCCAATTTCTGCAACTAACTCTTCCGATGAATAAGCTTCATCACCAAGTTTTGCAGTTCCTGTAATCTCTTTTCTGTTTAAACGGCTAGAATGCCCTGTAGAATGAACTAATTCATGAAATAGGGTATCGTAGTAGCTTTCACTGCTTTCAAAGGATTTAGGCTTAGGCATATTTATATAATCACGTGCAGGATCATAAAAAGCTTGAGCTTCTTTATGTGTTATTTTAGGCTTTTTAGGCATAGCCTCAACTATTTTCTCACATTGAACAATTGGATTATGTACCTCCCTTTGCTCAACTGAAGGTATGATACCTTCAGGAATGTTTTCGCATTGCTCAATATTAAACACCATATAATACCTCAGCAATGGCTTCTTTTTTGTTTCGGGCGGTGAATCTGGTTTAGGTTCAATCCATGTCCAAAATACTACAGGACAAGATTTTTCGCCTTTCTTTACCTTACCCCCTAAATCATTTATTTGCTTTAAGGTTAAAAAGTAGTTTTTTGAATAGCCTAAAGTAAGTAACAGCCATAGATTAATGCCTCTGTAGTGCCTTTTGCTAATTAAGTTTTGTGGTAATCCTGACTCTTTCCAAGGTTGCTTCCATGGCACTCTTCCTTGTTCTAATTGCTCAATAATTCTGGATGTGATAATTTCATAGACATCTTTTTTTTTTGATTCCATACTGTATTTGGTTTTAAATGAATTGGTTTCATTTAGTGTACTAATACTTCATTGGTTCAAACAGGAGGGAGTTTTTGTAGGAAGGGACAAAACACTTTAACTCAAATAGTATAAAAATAAACTAAACAATTTTACTATTAAAAAAAATAATAATTATATGAAAGGCTGTTATTTTATATTTTATTTTTAAAAAATCAATGGAATCAATAGTCTTAAAAGGAAGACAAAAACTTCATTTTTTGCTTCTCTTTCTGCTTAAATAAATAACTCTACTCTTTAAATAATTTATTTTTTCTTATACAAATATGTCAAGCCGTTTCCTTTAATTTTGTATAATTTAATTCTTTTAGTTTAAATAAAGCAACTAAAGAAAGGAGGCACCATGAAAAAATGAAAATAATTGATAATATAAATTATAAAAGCTCCCTGGTTACGACCCAGAGAGCTTTAGATTTTTTCTGTGAAACCTTAAAGAGCAAGGAACCACTTTTGCGCAAATATAAAGAACGGATTTATAAATACAATTTAATTGTATAGACAAATCAGTCACAAATCAAGTGTTTTTGTTTAAAAAGTTGGTAAAGGGTTTTTCAAAAAAATGCAGTAGTATTTTAATAAAAAAATAAATAGTAAAAATGAAAAATCAATACAATGGAAAATACTTACAAATCAAAAATAGTTCGGAAAATATTAGATATATTAAATCCAAACAAAAAAATTATAGAAAATTCTCTTCTTAATTTAATGGCCATATTCAAGCCAGTACAAACAACTTTACAATTTCATGTTGCCTTAGATAATGTAATTTACTTTATCGAACAAATCAATAATCATAAGACCAACGAAGAAATCGCAGCTTCACAACCTACTTCTGCATTTATAAAACAAAATTCAGAGAAATTTGAACTTAAAAAACACAAACTTGAAGTAAAATCAAGATCTAAAAACTTAACTCAAATACTTGTATTTGTTTTACTAGTTATAGTACTAATACTAATTTTCCGTCCTGAAGAATTTTATATGGTACTTGTGGCTTTATTATCTTTCATTTGTTGTCAAACACTTAAAACTCACTTTTCCTTAAAAGATAAATAGGAACTCTCACCTAGGGGGATTATTTCCTCTAGGTGTTTTTTATAAAATTAATCATTTATATTGTTCTAATGGAATTATCTTGATTTTATATTTTCCAATGTCTGGATTCTTAGTATGAACATCATTTATTTCTAAATATTCATTATCTATATGCTGCATAATTTGATATTTTGCTTCAAAAACAGTAGGAAACAAGTATGGGTCAATCTCACTATCAAATAGTGATAACTGTCCGTAATTATTGTAACCTTCAAAAGTTACCATAACTTTGATATTTTTGTTAGTAATCTTATTTTTTGAAGTAATCATTGTTACAATTGCATTGAACTGAATAATACGATCACTGTTAATTAACTTATGATAGAGAACAAAATCTTTTAATTGTTGACTACTTATAATTTTCTGATCCATGTTTTTAAATATTTTATTTCTATTATTACAAATTTTCTTTTTGAAACACCAAACTAACTTGAGCTTATTCTTCCCTTATCCAACTCTGTGCTTCGTTTACTATATCTTGAAGTAATCCACCAGTTTTAAGATTCAACATTTTTACTATATCTGCTAAATCTGCATATTGAATAAGTGCTTTATTTTGCAAATTTACATTCTTCATATTTTCAGTACTATGATATTCAAAACCATATTTTTCTGTAACAACACCACTACTTGTATTGGTATTTGGAGAAACTGGAATAATGCGTAAATAATCAAAGCCTTTTAACCGTGCCATACGTCTATTGAGTATATGGTCAAGAACAAAACCTTTTACATTTTCTTCTGGACAGGCTTGAATATAGGCTTTCCTATAACATGCATAATTCACATGAACCCAAATCTGTTTGGAGTAATGAAAAATTGTAGATTCTTTTATTTTCCAAAGTGGTAGTTTAACATTTAATTCTGGTATGTAATGAGGTATAACCAAAAAGGCTTTATCTGATGGTACTGAGTCAATTGAATTTATACTTCCTATGTATTTAGCTATTGAATATTTATCTCGAGCAGCGATAGGAATATGCACATCGGGAGGCATTCCATATTTTCGTGCCTCTTCTTTTGCTATTTCATCAATTTCAAACATTTATACTTCATGGTTTTATAAAAGCATTGTTGTGTTTTTATGATTTTTAACTTTGTACTTTATAACTAAACCTTATAAAATCTTCATTAGTAAGTTGATATCCAGCAATACTTCCATTCCAAAATAATTTATCGCCAATATCTAGATGATTGAGATATTTCGCAGTTTGTCCTTCATCAGAACTGAAATAACAACCACTATTTTTATGTCCATCACCTGGAGAAACGTGCACACCGTTAACAAAAATATTAACACTTCCATTTGGTTTTTCTTTAATAGGTTGAAGAATTGCAAGAGTGCCATCATTTATCGTATTTAAACATTCCAAATCTTCGGTTTGTGTGGTTTCTTTTATTTGGTGATTTCCAAAATTATTAAATTGATTTTGAATTGACCCAGATGTGCTTCCATAGTTATTCTCAACTTTAAAATCTGATTTAAATGTTACTTTATTTATTTTTTCTTCGAAAGATAAGGTAAGAAGATTTAGAATTGTTAATATCAAAGTTATAAATGGTTCTGGTTTATGTTCAACCATTAACCAATAAATTGCTCCCAATAGGGCTATTATATTCAATGTAATTAAGATTATTTTTGTATTTTTCATTCTTTATTAGTTATATTTATTAAGCATTTATCGACATTTTCAAATCTATCATAAAATAAATTTGCATTGCCATTTATATTATTCTTTTATATTTTCCAAGATAATTTTAGTGATGAGATTTTTACTAACTGAAACTTACTGTCAGTATCATATCCGTGTTTATATTCATAACCAATTCCTAGTGATTCTTGTTTTCCAGGATATAAATAAATTGAGGTTGATAATATTGGTATAGCTGTTTTTAGAGTTGAATTGTTTTTAATTATTTCTCTATAAGTACCATCAATATTTATTTGCAAGGTCTGTGGTATAATCCATGTTTCTGCAAAAAGTCTAACAAAATAAGTAGAAAATTCTTCTAATTGTCCTTTTAAAATCAAGTCTGGTATGCTATTAAACTCAATACCCAAATATGGATAATATCTAAATCTGAAATTGCTCTTTTTATCACGAATAGTGCACCCTGGAAACCATTTGTAATTACTAACTAATGACAGTTGTAGTGATAATTTAGTTTCAAAAACATTATCAAGAAAATTTCTCTTATATGCCGATGTTCCCTGAAACCAAGGTGCTAATTTTAGACCGTTATTAGGAATACCTGAAGGTAAGTTTGGAGATTTTAGTCCAAATGGTATAAACTCAAAGTTGAAACCTCCATCTAATTTGTTTTTTTTATCTATCGAATCCGTTGATTTATGCCATTCAATTTTTGGATAAAAAATAAAAACAGAAGACTTGTTGCTTTTCAATTCGAATTCAGATAATTTAACACCAATATCAATATTAAAAAAATCATTTGAGGTTTTGTGATTTTCTTGAAATGAAATTCCAGAAGGTTTATTTTCATTTTTAGAACCATCGAATGTCTTTCTTATACTAAAATTATTATCTGCTAGCCATTTATTTACCTTTATAAAAGTTGAATCTTGACTGAAACAATTTATTATTGAAGTAATTAACAATATCAATAAAATACTCAACCTTTTCATACTCCAGCTCTTTTAATAATTAATTCGTAGGTTTTTTTTACATCAATATCTTTTTTTCGTAATTCAGTTACCAAAACCGTCTCATTTGGATTTATACTTTTCAAATACGCTCTTAAAGCAATTGCTAAAAACCCAAGTTTTATATCATCAAGCTTTAAAGGATTATCTTTCAAAACATGTTCATCCTTTACATTCGAAATAGATATACTTGCAAATGAAGCAATATAGGCTATAACATTAGTTTTTATTATCTCTTTCATATTTTTTTAAACTATTATTTTTACGAACTTTTTTTGTCTATCAAACACAAAATAGTTCCATTTAATTTTTTGTTAGATTTTGAATAGCAATACACCACATCAGTACAGTTCAAAAATATGCTATGTAAAAATAGTATCCTATACCTAAAAATAGGTATTTTTACTTTTAACTATTTTCATAGGAAATAAACCAAACAAAAAGGCTCTATGTTAATAGACGGCCTTTAACTCAAAACAGCCATATTTACCAATTACCAAAAAATAATTTTGAGACTTCATTATTTTTTTATTGTATTAGTTCAAGATTTATTATGCCCCAACCTGAAGTTGTTTCCGAGATACTTTTCTTTGTTTAATGTTGAATAATATATTAAGCGTTGATTTCATAAACCTACTTTTTTTATCTAAATCCATCTTGTTTAGTATTAAGTTTTAAATGCATTGGTTTCATTTATTGCACTAATGCAGGGTAATTTTATAGGAAACGACAAAATATAAATAACATTTATAGAAGTAAAAAATCGCTTTTCAATTGAATCTAATTGTAAAGATAAACTATCGAAAAAAACATAAATAATATTTAATTTCAACAGCTTAAAACAGTGCTAGCAATATTAAATACTATTTTTTCATACAACATTTTTTATACTTTTTTCCACTGCCACAAAAACAAAAATCATTACGCCCGATATTAATATTTAAATTTGATACATTAATTCCACTATTTTCTGTTAATAATAATTCATTAAAAATGTTATCAATAAGTTCAGAATCATTATTATTTAAAGACTTTAGATTGTTTAAATTTTCAATCATTTTGTTGAATTGAATTTCTGGTAAGATAGTTAGTTTATATCTATCCTTAATAGAAAGGAGTTGTTTAATTTCAAGCTGTTTTGTAGTTGATTCCACAAGAAATTGCTTCCAAATTTCATAATCCTCTACTCTATTATCTTTTACAAATAGTTTTATTGCTTCATCAAGTTCTATAGCATTTATTTCAGTTAATCTAATTAAGTCCTTATAATTCAATACATAGTCCTTATTGTGTTTAAACAAATCAATATAAATTTCTAAAAAATCTGTTATAATTCTATTTCTTAAATGTGGCATGTGTAATGCTATTTGAGACAAACCATCAGCAATTACATTACAACCTGCCATTTGTAGATTATTTTCACGAATGAATTTAAACAAGGTATCAACATTATTTTTTCCTAATACTAATGTATCTTGCCACATAGAATCTGTTAAAAGGTCTTCGAAATAAAATTCTAAAAAATCATCACTTTGGGAGCAAATCTTTAACAATAACGGTAGACTATCCTCTGATTCTAATTCTGTTAGAATAAAGAGGCAATGCAATGGAATCAGATTCCGTTGCTCATAACCATCTGACAAATCAATTATTAAATTTAATACACTTTCTATCTCATTTATCAAATTCTGTTTTGGTAGTGATAATATTTGATTTAGTAGTTCAACACTAGGAGTTGTTTCTGACTCAAGAAGTTTTCGAACAATTGGACTTATTGATATATTCTTTATCATTTTAATATTACTGTTACACAAATTTACCTTTAAAATTAAATAAATGAAATCATATTCAACTATTCATTTAATTTTAAATATTATCAATGTAATTTTTTAAGTTTGAGTTAAACCAACCTTTTGTAATTAAACAGTTTTGCTTATTATTTGGTATTTCAAATATTTGACAAGCAATTAATTTTATAAATGTTCAAATTAAAGACTTGAAAAATATTTATGTTACAAGCATGAATTTTATATGTAAAAGTAGCTACATTGAGAACAAATTATGGATAAAAAATTAAATAAACTTATTGATTCTGAAGCAGGTAATTTTTATGATTGGATAAAAATCATTAATGAACATAATTCTATGTTTGGGAGAATAAGCGAAATTCCGAAAGACAAATATGATGAATTAACCTACAAGACCTCAGATATTTTAGGAAAAATATCAAATTTATACATTAAGTACGGAGCATTCAAAGACAATTTCGATAACAGTAAAATGTATGTTCAAATATATGGACCAGAATTAATAATTAAATCAGAAAAGACAACTAGTGTATATTATATTGGCTTTGATAATAAAGGTTTTTATATTAGAACTCATATGAAGTATTCAGAAAACCTTAGACATATGAGTGATAAATTCTATGAAGATATTTTTTATCTTATGGACATTGGTAATTTTGATATAAAAGAAAATGAATTCTATTCTGGAGAAATTGTATCAAATAACAAAGACCTTTTTAGTAATAATAAAAGTAAAATTTTCAAACTACTGAGAAACTACATTATAGGAAAAGTGGCGAGTGAAAAGTATATTATTCTAGGAGAATTTAACATTCACTGGAATTATAAGACTGACTTTTATACTCTTATGGAAAACAGTTGTCTTGCATTCCAAACACTTTACAGACTTAATTACTCACTTTGGAAAATACATGATTTGGAAACAAAAAAAACTTAATAGTAACTATGCAGTTTGAGACTAAGTATTATTACAATGTTCAAATTTTATAGGAATCAGAAGTTAAAGTTATTTAATCTTGCAGATTTATAGATAATATTCAATAAAAAAGCAACCAAACAGGTTGCTTTTTACTTTAAAACATCACCAATTGAGTCGCATGCCCTGTTCCTTTCGTTTGTTCTTCAAATATTGTTTCCACCAAATTTTTAGGCTGTACTTTAGTAAATGAATTTACTTGTAAATGCCACAATAAAGAATCTTCTTTTTCTGTTATTCTAAAGATTCCAAAAGGTAGAAATGATATTTTGTAACTCACTCTAAAATCATTTGGGGAAAGTGCATTTGAACACATCACTTCACTATGGAACATTCCATTTAAGAATAGGTTGATTGCAGTCATTTTTACACACGTCTGATCAATATCAATTCCATAGTATTCTTGCTTTTTCCCATTCTCTTGAGCTGATGCTAATAGCATTCTTCCACTTCCACAACAAGGGTCTAAAATACGAAGTGGCCAATGTGTGGCAACAATACTATTATTCCCTGTTATTTTTGCCATAAACGAGCAAATAGGCCAAGGGGTAAAGTATTGTGATGCACCTTTTCTGTATAAGTTTTGTTCATAGAACTCGCCTAATACATCATTACCTAATCCACTCCCTACTCGTTCTTCCATTTGATTTACCAGCACTGCCAACATTTCAGGAAATCTATGTCGAAGTTCATCATTTTTGTATTTTTCAATTGTTTCCAAATACAACTCCTCATCATGAGATTTACCTGTTAGAGGGTTATGGCTAAAAGCACAAATGCAAAGAGTAAGGAAGTCATCAAAGACTGTACGAAGGTCATAGCGATACTCAAATTGTTTGATAAGGGATTCAAAAGTTTCTTCTTTAGTTTTCATAGAACAATTGTTTCCTTTAGTGTATCTTATTCAATGATTTGTAATCAGATATGACATTTTGTAGCAAGCGACAAGTTCTGTGAATATCTTACTGATTGTTAGCAACCACTAATGCTGAGAGAATTGCTTCCTGTACTTTAAAGTAATAGGGGTGTAGGTATTGTTCCCTATTTAATTCTGGAAACAATTTTCTTAAATACGTTGCCATAAAATCCTTAGGGCATTTCTCTGTAATTTCACAATGCTCCCGTAAATCATGCATGTCTAATTTCCTCACCTGAACGCCTTCATCTTGGAGAACCTTTTCAATTACTTTTAAAAGATGTATGTATCCACTTGAAACCTGTGATGGATGAATAACTTTAATACCGCAGGAGTCAATATGAAATTTACGAAAGACCCTCTCAATACTGGAAATACACTTGTGTAACTTCTTTTCATTCCATATTCCTTTGATAGTTTTTGTCTGCCAATACACCAGTGTATTCCCTTCCAATACTGCAATTCCCATTACATTAGTTCCAAGACTAATCCCTATCGTACATGTTTCTTTTGTATGCATGTTGTTGCATTAAATAATTAAAAAGTGCTCCACGAGTTTTTCTAATCTTATGCTTTGGAATAGCTAATACTTTTGCAAGCACTTCACGTAATAATTTTTCTGAATATTCTTCTGCAAAATTGATATAAAGCAATATTGCTTCATGATCATTGAGTGCATCTGCAAGTTCTATTGCTAGGTTCCTGACATCATTTTTCTTACTATCCATATGGTGATTGATATGAAGAATGGTGGGCTGTATATCGTCCTCGATTTCGATTATATTTTTATTACTAAACGATATCGATCGATGGATATGCTTCATTTTTTATTCAATTTTTATACTTATATTTCAATAGTTCGGCAAGCTCTTCGCGATATTTAACCCTATGGTTATAGTACAATTCATCACACAAAACGTGGTATAAAATTGAAAGTTTTAAAAGATACTCTAGTGAGGGTAATGCAGTTCCCTGTTCCCATTTTGAAATCCTACTGGTACTTTTCATACCAAGAATAATAGCAACATCTTTTTGACTATACCCAGCGAGTATACGATACTTGCGCAATCTATTGGGAATGTATCGACCTTTACGTTCCATAGGTATAGAGTACTCATGTATGGGTTTATTTATAAGGAGGGAAATTTTGCAGTATGCGACAATTTATAACTGAACAAAATAAAAACACTACAGGTGTGCTGTGGTGTTGAAGTCATAAAAGAGGTACTGAGTGTAAGGAGTGCAGAGTGTCTGTTAGGTTGATTATACTTGAAAAATCGGATTATGAAAGTGTGGAAAAGTACTTTAATTGAGAGTTGACAAAAATAACCAATTAGCCCATAATAAAGGAACATATGGACTATAAACATGCAAGCCTTTTAGGTAATAATGTTCCAGCAAATAGTACTGCTCAAGAAAGAATGAATGAGGCAATTCTAAGAGTTGGTGGCACTCTACATTTTATTATTGAAAAATCACCAGAGGGATGGTTTTGCAGTTGTAAAGAATACCCAGAAATTATAACAGGCAACACTACTTGTGAACCTACAGATGAAGAAATTGAAAAAAGCATTAGAGATGCTATTTTGTGCGCTTTTGATGTTTCTGTTAGTACACCATCTTCTTATCGTATTTTAAGTAATGGAAATATTCCTTCGTTTAAATTTTAGGGTGAATTTTCTATGGCAGAGGAAAAAATTACACGTAAAAATTTAGTTGTTCGGTTAGCAAATATTAAAATGAAGGATTGGCTAAAAGTTGCCGATAAATTCGATTTGATCTATACCCAACCAAAAGGTGGGAGTTCTCACTTTTCAATTCGGTTTAAAAACCCTGCCCCAAATGATCCGATGAACGGATTAGTAACCACTGTTTATGAAAACGTATTTAAGCAAGCAAATGTTCAAATATTTAAGTCTTTTATAAATAAAGGTTTTGAAGAAGATGAAATTTGGAAAGCATTGAAATTATTGAAATAACTATAAAATTTCTTCCGTTTAATAATTCAAAGTTTTCTTTTGAACTAATAATTTCACTTTTTAGTAGAACTTGCTTAAAAAGCCATGTTTCTAGGTCAAATATAAGATTTTAGAAGTAGTTACATGGAGGGAAAGTATTTGTATGAAGCGACAAAATTCTTTACTAAGATTTTGAATTCATTCCTGATTGACTGCACAATGGTATAATTATAATTGTATTATTCAAATGTTCTTGATATAAATAAAATTATATTTGAAAAATATTTTTATGGCTAAAATTCAGAGTATTCAAATTAAAAATTTCAAAGGAATTAAATCTTTCAACCAAGCATTTGATGGAAATAATTTTATATGCCTGATTGGATCTGGTGATTCTGGTAAATCTACAATCTTAGAGGCAATTTCATTAGTATTATCACCCAACTGGAACATAGCAATCCACGATAATGATTTTTACAAAGGAGATACAAAGAACCCAATAGAAATTATTGTTAACTTAATTAACATTCCATCTTCACTTATTTCTGAAACAAAATTCGGATTGCATTTGAGAGGTTATGATAGTAAAAACTCATGTATTTCTGATGAAATAACAGAAAGTATGGAGAGTCTTTTGACCATAAAGCTTACCGTAGAAAAGGATTTAGAACCTAAATGGCATGTTATTAATTCTAAAACTGAAGATATACCGATTTCAGCAAGTGACAGGTCTAAATTTAACGTATTTATGGTTTCTGATTATATTGATAGGCATTTTTCATGGAGCAAAGGAAATCCATTATTTACATTACTTAAAGAAGAATCAAAAGTAGATGACGATACAGTTATTATTGACGCTTTAAGAGAAGCCAAAAAAACTATAGATAAACATCCATTTGACCAATTTAAGGCCGTATTAGCAAAAATTCAAAATTATGCTAAAAATTTAGGAGTTGACATTACCAATACAAATACATCTATTGATTTTAAAGATTTAGTAATGAAAGACGGAAAAGTTTCACTTCATGAAGAAAATATTCCCTTTCGTCTAAAAGGAAAAGGTACAAAAAGACTTATTTCAATTGCAATTCAAACAGCTTTGGCAGAATCTGGTGGAATACTTCTAATTGATGAAATTGAACAAGGATTGGAACCACACCGAGCACAATTTATTGTAAATTCACTAAAGAAAAATAATATAGGCCAAATATTTATTGCAACACATTCAAGAGATGTAATTGTTGAATTAGAGTATTCAAATTTATTCCAAATGCGAGCCACTAGTAATAAACTTATTCCATTTACAAATAATCTACAAGGATTAATTCGAGCACATCCTGAAGCGTTGTTTGCAAAAAAGCTAATAGTCTGTGAGGGGGCTACGGAGATTGGAATTATGCGTTCATTATCAAAACAAATGATAGAGAGGGGTAATGTTGACCCAATTCTAAAAGGTATTCGCTTTGTTGATGGAGGTGGCAAAAATTTATTTAATTACGCTAATGGTTTTCATGATTCCCAGTATGAGTTTTGTGTTTTTTGTGATTCTGATGACTTCGGCACTGAAAAGAAAGCTTTATCGGATAAAGGAATACCTATTTTCGATTGGAATGAAGGAGACTGTTTGGAAGTTGCAATTGTAAAAGATTTGCCTTGGGTAGGAATCAAAGAATTTTTAGAATTATCTGCAACTTTAGATTCAATTGAAAAAGCAAAAACTTTTGAAGAAAGTTTAAAAAGTAAGTGGGATTCTATAAAATCAAAATATGGTTCAACATGCGCTGACTCGTTTGAAACAGCAGAAGACACCCCTCAAATGCGTTCAGCAATAGGTTTAGCAGCAAATAAAGGTAGTTGGTTTAAGAACCAATCAAAGGGTGAAAGTCTTGGTGACATAGTAAATAAACATCGTGAAAATATGGATACAGATTGCAAAACAAATAAAATATTAAATGCAATAGCTGTTTGGATTGAACAATAAAAATATGGACTATCAGAAATTTGTTGATTTAAATAAAAGTCTTTTAATAGCCCCAGCAGGTTATGGAAAAACATTTACAATTTCTGAATGCCTAAAATACACACACGGTAGACAACTTATACTTACTCATACAAACGTAGGAATAGGCGCGATAAAAGAAAAACTAATAAAGAAACAGATTTCACCGGATAAATATCAAATAGAAACTATCAGTACCTTTGCTCAAAAATATGTCTTGTCATATTATAAAGGAGAAGATATTCCCTTACAAGAAAATGCAAAAGAGTATTATCCGTTTATTTTATATAAAGCCATTCAATTATTTAAAATTTCTTTTTTCCAAACAATTCTAAAAGTTAATTATTCTGGTTTATTTGTTGACGAGTATCAAGATTGCACAGAGTTACAACATGATTTAATAGATGAGCTGAGTAAAATTCTACCAACTCATTTATTAGGAGACCCACTTCAAGGTATATTTGGTTTTGATGGATTACTAGTTGATATTTTAAGTCCTTTACAGATGGGAGAATTCATTGAAAACAAGTTTGAATTACATGAACCCGAACGCTGGAAAAGAACAAATATTTCATTAGGTGAAAACCTAAAAGCAATTAGAAAAAAATTAGAAAATTTTGAATCTCTTGACCTTAATCAATACTCATCAATTGAGAAACATATTATTAACGAAAACGATTTATATAAACCTAAATCAAAATATAATAAATTAATTTGGGAATTACTGAGGGAGAAAAATCTTCTTATTATTCACCCTGAAAATAGCAGCATAGAACCGAGAAAAACATTTTGTGCGAATTTTAAACAATCTGCATATCTAATAGAATCAATTGACGATAAAGACTTTTATAGAATTGCAGCTCTTTTAGATGAGGTATCCAAAGATACTATTGATTCTAAATTATTTGATATTGCATCGAATCTGTTCAACTCGAATTTTGGAAATTGGATTAATAAAAAAGGTCTGGTCAAAAAAAAGCAATTAATGGATCAAAGTATAACAACTCCATTATCCGAGTTAATTACACTTTATAAGGTAAATGAATCAAAATTAGTTTTGAGAGATATTTTACAAGCGATAAAAAGTCTCCCAAAAGTAAGATGTTATCGTTCGGATTTATTTTTTTCTCTTTGCTCGGCACTACAAATTTCTGATTCTACTAAAGGAACAGTAAAAGAATCGATTCAAACACAAAGAAACCTTACAAGAAGAATAGGAAGAAGGGTTTTTGGTAGAAATATTGGAACTACATTACTAACTAAGGGGCTAGAATTTGACAACGTAATAGTTCTAAATGCGCACAAAATTAAATGTCATAAAAATTTGTATGTTGCTCTTACTAGAGCAAGTAAAAGGCTAATAGTTTTTACTAATAATCTAACTCTCCATCCATATAAAGTTATTTCACCCCAAACAACTAAAAAGGTTCGCTCAAAGGTCAATAAAAGTCAATTATCTTTAGATATATAAGTTTAGTTGTTATTTTTCAGATGAAATATATTCCTTTATTCTTCCAATCATTAAGTTAATTTGATTTTCAATCGGAAGACCTAATCCATAATCTAAAATATATTTTACATTATATTCCCTTTTTAAGTCGATTGTATTTTGTATGTATAAATGAATTTCTAATTTACCGTCCTCAGATACTTCAGGAATTGTAGTTTTAGGACTAACGTGCCAATCTCTTCCAAGTATTTTTTCAACTTGTGGCTTAAAAGAATCAAATGTTAACATAGTAATTATTTGTTTATTTAAATTAATGAATTATTCCGAGTCGGAACTAAATATATTTGTTATATAAAAAGTACCTATTTTCCATTTCAGCATTACCGAATTCAATAATAGTGAGTTTATTTACATTTCTAAAATAAATTGTTCGATTTATCCATTTCCTTTATACTATTTGCAATGTATTATACTACTCATTTTTTCTGAAATGTATAATTACATTTGGTGGAGGTAAATCAACAAGGAACTCAAATGGTATCCTTTTCAAAACATTTTCTTGTCTATTTGCGCTCACTCCATTCCTATGGCTAGAGAAGAACTCGACATTGTTGTTTGTTGTTATTGGTATAAAACCACATATTACTAATTTATTAGGAGTACCTGTTATTTTTTCGATTACGTTAAATATTATGGACTTTTTTACTTCAAAACTCAAGTTTTGAAGAATTTCTTTTGCCTTTAATGTAAACTCTTCTATTTGAATTTGATTAGGAAGCACTAATACATTATTTTCTTTTTCTTCTTGTTTTGATTTTAAAATTTGATTATTTAATAAAGTTATCTTTTCTCTCACTGGTGTTACATATTCACTCAGTTGCTCAATGGAAAATAATCCAGAACCATAGGCTTTGGTATAACGATTTTCTTCAATTTCAAGTTTTTTGATTTCTTCTTGTATGGTTTTTACATCGGTAGTTGAAAATGTAAATTTGGGTTGTTGTTTGCTTCTCCATCGTTCAGCTTGTGCTAAAAGTAATTTTGGTGAACTCATTAACTTTGATATTTTATCCCATACCAAACTATCGGCAATTTTCGCATTGATTCCTTTTTCATGACAAGTCGCAGGTAAAGGGAAACTTAATACCCTATTACTACATCGGTAATACAAATACTTTCCATTTTGTGGCCCTTCACCAGTTCTAGAACTGCCACATGAGCAGTAAATCTTTCCAGAAAGTAAATACTCATTTTTTGTATTTCTTTTATTAAAATTGAAGTTTGACTCAATTTGTTTTCTTGCAGCTTCAAAAACTAGTGTATCAATAATTGGAGGAACGGGTATTTTATACCATTCACTTTCAGGTTTATTCTTTCTACTACTTTTTTTATTTTTTCTATACTTTTCGTTTGATCTAGGATTTTCAGGAATTACTGCATATGAACCTCCCCAATGTGCTTCGCCAATGTATGTTTTGTTTTTTAAAAGAGTAGTTAACGTACTTGAACTCCAAACACCTCTTGTACTTTTCCTTGGCTTAATATCAAGTTCTTGAAGCCTTTTAATTATTTTTCTTTGTGTTAAACCCTCATCAACTATCCATTTAAAAAGCATCTTCACTACTCTTGCTTCATTTGGGTTTATTTCAATATATCCAGGCAAATTATCTTTTCTTGGAATGTAGTTATATCCATAAGGTGCTTCACTAAGTAAAACATGGCCTTCTTTTACTTTTCTAATTTTACCAAGTCTGAAACGTTCTGATATTTTTGCCCTTTCGTATTCAGCAAAAAGACCCCTTACACCATAGAGTATTTTATCTTCACTATTCTTAGGAGATGATATGGTAACAAATATTATTTCTATTCCTGCCTCTCGTAATTCATCCATTACTAATTCTTGATACGAATATCTTCGAGCTAATCGGTCTGGATCATAAATTAATACAGCATCCCATAATTTGTCTTTTGCATCTTGACGTAATTTATCAAGATCGGGTCTCATAAGAACATCTCCACTCCAACCATCATCAATATATTGTTTTATGATTTTGTAGTTATTTTTATCAGCAAATTCTTGAAGTGTGTTGAGTTGTGTTTTTATTGTTTCTTGTTCTTCTTGTGCAGAAGTGGAAACTCTTGAATATGTTGCAATTAGTTTTATTGGATTCATTTTGATTGGAACTGCTTCCATACCTCCTCAAAAAGTATATCAAAAGCTTTATTCAGGTTATCATCTGATAATGGTTCTTTATATTCATAATCCAAAAAGGAGCACCCAACAGGACTATCATTGCTACATGATGGTTTCAGATGCTCCTCACTAGATTCAATTAATTTTATTGTATTTTCATCATCATGTAGCTCTTTCATAATATCATTTTCAGCGATTGCTGTTAAGTGAATTATCACAGAGCAGATTATAAGAAATAAGGGGGGAGAATTTGACTAAAGCGACAAAAACGTATGCTTTAAATAGATTTAGCATTAAAGAGTATTGAATACATTTTCCTTTTAAATCTATAACTCCCCATGTTAAAATAGAGTAATGAATAAAGTAAATAACCTTGCATTTATTGATGGACAGAACCTATACCTTGGAGCAAAACAGGATAATTGGTCTATTGATTTAACTAAACTTAGGATATATCTTAAAGATAAGTATGGTATTTTAGAAGCATACTACTTTCTTGGCTATCTGCAAGATGAAAACAATGATTTATACAAAGAAATTCAGAAGGCTGGATTTATTGTCCTATTCAAAAAGCATAATCAGTATGCTGTATCGAAGAAAAAAGGCAATGTTGATTCTGATATAGTTTTTGAAGTAATGAAGAACTTAATTGACAACAAAGACTTCAATAAAGTGGTTTTGGTATCTGGAGATGGTGATTACATAAAACTTGTCGATTACCTAAAAGCAAAAGGTAAATTCAAGAAAATTTTATTTCCAAACAAAATGTATGCATCCGCTTTATATAAAAAACTTGGCAACGAGTATTTCTCATACCTTGGAAGAGATGATATAAAGAATAAAATTAAAAAATAAGAAAAAGAAAAGGGTGCCTCAAGCACCTACACTTTTCGGACCCCTCTTCGTATTGATACTACTATTATATCCTACATACTTTAAAAATGCAATAGTACTGTGGAAAGAAAAAGCCAAGCAATTGCTTGGTTTCTTTCTTGCACCTGGCTTCAGCTTTAGTAGTCTTTAATAGACGTATATTTTCATAATAGTACATACTATACAAAATGCAGAAACCGCAACTTTAGTTACGGTTTCGCGTCCTGCCACCAAAGCAACAGGAGGTATATTAAGAGTATACCTCCTAGTATAAAAGATTGCAAATGTTCATGTGCATAAATAGTCACAATTTACATTAACTTGAATCAAATTAAATTCTTAAAAATCTATAGCAAAACAAAATAACTAACTCCAATCATTCCAAAGATTAATTGTTGCATTAATAAATTTTTGACAATCTTTATTATTCCAACACACAGAACTACCATCAAAAATAAGATAGTACTGTCCATTTGGACAAATTAATTTTGATTTGTCTGTTGTACTGTAAAGCCAGTTTAATATGTTTAACACCATATTAGAATAATTACCTGTAAAAAGATTATCAGGAGCGTTATATAAAAGCCCTTCAATAAAATACGAGGGTGCTTCTGCCTTAGTAATAGCATTTTCTGCAACTAGTTTCTGTCTTATATTTTTAAAAATTCTGACCACAGGTTTAAAATTACTATTTGTCCTTTGATGTTTTAGTGTGCAATTTTGAGAATGAAGTTTGGGGTAATTAATTATTTTTTGTCCAGAACTTGTAAGCAATTTTATTCCTTGTATAAAAGTATTATTATTAATTCCTTTAAAATATGTATACTTTCTGTATTGAATTACAGGTACCACATCAGTAGCCCTTCTATTTCCGTTTGCTGCAATTTTTATTGATTTATTGCCTATTGTAACATCAGTTGTGTATTCTTTTTTTATTCTCGTCTGAACTTCCGAATTAAAATTATTTAAACCATAATCTGAATTTGAATATGCCTGATTAAACAGATTTTTATCTCCTTCATTCAATTCACCAAAATCATATTCGAAAGTTCCATTCAGTTGTATTACAATATCAACATCACTTTCACCATATATATTAGTATCGTTTCCGTATGAACCTTGAAGAAAAATTTCAAAGGACCTATCTTTATATAAAGCTTTTTGACTTTCTAAAGCTGTCTTTATTGTTTGATAAGTTGCACTAGATTGTGTAATTGAACCTTGATGTGACCATATTACAAGTTGATTTTCAGGAATAGCCATGTTATTAGTAATTTAAAATTTTTTTTAATTCAGCTTCTTTGTTAGCATACGATAATCTTCCTTTTTGAATAAGTCGATTAAGTTTGACTAAATTTTTTTCTAGTAAATCGGTTGCCATAGTTGGTTCCGTAAAAGAATCACTTATTCTTACTGTTTCAATATTTTTAAATAAAATAAACCTTAGTACATCCATCGAATTGGTGTTGGTTTCAAGAATTTTTTGTAAAAAATCAGTATTAAATGAATGTCTTATTACTTTCCATCCTCCTAAAGCCTTCTTAAATTTATTCCAAATACCTACCGAAGGATAATTCCCAACTCCCAAGCTAACAACCCTAATGTTTTCTTGTTTTATGTTAAGGGCTTTTATTGCATCTGCAATCGCATATAATGTTGGATTGTTTGCACAAAAACCTCCATCACCAACTTCAAGAATGTCACCATTATTTTTTGTTATATAGTGTGTATTAAAGAATGGATATGCTGAACAAGATGAAATAACTGCATCAGCTACAGAACAACCAAAAAAAGGAACAAATGAACCAATCGAACCATGAGCTTGTTCAACGCTAGCTTTAAAAATAAGCGGTCTTTCATCTTTCCAGTTAGTTGCAACAATACCAATTCCCGTTTTAAATGAAGATATTGTTGTATCCTTGAAAATATCGTTAGCTAAATCATTTAAAGCTTTAGATCTTGTTTTCGCTTTATTACCCTTCATTACTTTTGGAACATGATTATTGTATAACTTTAAAATTTCACCCACACTTTCTCCACGAGCAAGTAAAACTGCAATAATTGAACCAGTACTAGTCCCAAAAATTAAATCAAATGATTCACAAATTGGTTTGCCGGTATTTTTCTCTATTTCATCAAGAACTCCTAATGTATAAAACCCTTTCGCTCCGCCTCCATCAAGGGATAGTATTCTATATGGTTTCTGAGTATTTTCTGTTACTTCCATAAGTTATTTTTAACACGAATTTATCAATTTTGAAATAATCTTATTCATCAAATAAACTTTCTTGTAAACTTTTGCCCCTTCCTACAAAAACACCTCCCTTATAAATCAACATGTAATTTCATATGCTGTATCTATGTCAGATAACAATTATGAAAACAAACAACAACTCACCATAATCGGAAAAACTAATTGGCGCAATTCAAATCAACCCTTTGGAATAAAAGACAGTGACCGACTTTTTCATATATATTCTATTGGTAAAACAGGTACTGGAAAATCCACACTCCTAAACAATATGGTAATTTCCGATATTCAAAAAGGAAAAGGTGTAGCTATAATAGATGCTCATGGCGATAGTGCAATTACTATTCTAAATTACATACCAAATGAAAGAATTAAGGATGTAATATATTTCAATCCAAGCGATACAGAATATCCAATTGCTTTTAACCCAATATTTCATATTCACCCAAAGCATCATCAAATAGTTGCATCAAATTTAATTTCAGTTTTCAATAAGATATGGGATCAGAGCTGGGGCCCTCGTATGGAGCACATACTTAGATATTCCATTATCACACTTCTTGAATATGGAAGAGGTAGTATTTTGGATATTCAAAGACTCTTAACTGATGGTTTCTTTCGTAAACAAGTATTGGTAAGGGTAACAAGTAAAGAAGTACTTAATTTCTGGCAACATGAATTTGAGAAAATGCCCTCAAGTTTAAAAGCTGAATCAATTTCCCCTATTTTAAACAAGATGGGATATTTCAATGCTAATCCTCTACTAAGAAACATACTAGGCCAAAAGAAGCGTGGATTAAAATTCACCCAGATATTAGATGAAAGTAAAATACTCATTTGCAACTTAAGCAAAGGAGCTATTGGAGAAGACTCATGTAAAATAATTGGCTCTCTGTTAGTCACTCACATTCAATTGGCATCATTATACCGAGTTGCTATACCAGAACAAAAAAGAATCCCCTTTTACCTTTTTGTTGATGAGGTACAAAATTTCATTGGAACCTCATTTGTGGAAATGCTATCCGAGTGTAGAAAATTCGGTTTAGGGGTGTTTCTCACTAACCAATTTCTTAATCAACTACCAATCCCCCTCCAAGAATCCATTTTAAGCAATGTAGGAACGATTATTACCTTCCGCGTGGGTACTAATGATGCTTTTGTATTATCGAAGGATTTATACCCATATTTTAACCAAGAGGATTTAATCAACCTTCCAAGATATTCCATTTACATAAAGCTTTGTATTGATGGACAAACTTCAAAACCTTTTTCTGCGGACACCTTTCCAATAACAGATTCAAAATACAATAATTCAGAGTTAGTCATTAACACTTCAAGAAATGTTTATGCTACACAAAAAGAAGTTGTTGAAGAAGAAATTGCCCAAAGGTATATTAATGATTTACATGAAGTGAAACAAGTGAAATTGTTTGAATAAAAAAAGCTCCTGTAGGAGCCCTTTTGTAATAAATCTTCGTTAAAATTAAACTTTAATCTACTTCCTTACAAAAGTCTGATGTATTGGTTTAATTGGTGTAGTAAATTCAAAAAATATTATTGAAAATTTGTTATCATCAATAATTCTATTCAAATCTCCAGGTTGCATATTTTCAAAGCCCTTATTCTTCCAATTAATTTCTAATGTATCAGGCATTTCATAAGTAGGATTATCACTTCTTGTATACTTCAAAGCAATTTTAACATTTGTTGCTTTAGTCACTGATACTGTGAAATAGTTAGTGTCTGGTGTTGCTGGAGCTAATATATACTCTGTTACATTATATTCCCCTGCCAGTTTATCAGAAGGATAAATACAATCACCTTCTTTATTGAAATTAGTAGCAGTTGAGTCACTGCATTTTTTTACAACCACATTCTCATTAGAATCCTTTTCCTTAGAGCATGAAGTAAGTAAAATTAAATAAGTAAAACCTGCAATAACAGTTAGTTTAATTGTTTTCATATATTTTTTAATTATTGTATACATACATATAGCTTTTACCCTTGCATTGACTATATTTTTCCGAACCTTTGCATCGTGCACAATCAAGTCTTAAATTAAATACTTTACCCAAGGTGCTATCCAAAATATCCCTCAAATACTTTCTCGACCCACTGCATTTCTGAAAGCTCCCAGCATCAAATCAAATGCAATCATAATTGCTACTATATTGTTTAGTTGTGCTATTTTTTAAAGTTTTGGAATTGCGGTAGTCATTTTCTTTTGCACTTTGGTCAACACATCAAATAAAGGTGGAGCCTGACTCCATATAAAAGTTCCCATTTTATATGAAGAACATTGAGATTCCCATAAAATATCTCCATTTTTTGTTGAAATAATAAAATACCGAAGTCCTGCGGTTGTTTTTGGTTTAGGATATGAATCTTGTTTATAATTAATTATCAAACCTTGAATAATAGCACTACAACCTAATTGATTCCCTAAACGATTAAGTATTTTGGTATTAGCAACACCAGTATTTTCAAACTCTCTTAAAAATTGATCATAATCAGACACTAAATTTGAGTCATTAAGTAATTTGTTTGCCTCAACTGAACCAAGTATTCGTTTATCTGTATTTTTTGCAGTAAGCGTAATAAAAAAGTTACGATTAATTTCTATGGCTTCACTAGGAGATAAAGAAATATTTCGTATTGGTAACAAAGCAAAACTTTGATACAGTTCTCTTGAAAAAGAAGGATTAACGTATGTTTTTATGCGCGTACCACTACAGGCAATCAAAAACAAAATAACAATCGGAAAAAATTTTTTCATAATCTTAGTTTTTTACTGTAATATTTCTTTCTGTTGAATTACTTCCACCAAAACCAATAGCGGTGAGTTTAATCGTATGCGTGCCTTCATTCTTCCACGAAAACGTTGGGTTTTTAGCTGTTGATATTGTCCCTGTTTCATCTTCCCATTTGTATGAATATGCGTTTGTACTGTAATTATCAACCTCGACACTTTCATAAGGAGTTACAACAACTTTTTTAAAGTAAAAGCTAGCAATAGGTGCATTATCAGCCTTTTCTTCTTTCTTACACCCAAGTAAGCAAATGAGTAATAAAATACTCACAATAGTTTTTTGTTTCATATTTTTAAATTTAGAAAACAAAAATAATAAAAGTAAATAAAAAACCACTAAATAATGGTATTTATTTAATGGTAACGAATAAGGTGTTCAAATGGCAGTTTTGAACATGGAAAAATCAAAAAAAGAAAAAGACCCAATTGTTATTGCATTAGGAACTAGAATTAAAGAATTAAGAATTGCTAAAGGTTATACCAATTATGAGAATTTTGCATTTGACCACGACCTTCCTCGCTCACAGTTTGGCAGATATGAAAAAGGAGAAGATTTAAGATTCTCTTCCCTGATGAAAATACTTCATGCCTTCAATATTTCTCCTGAAGAGTTTTTTGACGAGCGCTTTTCTTTACCTATTAGAGGACAAAAAAAGTTAACAAAAAAAGGATAAACTAAGTGTATTGGATTCTGAACAGACCATTTTCGGTTCTTAGATAATAACTTTTTGCATTATAACCAACAGCCCTCAAAGGTGGGAGTTTAATTGTCCCTCCATTAAATGTTATTGGTTTACCTAATTCAACAATCTTATCTAATTTCCCTTCAACAGTTTTGCCTACCTCATATCCATACTCATCAAGCTGATGTAAAATTACAAATTCTTGGTAACTTGCCTCATGTTGAAGGTATCCCAAAGGTGACCAATTATCTGAAAGCAAATCAAGTGAACTTTCAGTATCTAAAGGAGGTAAATCCGGATTCTTAATTCTTTCTTTTTGATCATTTTCAAAATTAAATTTCATACCTAAATTATATCATAATTATCTAGTTATCTAATATTTATATTTGAGAAATTGATGTGAAATGAAATATTATATTGATGGAAGTAATATTGGTAGATTAGTAAAGGAAAAAGAAGATGTTATTTTACTCGAAATAGTATTGTACTTGTGTCATCACATAATTCTACAAGGAGATGATTTCATTTGCTATTTTGATGCTAATGCAAAATATATACTAGAAGATGATAAAAAACCAATTTATGATTTAATCATAAAATCAAAAAGATTCAAGCCTGCTCCTCCAAGAAATCAAGCAGACATTTATATTCTTGATGATGCTACAGACGAAGTAAAAAGTGGAAAACAGGTCAAAATTATATCAAATGACTTATATAGAGATTTTCTAGATCCACAGCACCCAAAGTACAAGTCTGAATATGCTAGATTTTCGTGGGTTGATCCATTAAAAGGAACTCATCATTCCGGAAATATTGCATACAATAATAATAGCCTTATTCTTAAAATTCTATCTCTTAATTTTAAAATACCTGTTGAGAAAGATGTAAATAAAATAATATCTACATTAATCTCTGATATTAGTTCAACATCGAAAGAAAACAATACACCTCAAACCGGTAATAAAGATATTAAAAATCAAAGTTCAAATGTAGAAAACCAAAAACCTAGTGAAAGAAAATTGGTTTATCAAACACCTATATATGATAGACAAAAATATAATATTGGTAATAATTCTAAAACCTATAAACGACTAGCAAAAATATTAGTGGCAATAATTTTCTTTATTTTCCTAATCTTATACTATTCTGATAAGAAAACAGTAAACGAACAAAGTATTAACCAAAATAACGCTCCAGCAGAAAACCATTCAAATTATTCAACACATAGTATTAATCATGAAGAAGTAAAATCCAATTCTGAAATAAAATTAAATGAAGATTTAAGTCAAGAACAAGAAACTAATAGTGCTTTAAAAATATGCAATAACTGCGAAGGTGCTGGAACTACACTAATTTCCGAATCATACCAATGCAGCAGTTGTAATGGATCTGGTAAAAAACAATATTATAATTGCGACCCTACTCCATGCCCAAACTGCAAATCGAGAGGTTTAGATTTGTGTGCTAATTGTAATGGCAATGGTTACAATCAATGTGGCAATTGTAAGGGTTATGGATACATTCAATATTATTCACTACAAGAAAAATGTGGTACTTGTAATGGAAATGGAAAGTATAAGTGTTCTAATTGTAATGGAAATGGGCATTTCTCATGTTCTAATTGTAAAGGCATTGGAACAGTTTCCAACTCAAATAAAGCTAATGAGTTGTGTAACTATTGTTATGGAAAAGGAGAATTAATAATAAGCAAACAAGTAACTTGTACTACTTGTAATGGAAAAGGTAGTTTGTAGTCCTTTTATAACTAAGATTAATATTTGAAGTCCTGCCAGTTTTGAGATAAGAGGGGTTCGGGGAAACTCCCCGCTCAAGATTGCTTTGAGGCTTGTAAGTCACTTACAAGCAATCTTGCATCTAAACTTTAATTTGCATTTATGCTTCTAGATTTTTTAAATTGTAACCCCTTTTAAAACGGGATTTTTATGGCAAAACCAAAAACACCAAGACCAGTTAATGCACCAAGTACAACTGGTAAACCATCAGGAGGAGGAAGAGGAAATAATCCAACTCGTCCAATTCCATCAACTAAACCAAAAGGTTAGGATGATTTAGAGAACTCTGAACTAATGCCTTCGGCTTAGTTCTGTAGTTTAATCCATTTAAAATTGACAATTTTCAAATGAGTTTGTTGAAAAACAAATTTAATTCTTTTTACATTTTTGGTTTAGAATGTCTACCCAACTCAATTAAGGAATTTTTAAATGTCTAGCGTACTTTAAGTTATTAGTTTCGATAAATACACTACTAAAGTGAATTCACTGCATAAATTATTACCATAAACGTGAAATGTTGAAATCATAACAACTTCCAAACTTAGCTTACTTACTTCGTTAGGAAGAGATTCAAATATTTTTTAATAAAAATACAGTTGTTGCTAAAATAGGGATATCAATTAAGAAGTATAATTGCCATTACCCATTATTCTTCCTTTCAACCATACCCTTAAATCCCTCTAGACTTAATTTAAGCCTACTAAAAATTGTGGTTTTATGTTCGAATGCAAAAAAGCCATATTGCTCTCTCATTTGCTTTAACTCTATTAAAGCAGGATATTCTGGGTCAAATTCATAAAATAACAATTCTGTTTCAGACTGTATTTGATTTAATCCAGGTCTACTTGATTCAAAATCCTTAGGGTGTGAATTGTTCAAATCTGTTATTAAACTATTTGCTTTGTTAAAATAATATTCATATTTATTCATTTCACAAATCTAACTACTGAATTAAAACTATGACTAAATAACATATCCACTACAACTACACACCATCTTGTCAGTTGTTAAAACTAATCAAACAATTTCAAAATAAATCAATAACTGCCGGTTCAATTAACTGGTATTGTGTTTGTTATATTTTGTTTGTAATAATAAATTTTCCACCTAATAATGTTTACTAATGAGAATAGCATCAAAAATATTCGTTTTCCTTTTCTTAATAATCTTCCAAATTTTGGAGTTCAGCTTACAACTAATTTTGGAAATAGTGAGAACCATCAAATCATACTTAGAAAAAAGTAAATAGTTATGGCATCAACACTCGAAATATTGTTTCATGGAATTGCTTCCATGTTTGAATCACGAAGAGATAAAAATTTTAACTCAACCTTTGGTGATATATCTGAAATTGCGTCTTCTTGGAATCATGGATTTTTAGTTAATAAAAGTGACAGACTTACTAAGCTACAAAGTTTTCAAAATTTACTTATTTGTGGACCCACAGGAAGCGGAAAAACAAGTAGGCTTATTTTCCCAAATTTGGCCGTTTTAAAAGACTGTAGCATTGTGGTGAATGACCCTAGCAAAGAGCTTTACACCCTATTTTCAGGATACGCATCAAAATATTTCGACATTAAAACCTTAAACTTTTCTGATAGTACAGTTAGTTCAGGTTACAATATTTTAAGTAGGATAAAAAGGTCTAATGATATTCAAAAAATAGCCAACATTCTAGTTTCATCTACACTTGATAAAGGTAATGGAGGAGGCGATCCATTCTGGAGTTTGCAAACAAAGACACTTTTAAGTATTCTTTTGCGCCTTGTCCAACTTCAACCGGAGGTTTATAGAAATATGGCTAATGTTAAATTTCTATTGGACATTTTTACAGTCAAACCAAAGTATATTGATTCATTAGTGGCTCAATCACAAGATAAAGCGTTGGTATTGGAGTACAAATCACTAATAGCAACACCAGAAAAAACTCTACAAAACATCACCGCATCTGCTAAAGCTACTCTTCAAATATTCACTGACGAAGAATTTGCAAAAGTCACCTCTGTAGATACCATAAGCTTTGAAGCTTTACGAGAAAGACCTACTATAATTTTCCTACATAACAGTATCGCTGATCAAAAGCATGCAAGTACTTTAATAAGTATCTTCTTCCAGCAATTTTATGAATATATTTTAAGTAGGATACCTAATAAGAATGAGTTGCCTATATACATAATCTTAGAGGAAGCCTCTTCACTATACATTCCAGTCCTACCAATTTCACTTGCAAACACAAGAAAGCATTTATGCGCAACCATGGTGGCAATACAGAACGTGAAGCAGCTTGAAAATTTCTACGGAAAAGAAGCCGAAAATATTGCTTCCAACTGTGTCACCAAATGTTACCTACCAGGCATAACCTCACTTGATAATTTAAGAGAAATTGAAAGCCTTGGTGGTAAAATGACATACTTAGATGAAAATGGTAAAGAAAAATCCAAAAGCCTCATGACCGTGGATGAAATAAGACGGATGGATGAAAATGAAATATTAATCCTGTGTGGAAATAAACCATTTATTCTATCAAAAACTTCCCCATACTATCTCTCATTCAAATATTCAAGACGAGCCTCATTTCCCCCAGCACCTTTGAAAGGTGAAATACCTCAAACTCCAATACGCTTGATAGGAGAAAAAACAACAGAAGAATCACATTCACAAAGTAACAATTAAATACAATTATGGAAACAACTGACAAAGATGGTCAAGAGCCTGAACACTTCGAAATGAAACCAAGAGATATTGCGTATCAATTATTGATAGAGCATTCCAAACAAGTTAAACCACTTGTTAAAAATGGTATGTATGAAACCATCAACCAAGCCATTGTTGAGGAAATCTACAAAGACTATGATAATCAAGAGTTTAAAACATACAAGCAGTGGCAACGTGAAAGCCAGCAAGTTAAAAAGGGAGAGATGGGTTTTCCTTTATGGGGCGCGCCCAAAAATGTTGAAAAAGATTTAGAAAAAGAAGAAATTCAAAAACTAGACAAAAGTGAAAATGAAAAACCCTACTACCCTATAGCTTACACCTTCTCAAACGCCCAAGTCGAGCCTAAAATCAAAGAGGTTGAAGTTCCTGAAGTACCCATTGAAATGCCTGACCTAGACTACCACGACCAAGAGTTCTTAAATGAAGAGTTAGATACCACTTTAACAGATTTTGATTATATTAGAGAACAAGCAAGTGAACCAGAAATTTCCAATGACCTTGAACGTTAATTTTAATGAAGGCTAAGAGTAATAAGTTATACCAATTCCTTAAGGACAATGATTTGATAGGAAAATCTAAAGAAGAAATAAAGGAAGCAAAACTTAAGCACAGAAAGGAATATTTGAGAGTTTGGCATAAAGAAAAAAGAGAACAAACAAAAGATATACGAATAAGATTTTCGCCTTTAGAATTCTCTGAAATTAAACAAAAAGCCAACCTACTTAATCTGTCACCCACCATGTATTCTAAGCTTGCCATTTTACAAGAGAATCAATCCGAAATCAAAATTCCTAACAAGGCTGTTCTTCAGGAATTGGTTCAAAAACTTGGGATATTGGGTATGACAGTATTGAGAAAATGTCCACTTGAAATCTATGAAGAAATTGAAAAGATTGAAAATATACTAATCGAATACATTAGCGAAAAATAATGTTTGTAAAAATACTTTCTCGCAAGAATCCAAGTTTTAAGCAGTTAGCAGAATATATTCTAAAAGACAAAACGCCATATAAATCAGCTAAAGGCATTCTCAAACATAACATCAAAGGCTCAACTGTAGAGGCTATAGTTAAAGAATTTGAAAGGAATGAAACATTTAGAACCTTTATTCGAAAAGATCAGATTGCTCTATACCATGAAATTATTAGTTTAAGCAGCAATGAGGAAAACTATATTCCTGATGAAGTCATGATGGATATAACTCAAAAATACCTTGATTTAAGAGGTACTAAAGGTATGTACCTTGCTGCCCTTCATAGAGATACAGAGCACTGCCACGCCCATATCATGACTTCTGCCTTAGAATATTGTACAGGAAAAGCTCACCGAGTATCAAAAAGTGCTTTACAGGACATAAAGTTACTTCTGCAAGACTATCACCTTCAAAAGTATCCAGAAATCATAGAATCCTTTTGCGACCATAGTAAAGGTAGGAGTTTTGCAAAAAATAAGGAATACCATCGAAGGCATAAGGAAGAACGAACTAAACTCAAAGAATCGGTTCAACATCAAGTCCAAGATTTATTCAAACAATCAAAAAGCTTTGATGAATTTTTAGCTTTACTAAGGGATAATGGACTTCACCACTATGAACGAAATGGAATTGCGACAGGCTTATCAATCGGAGAAAATAAAATAAGATTCACAAGATTAGGAATAGCAAAGGAAGAAATTGAACAACTAAAATTACCTGAAATTAGACTGGAAGAAAAAGTGCTAAAACAAGAATCAAGAAAGAGTGCCGAAATGAAAACAATAAATATTAACAGACCAATAAATACAGAAGATACTGTATACCGTTTCCCTATTGATGAGTTTGACAATCCATTGGATTCTAATTTAACCTTAAATGTAGAGTTTCAAGATTGTAATTGGCTAGAAGAAATAACAATATTTGAGGAACAAAAAATTAAACAAAATAATGATATTTCACTGATTAATAATACCTTTGATAATAAATCAGAAAATTATGACTTAGAAGTAGATGTATAAAAGTAAACTATTTAAAACCATTAATCAGATAAATTTTGAGTACTAATAAAATTTTTTCTTCTCTCCTAATTATATTTCTAACTACTTTACAAAGTACGATAGTAAACGCTCAAAAGTTTTCTGAGAATACTAGACTATGTTTATTAAATAATGAATTCGACTTATCTATTCTACCTAAAAATGAACTTGATAAGAGAATATATTCAATGATTGAATATGCAAGAGATTACTCACCATATTATAACCGTTCATATATTCCTTATATAGATGATGGTGAGACAGAATTTGAGTTTAATAATGACTTGAGAGATTCTCTAATTTCTATATGTATAAGGTTTAAAAGAAGTATTTCAAAACCACAAAAAGCAATTAAAAATTTAAGTTCTATTTATCTTGATAGTTTATTTGAAATTCTCAATTTTAAAAAAGTAAGTGGCTTCCAAATACATAATTTACAAAACGAAGTTATAAACAATAAAAACAAAAATTATAAAATAAAAGGTTTACAATTACTTACAAGATTTTATTTTTATAAGTATTACTATTCATCTCATGACGATTCAAGTCTTGAAAAGGCTTATTATTTTCAAAGCAGATTAATTGACCAATTAAAACGAGATTCCAATAATAAAAGAGTATTACTTAATGAACTAGTGAATTTAAGTCATATGCAATTTGAAACACTCTATAATTTTTATAGTTATGAGAAACTTTTAGAAACTGAAATTGAAGCAAATAGACTTTCTAAAACTATTGGAACACAAAACGAAATTGAAAGGTCAAACTTACGAATAGTCAATACAATTGGTGAAATGTACTTGCAGTCAATTGGAACCAATGTTTTATCTACAACAGACCAACAGTTATTAAATAATCTCTTTATTAAACTACTTTATAAAGAAATATTTATTCGAAAAAATAAAAGCAACGATTTAGTTAAGTTAAATATTATTGGAAGGTATATCTCAAAAGTAAAGATTTCATTCAATTGGAACCCAATTACTTCTCAAAGATGCTTTTTATCAAGCGCAATTCTTTCAAGTTTAAATAACGATTATTCCTCACTATTATCAAACCTAAGTCATTATACATCTAGTTTACCTAAACTAAATTATTTTGATTCTTTACAAGGTGAATTCCAACATAGAAAGAAACTTTGGGAACTTTATTCTGATTTAACTGCATTAATATATCCAAGAAATGAACTAATAATACATTTCAATAATTTTTGGAAAGCAGCTGACCTTTTTACATTATTAAACAATATTAGAAGCTCAAAAAATCCAAGTTCCGATTCCCTATTTCTTAGGTTGAATCAAGATAAATACTATATTGAACTGTGCAATGAAATTAACCTAATAAATAAATTGCCATATGAATTTTTATATAACAATAGGTATTATGAAACATATCTGAAATTCGCTGAAATTCAAAATAAAATTGAATTTGCTAACTTCCGAATACAAAACCAAACAAATAATAGTAAAGATTTCAATTGGGATAGCTTATATCTAGTTAATAATCCTATTGGGTCCTACACTTATTTGAAATCAGCGATAAATCTTCCCGTTAATGCCTGGTTGTGGAGATATCGCTCATTATTAAAAGGTGAACTGGATGCTAAAACGCATGAATTGGCATATGTAGATTCTATTGAAATAAAATTATTACAGCTTCAAAAAACAAATATTTTAAACGAAAAACACGCCCTTTCAAAATTAAAAGAAACTGAAATAAATGCAGAAAAAGAAAAACGTAAATCAGAACAGAAATTTTTCATTTTACTTGTTGCAAGCATACTAATACTTACTTTATTAATTTTCACAATAATTATCTCAAATAGACGTGCAAAAACTAGACACGAAATTTCAAAATTAAAAATAGACATATCAAGGTCTAATCTAAATTCTCATTTCATAAAAAATCTAATGGCGGGACCAATTGGTGCTCCTACATATCAATCTAGAAACGTTGAATCTATAAAAGTATTTGACCACTTTAATGATTTACTAAAAAACCATTATTCATTTTCACAGAAAGATGTAATCAATCTTGAGGATGAATTATTGTTTCTTAATGATTATATATTCCTAGAGTATTTAAGACATAAAGAAAAATTTTCAACAGTACCAACTATAAATGAAAATATTAGCAAGGAGAGTTTAATTAATTTTAAAATTCCACCTTTATTACTTCAACCAATAGTTGAAAATGCATTTAAAGAAATCCGTCCTGATATTAATAATGCTATTTCAGTTAACATATCTGAGGATAATTTTAAAAACGTAATAATTGTAATTTCTGATTTTGGATATGGAATTTCTGATGAAAGTTTAGCAAAACTGAATAATTATTCAGGTGATAAGATTTTTAAAGAACGTGATGTGAAAACAGGATTAGAAATTACACTAGATAGGATAAAACTATTCAATTTAACTTCAAGAGCAAAAATAAGTATTTGCTTTTCAAGAAATGAACCACATGGGTTAAAAGTTGAACTAAAATTAAACAAAAAATATGAAAAAGATTTTAATTGTTGAGGACGAAGAACCAGTATTTGCAAATTATGTAATATTGGTTGAATTAATTGCAAAGGAATTGGACGTAAACCTTATTGTTTTACCTCAAGCTAAATCATTTGATGATGCAAAAGAAAGCTTAAAATTAAATCCTGATATCATATTTTTGGACAACTGGCTTAATGAAAATGGAAAATCTGGAATTGATTTATTTCTTGAATCCATTGCCCAAATACCTATATACACAATATTTGTAACAGCAGAAGATAAGGTCGGTACACTAAAACAATTGGTTGGTAAAATGGTACCTGTAATTGATAAACCATTTCGTTATAATGAAATGTTACAGATTTTAAGCGGCTATTTAAATGCAAGTAGTAAACCAAATTTTAAGCAAAATCTAAAAGTGGACTATGAATCAATTCTCAGGAAGCAAAACATTTTTACCTTTAAATTAGTCAAGATTGGAGACGAAGAGTTAGATCCTATGAGAATAGTATTTATTCAAGCAGATTCTACAAATGGGAAATTTGGTACTATCGTCTATTTTGCAGATTATAAGAAAATTACATCATCCACATATATTGTGGATTGGGAAGTGAAACTTAATGCTTTATTACCTAGTTTTTTTTATAAAATTGGAGCAGGAAGTATAGTAAACAAAATTTTTATAGATCGATTGGTTTCCCCAAATATAATTATTTTAAAAGAACATATGATTACCAATAAAAGTACGCCAAAGAAAATTGAAGTCTCTAAAGATGGATATTCTGAGTTTGCAAAACGATTTAAAAGGTAACTTAAAGCTTTTTTAGCTTCATTAATTATCTAAATACCATTTTTAGAGTTTTTCTTCTGTTTATAGGTCTTTTTTAAGATTCTTTTTTTTATCCAAAATCTTTGTTGTGGAATTAACGAACGAAGTTTCATTTTTTATCCAAGGGCTTTAAGTTATCAAACGAAAAGCCCACCAAGCGACAACTTGGTAGGCATAAAAAAGGAGAACCCGTTACGAACACAACGAACAGATTCCCTCTGAGTGCAGTATAGCATACTACAAGAATATTGCAATAGTTGTGTAAGTGACGAGTCTCCAACAAAATGGGGCTCGTTTTTTTGTTCCTAAACGAACACAATTATGAAAAACTTAGACCAAACCGCTACAAAGGTAGCACAAATTCAAAACCAACTTCCTTTAATAGAAAAAATGTGTCAGATTCAGTTTGACCCACACTATTCTGTGTGGATACCCTATGCACTTAATCAGCATATTGAAACACTTAGAGGAATTAAATCAGATACGAGTTGTTCTGCACAAGAAACATTAGAAAACTGTATCGAACTGAAGGAAAAATTTGAAGCAGTAAATAAAACAGGAACAACCCTTAAATACTAATTATGGAGAACGAACTGATTGTTAATTACTCTCAAATAGAAGGCTTTTGCCTACTTAGTTACTGTATAACTCAATTTAAAGAGGACGATAGTTTTTTTACCGCCCTGCATGGTACCTATAAAGATATTGAGACTAATGAAATAAAATATTTCTCAACAACCCACCTCATGGAAAAGGGAGGCATAGGCTATGGCATAATTTGGGAAAGGTATGAGGAAGAAAAAATCCTAATAAATGAAATTGGAGGACATCAAGCTCCATATATAAATTTCGAACAATATTCATCAATTCAATAACAAACCAAAAACCAAAAATTTTTTTATGAAAACACAACTTTTAGGCACCTTAACTTCACATGAAGTAATACCATCACACCCTTTATTAAATAAGATAATTAAAGATTGTACACCAAAAATCATTGCAGCAAAACAACTTGGTATAAAACATTCGGCCATACAATTACCACCATCAGACTTTGAAGCCAAATTACAGGATTATATAGAACCAATTCGAACAGATTTTGACTCCTATATCCCTGAAATAAAGGCTCAGTTGATTGGAGATACTCAACAAATTCAAGGTAACATTGCAAAAAATGCTGCTCAGAAACGCGATCAAGAGTTAACACAAAACAAGGCAGAAATTGATTCTGAAATAGAACTTTTTAAATCCAATAAACAGGAGAAACTTTCTTACATTCCTGCGTACATTATGTTTACGGGTATAGTACTTATCCTATTAATTTATAGTGGTGAAGTTTCGTTTCTATCTACTTCTCTTCAAATAATAACCACATCTTATTTGAGAGCAATAATTCTTGGAACTGCCATTTCAACAAGCATGCTATTAATTAGTCACCTAGCACCAGTTTATACTGACCAAATAGGAAACAAAATTACTAGAATTTTAGCCAGAGTAACTGTTTGTATTATTGTTATATCTGCCTTTTGGTTTTTAGGACAATTGAGGGCAAGTTATGTCGCTTTAACCACTAAAGATGACACGGAAGCTTTTTCATTTGTTTTAATCAATAGCCTTTTGTTCATCGCAATGTTTTTGATTGCATACTTCTTGATCTTCCCAAATATTTCTCCAGTTAAACAGATACGGGAAATAAATACAGTCTTGAACAAAATTAGAAGCTTAGAAGCAAAGTCCAAGTCAATCGGAATTGAAATAGAAACTAATCGTGAAGAACTAGCAAAAGAGCTTTCCAAAATTTTAGATAGAATGCATCTAGCCAAGGCATCCGAGCGATTGATAAATAATTTGTATTATAAAGCAGTGGCTGAATACGTTTTACAAAATACCTTAAAACGAGGTGTTCGCGTACCCTGTCATTCTGATTCTCCCGCATCTTTAGATTTCACATCCTTAATCGAATTAAAGAAAAATGAAGACTAAAATATTAATAATCGCCATTTGGTTCATAAGTTGTAATACTAAACAGCAACCATTACCAAGAATTACTCTAATCTTTGATTTGACAGATTCAATGACAAGTATTCAGGAATTAACTGATTACCAAATAAAAAAAGCTATTTCTAGTGATGAAAAAGATCTAATGTGGGAAGGTAGAATTGTTGAAATCTGTATACTTTCGGATGTCCGTCTAGGGACTAAATATAAATTCACCCTACAACCTTCAGGTTCTTTTACTGGTAACGAAGTAAAAAGAATGGAAGAGATAGATATATTTATGAAATCAATAAATAATGAAATCGAAAGGATTAAAAGGAAAGCTCCTACCAAGGACCGATCACTAATTTTTGAAAAATTATTCTATGAATTAACCGAGAGAAATGATCCAAGTCGAACTGTATATTGTTTCTCTGACCTGCACCAAAATTCGGAAAAGGTCTCATTTTACCAAAAAGAGGATATAAAAAAACTTATTAATCATGATAAAAAATGGTTCAAAAAAGCCTTTTCAAATGGACTCTCAATTCCCAACCTAAATGGGCTTGTTCTTCACTTGATATACAATAGCAAAAGCCAACAGGAAGATGAAATCTTTTATCAAACCTCAACCATGTTAAAAGAAATTCTAAAGCCTTGTAATGCCACAGTGATCATTTCGTCATCAATTAATAACTAGTAATTATGGAACCACTGACTAAAGAAGATTTAATTTCCTTCAAACAAGACCTAATTGTTGAAATAAAGGAGATATTATCTAATAATAAACCACCTGAGGAGTCTGAATATTTAACAACATCTGAAACTAAAAGTATGCTCCGAGTTTCTACTAACAGTCTTGTAAAAATCCGAAATGTATTTGGACTAAAAAGAATCCAAATTTTAGGAAAATTTTACTACCTGAAATCCGAAATTCAAGCCTTGCTTGAACAGAAAAAAGAAAAGAAAAAACTATAAATTAATACCACAAACATTGCTTATGAAGCAATTACAATGGATAAATTGTTGAAAGGCTATCAGTAATTGTTGATTTACCGCCTACAATTTCCTATATCTCATATTGGTTATTATTACAAAATGAGATATAGGAAATTATTTATTTCTACAAGCAACTTAATACATTGAATAGTACTTCAAGCACTCTATTTTAAATAGTAATACCTTAAAATTCATTATTAATGCCCATTACTTCTATTGATATTGATCTCACCCGAATGCATGATTTAACCATCGAAGAAATCAAGGCATGTAGCTCATTTGCGCACTTTTCAGATGAAGAATTACAGGTTGTTTTAAATACCTTTAAAGCACTGTCTATCATAGCGTTTGAATGTATAAAAAATGACAAAAAAACCAATAAATTTACTTGAAATCATTAGGATAAATATGTAATTTTCACAAGAATTAACCTTACAGAATTATGAATAATCTAACTGTTTTTGAGTCATTTGCCAAAGGGTCACTAAAGACCGAGAGTAGAACTAATAATTGCGTTGTTTACACTCGAGTTTCTACAAAAGAACAAGCAGATAATAATCTCAGTTTAGATACTCAACGTAAAGCATGTGAACAATATGCAGCTAAAAATGGCCTTGTAGTTCATGGATACTTTGGTGGAACTTTTGAGTCAGCCCAAACAGATGAAAGGATAGAATTTTCAAATATGCTTTCATTTGTTAAAAAATGTAGAGAAAAAATATCCTGTATTTTGGTATATAGTGTGGATAGATTCTCGAGAAGCGGAGCAAACGCAATATATATTAAAGAACAGCTTCGAAACAAAGGAGTGTATATTATATCTGTTACCCAACAAACTGATACTGCAACTTCAAGTGGCAATTTACAACAAAATATTCAGCTGATTTTCAGCGAATATGATAACCAACTTCGTAAAGAAAAATGCATGGCTGGAATAAAAGAAATGCTTTTGCGTGGTGATTGGTGCACCAAACCACCCTTAGGCTATGATACAGTAAAAATTAATGGTAAACGTAGCATTATTGTAAATGATACAGGCAAATTACTTAAAAAAGCATTTCATTGGAAAGTTAATGAACAAATATCTAATCAAGACATTTATAGAAGGCTTTTAAGTCTTGGACTAAAAATAAATCATCAACGAATTTCTGAAACTTTTAAAAACCCATTTTATTGCGGTTTAATTACCCACAATCTTCTTGAAGGACAAATAGTAGAAGGAAACCATGAAAAATTAGTTTCTAAAGAAGTTTTCCTAAAGGTAAATTCATTATTGGAACAAAATCACCATAATTACATTACCACTCCCGAAAATGATTTTTTACCCTTAAAACGATTCCTAAAATGCGATAATTGTAATTCTTACATGAGAGGTTATGTAGTGCAGAAAAAAGGGATTCATTATTATAAATGCAATAATATTGGATGTAATAACAATAAAAATGCTAAAGCATTACATAGTACTTTTGAATCTATTCTTAAATCATTTAATACTACCCTATCCCCTGAAATTGAGAAACTCATGAAAATCCAAATGATTTCAACCTTTAACCAATTAACTGAAGGTGAGCAAGAGACAAGAACTTTATTACAATCAAAATATCAAGAAATTACGGCTAAACTTAATCGCATTGAGGAACGATTTATTGAAGAAGAAATTACAAAAGATTTATACCTTAAATATGTTGAAAAATTTAAGGAAGAAAAAAAGATAATCGAACAAACTTTAAATGAATCGATAAATGAAGTGTCGAACCTTGAATTATGCGTTGAAAAAGCAATTAGTATTTGCTCTAATCTCCACTATAATTGGTCAACAGCGAATTACTCAACTAAACAAAAAATACAATTTTTATTATTCCCTGAAGGAATTACATATAGTAAGGAAAAAAACTGCTGTCGAACCACAAAAATAAATTCTGTTTTTAGCTATATCGCCCATTTGGCGCAGGAAGTAAGCCATAAAAAAAGCGGAATACCCGAACTAAGTCTGGAATATTCCGCTTTGGTAGCGGGGAGCAGAATCGAACTGCCGACCTCAGGGTTATGAATCCTGTGCTCTAACCATCTGAGCTACCCCGCCATTATTTCAAATTTACTATTAGTAAGCCTTAGGGTTATGAATCCTGTGCTCTAACCATTTGTCCCGAAAGCTTTCGGGACCCCCGCCATTATTTCAAATTAATACAATTGTTTGCTGTATTAAGGGCTGCAAATGTAGAAAAAATAATTTTATACGCAAATATTATTTTACTTTTTGTAGCATTTCTAAACTAAAAGCCTGAGGTTTATTATTAAATAAAATTTTAGTTTGAGCCCAAGTAGTTTTAAAAAGTTCAGAAAAACGATATTTATTTAAATGTGCTTCACTTTCCCAATAACTTAAAGTATATAATACATTTTTTTCAGCAGCATCCTGCATTAATTGTAATCCGTTGCAGCCCTCAAAAGCAGCAATTTGCAGCTTACTAGCTTCAAATACTTTATAAAAATCGTCTAACTTGGTTGGTTCAAAGCTTAATCTTACTACTCTGGTTATCATATACTTATAATTCTAATAAAATTCAATAATTATTTTACTACCCACACGCAAACCCAATAATTGTGAGGCATTACCTTCGTTGGTTGCTATTTCCAAATATCCATCGGCATTAAACATAATGGCTTCAGCCCCTAATTTTACTTCCTTATAATGTTTCACTATTTGGCTAAAATAATCCTTACGGGCATAATGAATTTTAAACTTACGTCCGCTACCAACTTCATCAAACATTGATTTATTAACATTAATAAAAGCATTTCCAAAACCATCAATATAAACTACCGAGGCTTTAATTTCATCTTTGTCAATTTGCACATTGGCGTGCACCAATTGGTTATTTAATAAACTTGGTTCTGCTATTTGATTTAAAGGTAAACCTTGTGATAAATGATTGGCAATACTCACAAAAGCACTGTTTTCAATAAAAGTAGTATTGGCATCGTAAAACTGATTATTTACTAACCAAATTTCTGTTTGTTCGTCAGCAAACATGAGGTTCAATATACCATTATCTAAACAAATAAAATATTGATTATCTATAACCAATATTATTATTCGCTGATAGTTATAAATATTAGTATCAATGCAAATGAGGTGAATACTACCGGGTGCAAAGTTTTTATAAATGCTTTTTAAAACAAATGCTGCTTGCAGCTTGTTAAATTTATCAATAGTATGCGATACATCAATAACCTGAATATTAGCAATTGATTTATACAAATTACCCTTAACAGCAGCTGCATAATGGCTTGCATTTCCATAATCGGATGTTAAGGTTATATTTTTCACTTGTGAGAGTAAGGTAAATTAATAAATTCGTGCAAAAATATTAATTAAGCACCATATAATTTGAACAATAAAGAAATTCTTATCGAAAATTTAGACCCATTAGAACTTTTGGGCAATAATAACCGTAATTTAAAAATACTTCAAGCTCATTTTCCTAAATTAAAAATAGTTAGCAGAGGCAATCAAATAATGCTTACTGGTGATGAGTTAGAAATGGAACTTTTTGAAGATAAATTTATGCAATTAGAAGCAATTATTTTTAAAAATGGCACCATTAGCGATAGTCAGTTCAAAGCTTTACTAGCAGGCGATTTAAAAGACGATAAAGAGGAAAAATTAGATAAAAACGAACCTAACAACAGCGATATAATTTTACATGGAAATGGAGGAAAAGCAATTAAAGCAAAAACTCCAAACCAAAAAGCCATGGTAAATTTGGTTCAAACCAACGATATATTATTTGCCATTGGCCCTGCAGGAACGGGTAAAACTTATACAGCAGTAGCATTGGCTGTTAAAGCCTTAAAAAATAAAGAAGTGAGGCGCATTATTTTAGCTAGACCTGCAGTTGAGGCTGGTGAAAGTTTGGGTTTTTTACCTGGCGATTTAAAAGAAAAAATTGACCCATATTTGCGTCCACTTTACGATGCTTTGGACGATATGATTCCTGCTGAAAAGTTGAAACAATATATTGAAACTCGAGTAATTGAAATAGCTCCATTGGCGTTTATGCGAGGACGAACATTAGACAATGCTTTTGTAATTTTAGATGAAGCCCAAAACGCTACCGATTTGCAGTTAAAAATGTTTTTAACCCGCATGGGACCTCATGCTAAGTTTATTGTTACGGGCGATTTATCGCAAATAGATTTGCCTAAAAAACAGCAATCGGGTTTATTAAAAGCTGTAAAAATTTTGGAGGGTATTGAGGGAATACATTTTCAATACTTGACCTACGAAGATGTGGTAAGGCATAAACTGGTAAAAAATATTATTAAAGCATACGACAAAGCAGATTAGAAAAACTACTAAAGTAGTTTTTCTATGGCTTGCATTAATTTTAATGAATTAGGTTTTGTAACTGTAAAAAAATAATCAACTACCTCGCCATTTTTATTGACCAAATATTTATGAAAATTCCATTTAGGATACATATTGATATTTCCATTTAAACGCTTTTCACTTAAATATTGGAACAAAGGATGCGCTCCTAGGCCTTTAACTTTTATTTTATTAAATATTTTAAATGAAGTTTTGTATTTAGAGTGACAAAAATACTCAATTTGAGGACCACTTAATGGTTCTTGTGCACCAAAATCATTACTAGGGAAAGCTAAAATTTCAAAGTCTTTGTGTTTATATAATTGGTAAATTTCCTCTAGTTCCTTATATTGATCGGTGTAACCACACTCACTTGCTGTATTAACTATTAAAAGCACCTTGCCCTTAAAAGATTCGAGCGATATTTCGTTTCCTGTTAGATCTTTTACTTTGATATTATAAAAACTTTTCTTTTCTTTTTCACCAACTAACATATTAATAAGAACCTAATTTTATTGTAAAAGTTTTTGTTTATTGAAAAAAATTACAGAAACCTTTGAATGTAATTGGCACATAAATTAATATTCTTGTGCAAAAATATATTTATGGTTAAAACTTCTACTTTTTTCAAATTTTTCTTTGTGGCTGCAATTTGTTTTTTGTCGCTTTCGGTATTTACAAGCAGCAGTAATCCTCCAGCTGCCAACGCAGGAGAACCAACTGGCACCAACTGTACATCGTGCCATGCAGGAAGCCCAGTAACTTCGGGCACCAATTGGAGTGCTATAGCACTAACTGGATTGCCAGCCAATGGATATGTTCCAGGAACTACTTACACATTAACCTTAAATGGTGGAACGGCTGCCACTAGTAAAAACGGCTTTCAGTTAACTGCACTCACAAGCAGTAATGCCATGGCTGGAACATTAGTGGCCGGAACTGGTACAGTTATTAGTAGCCAATCAGGCAGAAGTTATGTTTCGCAAAGCGGAAATAATGGTGCTTCATGGTCGTTTAGTTGGACAGCACCAGCTTCAGGAACTGGAATTATAACTTTTTATGCAAGTTATAATGCTACCAACTCTAATTCTGCAACATCGGGCGATGTAGTTTATACCAAAACATTTACTTTAAACCAAGCAGTTGCCAACTTACCAAGTGCAGTAATTACACCATCAAGCACCACGGTATGTTTAGGCGATACTTTATATTTAAGTGGAAGTGGGGTAAATAATCCAACAGGATTTAATTGGGTGTTTATAAATAATAACCCCAATTCGGCAAATACCCAAAATGTAAAGTTAGTTTATACCTCGGTAGGTACTAAAACCATCAGATTAACAACTTCAAATGCCAATGGTAACTCTCCACAAACTTCGCTTAACGTACAAGTTGTAGCCAAACCAACGGCAACTATTACCTCTAGCAATACAACTATTTGTGGTAACGATTCGGTAAATTTACAAGCAAACACAGGAACTGGATTTACTTATTTATGGACTCCAGGAAACTTTATTACTTCTTCTATTTATGTTAAAGATACTGCAAGTTATAGTGTTAAAGTTACTAATTCTAATGGTTGTTTTGCTACATCTGCTCCATTTAAAGCCACCAAAGCCAATTACCCTCAAGGTTATTTGATAAGTAATAAAGATACCATTTGCAATAACGATACTGTAATGTTTGATATTACAGGAAGTGGATTTACTGCCCAATATTTTGTAAACGATACTTTTGTTCAAAACTCTACAGACTTGCTTTATAAATTTAATAGAAGCAATGCTGGAATTTATAAAGTAGCTGCTAAAATTACGGCTTCTGGCTGTGCTACTAATTTGTCAGCTAAATACATTACTATTGAAAAACAGCCTGATGCGCCCCTTGTAAATTGCGGAAATAGCACTACTAATAGCATTGAGTTTACTTGGCAACCTGTAGCCAATTATACCAATTATGAAATAAGTTTAGATACTGGAAACACATGGGTAAATGCCAATGGCAACAATCAACTATCGCATACCATCAATGGTTTATTGCCTAATACTACTAAAACTATTTGGGTTAGGGTAAAAAGTAATGGCCCTTGTGGAAATGGATTAGTAGCTACTAAAACTTGTATCAATAATGGTTGTAACCCCATTAATGCCATTTATAATTACAAACGTTTTGTTTGTGTAAATGCTACATCAGGTTCAAGTTTAACCTCTTTCGAGGTAAAAAATATTTCGAACCCTAAGTTTTTAATTCAGTTTGAAACAGATTCGACTATAAGTGCATTTTCGAGAAATACCACCTTTAACTTTACTGCTAAAGCTGGCAATAATAGTGTGAGAATTAAATTGAAAGATAGCACCGAAGTTGGCTGCCCAATTGTAGATACTACTTTTATAGTAAGAGGAAATTTAACGCCAATAAAACCAGTTTTAAGCACTAATAAACCCAATAATACCATTTGTAAAGATGAAGATATTATAGTTATAGCAACCAAAGGCAGTAACTCAAATTTATTTTCGTTTTACCAAACCAACCCTACCAAACAGTTAATTGAAGCTACTTTAAATAATACCATTAATGTAAAAGGCAAATTACTTGGAACCAATAATTTAATAAAAGCCATAGTTATTGATACTGCTACTTTTTGTGTAGACTCATCGGATGAAATAACCATTACCGAAAACCCAAAACCTGTAGCCAATTTTAGTGTAGAATACTTTAAATCTGACTCCAATAATGTAAATAAAAACCGTGCGGTATTTACCAATTTGAGCTCTGATAGTGTAACATCAATTTGGTTATTTGGCGATGATAAAAACTCAACTTCAACTAACAGAAACACCGAGTTTACTTATACCAAAGGTGGCACATACCAAGCTAAACTTATAGTTACCAATAATTTTAATTGTAAGGATAGTATTACCAAACAAATTACCATAACCAATACCAGTGTAAATAATTTAGCTAAAAAAATAGCTGTTAAAGTTTATCCTAATCCATTTACTAACCAAGTAAATTTTGATTTAGAAAATGAAAATAATGGTCAATTATTTATTTTAGATGTGAACGGAAAAACCATTGAAACCATAAGCTTAACCAAAAACCAAACATTGGATTTAAGCCATTTGGCTAAAGGCATTTATGTACTAAAAATGGAAGTAAACCAACAAACAGCTTACTACAAGTTGGTAAAAGAATAATTATTTATTACATACCACAAAAGCCCTATCAAAATTTATTTTGTTAGGGCTTTTTTATTTTATAACCTTGCACCATGCAAAGCGGCCCTATTGGTATTTTCGATTCAGGTTACGGAGGATTAACCGTAATGAAAGAAATTGTTAACTCGTTGCCACAATACGATTATGTTTATTTGGGCGATAATGCCCGAGCTCCATACGGAAACCGCAGTTTTGAAACGGTGTACGAATATACTTTGCAGTGTGTAAACGCCCTTTTTAACAAAGGCTGCAAATTGGTAATTTTAGCTTGCAATACTGCTTCGGCCAAAGCCCTTAGGAATATACAGCAGCGCGATTTACCCAAAATGGATAGCCGCTTACGCGTGTTAGGTGTTATTAGACCTACTACCGAATTAATTGGCACGTTTAGCAAAACCAAACAAGTAGGCGTTTTGGCCACTTTAGGCACTGTTACCTCTAACTCCTACCCTATTGAAATTGAAAAGTTTTTTCCTGAAATAACGGTTCATCAGCAAGCTTGCCCTATTTGGGTGCCGCTTATTGAAAACAACGAGTTTGATAACCCAGGAGCAGATTATTTTATTCAAAAACATTTAAACCAACTCATGGCTAAATCGGCTGATATTGATACCATACTGTTAGGTTGTACCCATTACCCATTATTACAACATAAAATTAAAGCACTTTTACCTGAAGGAATAGCTTTACTGAGCCAAGGTAAAATAGTAGCCAATAGCTTGACACAATATTTAGAGCGACATACTGAGTTAGAAAATCTTTGTAGTAAAAATGGTAAAATGGCTTTTTATACTACCGATTCAACCGAAATATTTGACCAACAAGCCGAAATATTTTTTGGCAAAAAACTTAAAAGCGAATACTTGCATATTAATTGATTTGTGATTTGGTGATTGGGTGATTTGGTGATTGCTTAATTGTTGAATTGCTTAATTGTTTTTCGTTGCTCATTATTCGTTGTTCGTCATTGCGAGGTACGAAGCAATCTCACTGAAATTATTCGTTGTTCGTTGTTCGTTATTCGTCATTGCGAGGTACGAAGCAATCTCATTGGAATTATTCGTTGTTCGTTATTCATTATTCGTTATTTCTCATTTCTCACTTCACAATTACCTATTATTCAAAAACAGCATTTGCTTTTTAAATATATTTTCATTTATTTTACTTGATGTAAAATAGTAATTGAGTTTATTTTATTATATCTACAAACTAAGTATTCAAATACATCGTTAAAAGCAAAATTATTAATGGAAATAGTCCTATTTTTCACCTTTGCAGCCTTATATTTCGTTGGAGGATATTACTTAACAAAATATATACGTTTAGCTTTGATACCATTTAATAAATATTTTAAATTATGCTTGCTATCACTATCGTATGCACTATTATTTGGTATTGGAACTCTTGGAAGCGGTGGCGACCCTGGGTTTGCTCTCCCTTTTCCGATTATATGGTCAGGATTAATATATGTTTGGGAATGGTCGGAGTGGAAACTTTTCATAAATGGAGTAATAATCCCATTCCTATTTTGGTGGATTTTAATTTTTGTAATAATGATCATCAGGCATTTTGTCAATTTTAAGCTTGATAATGATTCTAATAAAATTAACTCCCAAATTGACTAGATATTTAACCCTTTCACCCATGTTATTCTTTTAGCCAAACACCAACTAGAACTGTTTAATTATATTTCTTACCAACATTAAAAACAGCATTTGCTTTTTAAATTAATTTTAGAGTGTTTTGATATATTGTAAAGAAACTTTGATGAATCAACTTTTTATACAAATAATTTAACAGCAATTTTATAAAGCACCACAAAATGAGCAATAACAAAATAATAGAGCAAATAATAGAAGAATATGGAAAGTCAATAATTGAAAAGGACTATAAAAAAACAGTTGAATTCATCTATCCAAAACTTTTTGACTTTATTCCAAAGAAAACTATAGAAAGCTCATTAAAAGCTGCTTATTCAAACAAAGAAATAGAAATTCAAATAAGCAATTACAAATTAGATACTATAGATTATGAAATAGTTATTGATGACTTAGGGTATTTTATAATCAAAACATCTTTTAATCAAGTTATAAAATATTTAGCAAATACAGAGGAGACACAAGAAGAAGCTATTTTTCATGTTGACATGTTAAAAGAAAAATATGGTGAACTCAATGTTTCATTTGATAACAAAATCAATCAAATTACAGCAAATTCAACTAGTACACAGTTAGCAATTAAAGAGCATGAAAATTGGACCTTTCTTGATTTAAAGCCTAACTTAACAGAACTTTATTCAAAGTTTTTACCTGAATTGATAATGAATAAATTATTTGATTTATATCCTCAAACAAATGAGGATGAAGATGAAATTGATTTAGTAATTGAACAAGATGAAAAAATGAAGTTAAACACTGTTGTAGAAACAGAAAATGAAGAAAACATAAAAGTAATTTATCTATTAGGATGGGAAGTGTTGCTAAATGGAGATGAGGATTGTAATGATTTTATTTTTACTCAAATTACAAACAAACAAACTTTTGAATTTGCGCCAATTGGTTTAGAGTTGATTTTTAAAAACAGAAAGCTAACCATGGTAAATGAATATAATGATGGAATTAGAAGTGAACGTGAATTAAAAAAAGAGGAAGTTGGATTTCAATACAGCGAATATAAAACCAATAAAATTCTCAATTTAAAAGAGACAACTAAGGGCTTACATCAACTTGGTGGTGAAATTCCAGATGACTTTTACTTACCCGAAAATAAATGCGTAGTTCCCTTTCAGTATTTGGGTTATATTAATAATAATGACGACAATTTTAAATGGTTACCCTATAAAATTCATTTAACCTGTCCCATTTATTTAAATATAAACAATGTTTTCCTTGATTATTCCAATCCCCTAAAACCAACTATAATTAATAGAGAAGAAGTTGAAAACGCAGATACTTCGTACGATGACGACCTTGATTCAAATTCAGAAATTGTTTTTAATGAAATGAAATTTTCATTTGTGGAAGATGTGGAATTTTCATTTACTGCACATTCAGGTATTCCTAACTGGATACAAGCTCCTAATATTCCCAAATGCCCCAAAAGTGGTAAAACAATGAAATTTCTTTGTCAGTTAAATGGCGGTGTAACAGCAAAAAGAACCAATGTTGAACCTAAAGACGATTGGTATAGAAACTTTTATGAAGAATTAAATTTTTGGGGTGATGGAGACTCATTTGTATTCTTTGAGCCTACATCAAAGGTGGCTTGTTATTTTATTCAAAACACATAACCTAAATAGCACCTGCAAAAAATGAAGTTTTGTTAGCTATTATTGATTTTTTTCTTTTCCATATTCAAAAAACAGCATTTGCTTTTTAAATTAATTTTCGTGTGTTTTGATTTTATTAAAAGCTCAAGGTAAACCAATCAAGAGCATATGGTTTGGTTTAATTGGGGAAGAACAAATAAAACTTATTCCTATTTATTAAAAATAGTAGTATATATTAAAACATTAGGACACAGCATCATGTACAAAAAACTGGTATATTTAATAATTTTACTGACTATTACGATTAATTTATTTGGTCAAGCTAAAACAAATAATGTTTATGAATTAGCTCTGACACGATTAGTTGAAACTGTGACTTCTAAATATTCTTGTTTAATTAAGAATGACACTTTAATAATCTGGGGTGACAGATATATTTTCTCAAAATTGCCACCAAAGATAAAAGGAATAAACTTGGTATATACCGACTTCCAATCCAAATATAAAATAAGAAATAATGATAGCGCCTTTATAATATTTATGTCTCCAATAGTTACTTTGTATAATAACAAACTCGGAATAGAATTCAACTTATGGCAGGATTTTGTTACTGAAAGTGGAGATATATGCACACATGGTTGCCCTGGTGCCGGGGGTGAAATGACTATAATTTTTGATTGCAAAGAAAAAAAATACATGATAGGAAACTTTGATTTCACATTGAGCGATTGCGAATGTAAAAAATAAACTATTCAACCATTGCAGCCTATCCTCGCCTGCAACAAAAAAGTGTTTTTACTTTGTTTTTTAGGCTTTTATTTGCATGTTTGAATAGTGATGGTGAATAGTCCTGATGTAACGGGTTTCACACTCTGACGTTATGCCCAATTGTAAAATGACACGAAAAATACTTATATATTGCATTTTAACAATCTTGACTTCTTGTAGTCACACAAATTTGCTAACCTATAAACACAAAAAGTATTACAAAGAGAACAGCATAATAACAAACGACTCAATTTTTAAACTTTATCAAAATGTTTGTTACAATAGGCCTAGAGTAATTGACGAAGAATTTTGTTACGAATTAACACTAAAATTTATTGATACATCCGCTGCTAAGACAAAAAGGACTCTTAACTTACAAGCTGACACGCTAATTGTAAAAGCTAGTTACGGTATATTTTCTATTTGGAATTGGTATGATGAGAACAACAAAGTATCAGGAGAAATTGAAATAATAAAATGGGACAAAAACGAAGTTGTACTTAGAGAAAATATCAAAGCTAATGACTTCAATAGAAAGGAGACAAAAAAGTTTGTTGGAACAAGAATCTTTAAACGAAAGAATGAATGATAATTATAACTAACAAAAGAACAACTTAAGGTAACAACACTTACCAAAAGGCAGGTTTAAAAAGTACTTGTAGGTTCCGTTCTCAATCTTTCAGCCGTTGCGTCCTCGCCTGCAACAAAAATGTGTTTTTACTTTGTTTTTTATCCTTTTATCCGCATGTTTGAATAGTGATGGTGAATAGTCCCGATGTATCGGGTTTCACAATATGCCTTTTGCGATAATTACTATGATAACTAAAACACTGCAAATATTATTACTGATATTTTTTATAAGTTGTAGGCCTACAAAAATTGACTATAACCCTTTTGACAAATTAGACCTAAATCAAAAGTGTTCTGTTTATTTTATACGTTCAATGGGTGACTGGGGTGACTTTGAAAAAACAAATGAAGACTTTGTACTTACAGACAAAGTTGCATTACAAAAACTCAAGGTAAATTGGGTTTTAAGACTAACAGATAAACGCATGGCTTGTGGCTTTGGTTATTTGGTTTATATAACTCAAAACAACAAGTTAGTGGAAAGTATACAAATTAACGAGCCATGCGGCTATGCAATAACAACTGGTGGTTGGTACGACTTTGACGAAAATTATTATAACTTTATAGATATTTCCAAAGTATCTAAACTTGACCGGCCAACCGCAGACAGCATTCAAAAAGAACTTGTAGATCAAAAACATAAAAGTAACTAACGCTATCTTAGGCTAAAAAAATGCAACGTTTTCAGCCGTTGCAGGCGTCCTCGCCTGCAACAAAAATCTGTTTTTACTTTGTTTTTTAGGCTTTTATCTGCATGTTTGAATAGTGATGGTCAATAGTCCCTATGCATAGGGTTTTACACAATGGCGTTTGCTAAAATTTAATAAATTACACAATATAAAATGGATAAAGAAAAATTAAATAAGGATATTCATTACAAACTTTTAAAAGCTTCGGAAATATTTCTTAAAAGAGAAGATGATAAAAGTATTAGTCTTATTGAAGCCCTAGAATTAACAGAAGAAGTTAAACAAGAAAACATGAATGATGTAACTGAAATATACATTTATGAAGAGGGTTTTGGTAATACTGAAAAAAAACATAAAGATACCCTAGTTCATTTAATTACTTCAATTATAGCATTTGATTATTCAGATGAAAATATGTTATACCTGAAAAAAATAATTTTGGACGAAAACAATAATAAGAGTGATGTAGCATTAGATTATTTTTTAAAAATTGGTGCTTACCACGATAAATTTAAAGATGAGGTGTTAAATTTTGTAGAAGAAAATATAAATGACTTAAATAAAAACAAGTTAAATATAATTGCTTTTTACATGTTTAAAATCTATACCAAAAATACAAGGACTGATAAATTATTTAATCTTGCAAAAAAACTGAACAATGAAAAATTTCCTTCAAATAAAAACGGCCAACAAACAAACACAGTTTATAATGCAGCAGATTTTGAAAAAATAATGAATCAAGAAAATAAAAAACAACCTTGGTGGAAATTTTGGTAAAATGCTGCTTGTAAGATATGGCTAAAAGGTTCCATTATTTATTGCAGGCGAGGACGCCTGCAATGGCCGAGAAAATACATTCCAGCCGTTGCAGGCGTCCTCGCCTGCAACAAAAATGTATTTTTTATTTTGAATACAAATTAATTGAATAAAGCATGAACCATCATACAATGCTCTTTTTTACATCTACCATTTTGTATTGGCAAAATTTGTTATCGTTTAACGAAACCAAACAAATAGTTATTGACTCACTTCAATTTTTAGTAAAAAACAACAAAATAAAACTTTATGGTTATGTCATTATGCCTAATCATATTCATTTATTAATTGAAGTATTAAACC